>NZ_JBICVJ010000004.1:8029-566892 GCF_043198895.1 Streptomyces sp. NPDC048696 | reverse complement strand
CGCAAATGTCACAGCCCCGCGCCCCTTGATGGGCCCTTCGGGCCCTCCTGTAGGGGCGCGGGGCTGTGTCGATTTGCGGCTCCGCCGCGTGGGCGCGAGCAACCCAGCACGGTCCGCAGCCGAACCACCCCGCGGCGGGGTGCGGGGGCGCAGCCCCGCTCGGGGTCTGGGGGCGTAGCCCCCGGGGATTACTCCGCGAGGCCCGCCAGGTCGCGGAGACGGCGGGCCTGCGCCGCGCGCTCCGCGACCCGCTGGTCCTCGTACGTGCGCCCACCCGCCCCCCGCAGCAGCGCCTTCGTCTCGATCACCGCATCCCGGGGCGCGGCCACCAGCGCGCCCACCAAGTCCCGTACCGCCGCGTCCAGTTCGGAACCCGGCACCGACAGGTTCGCGAGCCCGACCCGCTCCGCCTCCGCCGCGCCGACGAAGCGTCCCGTCGCGCAGATCTCCAGCGCGCGGGCATAGCCCACCAGAGCGACCAGCGGATGCGTGCCCGTCAGGTCCGGCACCAGACCCAGACTCGTCTCGCGCATGGCGAACTGCACGTCGTCGGCGACGACGCGCAGGTCACAGGCGAGCGCGAGCTGGAACCCCGCACCGATCGCATGCCCCTGGACCGCCGCGATCGACACGATGTCGTTGCGGCGCCACCAGGTGAACGCCTCCTGGTACTCGGCGATGACCCCGTCGAGCTCCGCGTCGGAGCCGCGCGCGAGGTCGAGGAAGGACGGCTCACCGTCGAAGCCCTCGGGAGTGAAGGCCTGACGGTCGAGCCCGGCGGAGAAGGACTTGCCCTCTCCCCGCAGCACCACGACCCGGACGGTGCCGGGCAGTTCCTGTCCGGCCGCCGCCAACGCCCGCCACAGAGCGGGAGACTGGGCGTTGCGCTTGGCCGGATTGGTCAGGGTCACCGTGGCGACCGCGTCGTCGACGGTGAGCCGTACGCCGTCCTTGTCGAGTACGGGGTCGGGCGAAGCCATGGGGCGCCTCCGGGTCAGGTGCGGTCAACAAGTGACTGCACAGTAACCACCCGGCCGACCACGCGGTCGACCGGGTGGCCACCCGACCCGGCGGGCCGTGGCCCGCCCGGCTCCGGTCAGGCCGTCGCGGTCTTCTTGCCGCGTGTCGCTCCGCCGCGTCCGCGGAGTACGACCCCGGACTCGCTGAGCATCCGGTGCACGAATCCATAGGAGCGGCCGGTCTCTTCGGCCAGCGCCCGGATGCTCGCACCGGAGTCGTACTTCTTCTTCAGGTCTGCCGCGAGCTTGTCGCGCGCGGCGCCGGTCACCCGGCTGCCCTTCTTCAGAGTCTCGGCCACCCGTGCCTCCTCATGGGAAGTGCGCTCTGGACTTCTCATGATCACCCCTCTCGGGCTTCCTGGCCACCCATTCGGCAAGGTCCGTCCCAGCGGGTTTCGGCGCACACCCGAGCCGGACACGACCGGAACTCGAACTTCCGGTCGGCCCCGAAGCAGCCTCTGAGCTCGGCCCGCCACGAAGTGGCTGGTCAGAGGTGTGTTTCGGGTCACAGGCCGGAACAGGCCCGTCCTGTACGTACCGGATCTTGATCCCGTGCATGACACGCCGGGGTACGAGACGCACTCACTCAGATTGAGGATCACGCGTAAGCCGAATGATCCATATGGAGTGGATCAGTAGCGCTGCGTCAGGCGAGAGCGACCAGATCCGCGTAGTCCGGACCCCACAGGTCCTCGACTCCGTCGGGCAGCAGAATGATGCGCTCCGGCTGCAGTGCCTCGACCGCGCCCTCGTCGTGGGTGACCAGGACGACCGCGCCCTTGTACGTGCGCAGCGCGCCCAGGATCTCCTCGCGGCTGGCCGGGTCGAGGTTGTTGGTCGGCTCGTCGAGGAGCAGGACGTTGGCGGACGAGACCACGAGCGTGGCCAGGGCGAGGCGGGTCTTCTCGCCGCCGGAGAGCACACCGGCCGGCTTGTCCACGTCGTCGCCGGAGAAGAGGAACGAGCCCAGCGTCTTGCGGACGGCGACCAGGTCCAGGTCGGGGGCCGAGGAGCGCATGTTCTCCAGGACCGTGCGGTCCGGGTCGAGCGTCTCGTGCTCCTGGGCGTAGTAGCCGAGCTTGAGGCCGTGGCCCGGGGTGACCTCGCCGGTGTCCGCCTTCTCGGCGCCCGCGAGCAGCCGCAGCAGAGTCGTCTTGCCGGCACCGTTCAGACCGAGGATGACGACCCTCGACCCCTTGTCGATGGCCAGGTCGACGTCGGTGAAGATCTCCAGCGAACCGTACGACTTCGACAGGCCCTCGGCGGTCAGCGGGGTCTTGCCGCAGGGCGCCGGGTCCGGGAAGCGCAGCTTGGCGACCTTGTCGGAGACGCGGACCGCTTCGAGGCCGGAGAGCAGCCGCTCGGCGCGCTTGGCCATGTTCTGCGCGGCCACCGTCTTGGTCGCCTTGGCGCGCATCTTGTCGGCCTGCGAGTTGAGGGCCGCGGCCTTCTTCTCGGCGTTCTGGCGCTCGCGCTTGCGGCGCTTCTCGTCGGCCTCGCGCTGCTGCTGGTAGAGCTTCCAGCCCATGTTGTAGACATCGATCTGGGAGCGGTTGGCGTCCAGGTAGAACACCTTGTTGACGACCGTCTCGACCAGGTCGACATCGTGGGAGATCACGATGAAGCCGCCCCGGTACGTCTTCAGGTAGTCGCGCAGCCAGACGATGGAGTCCGCGTCGAGGTGGTTGGTCGGCTCGTCGAGGAGCAGGGTGTCGGCGTCCGAGAAGAGGATGCGGGCGAGCTCGACGCGACGGCGCTGACCGCCGGAGAGCGTGTGGAGCGGCTGGCCGAGCACCCGGTCGGGCAGGCCGAGCGCGGCCGCGATGGTGGCGGCCTCCGCCTCGGCGGCGTACCCGCCCTTGGTGAGGAACTCGGTCTCCAGGCGCTCGTACTTCTTCATCGCCTTCTCGCGCGTGGCGCCCTTGCCGTTCGCCATGCGGTCCTCGTTCTCGCGCATCTTGCGCAGCACCTCGTCGAGGCCGCGCGCGGAGAGCACCCGGTCGCGCGCGAGGACGTCGAGGTCGCCGGTCCGGGGGTCCTGCGGCAGATAGCCGACCTCGCCGGAGCGCGTGATGGTGCCGGCGGCCGGCATGCCTTCGCCGGCCAGGCACTTGGTGAGGGTGGTCTTGCCGGCTCCGTTGCGGCCGACCAGGCCGATGCGGTCGCCCTTGGCGACACGGAAGGAGGCGGACTCGATGAGGACGCGGGCGCCGGCGCGCAGCTCTACGCCAGTGGCGGTGATCACGGAAATACTCCAGGGCGGGTGGGACGGCGGGGTGGACGGGGGTCGCGGAGCGTCGCCGCCGTCTAATGCGCGAGGAGAATTGCCATGGGCCAATTCTAGCGGGGGTGTGCAACTGCTTTTACGTGCGGTGATACGAACGCCGGTCCGACCGGTCCGGCCCCCTCGCGGGCACCCCGGCCCGCCTCACGCACCCCGGGCGGCGCCCACGCGCGCGGGGAGCTCGTTGCCGAGCGGGGTGCGGCCCGGGGTGACGCGCCCGAGCGAGTCCACCGCCACCAGCTCCTGGCTCCAGACGTCCCGGTCGCGGCAGGGCTGGGCGACCAGCAGGACGCTGTCCACGCGCGCGACGCGGCCGGGATCGAAGGCGCAGGAGCGCCGCGCGGGCAGCGTCCAGCGCAGATCGCCGTCGGCGCCGCGATAGGCGGTGATGCGCTCGGGGGTGACGACCGCGAGCATCGCACCGGCCCCCGCGGCCGGGCCGAGCTCCTGGAGGACCCCCGACGCCCGCCGGGGCCGGTCGGCGAGCCACTCCGCGAGGCCCGGCACCGCCCGGTGCCAGCGGACCGCGTCGACCGAGAGCACGCGCGCGGTGTCGGTGACCAGCCCGTCGCTCCACACCGCGAAGGCGTGCCCGGGCGCGGTGCGCACGGCGAGCGGGCGCCGCCCCTCGCGGCGGTACGTCCAACCGCGCGCCCCGCTCCTCGGGTCGTACGCCTCGACGGCCGCGCCCCGTACACGCACCGCCGGACGGGCCGGGGCGGCGGGCGGCACCGTGAGGCGGTCGCCGTAGGGGGCGGGCCGGACGTGGTGCGCGGCGGTGACCAGGGGCAGGGCCAGGACGGCGGCGACAGCGGCCAGCGCGAGACGGTTCCGGTCCATGAGGCGCCGAGCGTATCGGCCACCACAACAAAAAGGGCGTAACGCAATGAACTGTTTGATACTCAATGCCATACTCGGCCGTACTCAGAGTGACAGAGGCTGAACAGAGGGTGGTGCGCCCGTGCAGTTCGACGACGACGCCGATCTGGACACGTCCGAGGTCAAGGACGTCCGGGGCAGCCGCGTCCCGGGCGGCCGGGCCACCATCGGCGGCGGGATCGTCGGACTCATCGCCCTGGTGCTGGGGCTGCTGTTCGGCGTGGGCCCCGAGCAACTGGGGCTCTCCTCCGGCGACTCGGCACCGGCGACCTCGGTGTCCGCGCAGGGGCAGGTGCAGCAGAGCTGCCTCAAGGGGCGGGACGCCAACACCAAGGAGGACTGCCGCGTCCTCGCGGTCGTCAACAGCGTGCAGGACTACTGGCGCCAGGAGTTCCCGCGCCGGGGCGGCACTTACTCCTCCGCGCAGACGGTGTTCTTCACCGGCCGGGTCTCCACCGCGTGCGGGGCGGCGACCTCGGCGGTCGGGCCGTTCTACTGCCCGGGCGACCGTCAGGTCTATCTGGACCTCGGCTTCTTCGACGAGCTGCGCACCAAGTTCGGCTCCACCGGCGGCCCGTTCGCCCAGGCGTACGTGGTGGCGCACGAGTACGGGCACCACATCCAGAACCTGATGGGCACCCTCGGCCGCTCCCAGGACGGCCGCCAGGGCGCGGGCAGCAACGCCGTGAAGGTCGAGCTCCAGGCCGACTGCTACGCGGGCGTGTGGGCGCACCACGCCACCACGACCCCGGACAGGCGGACCGGCCGGCCGCTGCTGACCAGGCTCACCGAGCAGGACATCCGGGACGGCCTGGACGCGGCGGCCGCCGTCGGCGACGACCGGATCCAGGAGAAGTTCCAGGGCCGGGTCACCCCCGAGTCCTGGACGCACGGCTCGGCCCAGCAGCGCCAGCAGTGGTTCGCCACCGGCTTCCGCACCGGCGACATGGGCCGGTGCGACACCTTCGCGCGCTGACCGCGCACCGCCACCGCACCGCCCGCGCACCGCCGGACCGGCCGTTGTCAGTGCCCGGTGCCAGACTGAGTCGCAGATCACATCGGCGGCATGACGCGGGCCCGGGGACGGGTCCGGGTGCTCGGAAGGGAGATCGGGATGAGTGTGTGTCCGACGATTCTGTACGCGGACGCGAAGGCCGCGATCAGCCTGCTGAAGGACGCCTTCGGGTTCAGCGAGGTGAGTGTGTACGAGGCCGAGGACGGCACGGTGCTCCACGCCGAACTGGCCAGTGGGACCGGCGTGGTGATGCTGGGTTCGAAGAACCGCGGCGGCCTCTTCGCCGACACTATGCGCGACGCGGGCCCGGCGGGTGTGTACGTGGTGGTGGACGACGTGGACGCGCACCACAAACGGGCGGTGGAACACGGCGTGGAGATCCTGATGGAGCCCACCGACCAGGACTACGGATCGCGCGACTACATGGCGCGCGACGCCGAGGGCAACGTGTGGAGCTTCGGTACGTACGCCCCCGGCGCGAGCAACTGAGCGGTAGCCGCGAGCGCCCGGCGTCCCGGGTCACACCCCGCCGGTGTGGACCTGGAACGCCGCGCGGCGCACAGCCTTGGCGAGCGCCGGGTCCGGGTGGGCGGCGGCAAGCGCGACCAGGACCTGGACCGTGCGCGGGTGGCCGACGACCCTGACCTCGTCGAGCAGGGCGGGCACGGTGCCCTGCACGGCCGAGTCGAGGTGACGCACCATCAACTCGACCTCGCCGTGGTCCGCGACGGCCGCCGCGGTGTCCACCCAGAGCCAGGTGGACTCCTCGCGGGTGAGGACGCTGGTGGCGTCCTCGGGGTCGCCCCCCTCGTGCTCGGCGAGCCAGAGCAGGGCGTACGGACGCAGGAAGATCTCGTCGGTGGCCGCGCGCACCTCGGGCTCGGCCGGGGCGCCGACCACACGCAGCGCCTCGAAGGCGAGGCCGCGCACCAGGGCGTCCTCGCCGCGGGCGGCGTCGAGGAGTTCGGTGACGGCGCTGCCGACGGGCCGGGCCGCGAGCCAGGCGCGGTACTCGGCGCGGGCCGGGCCGGGGGTCAGCCGCGCGCAGCCGCGCAGCATGTCCTCGGCGGACTGCTCGATGTTGCCGGCGGGGCTCTGCGCGGCGACGCAGATCTGTTCCAGCTTGACCCACACCGCCCAGCTGCCGAGCGGGGTGAGGGTGGCCTGGCCCTCGGCGAGGGTGAGCGCGCCGACGGCGGCGAGCCCGGCCAGGACCCAGTCGAGCAGGAGCGAGAGGAAGGCGAGCGCGGCGGGGCGCTCGCCCCCGGCGCCGTCCGCCTCGGCGTCGCGCGGCACTTCGCAGCGCTCGTCGCGCAGTTCCGCGACGCGCTGGCCGAGCAGATCGAGCAGGGCCGGTACGAGGACGGGGCCGGCCGACAGCTGAAGGAGGGAGAGCACTTGGGGGACGGCTTCGACGACCTCGGCCACGGCGCCGGGCGCGATGGCGGCCGGGGCGGGGTGGACGATCGACCAGGCGTCGAAGAGGGCGACCCAGCCGCGCAGCACGGCGGCGTCGTCGCGGTCCCAGGCGCGCAGCCGCCAGCCCGGGCGTGCGGTGCCGCCGTGCAGCTCGACGAGTCCGGCGAGCCGGGCCCGGTCCCAGTCGGCGCGCACCTGGGCGGGCGTCAACCGCAGTGCGGCGGCGGCCTGTTCGGCGGCCGGGCCGGTCAGGGCGCCCGTCGGCGCGGGGCGCGGGGGGTTGCCCCGGGCGCGCTCGGCGTCGGCCCAGCGGGCGACCCGTACGGCGTCGGCGAGGACCACTCTGGCCTGGCGGGCCAGTTCGGCGGCGGCCGGGGTGCCCTCCGGCGGCCGGGAGCCCGGGCGGGCGCGCCGGTCCGTCACGGCGCGGCGGGCGGTGGCGAGGGGACGTGCTTCCTTCGCGTGCGGGGCGCGGACAAGCCGCAGTCTGGAGTCGCGCGGCAACTTCTCTTCAGGCTTCCGGGACGTCACAGGTGCAGTCTTCCCGCTGACAGCCCGAAAGCCCAAACGGAATGACGCATGCCCGGATTTCCCCGGGGCCGGGGGTCCGGGGGTTGTCCCCGGGTAAGCACAGCCCGCTGACAGCCCGAAAGCCCAAACGGAATGGGATGTCTTGGTTCCGGGGCAGCACTTCGGGGGCTTCGGCCCCGTCCGTCACATCAGCGGCGTCAGGAAGCGTCGCAGCGCCTCCTCGTAGCGCGCCGGGTCGGCGTTCCACATCGCGGCGTGCGGGGCGTGCTGGACCGTGTGCAGGGTCACCAGTTCCGGTCGGCGGGCGGCCAGTTCGCGGGTTCGCTGCCAGGACGCCAGGGTGTCGTCGGGGCCGTGGAAGACCAGCGCCGGGACGCGCAGGACACGCGGGTCGGCCGCTTCGCGCAGATGGTCGCCGTGCGGGCCGGTGCGGCCCTGGGCGGCCCGGACCGCGAGCGGGAGCAGGGCGCTCGGGGCGCCGTTGGCGACGGCGAGGGCGCGCACGGTGCCCTCCCAGTCGAGGACAGGCGAGTCGAGCACGACGCCCCGGACGCGGTCGCGCAGCGCGGAGTCGGTGGCGGCACGCAGCGCCATGGTGGCGCCGGTGGACCAGCCGTGCAGGATGACGCGCTCGGCCCCGCTGCGTACGGCGTACCGGATCGCGGCGTCCAGGTCGCGCCACTCCGAGTCGCCGAGGTGGGCGAGGCCGTCCGGGGACCGGGGGGCGCCCTCGTCGCCCCGGTAGGCGAGGGCGAGCACCGGGAGCTTGTGGCGGTGCAGGAACGCCATGGTGTTCAGCGTGTGCTCGCGGGTGGTGCCCAGGCCGTGCACGGCGATCACCCAGGTGTTCCGGGCGCCTTCGACGAGCCAGGCGGGCAGCACACCGAGTTCGGAGGGGATCTCGACGTCCTGGTGATCGAGCCCGAGCGCCTCGGCCGGGGTGCCCCGGTGGATCTGCGGGGTCATCCGCACCCGGTCCCCCGGCTCCGGGCTGCCCCGGGTGACCCGCTCCAGGCGGCGCACCACGGTGTCCGCGGGATGCCGCGCGTGATCGACGACCTCGCCGACCACCGCGTGGATGCCGGACCCCTCGATGCCGTACACACCGGGGCGCAGCGCCGCGAGGCAGCGGGTCAGGGCGATCCGCCCGGGGGCCGTGGAGTGCACGGTGAGCTCGGGATCGGTGGGCAGCGGGCGGCCGGGCGGCGCCTTGAGAGCCGCGTCGCTCGCGTACCGTCCGGCGGCCACCGCGGCCGCGCCGACGCCGATGAGTGTGGTGACGGCCGCTGCCGTCGCTGTAGCCGGGCGCACCGCTCCAGTGTCGGCAGCCCCCGGCGGTACGGCCAGTGGGCGAGGGCCTACCGGGGCACGCCCCCGTCCCCGCCCGTCACACGCGACCCGTCCGCCACATGCGACCCGCCACCCGTCACCGCTGCCCGTACCCCCGGAACTGCTCGGCGGCCCGCTCCAGGTCGGCGTCGGAGAGCAGGGACGGGGTGCGGCCGGGCACGGAGGACGCGGCGAGCCAGAGCCGGCACATCCACTCCAGCTGGGCGGTCCGGTCGTACGCCTGGGAAAGGGTCGTTCCACAGGTGACGGTTCCGTGGTTCTGGAGGAGGCATCCGGTGCGGCCCTGAAGGGCGCGGAGCATGTTCTCGGCCAGTTCCTCGGTTCCGTACAGCGCGTAGGGCGCGACCCGGACCGGGCCGCCCAGCGTGGCGGTCATGTAGTGGACCGGCGGGAGCTCGGTGACCAGCGTGGAGACGGCGGTGGCGTGCACGGCGTGGGTGTGCACCACGGCCCGGGCGTCGGTGTCGCGGTAGACGGCGAGGTGCATGGGCAGCTCGCTGGTCGGCCGCAGCGTGCCGATGACCTGGCGGCCCGAGAGGTCGACGGCGACGGTGTCGTCCGGGCCGAGCCGGTCGAAGGGGACCCCGGTGGGGGTGACGAGGACCAGGTCCCCGACCCGTACGGAGACATTGCCCGAGGTGCCCACGACCAGGCCTTCCGCCGCGGTCCGGCACGCGGCCGCGGTCAGCTCGGCCCAGGCGGCGGCGGTCGGTTCGTGGTGGTCCGTCTCTCCCATGGACGCGATCCTCGCAGCTCCCGGACGCCGTGCCGGGGAGTGAGCAGAATCTCTTCTATGGGCTGTTTGGCCTGTTCACGGGGTTTGTCAGAGCCTGACCCCAGCAAAAACCGGTCAGAGACACCATGAAGCCCGGTCCAGTTCACCTTCCGTTCATCCAGGTTACTTACGTTCGTCCAGCCACTGACGTCGAACGATTGCCTGGGTAAATGGAACACATCACGCTGCTGCTCGCCATTGTGGTCGTGACAGCTCTAGTGTTCGATTTCACGAACGGTTTCCATGACACCGCCAACGCGATGGCCACGACCATCTCGACCGGCGCCCTGAAGCCCAAAGCCGCCGTGGCCATGTCCGCGGCGCTCAATCTGGTCGGCGCGTTCCTGTCGGTGGAGGTCGCCAAGACGATCTCCGGCGGGATCATCAACGAAAAGGGCATCAGGACCGAGGTGATCTTCGCGGCGCTCGTCGGCGCCATCCTCTGGAACCTGGTGACCTGGCTGCTCGGCCTGCCGTCCAGCTCCTCGCACGCCCTGTTCGGCGGTCTGATCGGCGCGGCCGTGATGTCGGCCGGCTGGTCCTCGGTCAACGGCTCCACCGTCGTCACCAAGGTGCTGCTGCCCGCCGTCGCCGCGCCGATCGTCGCGGGCGTCGCCTCGATGCTGGCCACGCGGCTGACGTACCGGATCAACCGAAACGTCGACCCGGCTGCCGAGAAGGCCACCGCCAAGGGCTACCGGGCGGGCCAGATCGCCTCCGCCGGTCTCGTCTCGCTCGCCCACGGCACCAACGACGCGCAGAAGACCATGGGCATCATCACGCTCGCCCTGGTCACCGGCGGTGTGCTGCACCCGGGCGCCAACCCCCCGATGTGGGTCATCGTCTCGGCCGGCATGGCCATCGCCATGGGCACCTACCTCGGCGGCTGGCGCATCATCCGCACCATGGGCAAGGGCCTGACCGAGCTCGCGCCGCCGCAGGGCTTCGCCGCCCAGTCCGGTGCCGCGACCGTCATCCTGGCCTCCTCGCACCTCGGCTTCTCGCTCTCCACCACCCAGGTCTGCTCCGGCTCCGTGATGGGCGCCGGCCTCGGCCGCAAGGGCGGTGTGGTCCGCTGGTCCACCGCGACCCGGATGTTCGTCGCGTGGGGCCTGACCCTGCCGGCCGCGGGTCTGGTCGGCGCCGGCGCCGAGTTCCTGACCGGCCAGGGCACCTGGGGCATCGTCCTGGTGGCGATCCTGCTGGTCGGTGGCTCCGGCTTCATCTGGAAGCTGTCGCGCCGCGAGCCGGTCTCGCACGCCGACGTCACCAACACCCCGGCCGACGCCGTGACCGAGGCCCCGGCCGAGCCCGCGGGTGTCGTCACCACCGCGATCGCCGCGGTCACCCCGCCCCCGACCGTCGCCGCCGTGGCCGCCGATCTGACGGCCACCATCCCGGCCCCGGCCCCAGTGGCCCCCGCCGACCCGGCCCGCCCGGCCGCCGTCTGACCCGGCCGCGCACCCTCTAAGGAATCGTCATGCACATCGACTGGGCAGCTCTCGGCACCGTCTTCGGTGTCAGCCTCATCGTCACCGTCGGCCTGGTGGGCCTGTTCACCGTCGGGATCGTCGGCCTCAGCAAGCAGCAGTCGGCCGCGTCCGGCAAGGGCAACGTCGCCCTGGCCCGCACCACCGCCTACGCCTGCTTCGCGCTCTGCGCGGCGGCCGTCGCGTACGGCATCAACCTGATCGTCGCCAAGTAGCGGCGACGTCCCACGCGTCTCCCGAACCGCCCTCCGCTCCCTGCGGAGGGCGGTTCGCTGTGTGCCTCGGCACACTCTCCCGTCGCAGGTCAGCAGCGAGTTGACGGGCGTTGCCGGGCGTGGTGGACTGCCCGAGCCATTTACGGCGGCAGAAGAGGAAGCCGGTGCGAATCCGGCGCGGTCCCGCCACTGTCATCGGGGAATGAACCCCGTGAGCCAGGAACTCTCACCGCCGGTCGACGTCGTACCAGGGCGCGGACACCCTGAGTGAGGACATACCGCCATGCGCGCCTGCCTGTTGCCGGCACCCCCCAGAAGTACCGGAGCTCTCCGCGGCATCGCGGCGGACTGACCCCATGCGTGCCGATCGCACTTTCGCGTACGGCGCCACCGCCGGGCTCCTCGGCGACCTGCTCCTGGGCGATCCGCGCCGGGGGCACCCGGTCGCCGCGTTCGGCCGCGCCGCGGCCGCCGTCGAGCGCGCGCTGTGGCGCGACCACCGGGGCTGGGGCGCACTGCACACCGCCGTGTGCGCCGGCGGCGCCGCGAGCGCCGCGCTGCTCGCCACGCGCGCGACGCGCGGCCGTCCCGCCGCGTCCGTCGCGCTGACCGCCGCCGCCACCTGGGCCGTCGTGGGCGGCACTTCGCTGGGCCGGGAGGCGCGCGCGATCGGCGCGGCGCTCGAAGCCGGGGACACCGAGGCCGCCCGCGCGCGGCTGCCGCATCTGTGCGGGCGCGACCCGCAGTCCCTGGACGCGCCGGGCATCGCGCGCGCGGTCGTCGAGTCCGTCGCCGAGAACACCTCCGACGCCGTGGTCGGCGCGCTGGTGTGGGGCGCGCTCGCGGGGGTGCCCGGCCTGGTGGCGTTCCGGGCGGTCAACACCCTGGACGCGATGGTCGGTCACCGTTCGCCGCGCCATCTGCGCTACGGGTGGGCCTCGGCACGCCTGGACGACGTGGCGGGCTGGCCCGGCGCCCGGCTCACCGCCGCGCTCGCCGTGGCCGCCGGGGGCGCGCCGCGCGCCGCCGCGCGCGCGTGGCGGGCCGACGCCCGCAAGCACCCGAGCCCCAACGCCGGCCCCGTCGAGGCGTCGTTCGCGGGCGCCCTCGGCGTACGCCTCGGCGGCACCCTCTCCTACGGCGGCAGGGTCGAGCACCGTCCCGTGCTCAACAACGGCGGGCGGGCCGTGGAAGTTCCGGACATCGAGCGGGCGGTGAGGCTGTCGCGGCGGGTGGGCTGGCTGGCGCTGGGAGTGGCGATCGCGGTGAGGAAGGTACGTACATGAGGGGCGGACTGCTGGTCGCGGGCACCACGTCCGACGCCGGGAAGAGCGTCGTCACCGCCGGGATCTGCCGGTGGCTGGTGCGCCAGGGCGTCAAAGTGGCGCCCTTCAAGGGACAGAACATGTCCCTCAACTCCTTCGTCACGCGCGAGGGCGCCGAGATCGGGCGCGCCCAGGCCATGCAGGCCCAGGCCGCGCGCGTGGAGCCGTCGGCGCTGATGAACCCCGTGCTGCTCAAGCCGGGGAGCGACCGGTCGAGCCAGGTCGTACTGATGGGCAAGCCGGTGGGCGAACTGAGCGCCAGCGGCTACCACGGCGGGCGCCAGGAAGCGCTTCTCGGGACCGTCGTGGACTGTCTGGAGCGGCTGCGGGGCACATATGACGCCGTGATCTGCGAGGGGGCGGGCAGTCCGGCCGAGATCAACCTGCGGCGTACCGACATCGTCAACATGGGCATCGCGCGCGCCGCGAGGCTCCCGGTGGTCGTGGTCGGCGACATCGACCGGGGCGGGGTCTTCGCCTCGTTCTTCGGTACGACGGCGCTGCTGAGCCCCGAGGACCAGGCGCTGGTCGCCGGGTACATCGTCAACAAGTTCCGCGGCGACGTCTCGTTGCTCCAGCCCGGCATCGACATGCTGCGCGGCCTCACCGGGCGGCACACGTACGGGATCCTGCCGTACGCGCACGGGCTCGGCATCGACGAGGAGGACGGCCTGCGGGTCTCCCTGCGCGGCGCCGTGCGCGAGTCGGTCGTCGCGCCGCCGGTGGGCGAGGACGTGCTGCGGGTCGCGGTCTGCGCGATCCCGCTGATGTCCAACTTCACCGACGTCGACGCGCTCGCCGCCGAACCCGGCGTGGTCGTACGGTTCGTGGACCGGCCCGAGGAACTGGCCGACGCGGATCTGGTCGTCGTGCCGGGAACCCGGGGCACGGTCCGGGCGTTGGAATGGCTGAGGGAGCGGGGGCTGGCGCGGGAGCTGGCGCGCAGGGCGGCCGAGGGGCGTCCGGTGCTGGGGATCTGCGGCGGGTTCCAGGTGCTCGGTGAGCACATCGATGACGAGGTCGAGTCACGGGCGGGTTCCGTGACGGGTCTCGGACTGCTGCCCGTGCGGGTGCGGTTCGCGGCCGAGAAGACACTTGCACGGCCGACCGGCGAGGCGCTGGGCGAGCGCGTGGACGGATACGAGATCCACCACGGCGTCGCGGAAGTGTTTGGCGGGGAAGCCTTCTTGGACGGATGCCGGGTCGGTGCGGTCTGGGGGACGCACTGGCACGGGTCACTTGAGAGCGACGGATTCAGGCGACGGTTCCTGGAGCGGGTCGCGAGCGCCGCAGGCCGGCGTTTCGTGCCCGCCCCGGACACGTCGTTCGGCGCGCTGCGCGAAGAGCAGCTGGACCGCCTCGGCGACCTCATCGAAGAACACGCGGACACGGACGCGCTGATGCGCCTCATCGAGCAGGGCGCGCCCGCAGGACTTCCCTTCATCGCACCTGGAGCACCCGCATGAGCACTGTGCTGTTGTTGTCGACCGCCGACACGGATCTGCTGGCGGCCCGGGCCTCCGGGGCGCCCTACCGGATCGGCAACCCGACCCGTATCGACGTGGCCGAGGAGCTGCCCGCGCTGATCGAGGGCGCGTCCGTGGCCGTCGTGCGCCTGCTGGGCGGCAAACGCGCCTGGGAGGACGGGCTCGCGGCGCTCAAGGCGTCCGGGATCCCGACCGTGCTGCTCGGCGGTGAGTCCGTGCCGGACGCGGAGCTGATGGCCGAGTCGTCGGTCCCGGCCGGTGTGGTCGCGGAGGCCCTGCGCTATCTGGTCGAGGGCGGCCCCGGCAACCTCGTGGAGCTGGCCCGGTTCCTCTCCGACACCGTGCTGCTCACGGGCGTCGGCTTCGCGGAGCCGCAGAAGATGCCGGAGTGGGGCGTGCACGGCACGCGCGCGTACGTGCCGGGTCGCCCCACCGTGGGCGTGCTCTTCTACCGCGCCCATGAGCTCTCCGGGAACACCTCGTTCGTCGATGTGCTCTGCGAGAGGATCGAGGACCGGGGCGCCAACGCCCTCGCGGTGTACGTGAGTTCACTGCGCGGCGCCGAGGACGCGCTCTACGAAGAGCTGGCCAAGGCGGACGCGCTGATCGCCACCGTCCTCGCCGCGGGCGGCACCACCGCCTCCCAGGCGAGCGCGGGCGGCGACGAGGAGGCGTGGGACATCGGCGCCCTGGCCGACCTGAACGTCCCCGTGCTGCAGGGGCTCTGCCTCACCTCGTCCAAGGCCGCCTGGGAGGCGTCGGACGCCGCCGTCTCCCCCATGGACGCCGCGATGCAGGTCGCCATCCCCGAGTTCGACGGACGGCTGATCACGGTCCCGTTCTCCTTCAAGGAGCAGGGCCCGGACGACGTCCCGGTCTACGTCGCCGACCCCGAGCGGGCCGCGCGCGTCGCCGGAATCGCCGTACGGCACGCCAAGTTGAAGCACAAGCCGAACGCCGAGAAGAAGCTGGCGCTCGTCTTCACCGCCTACCCCACCAAGCACTCGCGCGTCGGCAACGCGGTGGGCCTGGACACCCCCGCCTCCGCCGTCCGCGTCCTGGACGCGCTGCGGGACGCGGGGTACGGGGTCGAGGGCCACCCGGACAACGGCGACGAGCTGATCCACCGGCTGATCAACGCCGGTGGCCACGACGTGGAGTGGCTGACCGAGGAGCAGCTGGCCGCCGCCCCCGCGCGCGTGCCGCTCGCCGACTACCGAGCCTGGTTCGAGAAGCTGGAGCCCGAGCTGCGCGACAGCATGCTGGAGCACTGGGGCGAGCCGCCGGGCCAACTGTATGTGGACGGCGACGACATCGTGCTGGCCTCCCTCCAGTTCGGCAACGTCGTCGTGATGATCCAGCCGCCGCGCGGCTTCGGCGAGAACCCGATCGCGATCTACCACGACCCGGACATGCCGCCCTCGCACCACTACATGGCGGCGTACCGCTGGCTGGAGAACAGCTTCGGCGCCGACGCGATCGTCCACATGGGCAAGCACGGCACGATGGAGTGGCTGCCGGGCAAGGGCCTCGGCCTGTCGTCGGGCTGCGGCCCGGACGCGGTCCTGGGCGACCTCCCGCTCGTCTACCCGTTCATCGTCAACGACCCGGGCGAGGGCACCCAGGCCAAGCGGCGCGGCCACGCCACCGTCGTGGACCACCTGGTGCCGCCGATGGCCCGCGCCGACACCTATGGCGACCTGGCCAAGCTGGAGCAGCTGCTCGATGAGTACGCGCTGGTCAGCGACCTCGACCCGACGAAGGCCCCGGCGGTGCGGGCGCAGATCTGGACGCTGGTGAAGGCCGCCGAGCTCCACCACGACCTGCATGTCGACGAGCAGCCGGACGACGGCGACTTCGACGAGTTCGTCATGCACATCGACGGCTATCTCTGCGAGATCAAGGACGTCCAGATCCGCGACGGCCTGCACATCCTGGGCGGCGGCCCGGAGGCCGAGCCCCGGGTCAACCTGGTGCTCGCGGTGCTGCGCGCCTCCCAGGTCTGGGGCGGCCAGGCCAACGCGCTGCCCGGTCTGCGCGCCTCGCTGGCCGAGCACTTCGGCCTCGTGGAGAAGGAGCTGCTCGCCGAGCCGGGAACGCCGGTGAAGGTCCCGGTCGAGCTCAGCGACCTGGTCGACGGCCCGGCCCGTACGGCGGCCGACGCGATCGACCTCCTGGAGCAGCTGTGCCGCCGCTTGGCACAGGGCATGGAGGAGCGCTCCTGGGACGCGTCCGCGTGCGGGGCGCTGGTCGGCGACGTGCTGGGTACGGAGCTCCCGGACGCGGTCGCGGTCCTGGAGTTCGCCTGCCGCGAGGTGGTGCCGCGCCTGGCCCGTACGACGGACGAGATCACCCACATCCTGCGCGCGCTTGACGGCGGTTACGTCCCGGCGGGCCCGTCCGGCTCCCCCACCCGGGGCCTGGTCAACGTGCTGCCGACCGGCCGGAACTTCTACTCGGTCGACCCCAAGGCGATCCCGTCCCGGCTGTCGTGGGAGGTCGGCCAGGCGCTGGCCGACTCGCTGATCGCGCGCTACCTCGCGGACACCGGGGCGTACCCGAAGTCGGTGGGCCTCACCGTCTGGGGCACCTCCGCGATGCGCACCCAGGGCGACGACATCGCCGAGATCCTGGCGCTGCTCGGCTGTCGCCCGGTGTGGGACGACGCGTCGCGCCGCGTGACCGGCTTCGAGGTGGTGCCGGTCGCGGAGCTGGGCCGCCCGCGCATCGATGTCACGGTCCGCATCTCGGGCTTCTTCCGGGACGCGTTCCCGCATGTGGTGGGCCTGATCGACGACGCGGTACGGACGGTGGCCGAGCTCGACGAGCCGGCCGAGTCCAACTACGTCCGGGCGCACGCCGACGAGGACACGGCCGAGCACGGCGACCGCCGCCGCGCCACGGCCCGTATCTTCGGCTCCAAGCCGGGCGCGTACGGGGCGGGCCTGCTGCCGCTGATCGACGCGCGCAACTGGCGCAGCGACGCGGACCTCGCCGAGGTGTACGCGGTCTGGGGCGGCTACGCCTACGGTCGCGGGCTCGACGGCCGGGCGGCCCGGGGCGACATGGAGACGGCGTTCCGCCGGATCGCGGTGGCCGCGAAGAACGTCGACACGCGCGAGCACGACCTGGTCGACGCGGACGACTACTTCCAGTACCACGGCGGCATGGTCGCCATGGTGCGGCATCTGACGGGTGAGTCGCCCGAGGCGTATGTGGGCGACTCGGCGACACCGGACCAGATCAAGACCCGCACCCTGGGCGAGGAGACCCACCGCGTCTTCCGCGCGCGCGTGGTCAACCCGCGCTGGATGGCGGCGATGCGGCGCCACGGCTACAAGGGCGCCTTCGAGATGGCCGCGACCGTGGACTACCTGTTCGGGTACGACGCGACGGCGGGGGTGGTCGACGACTGGATGTACGAGAAGTTGTCGGCGGAGTACGTGTTCTCCGAGGAGAACCAGGAGTTCATGCGCAAGTCCAACCCCTGGGCGCTGCGCGGCATCACGGAACGGCTGCTGGAGGCGGCGGACCGGGGGCTGTGGGCCGAGCCGGACGCACAGACGCTGGAGCAGCTGCGCGCGACCTATCTGCAGCTTGAGGGCGACCTGGAGGGTGACGACGCATGAGCACGCCTTATCCGTTCAGCGCGATCGTCGGGCAGGACGATCTGCGGCTCGGACTGCTGCTGAACGCCGTGTCCCCGGCGGTCGGCGGAGTCCTCGTACGCGGCGAGAAGGGCACCGCCAAGTCGACCGCCGTGCGGGCGCTTTCGGCGCTGCTGCCCGAGGTCGACGTGATAGCGGGATGCCGGTTCTCCTGCGACCCCGCCGGCCCCGATCCGGCCTGCCCGGACGGGCCGCACGAGGCCGGGACCGGGGCGGCGCGGGCCGCGCGGATGGTGGAGCTGCCGGTCGGCGCCTCCGAGGACCGCCTGGTCGGCGCGCTCGACATCGAGCGGGCGCTCGCGGACGGCGTGAAGGCCTTCGAGCCCGGGCTGCTCGCCCACGCCCACCGCGGGATCCTGTACGTGGACGAGGTCAACCTCCTCCACGACCACCTGGTCGACCTGCTCCTCGACGCCGCCGCCATGGGCGCCTCGTATGTGGAGCGCGAGGGCGTCTCCGTACGGCACGCGGCGCGCTTCCTGCTGGTCGGGACCATGAACCCGGAGGAGGGGGAGCTCAGGCCCCAGCTCCTCGACCGGTTCGGGCTGACCGTCGAGGTCGCGGCCTCCCGGGAGCCGGACCAGCGGGTCGAAGTGGTCCGCAGGCGGCTCGCGTACGACGACGACCCGGCCGCCTTCGCGGCGCGCTGGGCCGACGAGGAAGCGGCCGTGCGGGCGCGGATCGTCGCGGCGCGGGCGCTGCTGCCCGAAGTCCGGCTCGGCGACGGCGCGTTGCGGCAGATCGCGGCCACCTGCGCGGCCTTCGAGGTCGACGGCATGCGGGCCGACATCGTGATGGCCCGCACCGCGACCGCGCTGGCCGCGTGGGCGGGGCGTACGGATGTGCTCGCCGAGGACGTCCGGCAGGCGGCGCTGCTCGCGCTGCCGCACCGCAGGCGCCGCAACCCGTTCGACGCGCCGGGCCTCGACGAGGACAAACTCGACGACACCCTGCAGGAGTTCGGGGAGCCGGACGGGGACGACGACCCGGATCCGGACGGTCCGGGCGGTGGCGGCGGGCAGCCGCCGCAGAACGACGGGCCGTCGCAGGACGGCGGCGCCGGGGACACCCCCGCGCGCCCCGAGGCGGCCGAGGGCGGCGAGCCGCAGCCTTCCGGAGCGGGCGAGCAGCAGGCCGTACGGGCCGGTGAGCCGTTCCGTACGAAGATGCTGAGCGTGCCGGGGCTCGGCGAGGGCACGGCCGGGCGCCGGTCGCGGGCGCGCACGGCACACGGCCGGACCACGGGCGCCCGCCGTCCCCAGGGCGCGCTCACCAAGCTGCACTTGGCGGCGACCGTGCAGGCGGCCGCGCCGCACCAGCGGGCGCGCGGGCGTTCGGGCCGGGGCCTTGTCGTGCGGCGCGACGATCTGCGGCAGGCGACGCGGGAGGGCCGCGAGGGCAACCTCGTGCTCTTCGTCGTCGACGCGTCCGGGTCGATGGCGGCCCGGCAGCGGATGGGCGCGGTCAAGGGCGCGGTGCTCTCGCTGCTCCTCGACGCCTACCAGCGGCGGGACAAGGTCGGCCTGGTCACCTTCCGGGGCAAGGACGCGGAGGTGGCGCTGCCGCCGACGTCGTCGGTGGACGCGGCGGCGGTGCGCCTGGAGTCGCTGCCGACGGGCGGGCGCACCCCGCTCGCGGCCGGGCTGCTCAAGGCGCACGACGTGCTGCGGGTCGAGCGCATGCGGGATCCGTCGCGGCGGCCGCTTCTCGTGGTGGTGACGGACGGGCGCGCCACCGGCGGCGTCGACCCGGTGGCGCTCGCGGGCCGGTCGGCCCGGCTGCTCGCGGCCGAGGGCACCGCGTCGGTGGTCGTGGACTGCGAGTCGGGCCCGGTGCGCCTGGGTCTCGCGGCGGAGCTGGCGCGCGAGCTCGGCGGTCCGGCGGTCACGCTCGACGAGCTGCGGGCCGACTCGATCGCCGGTCTGGTCAAGGACGTACAGGGGACGAACAGGAGGGCCGCCTGATGCCGCAGGGACAGCCGAGCATGGTGCCGCAGGACGGTCTGACGACCCGTCAGCGGCGGAACCGGCCGCTGGTCGTGGTGCACACGGGCATCGGCAAGGGCAAGTCGACGGCGGCCTTCGGGCTCGCGCTGCGGGCCTGGAACCAGGGGTGGCCGATCGGGGTGTTCCAGTTCGTCAAGTCGGCGAAGTGGAAGGTCGGCGAGGAGAACGCGCTGAAGGTGCTCGGCGCCTCCGGCGAGGGCGGGAGCGTCGCCTGGCACAAGATGGGCGAGGGCTGGTCGTGGATCCAGCGCGCCCCCTCGCAGGGCGAGCCGTCCAACGAGGAGAACGAGGAGAAGGCCCGCGAGGGCTGGGAACAGGTCAAGCGGGACCTGGCGGCCGAGACGTACAAGCTGTACGTGCTCGACGAGTTCGCCTACCCGATGCACTGGGGCTGGATCGACACCGACGAGGTGATCGCGGTGCTGCGCGACCGTCCGGGGACCCAGCACGTGGTGATCACGGGCCGCAACGCACCCGAGAAGCTGGTGGACTTCGCGGACCTGGTGACCGACATGTCCAAGGTCAAGCATCCGATGGACGCCGGTCAGAAGGGGCAGCGGGGTATCGAGTGGTAGCACGTCTCGTCATCGCCGCGCCGTCGTCGGGCAGCGGGAAGACCACGGTCGCGACGGGCCTGATGGCCGCGTTCGCCGCGACCGGGCTCGCCGTTTCCCCGCACAAGGTGGGGCCGGACTACATCGACCCCGGCTACCACGCCCTGGCCACAGGGCGCCCGGGGCGCAACCTCGACGCGTACATGTGCGGTGCGGAATTGATGGCTCCGCTGTTCGCGCACGGGGCGCGGGGCTGTGACGTCGCCGTGGTCGAGGGCGTGATGGGCCTGTACGACGGGGCGTCGGGCCACGGCGAGCTGGCCTCCACCGCCCACGTGGCGAAGCTGCTGCGGGCGCCGGTGGTGCTGGTCGTGGACGCGTCGTCGCAGTCGCGGTCGGTGGCGGCGCTCGTGCACGGGTTCGCGTCGTGGGATCCCGAGGTGCGGATCGGCGGCGTGATCCTGAACAAGGTCGGTTCGGACCGGCACGAGACGGTGCTGCGGGAGGCGCTGGAGGAGTCGGGGGTGCCCGTGCTTGGCGCCCTGCGGCGCGCCGCGCCGGTGGCGACGCCGTCGCGGCACCTCGGCCTCGTCCCGGTCGCCGAGCGCCGCCCGGACGCGGTGGCCGCGATCGCGGCGATGGCGGAACAGGTACGACAGGGCTGCGACCTGGCCGCGCTCCTCGCGCTGGCCCGGTCGGCGCCGGGGCTCGACTGCGAGCCGTGGGAGGCGGCGAGGGCTTCGTCCGCAGACCGTGCCGGGTTGCTCACGCGGTTCCCCGCGTCCCCAGGGGGTCCGGTTCCTCCGGGCTACGAGGAGCCGGGGGGAACAGGGGCCGCAGGCCCCGTCGTCGCCCTCGCCGGTGGCGCCGCCTTCAGCTTCTCCTATGCCGAGCATGCGGAGCTGCTGGCCGCCGCCGGGGCGGAGGTCGTCGTGTTCGATCCGCTCAGGGACGAGCAACTGCCCGCCGAAACCGCCGGATTGGTGATCGGCGGCGGGTTCCCCGAGGTGTACGCGGCGGAGCTCAGCGCCAATGAGCCGCTGCGCAAGGCCGTCGGCGAGCTGGCGCGGTCCGGGGCGCCCGTCGCCGCCGAGTGCGCCGGGCTGCTCTATCTGGCGCGCTCGCTCGACGGACAGCCGATGTGCGGCGTCCTGGACGCCGAAGCGCGGATGTCGCAGCGGCTGACACTCGGGTACCGGGAGGCCGTGGCCGTGGGCGACAGTTGCCTGGCCGAGGCCGGAACGCGGCTGCGCGGGCACGAGTTCCACCGGACCGTCCTCGACCCGGGGGCGGGGCCCGCGCCCGCGTGGGGTCTGGTGCACCCGGAGCGCCGGGTCGAAGGGTTCGTACAACAGGGCGTGCACGCGAGCTATCTGCATACGCACTGGGCCGCCCGGCCCACCGTCGCCCGTCGGTTCGTGGAGAGGTGTGCCGGATGAGCAGGCTGGTCGGAGTCGGAGTGGGGCCCGGGGACCCGGAGCTGGTGACCGTGAAGGGCGTCAAGGCGCTCCAGGGTGCCGATGTGGTCGTCGTGCCCGTCATGGACACCGGGGAGCGCGGCCGCGCCGAGGCGACCGTGCTCCACTACGTGGACGCGGACAAGGTCGTACGGGTCGTGTTCGCGCTCAACGAGCGCACCGACCGGGGGCGCCGCGAGGCGGCCTGGGACGCGGCGGGCGAGACGGTCGCGAAGCTGCTGCGCGCGCACGAGCGCGTCGCCTTCGCGACCATCGGCGACCCCAATGTGTACTCGACGTTCACGTATCTCGCCCAGACCATCGGCGAGCTGGTGCCGGGCACCGAGATCGCGACCGTGCCCGGGATCACCGCGATGCAGGACCTCGCCGCCCGCTCCGGCGCGGTGCTCACGGAGGGGACGGAGCCGCTGACCCTCGTCCCCGTCACCGCCGGATCCGCCGTGCTCAAGGACGCCCTTGAGGGGCCGGGCACGGTGGTGGCGTACAAGTTCGGGCGCCAGGCCGCCGAAGTCGCGGCGGCGCTGCGGGCGACCGGGCGGATCGACGACGCCGTGTGGGGCTCGGCGCTGGGCCTGGACGAGGAGTCCATCAGCCCGGCCGCCGATCTCGACGGCGGCCCGCTGCCGTATCTGTCGACGCTCATCGCGCCCGCCCGGCGCGACGGCGGACGCGGCGGCAAGCTGTGACCGCGCCGGCGCCGGGTTCACTGCGCGAGGCCCACCACCAGCCAGATGAAGGCCACGCCCCCGACGGTGAACAGCAGCGTCGAGCGGGCGGGGTGCTCATGGTGGGCCTCGGGCAGGATCTCGGCGGCGGCCAGGTACAGCAGCACCCCGCCGAAGAAGCCCAGATACCCGCCGAGCAGTTCGGCCGGAAGGGTGAACAGGAGCGTGGAAGCGGCGCCGATCATCGGCGCGAAGGCGTCCGCGACCAGCATCGCGACGGCCTTGCGCTTCTCGTTCCCGTACAGGCTGGTGATCGTGTACGTGTTGAAGCCGTCGGCGAAGTCGTGGGTGATCACGGCGATCGCCACGGCCGCGCCCATGCCCGCGCCGACCTGGAACGCCGCACCGATCGCGACGCCGTCCATCAGACTGTGCCCGACCATCGCGGCGGCCGCCGTCAGACCCACCTGCGGCGCGCGCCCTCCCGTCTCCCGACCACCACCCCTCATCGAAGCGCTGCGCGCTGCCCCGTTGAATTCGGCTCCGTGCGCCGCGCTGCGCACCGCGAGCAGGCGTTCCACCAAGTGGGCGAGGAGAAAGCCGCCCACGAACAGGAGCAGCGCGGCCGGTACGCCGAAGACGTCGTCGCCCGCCGCGTCCAGCGCCTCCGGCAGCAGGTCCAGGCCGACCACGCCGAGCATCAGCCCGCCCGCGAGGCCCAGCACCAGATGGCGCCGGTCGGTGACGCGCTGGGCGGTCCAGCCACCGACCAGTGTCATCAGGAACGCGCCGAGCGCGACGGCCACCACCATGTGCCCTTGCTAACCGACTGACCCACCACCGCGCATTTCGCTTGACGACTGTGTGACGTACGAGAGGACTCCTCCCATGGCCGATGCCACCACCGGCAAGGTGACGATCGTCGGCGCCGGCCCCGGCGCCGCCGATCTGCTGACATTCCGGGCCGCGCGGGCCATCGCCGACGCCGACGTGGTGATCTGGGCCGCGAGCCTGGTGCAGGCCGAGGTCCTGGACCACGCGCGCGAGGGCGCCGAGATCCTGGACTCGGCGGCGATGTCCCTGGAGGACGTCGTCGGGGTGTACGAGCGGGCCGCCCGCGAGGGGCTGAAGGTGGCCAGGATCCACTCCGGCGACCCGGCCCTATGGGGCGGCACCCAGGAGCAGCTGGACCGGGTGGCGGGGCTGGGCCTGGATGTCGAGATCATCCCCGGTGTCTCGTCGTTCTCGGCGGTCGCGGCGATAGCCCAGCGCGAGCTGACCATCCCCGAGGTCGCCCAGTCCGTCATCCTCACGCGCCTGGGCGGCGGCAAGACGCCGATGCCGCCGGGCGAGGAGGTGCGCGAGTTCGCCCGGCACGGCACCACGATGGCGATCTTCCTGTCCGCCGCCCGCTCCGGGCAGCTGGTCCAGGAGCTGCTGGAGGGCGGCTACCCGACGTCGACCCCGATCGTCATCGCGTACCAGGCGACCTGGCCCGAGGAGCTGGTGCTGCGCTGCACCATCGAGACCCTGGAGGAGACGGTGAAGGAGCACAAGCTCTGGAAGCACACGCTCTTCCTGGTGGGCCCCGCCCTGTCGGCCTCCGGCACTCGCTCGCACCTCTACCACCCCGGCCACTTCCACGGTTTCCGCCGCGCCGACCCGGCCGCCCGCCGCGCCCTGAAGGCCGAGAAGGCGGAGCGCACCCCGTCATGATCACCGTCATCGGTACGGGGACGGGCGCGCCGCTGGCACCGGACGCCCTGGCCGCGCTCGCCCGGGCCACCCTGGTCACCGGCGCCGCCCGCCATCTGGACGCGGCCGAACTGCCGCCGGACGCACGGCGGTTGGTGCTCGGCCCGCTCGCGCCCGCGCTCGACGTCATCGCCAAGCACCGCGAGGAGGGCGGCCGGGTCGTCGTGCTGGCCTCCGGGGATCCAGGCTTCTTCGGGATCGTGCGGTCGCTGGCCGAGCGGTTCGGGGCGCAGGCGCTCGACGTACGGCCCGGGGTCGCCGCGGTCGCGGTCGCGTTCGCCCGGCTCGGGCTGCCCTGGGACGACGCGCTGGTGGTCAGCGCGCACGGCCGGGACCTGCGCACGGCCGCCAATGTGTGCCGGGCGCACCCGAAGACCGCCGTGCTCACCGGCCCCGGCGCCGGGCCCGCCGAACTGGGCGCCGAGCTCGCCCGCCGCGCGCCCGACCGGCTGCTCGTGGTCGCCTCGGCCCTCGGCGACCCGGAGCGGGAGCAACTGGTCCGGGTGACCCCTGCCGAGGCGGCGGCCCGGGAGTGGGACGCGGTCAGCGTGATCGTCTGCCTGGACGAGGAGAAGGCTCTGTCGCCGGTGCGGACGGTCGCGGGCGGCCGGGCCACGCCCGAGCGGTGGGCGCTGGACGAGAGCGAGTTCGCGCACCGCGACTCGATGATCACCAAGGCCGAGGTACGGGCGCTCGCGCTGGCCCGGCTCGGGCCCCGGCTCGGCGATCTGGTCTGGGACGTGGGGGCCGGGTCGGGCTCGGTCGCCGTGGAGTGCGCCCGGTTCGGGGCGGCGGCGGTCGCGGTGGAGAAGACCGCCGAGGGCTGCGAGCACATCCGGGCCAACGCGGCCGCGCACGGTGTGGACGTCCGGGTGGTGCACGGCGCGGCGCCCACGGTCCTGTCCGATCTCACCGATCCGGACGCGGTGTTCATCGGCGGCGGCGGCCGTGAGCTGCCCGCCATAGTGACCGCCTGCGCCCGCCGGGCCCGGCGCTCGGTGGTGGTGGCGCTGGCCGCGCTCGACCGGGTGCCGGCGGTACGGGCGGCGCTCACCGGGGCCGGTCTGGTCACCGGCGGTGTGCTGCTCCAGTCCTCGCGCCTGGCGCCGCTGCCCGGGGACGTGACCCGGCTCGCGGCCACCAACCCCGTCTTCCTGCTGTGGGGCGACCGCCCCGCGACATCTGTTCTCGAAGGAGCTGTTCAGTGATCGGCCTGATCTCCGCCACGGCGGCGGGCGCCACCGCCCGCGACCGCCTCGCCGCGGCCTGGCCCGGCCGGGTCCGGGTGTACGAAGGACCCGTGCGGGAGGCCGTGGAGCGGGCCTTCGCGGAGTGCGACGCCCTGGTGTGCTTCCTCGCCACCGGCGCCACCGTCCGACTGCTCGCCCCGCTCCTGGCGGACAAGGCGTCCGACCCGGGTGTCGTCTGCGTCGACGAGGGCGTCCGCTTCGCGGTCTCGCTCCTCGGCGGCCACGGCGGCGGCGCGAACGCGCTGACCGAGGAGGTAGCCGACGTACTGGGCTGTACGCCGGTGGTGACCACGGCGACGGACGCGGTGTCCGTGCCGGGTCTGGACACCCTGGGCCTGCCGGTCGAGGGGGCGGTCGCCGCCGTCGGGCGCGCGATCCTGGACGGGGAGCCGGTGGCGCTGCGGGCGGACGCGCGGTGGCCGCTGCCCGCCTTCCCGCCGAACGTCACGGACGCGCCGGACGCGTGCGACGTCACCCTCCACCTCACCGACCGCCTCCTGGAACTCGGCCCCCGCGACGCGGTGTTGCGCCCCAAGTCCCTGGTCGTCGGCGTCGGCGCCTCCAAGGACGCGCCCGTCGAGGAGGTCCTGGGCCTGATCGAGGACGCGCTCGCCGACGCGGGCCTGAGCCCGCTGAGCGTGGCCGAACTGGCCACCGTGGACGCGAAGGCGCAGGAGCCCGGCATCGTCGGGGCCGCGTCCCGGCTCGGGGTGCCCCTCACCACGTACGCCTCCCAGGAACTGGCCTCCGTCAGTGTGCCGAACCCCTCCGACGCGCCGCTGGCCGCCGTGGGGACGCCTTCGGTGGCGGAGGCCGCGGCCCTGGCCGGTGGGGGTGAACTCGTGGTGCCCAAGCGGAAGTCCGCGCCCGAGGGCCGGGCGGCGATGGCCACCTGCGCGATCGTACGGCGGGCCCCGCGCGGCCGGCTCGCGGTCGTCGGGCTCGGCCCGGGCGCGCGCGATCTGCTCACCCCGCGCGCCAAGGACGAGCTGCGCCGCGCCTCGGTGCTCGTCGGGCTCGACCAGTACGTGGACCAGATCCGCGATCTGCTGCGGCCGGGCACCACGGTCCTGGAGTCGGGGCTCGGCGCCGAGGAGGAGCGGGCTCGTACCGCCGTCGCCGAGGCGCGCGAGGGGCACGCGGTCGCGCTGATCGGCTCGGGGGACGCGGGGGTGTACGCGATGGCCTCGCCCGCGCTCGCCGAGGCCGCCGACGACATCGACGTGGTCGGCGTGCCGGGCGTGACTGCCGCGCTGGCCGCCGCCGCGATCCTGGGCGCGCCGCTGGGGCACGACCACGTCTCGATCAGCCTGTCGGATCTGCACACGCCGTGGGAGGTGATCGAGCGCCGGGTGCGGGCGGCCGCCGAGGCGGACATCGTGGTCACCTTCTACAACCCGCGCAGCCGGGGCCGTGACTGGCAGCTGCCGAAGGCGCTCGGCATCCTCGCCACCCACCGCGCCCCGCACACCCCCGTCGGTGTCGTGCGCAACGCCTCGCGCCCCGACGAGAGCAGCCGTCTGAGCACGCTCGGCGCCCTCGATCCGGCGACGGTGGACATGATGACCGTGGTGACCGTCGGCAACACCGCCACCCGCGAGATCGCCGGCCGTATGGTCACACCGCGCGGCTACCGCTGGCAGTCCGCCACCGGGGAGGCCAAGTGAGCAGGCCCTGGGAGCGTACGGTCCATCCGATCGAGGTGGAGTCGTACCGGCGGCTGCGCGCCCGCCTGGACACCTCGCACTTCGCGCCGCTGACCCGGGCCGTGGTGGAGCGGGTCGTCCACTCCGCCGCCGACCTGGACTACGCGACCGATCTGGTCTGCGACGAGCAGACGCTGGGCGCGGCGCACGCGGCGCTGCACGGCGGGGCGCCCGTCGTCACCGACGTCGAGATGGTCGCGGCCGGAATCACCCGGCGCGAGACGGTCTGCCGCCTGCGGGACGCCAAGTCCGGCCCGGGCCTTACCCGTTCGGCCCACGCCATCCGGCTCGCGTACGAGGAGGTGGGCCCCGGCGCGCTCTGGGTGATCGGCAACGCGCCCACCGCGCTCGAAGAGCTCCTCACCCTGGACGCCGCGCCCGCGCTGGTCATCGGCCTGCCCGTCGGGTTCGTCGGGGCAGTCGAGTCCAAGCAGGCGCTGCGCGAGAGCGGCCTTCCGGCCATCAGCAATGTTTCCGAGAAGGGCGGCTCGGCCGTGGCCTCCGCCGCCCTCAACGCCCTTCTGTACCACCCCTTCGGCAAGGAGAACCCGTGACCACCCCCCAAACCCAGCCCGCACTGCTCATCGCCGGGCACGGCACCCGGGACGACGCGGGGGCCGAGGCGTTCCGCTCGTTCGTCGAGGAGCTGGGCCGCCGCAACCCCGAACTGCCCGTCGCCGGCGGGTTCATCGAGCTCTCCCCGCCGCCGCTGGGCGAGGCCGTCACCGCCCTGGTGGAGCGGGGGGTCAAGAAGTTCGCGGCGGTACCGCTGATGCTGGTGTCGGCGGGCCACGCCAAGGGCGACATACCGGCCGCGCTCACCCGCGAGAAGGAGCGCCACCCCGGTATCTCCTACACCTACGGGCGACCGCTCGGCCCGCACCCGTCGCTGCTCGCGGTCCTGGAGCGGCGGGTCGACGAGGTCATCGGCGACCTCGACCGGTCCGAGGTCACGGTGCTGCTCGTCGGCCGGGGCTCCACCGACCCGGACGCCAACTCCGAGGTGCACAAGGCGGCCCGGCTGTTCTGGGAGGGGCGCGGTTACGCGGGCGTGGAGACGGGGTTCGTGTCGCTCGCGGCGCCCGACGTGCCCTCGGGTCTCGACCGCTGCGAGAAGCTGGGCGCCCGGCGGATCGTGGTCCTGCCGTACTTCCTGTTCACCGGCATCCTGCCGGACCGGGTGCGGCAGCAGACCGAGGAGTGGGCAGCCGCGCACCCGGAGCTTGACGTGCGCTCGGCCGACGTCATCGGCGCCACCGAGGAGCTGCACGAGCTGGTCATGGAGCGCTACCGGGAGGCCGTCAAGGGCGATCTGCGGATGAACTGCGACTCCTGCGTCTACCGGATCGCGCTGCCCGGCTTCGAGGACAAGGTGGGACTGCCCCAGCAGCCCCACTTCCACCCGGACGACGACGGCCACCATCATCACCACCATGGCAGCCATGCGCACGCACACCACTGAGCACGATCTGCGCCACCACGGCGACGCCGAGGTCCGTGACGTCGGCGTCGCCCTCACCGATCTCGCGGTCAACGTCCGGGCGGGCACTCCCCCGGACTGGCTGCGGGAGAAGATCGCGGCGTCCCTGACCGGCCTCGCCGCCTACCCCGACGGGCGGGCGGCGCGGGCGGCGGTCGCGGCGCGGCACGGGCTGCCGGTGGAGCGGGTACTGCTCACGGCGGGGGCGGCGGAGGCGTTCGTGCTGCTCGCACGGGCTCTGACGTTCCGTCATGCCGTGGTGGTGCACCCGCAGTTCACCGAGCCGGAGGCGGCGCTGCGGGACGCGGGGCACTCGGTGGAGCGGGTGCTGCTGCGTGCGCGGGACGGCTTCCGGCTCGACCCCGCGTCGGTCCCGGCCGAGGCGGACCTGGTCGTGGTGGGCAACCCGACGAACCCGACGTCGGTGCTGCATCCGGGCGGGGTGCTGGCTCAACTCGCGCGGCCCGGGCGGACGTTGGTCGTCGACGAGGCGTTCATGGACGCGGTGCCGGGCGAGCGGGAGGCGCTGGCGGGCCGGACGGACGTGCCCGGTCTGGTGGTGCTGCGCAGCCTCACCAAGACGTGGGGGCTCGCGGGCCTGCGCATCGGCTATGTGCTGGCCGAGCCGTCCGTGGTGGCGGCTCTGGAGCGGGCGCAGCCGCTGTGGCCGGTGTCCACGCCCGCGCTGGTGGCGGCGCAGGCGTGTGTGTCCGCGCGGGCGCTGGCGGAGGCGGACGAGGCGGCGCGGCGGCTGGTGGTCGACCGGGCGCATCTGCTCGCCGGGCTCGCGGAGTTCGAGGAGGTACGGGTGGTGGCGGCTGCGGAGGGGCCGTTCGTGCTGGTGCGGGTGGTGGGAGGCGGGGAGGTGCGGGAGCGGTTGCGCGGGCTCGGCTTCGCCGTGCGGCGCGGCGACACGTTCCCGGGCCTGGGCCCGGAGTGGCTGCGGGTGGCGGTCCGCGACCGCCCGACGACGAACCGCTTCCTCCAGGCGCTGGACCAGGCCCTCACGCTGACGAGCCCCACCCCGCCCCTTCCCTGAACCCTCCGGGGGTGGGTGGGGGTTGAGGTGGCTCTCCCGGGGGCTACGCCCCCGGACCCCTGAGCGGGGGCTGCGCCCCCTGCACCCCGCTACGGGGCTCCGCCTCCGGCCCCCCGGTGGGGTGGGTGGGTAGCGAGGCTGCGCCCCTGCACCCCGCTCTGGCCGCGTTCGTCTGCGGACCGTGCTGGGTTGCTCGCTCCCCCAAGTTCTCGACTCCGCTCGAACAGGGGGGACCCCCACCGCGGCGGAGCCGCAAATGTCACAGCCCCGCGCCCCTGAAGGAGGGCCCGAAGGGCCCATCAAGGGGCGCGGGGAACTGCGCGACCAGCCCCCACCCACCCGCACACGAAACGACCACCGCCGGAGCCACGCGGCGGAGCCGCAAAATGTCACAGCCGGGAAGGGGCGGGGTGGGGGAAGACCGGCGTCAGCCCCCACCGACCCGCAGACGAAAGCGCAGCCCAAACCCCCCGCCCCGTCAGGACCGCCGCCGCGCCACCACCAACGCCGCTCCCCCGAGCACCAACAACCCCACCGCCCCGCCCGCCACATACGGGGTCACCCCGCTCCCACCCGTTTCCGCCAGCTTCGGATCCCCCACCGCCTGGGGCTTCATCGCCGTGCTGGACGCGAGGTCCGCCCGGACCTCGGGGGATTCGCACGTGGCCTCCGCCAGCGTCACCTCCCCCGTCACCTCCGCCACATTCAGCTGAAGCGGGTTCACCGAGACCCGCAGCCGCAGGGCCGTCGCCGCCGCCGTGCGGGACGTCGTGCGGGTCGAGGACAGGTCGAGGGTGACCTCGCCGACCCCGGGCACCGCGATCCGCGTCGTACCGGCCGTCGACAGGGTCACCTTCTTGCCCAGGACCGTCACCGCACCGAGCAGGTTCGACGACGCCACCGGGCGCGCACCCGCCTCGCACACCGCCTTCGAGGTCACGTCCTGGACCTCGATCAGAGAGAGCAGCGGCAGGCCGGGGACGTGCAGACGGGCGTGGACCAGGTGCGTGTAGCCCTGGGCGCGGGCCCCCTCGACCGTCGCGTCAGCCTTGGCGACATCCGCGTCGAGCACGCTGAACGGCTTCCCCTTGGCCACTCCGTCCAGCTTCACCTCCAGCGCCGTCTTCTGCGAACTCGCGGGCGCCTGCACCTCGTTGAGGGTGACCTTCAGGGGCACGTCGACCGTCTTGTTGAGCAGCGAGACGTCCAGGCCGGTGCGGAGCACTACGGCGCTCGCCTTTCCGCCCCGACCGGCGGCGCCGTGACCGGCGCTCTGGCCGCCGCCCGTGGCGTACGCCGGTACGGACGCGGCCAGGGCCAGCGAGCCGAGCGTGAGCGCCACGGAGGCCGAAGTACGCGCGGGCAGGCGGAAGTTGATGGTGTTCAAGGTGGTGGAACCCCCACAGGAGACATGAACCGTCACCCGTCCGCCCTCCCCACGGGGACTCGTGGGGCTCGCGAGAGCCAGGGGCGTGCCGGTGACTTGAGACACCGGAATCTTTTACGCACGGAGAGTGAACCGATAGACACCTGGGGTTAGTTCACCCGAACGAGGCGACAGCGGTCGCGTATTCGATCGCGCCCGTGCGCGCGTTCCCCATAAGCACCCCTCACGACTGACTCTCGGCGTACGCCGGTTGACCCGCACCGGCGCACCCCGGGAAAGCGTGAAGAACTACAACGACCCAGCGACCCGGACCGTCACCCTCCGCGTCAGCACCGCGCCCGCCCCGCGTCAGCCCACGATCCGCCCGCGCAGCAGTATCCGGCTCGGCGCCGCCAGTACCCGTACGTCCGCCCGCGGGTCCTGCTCGTACACCACGAGGTCCGCGGGGGCGCCCTCCTCCAGGAGCGGGCGGCCGAGCCAGGTGCGGGCGTGCCAGGCGGTCGCGGAGAGGGCGTCGAGCGGCGGGATGCCCGCCTTGACCAGTTCGGCGACCTCGGCCGCGACCAGGCCGTGGGCCATGGAGCCGCCCGCGTCGGTGCCGACGAAGACCGGGATGCCGGCGTCGTACGCCGAGCGGACCGTGTCGTAGCGGCGCGCGTGCAGCCGGCGCATATGGGCCGACCAGACCGGGAACTTGGCCTCGCCGCCGTCCGCGAGATGCGGGAACGTGGCGATGTTCACCAGCGTCGGCACGATCGCGACCCCCCGCTCGGCGAAGAGCGGAATGGTGTCCTCGGTGAGCCCCGTCGCGTGCTCGATGCAGTCGATGCCCGCCTCGACCAGGTCGCGCAGCGAGTCCTCGGCGAAGCAGTGGGCCGTCACGCGCGCGCCGAGCCGGTGCGCCTCGGTGATCGCCGCCTCGACCTCGCCGCGCGGCCAGCACGCCGACAGGTCCCCCACCTCGCGGTCGATCCAGTCGCCCACCAGCTTGACCCAGCCGTCGCCGCGCCGCGCCTCCCGGGCGACGTACGCGACGAGGTCGCCGGGCTCGATCTCATGGGCGTAGTTGCGGATGTAGCGGCGGGTGCGGGCGATGTGGCGGCCCGCCCGGATGATCCTCGGCAGGTCGTCGCGGTCGTCGATCCAGCGGGTGTCGGAGGGCGAGCCCGCGTCCCGCAGCAGCAGGACGCCCGCCTCCCGGTCGGTGAGCGCCTGCTTCTCGCTGGTCTGGTCGTCGACCGGGCCGTGCCGGTCGAGCCCCACGTGGCAGTGCGCGTCGACGAGTCCGGGCAGCGCCCAGCCGGTGACCGTGACGGCGTAGGCCGCGCCCGGCGGGCGTTCATAGGTGATCCGGCCGTCCACCGCCCACAGTTCGTCCCGTACGTCCTCGGGACCCGCAAGCACCCGCCCCCGGACATGCACCACCGCGTGATCGCTCATGACCAGCACTGTACGAGGGCCTGGGTACCCTCGACCGAGAGGCTCGGCACTTCGGCGCCGGGCCCGTGAACGCAAGCGCAGACGACCGAAGAAGGCACCGTGACTCACCCCCTGCTCGACCTGGCCCCGCTGTCCGCCGCCCGTTTCGCGGCCATCGAGCGGCGGGTGGCCGCGCTGCTCGCCACCGAGCAGGACGTGGTCATCATGCAGGGCGAGGCGCTGCTGCCGCTGGAGGGGTGCATCCGGGGCGCCGCGCACCCGGGCTCCACCGCGCTGAACGTGGTGACCGGCCCGTACGGCCAGACCTTCGGCAACTGGCTGCGGGACTGCGGCGCGAGCGTGGTCGACCTGGAGGTCCCGTTCCACACGGCGGTCACCGCCGAGGACGTCGACCGGGCGCTCACCGAGCACCCGGAGATCGACTTCGTCTCGCTGGTGCACGCGGAGGCGGCGACCGGGAACACCAACCCGGTCGCGGAGATCGGCGAGGTGGTCCGCCGCCACGGCGCCCTGTTCATGCTGGACGCGGTCGCCTCGGTGGCCGCCGAGCCGCTGCTGCCGGACGTGTGGGGCGTGGACCTGTGCGTGATCGGCGCGCAGAAGGCGATGGGCGGCCCCGCCGGTGTCTCGGCGGTGTCGGTGAGCGAGCGCGCCTGGGCCAGGATCGCCGCCAACCCGCGCGCCCCGCGCCGCTCCTACCTCTCCTTGCTCGACTGGAAGGAGCGCTGGATCGACGGCGGCCGCAAGGCCCTCCTGCACGCCCCGGCCCAGTTGGAGATGCTGGCCCTGGAGGCGTGTGTGGAGCGGATCGAGGCGGAGGGCCTGGACGCGGTGACGGCCCGGCACGCCTCGGCGGCCGCCGCGACCCGGGCGGGCGCCTCGGCGCTGGGCGGCGGCCTCGCTCCGTACGTCCACGACGCGCGGGACGCGGCCCCGGTGGCCACGACGCTGCGCACCCCGGCGGGAGTCGACGCGTCCGAGCTGGTCGCGAAGGCGCTCGCGGCCGATCCGGCGCTGCCGCTGATCGCGGGCGGCGGGGCACTGGCGAAGGAGATGATCCGGGTCAACCACTACGGCGTCGACGCCACGCGGGGCGCGGTGCAGTCCTCGCTCGCCGCACTGGGCGCGGCGCTCGGCGAGGGCGGCCGCCCGGTCGACCTGGAGGCCGCCCGCCGAGCCGTGTCGCGGGCCTGGTGAATCACAAGTACCCGATAAAACGGCGGCCACCCGCCCCTCCAACACCTTTTCCTCACATAAATTCAAGTTGAATTAACATAACGGGAAGCTACTTATTCCGAGTAGCTTCCCGTTTTCTTCTGCCCGGACTTGTTGATCTCAAACACCAAGTTTTCAACAAGATTTCCGGGCGGTCATGCACATGTGATCGACTCCACAAAGGTGTCTTTTTGTACCGGAATTACCGGACAAAACGCCTCGCGCGCACATCCGCGTGATAACACAAGGAACTCCCCGACGCACCACCCTCCGCTAATGCGATTTCGATTTCCGCTGGGTAAATTCCTTCCGCATGACCGCCGCACAGACCGTCATCCATATCGACACCCCACGCGTCGAGGACGGCGCCGCGATCTGGCGTATCGCCCGCGACTCGGAGGTACTGGACCTCAACTCCTCGTACAGCTATCTGCTCTGGTGCCGCGACTTCGCCGCCACCTCCCTGGTGGCGCGCGACGGCGCCGGTGAACCGGTCGCCTTCGTCACCGGATACATCAGGCCGGAGCGCCCGCAGACCCTCGTGGTCTGGCAGGTCGCCGTCGACCGCGAGCAGCGCGGCCGCGGCCTCGCGGGCACCCTGCTCGAAGCGCTGGCCTCGAAGGTCGCCGACTCGCACGGGGTGCGTCTGGTCGAGACGACCGTCACCCCCGACAACACCGCGTCCGACCGGCTGTTCACCGCGTTCGCCGAGCGGCGCGGCACCGCGCCGCACCGCGAAGTCCTCTTCGAGCGCGTGCTGTTCCCCGAGGACGGCCATCAGCCCGAAGTCCTCTACCGGATCGACCTGGGAGTACGACTGTGACCATCACCCCGCCCGCCCTGAGCGTCTTCGAGACCCTGGAGTCGGAGGTGCGCAGCTACTGCCGAGGCTGGCCCGCCGTCTTCGACCGGGCCCGGGGCGCCCGGCTCACCGACGAGGACGGCCATGAGTACCTCGACTTCTTCGCCGGGGCCGGATCACTCAACTACGGCCACAACAACCCGGTGTTGAAACGCGCCCTGCTCGACCATCTCGAACGCGACGGCATCACCCACGGCCTGGACATGGCGACCACCGCCAAACGCACGTTCCTGGAGACCTTCCAGAACGTGATCCTGCGCCCGCGCGACCTGCCGTACAAGGTGATGTTCCCGGGCCCGACCGGCACCAACGCGGTCGAGGCGGCGCTGAAGCTGGTCCGGAAGGTGAAGGGCCGCGAATCGGTCGTCTCCTTCACCAACGCCTTCCACGGGATGTCGCTCGGCTCGCTCGCCGTCACCGGCAACGCCTTCAAGCGGGCCGGTGCGGGCATTCCGCTGGTCCACGGCACCCCCATGCCGTTCGACAACTACCTGGACGGGCAGACCCCGGACTTCCTCTGGTTCGAACGACTCCTTGAGGACGAGGGCTCGGGCCTGAACAAGCCCGCCGCCGTCATCGTCGAGACCGTGCAGGGCGAGGGCGGCATCAACGTGGCCCGGCCCGAGTGGCTGCGCGCGCTCGCCGACCTGTGCCGGCGCCGCGACATGCTCCTGATCGTCGACGACATCCAGATGGGCTGCGGCCGCACCGGCGCGTTCTTCTCCTTCGAGGAGGCGGGCATCACCCCGGACATCGTCACCCTGTCGAAGTCGATCAGCGGGTACGGGCTGCCCATGTCGCTGTGCCTGTTCAAGCCCGAGCTCGACATCTGGGAGCCGGGCGAGCACAACGGCACGTTCCGGGGCAACAACCCGGCCTTCGTGACCGCGACCGCGGCCCTTGAGGCGTACTGGACCGACGGGTCGTCGCTGGAGAAGCAGACCCGGGCGCGCGGCGAGCAGGTCGAGCAGGCGCTGATCTCGATCACCGAGGAGAACCTGGTCGACGTCAAGGAGTACCGGGGCCACGGCCTGGTCTGGGGCCTGGAGTTCCACGACGAGCACCGCGCGGGGGCGGTGGCGCGGCGCGCCTTCGAACTCGGGCTGCTCATCGAGACGTCCGGCCCGCGCAGCGAGGTCGTCAAGCTGCTGCCGCCGCTCACGGTGACCCCGGAAGAGCTGGACGATGGGCTGCGCACCCTGGCCCGCGCGGTCCACGAGACCGCTTCCTGAACCCCGCTCCCCCCCCCCACAAGTCCCCCCACAAGAAAGGCGCCGACCCACCGTGATAGTCCGCTCGTTGAAGGACATCGAGAACACCGACCGCCATGTCCGCGCCGCCTCCGGCACCTGGGAGAGCAAGCGGATCGTGCTCGCCAAGGAGAAGGTCGGCTTCTCCCTGCACGAGACGGTCCTGTACGCCGGTACGGAGACGTCCATGTGGTACGCCAACCACATCGAGGCCGTGCTCTGCGTCGAGGGCGAGGCCGAGCTCACCGACCACGAGAGCGGCGAGACCCACTGGATCGCGCCGGGCACGATGTACCTGCTCAACGGCCATGAGCGGCACACCCTGCGCCCGAAGACCGACTTCCGCTGCGTCTGCGTCTTCAACCCGCCCGTCACGGGACGGGAGGACCACGACGAGAACGGTGTCTACCCCCTGCTGACCGAGGAGGCCTGAACCATGTCGGACCTGTACCCCACCCGTGGCGCCACCGAGGTCGTCACCCCGCGCCAGGACCCCGTCGTCTGGGGCCCCTCCGCCGGACTCGAATCGTATGAGCAGGACGGCTTCCTCACCGTCGACCAGCTGCTCTCGGACGACGAAACCGCCTTCTACCGGCGCGAGTTGGACCGCCTGATCGCCGATCCCGCGGTACGCGCGGACGAGCGGGCGATCACCGAGCCGCAGACCGGGGCGGTGCGGTCGGTCTTCGAGGTGCACCGGATCAGCGAGATCTTCGCGGGCCTGGTGCGCGACGAGCGGGTGGTCGGCACCGCCCGGCGCATCCTCGGCTCCGATGTGTACGTCCATCAGTCGCGCGTCAACGTCAAGCCGGGGTTCGGGGCGTCGGGCTTCTACTGGCACTCGGACTTCGAGACCTGGCACGCCGAGGACGGCCTGGCGAACATGCGGACCGTCTCGGTGTCGATCGCGCTCACCGAGAACCACGACACCAACGGCGGCCTCATGATCATGCCCGGCTCGCACCGGGACTTCCTGGGCTGCGCGGGTGCCACACCGCGCGACAACTACAAGAAGTCGCTGCGGATGCAGGACGCGGGCACGCCGTCCGACGAGGCGCTGACCAAGATGGCGGACCGGCACGGGATCCGGCTGTTCACCGGCCGCGCGGGCTCGGCGACCTGGTTCGACTGCAACTGCATGCACGGCTCCGGGGACAACATCACCCCGTATCCGCGCAGCAATGTGTTCATCGTCTTCAACAGCGTGGAGAACACGGCGGTCGAGCCCTTCGCGGCCCCGATCAGGCGACCGGAGTTCATCGGGGCGAGGGACTTCACGCCCGTGAGGTGAGCGTGATCGTTGGTACGGTCGGCCCATGGCTGATGAATCTTCCCGGACTCCCGTCACCGCGGACGACGTCGAACACTCCGTGCGGCTCTCGGTCACCGCGCTGCGGGCCGGGCTCGCCGGGGACTGGAGCGTGCCGGCCGGCTCGCTGGACTGGGACTGCTGGGAGACCGTCGAGCATCTGTCGGACGACCTGTTCGCGTACGCCGTGCAGCTCGGCCCGCAGCAGCCGCCGCTCGACGGCGACGTGCCGTACCTGTGGGAGGCGAAACGTCCCGGCGGGCCGCGCAACGCGGTGCACGCGGACCGCGCGGCCGGGCCCGCCGGGCTGCTCCAGACCCTGGAGGCGAGCGGGGCACTGCTGACCGCGATGGTCCGCACCGCGTCCCCGGACGTCCGGGCCCACCACGTCTTCGGCATCTCGGACCCGGAGGGCTTCGCGGCGATGGGCGTCGTCGAGACCCTGCTGCACACGTACGACGTGGCGCAGGGCCTCGACGTGGCCTGGGCGCCGCCCGGCGGGCTGTGCGACCGGGTGCTGGCGCGGCTGTTCCGCGAGGTGCCGACGGATCCGGACCGGTGGCGGGTGCTGCTGTGGGCCACCGGCCGGGCGGACCTGCCGGACCTTCCGCACCAGGACTCCTGGCGCTGGTACGGCGAACCGCTCAGCGACGCAGCCAGATCCTGAGCCCGCCGACCGGGGTGAACCCGGCGCGGACGGCGGCCGCCAGGTCGTCGCCGCTCTCGTAGCCGACGACCGGCAGGCCGGGCCAGTGCCGCGCGAGTGAGGCGAGGCACCCGGCCCAGGCCGTGTCCAGGTCGCCGTCGGCCGCGAAGAGGTTGGAGATCCCGGCCACCGATTCGCCGCGGGTGGCGATCGCGCCCGCGACGATCTCGCCGTCCGCGTCCCGGGCCGCGAGGAAGAGCTGGTCCTCGTCGGCGAGCAGCGCGGCCGGGAAAAGACCGTCGCCCTCCCCGCCCGCCCAGGCGTCCTCCCAGCGCGCCAACTCCCCTTCCGTACGCACCTGTTCCCAGCCGGGGTCGGCCGCCTCGGGCGCGGCCCGGTGGATCCACTCGGCGCCGAACAGGACCTCGAAGCCCTCGTCCGTCAGGTCCAGGGTGGCGAAGCTGTCCTTGACCGAGGCACCCGGCGAGGCGTCGATCCGCCCGACGATCTCGCGCGGCGAGGCGTCGGGGGCGAGGGTCACCGCGTCCGGATAGAGCGGCGGGGTGCGGCGCGGGCTCGTCCAGGCGTACGGGCCGGTCTCGCCCGTGATGCCGTGCGCCCGGCACAGGGCCGCGCACCACTCGGCGTTGTTCCGGGCGGCCGCGCGCACCCGTGCGTCGTTCTCGCTGTCCGTGATCACGGCCGGATCCTCCCCCGTGGGACCCGGCCGCGACCACTGGTTATCGCCGGTGCGGGAGGTCACAGGGCGGACAGCACGTCCAGCGCCCGGTCCACGTCCGCCGACGCGTTGTACAGGTGGACCGCGAACCGCAGATTGCCGCCGCGGGCGGAGGCGTAGACCCCGGCCCGCAGCAGCTCCGGCTGCGCGCCGCCGAGGCCCGGCACGGCGACGCCGGCCGAGTCGTCGGCGACCGACCGGTGGCCGAGGTCGGCGAGGCCCGCCCGCAGCCGGTCCGCGAGGGCCAGGTCGTGGGCGTGCACCGCGTCGATGCCCACCGATTCGAGCAGCGCCAGGGACTCGGCGGCCGCGTGGTAGGAGAGGAAGGAGCCGGGCTCGTCGTACCGCCGCGCGGAGGCGGCGAGTTCGGACACCGGGCCGTAGTTGTCGCTCAGGTCCTCGGCGGCGAACCACCCCGAGTGCAGCGGCGCCAGCCGCTCCTGCGCCTCCTCGGTGACGGTGAGGAACGAGGTGCCGCGCGGGCACGTCAGGAACTTGAACCCGGCGGTGACCGTGTAGTCGTACGCGCCCGCGTCCAGCGGCAGCCAGCCCGCCGACTGGCTGGCGTCGAGGAGCGTACGGGCCCCGTGCGCGGCCGCCGCCTCCCGTACGGCCGCGAGGTCCGCGACCCGTCCGTCGGCCGACTGGACGGAGGAGAAGGCGACCAGCGAGGTGCTGGGCCGTACCGCCTCGGCAAGGGACTCCAGCGGGACGTACCGCATCTTGAGGTCGCCCCGGACCGCGAACGGCTGGACGACCGAGCTGAACTCGTGCTCGGGGGCGAGGACTTCGGATCCGGCGGGCAGCGAGTGGGCGATCAGTGCGACATGGACGGCGACCGACGAGCCGAGCGCGACCCGGTCGACGCCGACCCCGGTGAGCCGGGCGAAGGAGGCCCGTACGGCGGCGAGCTCGTCGAAGCCACCCGCACCCAGCCGGGTGCCCGCCGCGTTCTCGCCGAGGAGCCGGGTGGCGGCCTCGACGGCCCGCCGGGGCAGCAGCCCGGTGCTGGAAGTGTTCAGATAGGTCGTCTCGGGTGCGAACGCGTCGCCCGCCAGGGGCTCCAGGATTTCCATGATCCCACCCTGCGGCCCCCTCGGCCCCGGGTCAATCGATGTCGATCGACAAGGGCTGAGGGGAACCATCAAGGGCTGCTTACGCGTTGGGCCCGATGAGCCCATCGGGCAGACGCGTCACGCGCCGGGGACCGCGCAGCCGTCCGGGCCGCAGACCTCGCCCTCGGCGGGCGTGGAGCCCAGGGTGGCGAGCACCGGGCGGTGCTCCTGCCAGGCCTGTTCGAGGGCCTGGGTGAAGACCTCGGCGGGCTGGCCGCCGGAGATGCCGTACTTGCGGTCGACGACGAAGAACGGCACGGCGTTGGCGCCGAGAGCGGCGGCCTCGGCCTCGTCCGCCCGCACCTCGTCGGCGTACGCGCTCTCGTCGGCGAGCACGGCTCGCACCTCGTCCGCGTCGAGGCCCGCCTCCACGGCGAGCTCGACCAGGACCTCGGCGTCGAAGACGGAGCGCTCCTCGGCGAAGTTGGCCCGGTAGGCCAGGTCCAGCAGCGCGTCCTGGCGGCCGCGCGCCTTGGCCAGGTGCAGCAGGCGGTGGATGTCGAAGGTGTTGCCGTGGTCGCGGCCCTCGGTGAGGTAGCCGAGACCTTCGGCGCGCGCGTTGGAGGCGACGTGCTCCTCCATGCCCCGGGCCTCGTCCAGGGTACGGCCGTACTTCTTGGCCAGCATCGGGATCACCGGGCCGACGTCGCCCTTCGGGCGGTTCGGGTCGAGCTCGAAGGATCGGTGCACCACCTCGATGTCGTCGCGGTGGGCGAACTCCGCCAGGCCCTTCTCGAAGCGGGCCTTGCCTATGTAGCACCACGGGCAGGCGATGTCGCTCCAGATCTCGACGCGCATGTCACTTCTCTCCGACTCGGTCACGGGCCCGGTTCCGACCCCGATTTTGTATGACTTTCAAGTATTACAACCATGGCGGCCGCCTTCGCATTCCCGCAGGTCAGGAGGCGGCCTCCCACAGGTCAGCGGGCGGCCTCCAACTGGTTGAAGGTGGCCCGGTAGGAGCTCGGGGTGAGACCGGTGCGGCGGACCAGGTGCGCGCGGAGCGAGTCGGCGCTGCCCAGGCCGCTGGCCTCGGCGATCTGGTCCATGCCGAGCGTGGTGGTCTCCAGGAGCTCCTTGGCCCGCTCGACGCGCTGGTGCAGCAGCCACTGGAGCGGGCTGACACCGCTCTCGGCGTGGAAGCGCCGGGTCAGGGTGCGCACGCTCACGCCCGCGTGCCGGGCCAGATCGGTGAGCGTCAGCGGCTTGTCCAGGTTGCGCATCGCCCAGCCCCGGGTGTCGGCGCAGACCACTCCCCGCTCGGCGGGCAGCGGGGTCTGGGTGAACTGGGTCTGCCCGCCGGGCCGCACCGGCGCCACGAGCGCGGCTCTGGCGACCTGGTTGGCGACGGCGGCGCCGTAGTCGGTACGGATGATGTGGAGGCACATGTCGATCCCGGCCGCGTACCCGGAGGACGTCATCACGTTCCCGTCCTCCACGTAGAGGACGTCACCCTTCAGGGCGAGGGAGGGATAGCGGCGGCGCAGCTCGTCGGCGAGCTCCCAGTACGTGGTGGCGCTGCGCCCGTCGAGCAGTCCCGCCTCGGCCAGCACGAAGGCGCCGCTGCAGATGGAGGTGATCCGCCGGCCCCGGGCCGCGGCGCGCCGGACCGCCTCGACGGTGCGCGGGTCGGGCACGTACCGCTGTCCGGTGCCCGCGACCAGCACGGTGTCGGCGTCCGCGACGGCGTCCAGGCCCCGGCTCACCTGGAGGTCGAGCCCGCCGGTGGTCGCGATCGGCCCCGGATCCGGGGTGCAGACCGTCAGCTCGTACCCGGGAGCGCCGTCGATCTCCACCTTGGCGAAGAGCAGTTCGGGAATGGCGAGGTTGAACATCGAGACCGGGGAGGGCGCGACGACGACGAGGCGATGCGGCCGCCGGCCGTCCGACGCAGTCGCGGAACCGCTGCCGCTCGCGGAACTCTTGCTGCTCACGGAACTCTCGCTGCTCACTGAACCTGCGGCACTCATGGCCAGAACCTCCGGGTGCATGGCATTCAGGTCACTACTGTAACCCGGGCGCGATCGCCAAGCTGAGGGCATGTCAACCAACGTCGTACCGCAAGCCGCCCCCGCAGACCGCGAGTTGGCGCACCACAAGGCACCCGAGACCCCTCGGACCTCCGCCCCCGGCATCACCCTCGCCGCCGCCCTCCTCGGCTTCGCGCTGATCACCCTCGACGCGTCCGTGGTGAACGTGGCCCTGCCCGCGATCGGCTCCGACCTCGGCGGCGGGATGTCCGGGCTCCAGTGGGTGGTGGACGCCTACACCCTGGCCTTCGCCGCCCTGATGCTCTCGACCGGCGCCTTCGCCGACCGGATCGGCTCGGCCAAGGCGTACGCGCTCGGCACGGTCGTCTTCACCCTCGCCTCCGTCGCCTGCGGTCTCGCCCCGAACCTGGGCGTGCTGATCGGCGCCCGTACGGTCCAGGGCACGGCGGCCGCCGTGGTCCTGCCCGCCTCGCTCGCCCTCGTGCGCCAGGCCTACCCGGACCCGGCGCGGCGGGCCCGCGCGGTGGCGCTGTGGGCGGCGGGCGGCTCGGTGGCGGTGGCGCTGGGCCCGGTGGCGGGCGGCGCGCTGACCACCGTGTGGGACTGGCGGGGCATCTTCTTCATCAACCTCCCGCTGGGTCTGGCGGCCCTGGCCCTCATGGCCCGCGCCCCGCGCACGGCCCCGCGTCCCGCCCCGCTCGACCTGCCGGGCCAGCTGACGGCGGTGGTGGCGCTCGCCGCGCTCGCCTTCGCGGTGATCGAGCAGGGCACGGTACGGATGACGGCGGGCGCGATCGCGGTCGTGGCGGCGGTGGCGTTCCTGCTGATCGAGTCGCGCGCGGCCCACCCGGTGGTCCCGCTCGGCCTGTTCCGTACGCCGACGGTGGCGCTCGCGGTGTCGGTGGGCGCGGCGGCGAGCGTGGCGTTCTACGGCGTGATCTTCGTCTTCAGCCTGTACTTCCAGCGGACCCGGGGCGAGTCGGCGCTGACGGCGGGGCTGATGTTCCTGCCGATGACGGCTCTGATCCCGCTGACGAACGTCCTCTCGGGCAAGCTCTCCAACCGCTACGGGCCGCGCCGCCCGATGCTGATCGGCCAGCTGGTCGCGATCGCGGGCCTGCTCCTGCTGCTCGTACCCGACGAGCACACGCCCGCCCTGCTCGCCGCCTTCCTGATGATCCCCCTCGCGCTCGGCTGCGGCCTGTCCGTCCCGGCGCTGACGGCCGCGATGATGGAGGCCCTGCCGCAGGAGCGGGCCGGCCTCGCGGCCGGGGTGCTGAACGCGGGCCGCCAGGTCGCGGGCGCGCTGAGCGTGGCGATGTCGGGCGCGCTGGTGGCGGGTGGCGGCGGGTTCGTCCCCGGGATGCGGGTGAGCCTGGCGGTGTCGGCGGGGCTGTTCGCGGTGACGGTGCTGGTGACGCTGAAGGTGCGGATGGGAAAGAAGTAAGGTGCGGGGCGCTCTACGTGTGGGCTTGACCCTCACACCGTGTCAGGCCGTGAACTCGGAGACATCATGTTCACCATCGGAGACTTCGCCCGGCACGGCCGCGTATCGGTCCGGATGCTGCGTCACTACGACGCCACCGGACTGCTGCGCCCGGCCCATGTCGACCCGGCCACCGGCTACCGCTTCTACACCGCCGCCCAACTGGCCCGCCTGAACCGCGTCATCGCGCTGAAGGACCTCGGACTCACCCTCTCCCAGGTACGGGAGATCCTGGACGAACGGGTGAGTACGGAGGAACTGCGCGGCATGCTGCGGCTGCGGCGGGCCGAGCTGGAGGCGGCGATGCAGGAGGCGGCGGACCGGCTGGTCCAGGTCGAGGCGAGGCTCCGGTCGATCGAGAGCGAGGGTCACATGCCCACCGACGACGTAGTCCTGAAGAACCTCCCGCCGGTCCGGGTGGCCGAACTGACCGGCACCGCCGAGAGTTTCGCCCGCACCACATCACCGCGGTGATCAGGCCCCTGTACGGCGAACTGTTCGAGCGCCTGAAGGCGGCGGGCATCGCCCCGACGGGCCCGGGGATCGCCTGGTACGAGGACGCGCCCCGGGGCGGCGGCGCGATCACCGTCCACGCGGGCGTCCAGGTGGCGGCGGAGCCGAGCGACACGGACGGCCTGCGCGTCCACGACCTCCCGGCGGTCGACCAGGCGGCGACGATCGTCCACCGCGGCGCGATGAACACGGTCCTGCCCACGGTCCAGACCCTGGCCCACTGGGTCGAATCCCACGGCTACGAGTCGACGGCGTACCCCCGGGAGGTCACGCTGGAGTGCCCGGAGGACGAGACGGCCTGGGTAACGGAACTCCAGGAGCCGGTAACGAGGCAGCGAGCACGAGCCTGACCCACGGGCTGCGCCCCCACCCTGCCCGCGGGCGGGGGCGGAGCCCCGCAGGGGTGCAGGGGCGGAGCCCTGCGGGGAGGCAGGGGCGGAGCCCTGCGTGGGGGGGTCCAGGGGCGCAGCCCCTGAGCGGGGTGCAGGGGCCGCAGGCCCCGCCGGGGGACGAGGGCGGAGCCCCGTAGGGGCGGGCTGAGGCGGCGGCCTCAGCGGGGGACGGGGCAAAGCCCCCTCGGGATCCAGGGGCGCAGCCCCAAAGCGGGGTGCAGGGGCCGCAGGCCCCGCCGGGGGGTCCGGGGGCGGAGCCCCCGGGACGACCTCTCCCCTTCCCCCCACCTCAACCCACCACCCGGCCGCCCGCCCAGGGCTTCAGGAAACGGGCGGGGTGGGGGAGAAGCGACCGTCCACCCACCGCGGCACTCCCACCGCCCCCTCCCGCAACTCCACCGGCAGCAACGCCTCCGGCGTGCTCTGGTACGTCACCGGGCGCAGCCATCGCTCGATCGCCGTCGCCCCCACCGACGTGGACGTCGACGTCGTCGCCGGGTACGGCCCGCCGTGATGCTGGGCCGGCGCCACCGCCACCCCCGTCGGCCACCCGTCCACCAGTACCCGTCCCGCCAGCCCCGACAGCGAGGCGAGCAGGTCCGCCGCCTCGCCGTCGCGCCCCGCCGCCTCCCCCGCCGACACCTGAAGCGTCGCCGTCAGATTCCCCGGCAACCGCGAGAGCACCGCTCCGATTTCGGACAGGTGCTCATATCGCGCGACCACCGTCACCGGACCGAAGCACTCCTCCAGCAGCAGATCGTGCGGCCCGGCCGACGCCAGAAGTGCCGCCGGCACCGTCAGGAACCCCGCGCTCACCGTGTGCTCCCCGCCCGCCCCCGGCGTCACCGGCGACCCGACCCCGTCGAGCGCGGCCCGCTCCGCGACCCCCGCCACGAACGCGTCCCGCATCCGGTGGTCGAGCATCACCCCCGCCTCACAGTCGCTGACCGCCGCCGTCAGCGCCTTCACCAGCGCGTCGCCGTCCGCCCCGGCCGGAGCCAGCACGAACCCCGGCTTGGTGCAGAACTGGCCGACGCCCAGCGTCATCGACGCCCCAAGACCCGCCCCGATCTCCTCGCCCCGCTCCCGCGCCGCCGCCTCGGTGACCACGACCGGGTTCAACGACCCCAGCTCGCCGTGGAAGGGGATCGGCACCGGCCGCGCCGCCGCCGCGTCGAAGAGAGCGCGCCCGCCCCGTACCGACCCGGTGAAACCGGCCGCCGCGACCAGCGGATGACGTACCAGCGCGACGCCCGCGTCGAAGCCGTGGACCAGCGCGATCACGTCCGCCGGCAGCCCCACCCGCAGCGCAGCGCGCCGCAGCAGCGACACGCACAGCTCGGACGTGGCCGGATGGGCCGGATGGGCCTTGACCACCACCGGGCACCCGGCCGCGAGCGCGCTCGCCGTGTCGCCGCCGGGGACGGAGAAGGCGAGCGGGAAGTTGGACGCCGAGTAGACCGCGACCACCCCCAGCGGCACCTTCATCCGCCGCAGATCGGGCCATGGCGGAGTGCGGTCCGCGTCCGCGTGGTCGATGCGTACGTCGAGGAAGGCGCCCTCGTCCACGACGTCCGCGAAGGCCCGCAACTGGGCGGTGGTGCGCGCGAGTTCACCGGTGAGCCGGACGGGTCCGAGGGCCGTCTCGGCGTCGGCGGCCTCCACCACGTGCTCCCCGCTCCCGTCGAGGAGATCGGCGGCGGTCCGCAGCAGGGCGGCCCGCAGGCTCCGGTCGGCGAGCGCGCCGCGCGCCGCCCAGGCGGCCCGTACCGCCTCGTCGACCTCCGCCTCCGTCGCCTCCGCCGCGACTTCCTCCCGCGGCTTCCCGGTACGGGGGTCGACACTCCAGACTGGTGCTGTGCTCACCGCGATGTCCTTCCGGCTTCCGGTTCCGCCCGCGTACTGTCCGCGTACTGGTCCGTGCCACGCGCGCGTACCGTCCGCGTTCTGCCCGTAGTCCTGCTGGTTTGTCCCTGCTGACACTGCCGCTCACCACCACTTGTTCGGTATTCTGAACAAGATTCCTGCTGGTGAATATGCTGGACTCTATTGACGGGCGTTCTGCGTTGGCAAGACGCGCAGACAAGAAGGGGCGAGGTCGGATGTCGACTGCCGAGACGGGCGGGGCCCAGGTCAAGTCCGCCGTGCGTACGGTGGAGTTGCTGGAGTATTTCGCGGGGCGCCCCGGAATGCACTCCCTGGCCTCGGTCCAGGAGGCGGTCGGATACCCCAAGTCCAGCCTCTACATGCTGCTGCGCACCCTGGTGGAGCTCGGCTGGGTGGAGACCGACGCCACCGGCACCCGGTACGGGATCGGTGTGCGGGCGCTGCTCGTGGGCACCTCCTACATCGACGGCGACGAGGTCGTCGCGGCCGCGCGCGCGACGCTCGACCGGCTCTCCGACGACACCACGGAGACCATCCACCTCGCCCGCCTCGACGGCACCAACGTGGTCTATCTGGCCACCCGCCAGTCACAGCACTACCTGCGGCCCTTCACGCGCGTGGGGCGACGGCTGCCCGCGCACTCCACCTCGCTGGGCAAGGCGCTGCTGGCCACCCACACCGACGAGCAGGTGCGCAAGCTGCTCCCCCAGACCCTTCAGCAGCTGACCGAGCACACCATCACCGACCGCGAGAAGCTCATCGAGGAGCTGCACCAGATCCGCGAGCAGGGGTACGCGGTGGACCGCGAGGAGAACACGCTGGGCCTGCGCTGCTTCGGCGTCGCCATCCCGTACCGGACGCCCGCGCGCGACGCGATCAGCTGCTCGGTGCCGGTCGCGCGGCTGACCCCGGCACATGAACAGATGGTCAAGGACGCCCTGTTCGACGCGCGCGACCGACTGACACTGGCCACCCGTAGGCTCTGACGCATGTCTTCCACGAACCTCGAACGCCCCCGGCCGGCCGTCGTCCTGCGTGAGGTGCGGGACAGCGATCTACCCCTGTTCTTCGGGCAGATGAGCGACCCGGAGTCGGTCCGGATGGCGGCCTTCGGCCCCGAGGACCCCACCGACCGGGCCCGCTTCGACGCGCACTGGGCCCGCATCCGGACCTCGGACACACTGATACGGACGGTGCTCGCCGACGGCGAGGTCGCGGGCCACGCGGCGGTGTACGGGCCGCCGGACGAGCGCGAGGTGACGTACTGGGTGGACCGGGCGCACTGGGGGCGCGGCATCGCGAGCGCGGCCCTGTCCGCGCTGGTCGCCCTCGCCCCGCAGCGCCCGCTCCACGCGCGCGCTGCCGCCGACAACGCGGCCTCGATCCGGGTCCTGGAGAAGTGCGGCTTCGTGATCGTCGGCCGTGACCGGGGCTTCGCGAACGCCCGGGGTGCGGAGATCGACGAGGTCGTCCTCACCCTGAAGGACTGACCGCGGCGGCGCCGGGTACGGCCCCCGTCGGCAGATGAGAGCTTTCTGAGAAATCCGGCCATAAGGAACGAATACGGCCACCCGGCTCGTCCTGTTCATGGGATGAACAAGATGATCAGGCGCGCCGCGGTCTTCTGTCTGCTGATGGTGCTCGCCCTCCTCGGACGAGCCACCTATGTGCAGTTCTACAAAGGCCAGGCCCTCGCGGACGACAAGCTGAACCGGCGGAACACCATCGCGCAGTACGCGAACCCGCTCGGGGACATCATCGTGGCCGGCTCGCCGGTCACCGGATCGGAGAGGACGAAGAGCGGTGACCTCGCGTACAAGCGCACGTACAAGAACGGTGACCTCTACGCGGCGGTGACCGGGTTCAGCTCACAGGTGTACGGGGCGACCCAGCTGGAGGGGATCTACAGCAAGGTGCTCGACGGCACCGACACCCGGATGAAGGATCCGCTCTCGGCGCTCACCGGCAAGCGGGCGAGCGGCGGCAACGTCCTGACGACCATCGACCCGGCCGTGCAGAAGGCCGCCTATGACGCGCTTGGCGGCAAGAAGGGCGCGGCCGTCGCCATCGACCCGAAGACCGGTCGCGTACTCGGTATGGTCTCCACGCCGTCGTACGACCCGTCGAAGATCGCCGGATCGACGGACGGCGACGCCTGGAAGGCACTGTCCGACGACCCGGACAAGCCGATGGTGAACCGGGCGCTGCGCCAGCCGCTGCCGCCGGGGTCGACGTTCAAGCTGGTGGTGGCCGCGGCGGCGCTGGAGAACGGCCTGTACCCGTCGGTCGACGTGAACACCGAAAGCCCCAACCCGTACACGCTGCCGAACACCAGGACCGTGCTGACCAACGAGAACGCGTCGGCGCCGTGCGAGAACGCCACCATCCGTACCGCGCTGCGCTACTCGTGCAACAACGTCTTCGCGAAGATGGCGGACCAGCTCGGCCAGGACAAGGTCAGGGCGATGGCGGAGAAGTTCGGCTTCAACGACGCCGAACAGGACGTGCCGGTGCGGGCCACCGCGAGTGCGTACCCCAAGGGCATGGACCGGGCGCAGACGGCGCTGACCGGCATCGGCCAGTTCGATGTGACGGCGACGCCGTTGCAGATGGCCATGGTGTCCGCCGCCATAGCCAACGATGGGCTCATGGCATCGCCCCATATGGTCTCCAAGGTGACGGACGCGGACGGGAACACCCTCCAGTCCTACAAGGACGCCGACAACAAGCGGATCCTGTCGTCGGAGACCGCCAGGCAGCTGCGCAGCGCGATGGTGACGGTCGTCGAGGAGGGCACCGGCTCCAACGCCAAGGTGAGCGGCGCGGAGGTCGGCGGCAAGACGGGCACGGCCCAGCACGGCGTGGGCAACTCCAAGACGCCGTACGCCTGGTTCACGTCGTACGCCAAGGACTCGTCCACCGGCAAGGAGGTGGCGGTGGCCGTGCTCATCGAGGACTCGGGCGCCGCCCGCTCGGAAGTCAGCGGCAACGGCCTCGCGGCGCCGGTGGCGCAGAAGATGATGCAGGCGGCGCTGAAGACGTCGTAGCACGCGGGCGGCACCGGGCGCCGGGCCGGACCGTCGCGTCGCCCGTCGCCCCGCCCGTCGGCACGGAGGGGGCGGGGCGGCCGGGCGCCCGGCCGTCGCCCTCTCCGGCAGCGCAGAGGGGGCGGCGGCTAGGGCCTGTCCGGTGGATCTGGCCGCCTTCGGTCCGGGACGGCGTTTCGGTGCTGGTGAGTGGGGGTGTGGTGCTTCCCCAAGCTCTCAACTTCGTTCGAGCAGGGGAGACCCCAATGCTGCAAGGCGGAGGAGGGCGGCGACGCGTGGGGGTACCCCCTGGTCGAGCGGAGCCGAGAGCTTGGGGGAGTCGGCAACCGACGACAACGCGGCAGATGGGCGTGCCACACCCCCGCGTCCCAGGCAAGATCCACCGGACAGGCCCTAGCCCAAGGCGCCCGATCGCCGGACCGCCGCCAGGTCCCCCTCCGACGCCAACCCCGCGTGATACAGGCGCAGTTCCGTCGCCCCGCCCGCCGCCGCACGCGCCGCGTCCTCCCCCAGCGTCCCCGGCCGGCCCCCCATCCCCGCCACCACCGTGAAGTTCGCCGCGAGCACCGCCCCCGCCGCGTGCGGCGCGAACGGACGCAGCAGGTCCACCGCGCCGCCCGGACACGGCACCACCACCCCGTCCGCGAACCCGAACACCCCCGCCGGATCCACCCCCGCGTTCGCCCCGCACCGCCGCACCTGCGGATCCGCGTGCAGCAGCACCTGGAATCCGGGCCCGGCGGCCGCCCGTACGGCGGCGACGGCCTCCTCCTGGAGCCCCCGCGCCACGGCGGCCCGGTACCCGACCGTCGCCGCCAGCAGTTCCTCCCCCGACGGCGCCCGCTCCGCCCCACGCCACACCGCGTCCAACGCGCCCCGCACCGCCACCCTCAACTCGGCCGGATCCAGGCCCGCTTCCCCGTACCCGTCCCGGCACGAGCCGCAGAAGCACAGCGACATGAGGTACTGGGAGACCTCGTCCAGCTCCACCCCCGCGATCTTGTCGTGGGCGTGCGGATGCGCCAGGCCGTACCATCCACAGGACTCCAGCTCGGTCCCGCGCGCCCCGGGACGCACCGCCGCCTCCGCCGCCAACGCGACCAGATACGCCCGGACTTCGGGCCGCGCTATGCAGGGCGCCCATGGATAGCGGTCGCCGTACGCGTTGACCACCGATGTCCCGGGGTGCTCGGCGCCGAGGCGGGAGTTGTGGGCGAGGACGACCCAGGAGTGGACGTCGAGGCCGACGGCGGCGAGCGCTTCGGCGGCCTCGCCGTACGCGTCCCCGGGTGCCCACGCTCCGGCCGCGTACGGCCGCAATGTCCGTCCGGACCAGCGGCGTTCGTCGGGCGGGTAGAGCACCGCCGCGTGCTCGGCCGTGACGACCCGGTGGCGCGGGTGGCGCGGGGTGAGGGCCCGGGTCGAGTGGTACGCGGCCGCCAGGGTCACCTGCCGCACCCCGAGGTCCGCGATCCGCGCGGCCGCGTCCGGGTCGCCGACGACGTCCCAGGGGTAGAGGAACGCCGACGCCTTCACGAGCCCGCACCGCCCACCTCGGCGGCACCCGCCGCGCCCGCGCCCCCGACCGCGCCCCGCTCCGGCTCCGGCTCCGGCTCCGCCAGCAGCGCCCGCCCCCGTTCGATCAGCGCCGCCAGCTGCTTGACGTGGGACGCGTCCGGCTCGCTCAGTGGCCCACGCACTTCTCCCACGCCGAAACCGGCCAGCCGCACCCCCGCCTTGACGAGCGAAACGGCATACCCCCGGCCCTGGTTGCGCAGTTCGACGAGCGGTACGTAGAAGCCGTCTAGGAGGCGGTTCACCGTGTCGTCGTCCCCGCTGTTCAGCGCCCGGTGAAAGGCCAGCGCGATGTCGGGCGCGAAGCAGAAGACCGCCGAGGAGTAGAGCGTGACACCGATGCCCCGGTAGGCGAGGCCGGTCAGTTCGGCGGTGGGCAGGCCGTTGAAGTACAGGAACTCCCGGCCGGGGAGCTCCCTGCGTACGGTGCTGACGATCCGCTGCATCAGATCGAGGTCGCCGACCCCGTCCTTCAGGCCGATGACGCCGTCGACCCGCGCGAGCCGGACCACGCTCGCGGGCGTGAGCACCGCGTTGTCGCGCTGGTAGACGATGACGTCGAGGGAGGTGGCGGCGGCGAGCGCGGTGTAGTGGCGCAGCAGGCCCTCCTGGTCGGCGACGACGAGGTACGGCGGCAGGGCGAGCAGCCCGTCGGCGCCCGCGTCCTCGGCGAGCCTCGCGTACTGAACGGCGACGGCCGTGCCGTATCCGGCGCCCGCCACCACCGGCACGCGGCCCGCGGCCTCCGCCACGGCGGCGGCCACGCACGCGTGGAACTCCTCCGGCGTGAGCGCGTGGAACTCGCCGGTCCCGCAGCAGGCGAACACCGCGGCCGCGCCCGCCTCGATGCCGCTCCTCACATGCGCGCGGAAGGCGTCGAGGTCCAGGCCGCCGTCCGGCCCGAACGCCGTCACGGGGAAGAACAGCAGGCCGTCCAGGCGGTCGGCGAGCGGGGCCGGCTTCAGAGACGTCACGGGCATCACGGGCGTCACAGGCTTCACAGGCGCTCCCAGAGCAAGACCGGTCGTGCATTATTCTGATTGCCGTCCATATCCTTGAACATCACCACGCTAGGGCAGCGCTTCAGCGACGGTCAAGGCGCGAAACGGCGACGCGCTGGTGTTCGCGGAGTTGACGCGGTCGGAGCGCGCTCTCTAGCGTCTCCATGGTTGTGAACGTCATCCATGGAGACGTCTTCCCGCCCGCGCCCCGAGGAGATCCGCCCATGCCCGCTCCCCGTACCGTCCTGCTCACCGGCGCCGCCGGTGGACTCGGCACCCTGATGCGCGAACTGCTCCCGGCATACGGCTACGACCTGCGACTCTTCGACGTGGCACCGATCCCCGGGGAGCCCGACGCGATCACCGCGGACCTCGCCGACAAGGGCGCGCTGCGCGAGGCGGTACGAGGCGTCGACGCGGTCCTGCATCTCGCGGGCATCTCGCTGGAGTCGTCGTTCGACAAGATCCTGCGGGCCAACATCGAAGGCACATACAACCTCTACGAGGCCGTGCGCGAGGAAGGCGTCGCGCGCGTGGTCTTCGCCTCCTCCAACCACGCGGTCGGCTTCACGCCCCGCCCGCAGGGCTCGACGCCACTGGAGCGGGACGCCCTGATCCCGGTCGACACCCCGCACCGGCCGGACACGTTCTACGGCCTCTCCAAGGCGTTCGGCGAGGACCTGTCCCAGTACTACTGGGACAAGTACGGCCTGGAGACCGTCTCCGTGCGGATCGGCGCGTGCTTCAAGGAGCCGACCTCGGTACGGATGATGTCGGTCTGGATGAGCCCCGGCGACGGCGCGCGCCTCTTCCACGCGGCACTGACGGCCGAGAGCGTCGGCCACACCGTCGTCTACGGCTCCTCCGCCAACACCCGGCTGTGGTGGGACCTCTCGTCGGCGCGGGCGCTGGGATACGAGCCGCAGGACGACTCCGAGCCGTACGCCGAGAAGCTGATCGCCGAGCAGGGCGAGCTCGACCCCGGCAACCCGGACCACGCCTGCCTGGGCGGCCACTTCACCACCGATCCGCCCATCTGGCCGCACTGAGCCGGGCCCCGGACACGGCCCCCGGACGCGGGCCGCGAAATTCGCGGGACGTTCAAGGAACCGTAAAGCCGCCTCGCTCGTTCCCGGGACATGACCGCTATGACACCCGGCTCGAACCTTCCGCTCCCGACCGCCCGCGTGGCGGTGGACGTCGCCGCTCCGGTGCGGCTCGACGTGTCGGGCCTGCTGCTCACCGCCGACGGCAAGGTGCGCTCCGACGACGACTTCATCTTCTACAACCAGCCGTCGGGCCCCGGGGTCACCTACCGGTCCGGCGGTGGCAGCGCCCCGGACGCGATCGTCGTGGACACGACGGCCGTGCCGCCGGGCATCGAGAAGATCGTGGTCACCGCGAGCCCGGACGCGGCGGGCCAGACCTTCCAGGGCATCGAACCCACGGCCACCCTGCGCGACGCCGACAACGGCAGCGTGATCGCCACCTTCACCCCGCCGCAGCTCGGCTCCGAGACCGCGCTGGTCGTCATGGAGGTCTATCTGCGCGGCGGCGCGTGGAAGGCGCGCGCGGTGGGCCAGGGATATGCGAACGGACTGGCGGGCATCGCCACGGACTTCGGCGTCTCGGTCGAGGAGGAGCCACCCGCCGCCGCGCCCACGCCCGCGGCGGCCCCGGCCCCCACCGCGCCCATGGCCGTACCGCCCATGCCCTCGGTTCCGCCGGCCCAGGCCCCGGCACCCGCCGCCCCCGCCGCCGCGCCGAGCGGGAAGATCAATCTGGACAAGGGCCGGGTCAGCCTCCAGAAGAACCAGACCGTGTCGCTGGTCAAGGGCGGGCGTCCGCTGCTCTCCCAGGTGAAGATGGGCCTCGGCTGGGAGCCCGCGTTCCGGGGCAAGGACATCGACCTGGACGCCTCGGTCATCGCCTACGGCCCGCAGCGCAACCACCTGGACAGCTGCTACTTCGGCAAGCTCTCCATCCTGAACGGCGCGATCAAGCACTCCGGCGACAACCTCACGGGCGAGGGCGCGGGCGACGACGAGGTGATCGTCGTCGATCTGGGCCGCATCCCGGCCGAGGCGACGGGCCTGGTCTTCACGGTGAACTCGTTCTCGGGCCAGAAGTTCACCGAAGTGGCCAAGGCGTACTGCCGGTTGATCGACGCGTCCACGGGCGAGGAGCTGGTCCGCTTCGACCTGACCAACGCGGAGCCGCAGACCGGCGTCATGATGGCGAAGCTCATCAAGCAGTTCTCGGGCGAGTGGGAGATGACGGCGCTGGGGAACTTCGTGAAGGCCCGGACGGTGCGGGGGATGGTGAAGCCTTCGGCCGAGGCGCTGTGACAGGTGGTGGGCCCGGCCGCTGACGGCGCGGGCCCGCCGCGGACCCTGCGCCCCGAGGCCCGTCGCGCTCCCCTTGCGCGGCGGGCCTCTCGCGTCCCGGGACGCCAGAAGCCGCCACACCTGTGGAAACCCCACAACACTCACCAGACAAATCGATCCCCTCGGACCATCCCCCGCACCCGCCTCCGGCTGTCAGGCTCGGAGCATGAGTGATCTTGAAGACGTACTGGTGACCGGGCTCGGCGCGATCACCCCCCTCGGCACCGACGCCGCCTCCACCTGGTCGGGGCTGCTCAGCGGCACGTCCGGGGTGTCCCTGCTCGCCGAGGAGTGGGCCGAGCGGCTGCCGGTCCGGGTCGGGGCGGCGCTGCCCGTCCACCCGGCCTCGCTGCTCGACCGGGTCGAGGCCCGCCGCCTTGATCGATGTGAACAACTCGCCCTGATCAGCTCCCGCGAGGCCTGGCGGGACGCGGGCACCCCCGAGGTGGAGCCCGAGCGGCTGGCCGTGGTGATCGGCACCGGCACCGGCGGCGTACTGACCACGCTGGGCCAGGACGACGCGTTCGAGAAGGGCGGCGCCCGCAGGCTCTCGCCGTACGCCGTGCCGATGCTGATGCCCAACGGACCGGCGGCCTGGGTCTCCATGGACCTCGGCGCCAAGGGCGGCGCCCGCACCCCGGTGAGCGCCTGCGCATCCGGGGCGGAGGCGATCGCGATGGGGCTCGACCTGATCCGCGCGGGCCGGGCCGACGTGGTGGTCGCGGGCGGCACGGAGGCCTGTCTGCACCCGTTCACGCTCGCCGCGTTCGCGCAGATGAAGGCGCTGTCGCCGCAGGAGCACGACCCGGAGACGGTGTCCCGGCCGTTCGACGCGGACCGCAGCGGGTTCGTGATGGGCGAGGGCGCGGGCGTACTGGTCCTGGAGCGGGCGGAGTTCGCCCGGGCGCGCCGGGCCCGGGTGTACGGGGCCGTGGCGGGGGCGGCCGTGACCTCCAGCGCGGACCACATCACCGCGTCCGACGTGGCCGGGCAGGTCCGGGCGATCGAAACGGCGCTGCGGGACGCCCGGTTGAGCCCGTCCGACATCGGCGTGGTGCACGCCCACGCCACCTCGACGCCGTCGGGCGACCTGGCCGAGGCGGAGGCGGTGGCGCGGGCGATCGGCACGCATCCGGTCGTCACCGCGACCAAGTCGATGACCGGCCATATGCTCGGCGCGTCCGGCGCGGTGGGCGCGATGGCGGCCCTGCTCGCCCTGCACGAGGGCACCGTCCCGGCCACCCGCAACCTCGACCGCCTCGACCCGGCGGTCACCCTCGACGTGGCCGCGGGAGCGAACCGTACGGGCCACTGGGACGCCGCCCTCGCCAACTCCTTCGGCTTCGGCGGCCACAACGTGAGCCTGGTGCTCAGGCGGACGGCTGCCTGACAGGTACCAGGGTCGGGCTCAGACGCCGATCCCCTCGATGAGCAGCGTCAGATAGCGGCCCACGTCCTCGGTCCCGCCCCGGGAGAGCTCGGCGGCGGTGGCCAGGGCGTGGGTCAGGCGCAGCAGTTCGGTGCGCTTGAGGTCGCGGCGGACCGCGCCCGCGTCCTGGGCGGCGGCGAGCAGCCGGTCGGCGGCGCCCTTCAGGGACTCGCTGCACGCCGACAGGACCGGTGAGCTGCCGTCGCTGACGGCGGCGCCGAGCAGCGCCTTGAGTCCACGGATGCGCATCATCTGGTCGGCGAGCTCGGTCAGCCAGGCGGTCAGCGCCTCGGCGGGCGGCAGCTCGGCCGCCAGCTCATGGGCCCGGGCGGAGATTTCGTCGATGCTGTCGACGTAGACGCGCTCAAGGAGGGCCTGGCGGGTCGGGAAGTGCCGGTAGAGCGTGCCGGATCCGACGCCCGCGCGCTTGGCGATGTCGTCCAGGGACGCCTGCTCGCCGTGTTCCGCGAAGGCGACCGCCGCCTCTTGGAGGATGCGCTCGTAGTTGCGCCGGGCGTCGGCCCGCATCGGCTTGGCCGGCGCCGCACCGACCGCCGCCGCAGCGCCTGCCGCGGACTTCGCACCGTCCGTCGCGGCCTTCTCGCCACCCGCTCCCGCCTGCGTCATCGAGTTCCTCCTTGCGAACCGGGGACTGTCTCCGTATCTTACCTGACATCAAACGGAGACAGTCCCCGGTTGAGGCGTGGCCGAGTGCCGCCCTCGACCAGGGGCTTTCAGTACGGGAGTTGACCATGCCGTCCGCGCGTTCCGCCCAGACCGTCGCACCCTCGGGCGCGACCCAGCACCCCCCGGCCGACACGGCACGGACCGGGCGTCCCGGTGCCGTCCTGGCCGTCATCGTCACGGCGTACCTGATGGTCGGCGTCGACTCCACCGTCGTCAACGTCGCCCTGCCCGACATCCAGCGCGACCTGCGCTTCAGCACCGCCTCGCTCTCCTGGGTGCTCAACGCCTACACCCTCGCGTTCGGCGGTCTGCTGCTGCTCGGCGGACGGATCGGCGACATCGCGGGCCGCCGCCGCACACTCACCGTCGGCGTCATTGTCTTCGCGCTCGCCTCCCTGCTCGGCGGACTCGCGGGCGACGGCGGCTGGCTGCTCGCCGCCCGTGCGCTCCAGGGCGTCGGCTCGGCGCTCACCGCGCCCAGCACCCTCGCCCTGATCACCACCAACTTCGAGGAGGGGCCGCGCCGCAACCACGCCCTGTCGATCTACACCTCGGTCGCCTCCATAGGCGCCTCGCTCGGCCTGGTGCTCGGCGGCGCGCTCACCGCGTGGGCGTCCTGGCGCTGGGCACTGCTGATCAACGTGCCGATCGGCGTCGCCGTCGCGGTGGCGCTGCCCCGGTACGTACGCGAGACCCCGCGCCGGGGCGGGCAGTTCGACGCGGCGGGCGCGCTGACCGGCACCGCAGGGATGACCGCCCTCGTGTACGCCTTCGTACGGGTGGCGGAGCGCGGCTGGGGCGACGGCGTGGCCGAGCTCTCCTTCGCGCTGGCCGGGGTACTGCTCGCCGCGTTCGTGTACGTCGAGTCGCGGGCCGGCCAGCCCATCGCGCCGCTGCGCCTGTTCAAGGACCGCAACCGGGCGGGCGCGTATCTCGACATCCTGCTCCTGCCGGCCGGGATGTTCGGGGCGTTCTTCTTCCTGACGCAGTACGTGCAGCACGTGCTCGGATACGGGCCGCTGCGCGCGGGCCTGTCGTTCCTGCCGCTCACCCTCGCGATGTTCACGGTGCTCCGGTTCGTACCGAAGCTGCTCCAGCGGTACGGGGCGAAGCCGGTGCTGGTCGTGGGGATGTCGCTGATGGCCGCCGCGGGCTTCTGGCTGACCCGGCTGCGGGCGGACGGCGACTACGTCACCGGCCTTCTCGGGCCGATGGCGGTGCTCGGTGTGGGCGTCGGGCTGAGCTTCATGCCGCTCAACGCGACGATCCTGACCGGGGTGCGGGCGGCGGACGCCGGGGCCGCGTCCGGACTGCTGCAGACGCTGCAGTGGCTCGGCGGGACGCTGGGGCTCTCGGTCCTGGTCACCGTGGCGGGCACGGCCACCCGGGGCTCGACCGGGAGCCCGGCCGAGGTGATCACGCTGAGCGCGACGAGCGCGTTCGGGGTGGGCGCGCTGATCGCGCTGAGCGCGGTGGTGGTCGCGGCGGTGGTGATCAAGGGCAAGGGGAAGGCCGCGCGCTGAGGCATCCGTCCGGGGCTCGACCGGCCCGCCCTCGCCGGGGCGGGCACCGCGCTGGTCCACCCGCCCGTCGGGACGCATCTCACACCCCGGTATCTTCGTCCCCGCAACCGACCGGCGCGCCCCCGGCGTCGCACATCCTGACGACTGTGGGACTTGAGGGATGGACCAGGAGGTGCGGTGCGCGAGATCGGCGGGTACCGGCTCGTCGCGCTGCTCGGCGAGGACGGGATGGGGCAGGCGCATCTCGCCCGGGCCGGGTCGGGGCGGCTCGTCGCGCTGAGGACCGTGCACGCACGGCTCGCGGCCGATCCCCGCTTCCGTGAGCGGCTGCGTCGCGAGGCGGCCGCCGCCCGGTCCGTCGACGGGCCGTACACCGCCCAGGTGCTCGCGGCCGACCCGGACGCCGAGCCGCCGTGGCTGGCCGCCGAGTACTGCGCGGGCCCGTCCCTCTCCGAGGCGGTCTCCGCGCTCGGGCCGCTCGACGAGGGACAACTGGCGGCGCTGGGCGCCCTGTTGGCGCAGGCGCTGACCGCCCTCCACACCGCCCGGCTCGTCCACCGCGACCTCAAGCCCGCCAATGTGATCGTGACCCGGGACGGGCCGAAGGTCATCGACTTCGGGATCGCCAAGGGCATCGGCGAGGGCGAGTCCACGACCGGCGGCGGGAAGGTCGGCTCGCCCGGGTTCATCGCGCCCGAGCAGCTGGCCGGGGACGCCGAGAGCGGCCCGCCCGCCGATGTGTTCGCGCTCGGCGGGCTGCTCGCGCTCTGCGCCACCGGCCGCAACCCGTTCGGCGCGGGCAGCGCGCCCAAGGTCCTGCACCGCACCCTGCACGACGAGCCCGACCTCGACGGGGTGCCGGGCACCGACTGGCGCGAGTTCCTGGGGCGCTGCCTGGCCCGCGACCCGGCCGACCGGCCCACCGTGGCCGAGGCCCTGGCCTGGTGCGCCGCGCGCGGCACGCCCGAGCCCTGGTGGGAGCGGGAGCCGGTCACCGGCCTGATACACCAGCACGAGGAGGCCACCGCCGAACTGGTCGCGGCAGCCCCCGAGGAACCGGCGCCCGCACCCGAAGAACCGGCGCCCGAAGAACCGGCGCCCGAAGAACCGGCCGCCACCCCGCCCACCACCCGCCGCCGGTTTCTGCTCTGGTCGGCGTCCGGCGCCGTCGCGGCCGCCGGAATCTCGACCGCCGTCGCCCTGGACGAGGGCGGCGACACCGACACGTCCGGGACCGTCGCGCACGCGCGGACCGCGTCCTGGCCGCGCGGGCGCACCGTATGGACCCGCGAGCTCGGCGACGTCCGGCACGGCGGCTCGCTGCTGCGCCACGGCGACGCGCTCTACGTCCACGACACCGCGCGGCTGACCCGCCTCGACCCGGCGACCGGCGCGGTCCGCTGGCAGCGCGACGCGCACGGCGTCACCCAGGTCGTGCCGCACGGCAAGGACCTCGTCCACATCGTGCGGACCGACCACCTCGGCGCCCCGACGCTGGCCGCGCTCGACGCGACGACCGGCGACCTCCGCTGGGAGACCCGGGACGCGGCCCCCGACGGCCTGCGCCCGGCCGACACCTCGCTCTCGCCCGAACCGGACGGCGGACACGGCCTGTTGGCGCTCGGCGACCGGGTCGCGTGCCTGGTCACGTACGAGTCGTACGGTACGGAGGGGGCGCGCGGCACCGCACGGCCGCGACCGTGGCGGGCGTACGGCTACGACGTGCTGACCGGCGCCCCGCTCTGGTACCACGAGGGCACGGCGGCCGCGGTGACGGCGCTGCGGCACGCGGGCGGGCGGTTCGCGGTCGCCACGTCCACCCGCGCCCAGTCGGACACACCCGAGCTCCTGAAGGCCCGCGCGCAGGACCCGCTCCATGTCCTGCGGGCTACCGACGGCCGTGAGGAGACGGCGATCGAGGGCGGCGCGCTGCGGCCCGACGCCCATCCCGGTGCGGTCGGGACCGGCTACTTCGCGGCGGGCGAGGCGGTCAGCGCCGTGGATCTGACGACCCGCACCACCCTGTGGTCCCGAGGCGTCACCGGTTCCGTCTCGGTGACGCCGACGGCCTGCGGCGATCTGGTGCACGCCGGTTCGCGCACGGAGCTGAGCGCCCTGGACGCGACCACCGGCAGAACCCGCTGGCTGCGTACGGACGTCGCGCGGATCACAGCGGCCGGGAGCACCCCACCGCTGCTCGCGGACGGCCGCCTGTACGCCACCGGCCCCGAGCCGGGCACCGGCCGACTCGCCCTGGACGGCCCGAACTGGGGCCTGCACACCCTGGACCCGACCACGGGAAAGCTGCTGTGGGCAGCCCCGTTCGAGGACCACGGCGACCCATACGGCGCGGCCGGGGACGGCTTGGTGCACATCTACACGGGCACGACCCTGACAACGTTCCAAGCACCGGAGGCCACGGCATGAGCGAAACGGCGTACCCCGCGCCCCCAGGAGGGCCCGAAGGGCCCATCTGAGGGGCGCGGGGAACTGCGCGACCAGTCCCCACCGGCCCGCAGCCAACAAACCGGCCCCCCGCGGAGCGTCACGCGCGCGACCGCGCCTTGAACGCCGCCTTCCGAGCCTCCTTCGCCACCTTCTTCTCCGGATGCAGCCGCCCCATCGCCTCCAGGACGTCCGCCGTCGCGGGGTGGTCGACCCGCCAGGCCGCGTCGAAGAAGCCGCTGTGCTGGCCGACCAGGCCCTCCACCAGGCCCTGCAGCTCCTCCAGGTCCCCGTCCACCGCCAGCTGCGCGGCGATCGTGTCGACGGCCAGCCAGAACACCATCGACTCCGGCGGAGCCGGCACGTCCGCCGCGCCGCGCTCGGCGAGCCAGACCCGGGCGAGGCCGCCCAGCTCCGCGTCGTCCAGGACCTCGCGCAGAGCGGGTTCGACCTCGAGGCCGGTGAGCGCGAGCGCCTGCTGGCAGTGCAGCCGCCGCAGCGGTCCGCGCTCGTCCGAGCCACGGGCCGCCGCCAGCAACTCCCGTACGGCGGCAGGCAGTTCATGCCGGGACAGCCACTGCTCGGTCTCCGCGCGGGCGGCCGCCTCCGGGTAGTACGCGATGCCGTCGAGCAGCGCGTCCGCGCCCTTGTCCGCGAGGTCGCCGACGGCCGGCGCCGCCACGCCCGCCTCCAGCATCCGGGCCCGTACGCCGTAGAGGCCGAGCGGGGTGAGGCGGACCATGCCGTACCGGGCGACGTCCTCGTCGTCGACGGGCGGGGCGGGCTCCTCGCCCTCCTCGGCCATCAGCGCCTCGTCCACCGGGCGGTACTCGACCAGGCCGATCGGCTCAAGCAGGCGGAACTGGTCGTCCAGGCGCATCATCGCGTCCGAGACCTGCTCCAGGATGTCGTCGGTGGGCTCGCCCATGTCGTCGGGGACGATCATCGACGCGGCGAGCGCGGGCAGCGGCACCGGGCCGTCCCCCGCGCCGCCCTCGGTCACCGTGAGCAGATACAGATTGCCGAGGACGCCCTCCAGGAAGTCGGTCTCGGCCTGCGGGTCCCATTCGAGCCGGTCGAAGTCGACCTCGCCGTCGTCGCCGATCAGATCGGCGAAGTCGTCGAGCACGGGGGCGGTCGCGTCCGCGAAGACCGCGTCGAACGCGTCCAGCCAGGTGGTCAGGACGTCCTGCGGCGAGCCGGAGGTGAGCAGGGCCAGCGCCTCGCCCTGGGTGGCACTGCCTTCGCCGTCCTCGGCGTCGGGGTCCTCGACCTCGACGAGCGAGGCGTCGACGGCGACCCGCCAGGCCTCGCTCGCCTCCGCCGCGCCGTCCTCGTCGGCCGGCAGCCCCAGTTCGGCCGCGGCGGCGGGCAGTTGCTCCTCGACGAGCTCGCCCCCGGCCCCGACCCGGGTCCCGGGCCCGGCCCAGCGGGCGAGCCGGACCGCGCGGGCGAGCAGCGGCGCGGCGAGCGCGTCGCGCGCGAGTTCGGCCTCGGAGTGCAGCCGCACCGGCGGCAGGGTGGGGCGGTCTCCGGACATCTGTGGGGTACTCCTCGGCGAAGCGGTCTGGATCGAGAGGCACCCAGCGTAGACGTATTTCACCGGGTATCGCCGCGCCCGGTCGCACCCCCGCCGGGACCGCCGACGGGTTCCGGCCCGGGGCGCGAGCCGTTGCGTACGGGAACCGCGGTGAGCGCGCGGCGCCCCATGGCCGCCGGTTCACCTTCCCGTCGGGTTCCGGCCACCCGGCGACCCTTGACAACTGCCCTTCCCAGCCAAGAGATTGACGCGCGTAGAACTACGTGTCGAGCGCACAACGAGCCACAAGTGGAACTACAGCGCGCCACCGCACGGGCGCGCCGCACCGCCCCGTCCTCCCTCATCCTTCGGAGTCTCTTGATGCCCGTTCCGAGAACCGCCGCCGTCTCCGCCGTCGTCGCCGCCGCGCTGGGTGCCGGTCTGCTCGCCGGCACCTCGTCGGCCGCCGCCGGCCCGTCCGCCCCCGTCACGGCCCGCATCCACGACATCCAGGGCACCACCCGCACCTCGCCGCTCGCCGGACAGCAGGTCACCGAGGTGCCGGGCGTCGTCACGGGCGTGCGGACGTACGGCTCGTCGAAGGGCTTCTGGTTCCAGGACACCGCTCCGGACGACAACCCGGCCACCAGCGAGGGCATCTTCGTCTTCACGGGCTCGGCCCCGACCGTGGCGGTCGGCGACGCGGTCAAGGTCGCCGGCACGGTCACCGAGTACGTCCCGGGCGGCCTGTCCTCGGGCAACCAGTCGCTGACCCAGATATCCAAGCCCACCGTGACCGTCCTCTCGTCGGGCAACGCGTTGCCCGCGCCGGTGGTCATCACGGCCCGTTCCGTGCCCGGCCGCTACACCCCGGCGGGCGACCCGGCCGCCGGTGGCAGCGTCAACGGCCTGACCCTCCAGCCCAAGAAGTACGCCACGGACTACTACGAGTCCCTGGAGGGCATGAACGTCCGCATCGGCACCTCGCGCGTGGTCGGCCGCACCGACCAGTACAACGAGCTGTGGGCTACGGTGAAGCCGCACGAGAACAAGACCAAGCGGGGCGGCACGCTCTACTCGTCGTACGACGACCAGAACACCGGACGTCTGCAGATCCAGAGCCTGATTCCGACGGCGCAGCAGCCGTTCCCCAAGGCGAACGTCGGCGACACCCTGACCGGCACCACCGAAGGCCCCCTGGACTTCAACCAGTTCGGCGGGTACACGATCGCCGCCCGCACACTGGGGACGGTCAAGGACAACGGCCTCAAGCGCGAGAGCACCCGCAAGCAGCGCACCGGCGAGCTGGCGGTGGCCACGTACAACGTGGAGAACCTGCACCCGACCGACCCGCAGACGAAGTTCGACGCGCTCGCCGACGGCATCGTCACCCACCTCGCCTCGCCCGACATCGTGGCCCTGGAGGAGATCCAGGACAACACCGGGGCGAAGGACGACGGCACGGTCGACGCGTCCGCCACCATCAAGAAGTTCACGGACGCGATCGCCGCGAAGGGCGGCCCGGCGTACCAGTGGCGCTCGATCAGCCCCGAGAACGACAAGGACGGCGGCGAGCCGGGCGGCAACATCCGCCAGGTGTTCCTCTTCAACCCCGCGCGCGTGTCGTTCACCGACCGGCCCGGCGGCGACTACAAGACGGCCGTCGGCGTCACCGGCCCCAAGGGCCACCCGGCCCTCACCCTCTCCCCCGGCCGGATCGACCCGGCCAACCCGGCGTGGGTGGACAGCCGCAAGCCGCTGGCGGGCGAGTTCGTCTTCAAGGGCCGTACGGTCTTCGTCATCGCCAACCACTTCGCGTCCAAGGGCGGCGACGAGTCCCTTCTCTCGCAGCACCAGCCGGTGCCGCGCTCCTCGGAGGCCAAGCGGCTGCTCCAGGCACAGGCCGTGAACGGCTTCGTCAAGCAGCTGCTGGCGGTCGACAAGCACGCGCGCGTGCTCGCGGTCGGCGACATCAACGACTTCGACTTCTCGGGCACGACCAAGGCGCTGGAGGCCGGCGGCGCGCTGCGCACGGCGTTCCGCTCGCTGCCGAAGAAGGAGCGTTACTCCTATGTCTACCAGGGCAACACCCAGGTCCTGGACCAGATCCTGACCAGCCCGGCCATCCGGGACTTCGACTACGACAGCGTGCACATCAACGCGGAGTTCGCCGACCAGACCAGCGACCACGACCCGCAGATCATCCGCTTCCGCCCGTAAGTCCGCACTGCGGCACCCGCGCCCCTTGAGGGACCCTTCGGGCCCTCTGAGGGGCGCGCGGCCGTGTCGCGGCTCGTACGAACGCAGCCCCGCTTGAGGTCAAAGCCGCCGATCATGTCATCCGACAATTTCCGGCCATGATCCCGCACACTGGGTGGGTCCGGTGGAAGTCCCCGGACACGGCGGTACGGGGAGCGGAGTACGTATGGACCGGGCGGCCTTCAGTCGCAGGATCTTTCTCGGGGCGGCGGGCGCCGTCGCGGCGGCCGGGGCCGCGGGCTGCTCGTCCGACGGCGGACCCGCGTCCGCCACCCGCAAGGACGCCGGCGCGTCACCGGGCGCCGAGGGCCCGGCCAAGGAGAACGACCGCCCGGGCGACGCCGGGTGGCGGCTCAAGGGGCGCGGCGGCGAGCACGAGATCGAGGGGTTCGCGGACCGCACCGGAGTGGCCCGGGGCGAGGCGTTCCGCCTCCATGTGCACACCACCGCCCCGACGTTCCGGGCCGAGGCGTTCCGGATGGGCTGGTACGGGGGCGCGCTGGCCCGCAAGGTGTGGGAGTCGGGGACGCTCAAGGGCGTCCGCCAGAGCGCGGCGAAGGTGGCCGAGCACACCAACACGGTCACCGCGCCCTGGTCCCCGACCGCCGAAGTGGCGACCGGAAACTGGCCGGAGGGCGCGTATCTGATCAAGCTGACGGCGTCGACCGGCGGCCAGCGCTATGTCCCGGTCACCGTGCGCTCCGCCACCACCAGGGGCCGGGTGGTGCTGGTGAACGCGGTGGCGACCTGGCAGGCGTACAACGAGTGGGGCGGCTACAGCCTCTACAACGGTCCGAGCGACGACGACGGCGACCGCTCGCGCGCGGTCAGCTGCGACCGCCCGTACCACCGCGACGGCGACGGCCTGTTCCTCACCTACGAACAGCCGGTCGTGGCGCTCGCCGAGCGGCTCGGCCTGGAGCCCGCGTACGTCACGAACATGGACATCGAGCGCGACCCCCGGATCCTGGCGGGTGCCACGGCGGTGATCTCGCTCGGCCACGACGAGTACTGGACGCAGGCCATGCGCGACCGGGTCACCGCCGTGCGCGACGCGGGCACCAACATCGCCTTCCTGGGCGCCAACGCGTGCTTCCGCCGGATCCGGCTTGAGAAGACGGCGCTCGGGGAGCAGCGGCTGATCGTCTGCTACAAGAACGACTGGCCCAAGGACCCGGGCCGGGGCGAGGGCGAGCCGCCGACCACCAACTTCCGCGAGCCCCCGCACGCCCAGCCGGAGAACTCCCTCACCGGCACGCTCTACGAGTCCAACCCGACCACCGCCGACTACGTGGTCACCTCCCCCGGCCACTGGCTCTTCGCGGGCACGGGCGTGGGGCACGGCGCCAGGTTCCCGGGCCTGGTCGGCACCGAGTACGACCGCGCCAACGGCGACGAGACCACGCCCCGGCCCATCGAGGTGATCTCGCACTCGCCGCTGATCTGCCGGGGCGTGCGCTCGTACGCCAACTCGGCGTACTACACGGTGAAGTCGGGCGCGGGCGTCTTCAACACCGGCACCATGCGCTGGGTCCAGTCGACGATCGGCGAGGGCGGGCACGGCATCGACTCCCGTACCGCCGCGTTCACCTCGAAGGTGACGGAGAACCTGCTGCGGGCGTTCGCGGCCGGACCGGCCGGGCGGGCGCACCCGGCCAAGGACAACCTGGACTCCTTCCACCCGTACGCGGGCGACCCGACCTGGTCCCACCACGACCTCTGGTAGTCGCCCGGCTCAGCTCTCCTTGTCGCCGAGGCGCGCCAACTCGCTCTGGAACCAGTCGAGCCGGGCCTGGAGCAGCGCCGCCTCGGCGACGAGCTCCGGCACGGTCCGGCCCGGCTGCGGGGCGCCGATGTCCGGGCCGGGCGCGGCGAGCACCTTCAGGCCCTCGCCGCCGCGCACCGCGAAGTCGGCGAAGGACACGGTCGCGCGCGGCCCGGCGCACACCGCGCAGACCGGCTCGACCACCCGCCACCCCGGCCGCCCCCAGCCCGCGTCGGCGAGCCCGGACGCCCGGCGCCCGCAGCGGCACGGCCCGGCGGTCGCGGTGCGCACCCGCTGCCGGGCGTACCGCGAGCCGCGCTCGAACCTGATGTACCGCCCGAGCACCGCGACCTCCAGGAGCAGCGCGCCCCGGTGCTCGGCCATGCAGGTCAGCGCGTACGCCTCGGAGCGCTCGTGCAGACAGTGGAAGCCGCAGTCGCAGAGCCGCGAGGGCGAGCGATGGCGCCGCCCATAGGCGCAGCGCGCCTGGTCCAGCACGCCGTACGGGAGCGCGGCGCCCAGCGAGACGCCCAGGAACGCGGCCCGCGAGCCGTCCTGGGAGAGCGCCGGGTGGGCGATCTTGTAGCCGGTGGGCGGCTCCGTCGGGCGTTCCTCGGGGAGCCGCAGCCTCATCGTCCCGCCGTCACCTCGACGGGAAGCCCGGCCGGGATCTCCTCGGGCGCGGGGACGGCGTTGTCCCGCCCCGCGTCCTTGTCCCGTACCGAATCTTCGGGCTGTTCTTCCGCGACACCAGTGGCGAGAGCCTTGCCGAGCCTCATGACGACCTCCGACGAGTACGACGGTACGGACATGAACGGACACACCGGTCTCTCATGGTGACGTACGACGTGCCGCAGGCCAAGAGCGCCCGGGAAGAGGCCGGTTCGGAAACACTTCAGCACCACTTTCCCTTCACCCCAAGAAATTCTAAGTGGACCTTCACCTTCAGCACGGCCCAGACTTCCCGAATGACCCACTCACGCCCATTCGGGCGCGCACTTTGCGCCATGATCACGCCCTTCACCGCCGACGGCGAACTCGACCTGGACGGCGCCCGGCGGCATGCCGCGCACCTGGTGGCCGAGGGCTGCGACGGCCTGGTCCTGAGCGGCACCACCGGCGAGTCGCCGACCACCACGGACGCGGAGAAGGCCGCGCTGGTCCGGGCGGTGCGCGAGGCGGTCGGGGACGGCGTCCACGTCCTGGCCGGGGTCGGCACCGCGTCCACCCGGCACACCGTGGAACTGGCCCGGCAGGCCGAACAGGCGGGCGCGAACGGCCTGTTGGTGGTGACCCCGTACTACAGCCGCCCGCCGCAGGACGCGGTGGAGGCCCACTTCCGTACGGTCGCGGACGCCACCGGGCTGCCGGTGATGCTCTACGACATCCCCGGCCGGACGGGGGTGCGGATCGGCACGGACACGCTGCTGCGGCTCGCGGACCACGAGCGGATCGTGGCGGTCAAGGACTGCGCGTACGACCTGCTCGGCTCGACCAAGGTCATCGGCCGCACCTCGCTGGCGTACTACTCGGGCTGCGAGGAGCTGAACCTGCCGCTGTACGCGGTGGGCGGCGCGGGATACGTCAGCACGGTCGCCAACGTGATCCCGCGCCGGATGCGCGCCCCCCTGGACGCCCACGACAAGGGCGACGTGACCGAGGCAGCCCGCCTCAACCACCTCACGCTGCCCTTGTCTGAACTGATGATGTCCTCGGGCCTACCGGGCACGGTGACGACGAAGGCGCTGCTGGGAAACCCGGTGCGGGAACCGCTGCAGCCCGCGTCCCCGGACCAGGCCGCCGTGTTGCAGAGGGCATACGACGACCTGGGCATTTAGGGGCGCGGGGCTGTGACATTTGCGGCTCCGCCGCGTGGGCGCGACCAGCCACGCACGGTCCGCAGCCGAACACGCACCCCCTACGGTCCGCCCAAACACGCGTCAGTTGTGACTGTGCAGAATCTCGTTGAGCCCGCCCCACACCGCATTGTTGGGTCGGGCCTCCACCGCCCCGGTGACCGAGTTCCGCCGGAACAGAATGTTCGACGCACCGGACAGCTCACGGGCCTTCACGATCTGACCATCGGGCATCGTCACCCGGGTACCGGCCGTGACGTAAAGACCGGCCTCCACGACGCACTCGTCGCCGAGGGCGATGCCCACACCCGCCTCGGCGCCCACGAGGCACCGCTCGCCGATCACGATGCGGACGTTGCCGCCGCCGGACAGCGTGCCCATCGTGGACGCGCCGCCGCCGATGTCCGAGCCGTCGCCGACGACGACACCGGCGGAGATCCGGCCCTCGACCATCGACGTCCCGAGCGTGCCCGCGTTGAAGTTCACGAAGCCCTCGTGCATCACGGTGGTGCCCTCGGCCAGGTGGGCGCCGAGGCGTACCCGGTCGGCGTCGGCGATGCGGACGCCCTTGGGGGCCACGTAGTCCGTCATGCGCGGGAACTTGTCGACGGAGGTCACCTGGAGGTGGAGTCCGGCGGCGCGCGCGTTCAGCCGTACCTGCTCGATGTCGTCGACGGCGACCGGGCCGAGCGAGGTCCAGGCGACGTTGGCGAGCAGGCCGAACATGCCGTCCAGGTTCTGGCCGTGCGGCTTGACCAGGCGGTGCGAGAGCAGGTGCAGCCGCAGATAGACGTCGTGCGCGTCGAGCGGCTTGTCGTCGAGCGAGGCGATGACCGTACGGACGGCGACGACCTCGACGCCCCGGCGTGCGTCAACGCCGAGCGCGTCAGCGGCGCCCTTGCCGAGGAGGGCGGTGGCCTGGTCGGCGGTGAGCCGCTCGGTGCCGGCCGGGCCGGGTTCGGCGACCAGCTCGGGGGCGGGGAACCAGGTGTCGAGAACGGTGCCGTCGCCGGCGATGGTGGCGAGGCCGGCGGCGACGGCGCCGGTGGAGCGAGAAGCAGTAGCAGTCGTGTCGGTCATAGCGGAAAACCTAACCGGCGGTGGCCCGCCGGGGCGAACCGGTCTCATGTGACGGGCGCGCGTCACCCCCGGTCAGCGGCGCCCGAAGCCCCCGCGCCCGCAGCACGGCGAGGCCCGCGAGGCCCGCGAGCGCGGCGCAGACGGGCCACAGCAGCCCGGGCGCGGCGGTGTAGAGGGCGCCGCCGAGCGGCGGGGCGAGCACCTGGCCGCTGATGGAGGCGCCCGCGTACAGGCTCTGGAAACGCCCCTGGGCGTGGGCGGGCGCCTGGTCGGCGACGTACGCGGTGGCGGTGGTCTTGTACAGGATCTCGCCGAGGGTGAGCGAGACCATCAGGGCGACGGCCCAGCCGATCGAGGCGCCCGGGATCAGCAGCGCGTAGCCGAGCCCGACCAGGAGCAGCCCGCAGCCGATCACCGAGAGCGGGGCGCGACCGCGCAGGGCGTGCACGGCGGGCAGTTCGAGACAGAGGATCAGCCCGCCGTTGACGGCGAACAGCGAGCCGTAGACCTGGGCGTCCATGCCGTGGTCGGCGAGGAAGACGGGCAGGGTGGAGTACTGCTGGCGGTAGACGAGGTCGACGCAGACGATCGCGGCGAGCAGGACGAGGACGGCGGGCCGGGCCCGCAGTTCGCGCCACAGGCCCGGCGCGCCGGGGTCCTGGACCGGCCTGGTGTGGGCGGCGGCATGGGCGGGCAGCACCCGGGCCGCGTACGCGGCGAAGAGCAGGGTGCCGATGCCGTCGGCGGCGAAGAGCCAGTCATAGGACCAGTGGGCGGCGACCAGCGCGCCGAGCGGCGGGCCGACGGCGAACCCGGCGTTGGACGCGAACCGCATCACGCCGAAGCCCTGACGGCGGCTGCCCTCGGGGACGCCGACGGCGACCAGCGTCGAGTTCGCGGCCCTGACCACTCCGGACGCGTACTGCGCCACCGGCAGCGCGGCGATCAGGACCGGGGTCGCCAGCAGCGGGAGGAGGGCCAGCAGGGTGCCGCTGACCAGCGCTCCGGCGAGCAGGGCACGGCGGTGGCCATTGGGGTCTCCCCTGCTCGAACGAAGTTGAGAGCTCGGGGAAGGTCGCCGAACCAGCCGCCGGTGAAGTTCCCGGCGACCAGGCCGACGCCGCCGACCCCGCTGATCAGTCCGGCCTGGGCGACGGTGAGCCCGCGCGGGCCGGTCAGATAGACGAAGAGGTAGAGGAACGTGAAGCTCACGACCGCGTTGAAGAAGATGCCGAGGCACAGCATCCGAACGGTTCTCGGCACCGCGCGCAAGGTGTTCACGCCGTCGCCCCCCAGGTGTCGAACGGAGTGGAACCCTGGTGAGTTCCTTATGGGAACTGACTATGTCAGGATGGACACCGCAGGTCAACGGCTTCCGGCCGGGGTCGTACGGAAGGATGGCGGCATGCCTCAACGCACCCGCCTCAACGACGAGCACTGCGCCATCGCCCAGGCCCTGGACGTGGTCGGCGACTGGTGGACCCTGCTGATCGTGCGCGACACCGCACGCGGGGTGCACCGCTTCGACGCGCTCCAGAGCGAACTCGGCATGTCCCGCAAGGTGCTCGCAGAACGGCTGAGGCTGCTGGTGGAGTCGGGGGTGCTGAGCCGGGAGCCGTACCAGGACCGCCCGGTCCGGTACGAGTACCGGCTCACCCCGCGCGGCCGTGCCCTGCTGCCCGTACTGATCGCGCTCCAGGACTGGGGAGACACCTGGGTGCTGGGAGAAGGAGAGACGATGGCCACGGCGACAGAGGCGTCCGGGGAGACCGAGCGGGTGCGGGAGCTGGTCGGCACGAAGGTGCCCGCGCTTCAACTGCTCGACTACGACGGTGAGCCGAGGGACCCGGTGGCGGCCGGGACGCCGTACACCGTGCTGTACTGCTTCCCCGGCGCGTATGCCCGCAAGGACGCCTATCCGCCCGGCTGGGCCGGGATTCCCGGGGCGCCCGGCTGCACCCTGGAGTCGTGCACGTTCCGCGACCAGCTGGCCGAGTTCACGGCGGCGGGCGCGACCGTGCACGGCGTGTCCACCCAACGCCCGGACGAGCAGCGGGCGTTCGCGGACAAGGAGCGGCTGCGCTTCCCGCTGCTGTCGGACGCGGACCTCACCCTGACGGCCGCGCTGCGGCTGCCGACGTTCCGCACGGCGGGGGTGAGCCGCCTCAAGCGCCTGACGCTGGTGGTGGACGCGGACCGCACGGTGGTCGAGGCGCTGTACCCGATCACCGACGTCGAGGAGAGCGTACGGGCGGCGCTGGCGGCGGTGCGGGGGCTGACCGGGCGGTGACCGGTCAGTGGGTGGCGCCGCCGACGTTGACGAGCACCACGCCACCGATGATCAGCGCGATCCCGGCGAACTTGGCGGCGGTCATCGTCTCGCCCATGAAGAGCATGCCGATGGCGGCGATGACGGCGGTACCGGCGCCGGACCAGATCGCGTACGCCGTACCGACGGACATCGACTTCAGGGTCAGCGACAGCATGTAGAAGGCGAAGAGATACCCGCCGACGGTGACCAGCGAGGGCGCGAGCCTGGTGAACCCCTCGCTGTACTTCATCGCGGAGGTTGCGGCGATCTCCGACGCGATGGCGCAGGAGAGCAGGACGTACGGCATGCGGACAAGCGTACACAGCGATGCGTACGCCCGTACATAACGAGCGGGTGAACGTCAGGGCAGCAATCGGGCGAGCAGTACGCGCGCGTACTGCTCGTCGTACTCGCCCCCGGTGAGCAGCGCCTGCAGACAGAGTCCGTCCATCAGCGCGACCAGGCCGCGCGCGGTCGCCGGGTCCGTGTGCCGGGCCAGCACCTCGGCCACGCCGTCGGCCCACTCGGCGGCGACGGGCCGCAGCGGGGGCCGCCGCAGCGCCGCGAGATAGAGCTCGTACTCCAGCTCCACCCGCGCCCGGTCCCCCGCGATCCACTCGCCGATGAGCCGCGCGAGCTCGGCGGCCACGTCCACGCCGGGCTGCTCCAGCGCCCCGCAGTCGCGGATCGCGGCGGCGAACCCCTCGTTGGCCTGCCGCAGCGCCGCGACCATCAGCTCGTCGAGCGTCTTGAAGTGGTACGTGGTGGAGCCGAGCGGCACATCGGCCTCGGCGGCGACACTGCGGTGGCTGAGCCCGGCGATCCCGCGCTCGCCGACCACCCGGATCGCGGCGTCGATGATCCGGCGCCGCCGCTCGGGGTCGTACCGGCGGGCCATCAGTCACACGTCCCCGGGTCGCACACCATGCCCCCGACCGTACCCGGCCCCTCGGCGCGGCCGACGCCGAGAGGCCCCCGGCACAGGTGCCGGGAGCCTCTCGAAGCAACGGGGATCAGACGTTGAAGCCCAACGCCCGCAGCTGCTCGCGGCCGTCGTCCGTGATCTTGTCCGGGCCCCACGGCGGCATCCAGACCCAGTTGATCTTCAGCTCGTTGACGATGCCCTCGGTCGCCGACTTCGCCTGGTCCTCGATCACATCGGTCAGCGGGCAGGCCGCCGACGTCAGGGTCATGTCCAGGGTGGCGACGTTGGAGTCGTCGATGTGGATGCCGTAGATGAGGCCCAGGTTGACGACGTCGATGCCCAGCTCGGGGTCGACGACGTCGTACAGCGCCTCGCGGACTTCTTCCTCGGAGGCCGGCTTCAAGGTGGCCTCTGCGTTCTCGGTCATGCGCTCTTCCTCTCGGCTCCGGCACCCAGCGCCTGGGCCGTCGCGTCCTTCCAGGCCATCCAGCTCAGCAGAGCACACTTCACGCGCGCGGGGTACTTGGAGACGCCGGCGAACGCCACCGCGTCCTCCAGCACCTCCTCCATCGCGTCGTCCGGCTCCAGCTGGCCCTTGGACTGCATCAGCTCCAGGAACGTCTCCTGGATCCGCTGCGCCTCGTCGAGGTCCTTGCCGACCAGCAGGTCGTTGAGGACCGAGGCGCTGGCCTGGCTGATGGAGCAGCCCTGCCCCTCGTAACTGATGTCCGAGATCTGCGAACCCTCGTACTTCACGCGCAGAGTGATCTCGTCGCCGCACGTCGGGTTCACGTGGTGCACCTCGGCGTCACCGTCCCGCAAGCCCCGCCCGTGCGGGTGCTTGTAGTGGTCCAGGATGACGTCCTGGTACATCGAATCCAGCTTCACAACGAAGACCCCTAGCCGAAGAAGTTCCGTACGTGCTCCAGACCGTCCACCAGGGCGTCGACCTCGGCGGGCGTGGAGTACAGATAGAAAGACGCTCGCGTGGTCGCGGGAATTCCGTAGCGCAGGCAGACCGGGCGTGCGCAGTGGTGGCCGACCCGGACCGCGATGCCCTGCTCGTCCAGGACCTGGCCGACGTCGTGCGGGTGGATGTCGCCGAGCGTGAAGGAGATCGCGGCGCCCCGGTCCTCGGCCGTGGTCGGGCCGATGATCCGCAGGTCGGGCACCTCAAGGAGGCGCTTGACCGCGTACTCGGTGATCGCGTGCTCATGCGCGGCGATCTTGTCCATGCCGATCGCCGAGAGGTAGTCCACGGCCGCGCCGAGGCCGACGGCCTGGGCGATCGGGGGCGTACCGGCCTCGAACTTGTGCGGCGCCGGCGCGTACGTCGACGAGTGCATCGAGACCGTCTCGATCATCTCGCCGCCGCCCAGGAACGGCGGCAGGTCCTCCAGGAGCTCCTGGCGGCCCCACAGCACGCCGATGCCGGTCGGGCCGCACATCTTGTGGCCGGTGAAGGCCACGAAGTCGGCCTGGAGCGCCTGCACGTCCAGCGGCATGTGCGGCGCGGCCTGGGAGGCGTCGATGCACAGCAGCGCGCCGACCTCCTGGGCGCGGCGCACGATCGCCTCGACCGGGTTGACCGTGCCCATCAGGTTGGAGACCAGCGTGAAGGAGACGATCTTCGTCTTCTCGGTGATGATCTCTTCGATGTTGGAGAGGTCGAGGCGGCCGTCGTCGGTGAGGCCGAACCACTTCAGCTTCGCGCCCGTGCGCTGCGAGAGCAGCTGCCACGGCACGATGTTGGAGTGGTGCTCCATCTCCGTGATGACTATCTCGGTCTCGTGGTCCACCCGGTAGGGCTCGTCCGCCCAGCCCAGCATGTTGGCGACCAGGTTGAGCGACTCCGAGGCGTTCTTGGTGAAGATCACCTCGTCGCGGCTCGGCGCGTTGATGAACGCGGCGACCTTGTCGCGCGCGCCCTCGTACAGGGCCGTGGCCTCCTCGGCCACCGTGTACACACCACGGTGGACGTTGGCGTTGTGCCGCTCGTAGTACTCGTTGAGCGCGTCGAGCACCTGGCGCGGCTTCTGCGAAGTCGCCGCGCTGTCGAGGTACACGATCTTCTTCCCGTCGTGGACCACACGGTCCAGCAAGGGGAAGTCCTTGCGGATCGCCTCGGTGTCGAGGAGGCCCGGCAGAATCGTCACTCGGAAGCGCCACCCTTCGTGTAAGCCTCGTAGCCCTCGTTCTCCAGCTTGTCGGCGAGCTCGGCGCCGCCGGACTCGGCGATCCGGCCGTTCGCGAAGACGTGCACGAAGTCGGGCTTGATGTAGCGCAGGATGCGCGTGTAGTGCGTGATCAGCAGGGTGCCGACCTCACCGGTCTCGCGGACGCGGTTGACGCCCTCGGAGACGATGCGCAGCGCGTCGACGTCCAGGCCGGAGTCGGTCTCGTCGAGGATCGCGATCTTCGGCTTCAGGAGCTCCAGCTGAAGGATCTCGTGGCGCTTCTTCTCACCGCCGGAGAAGCCCTCGTTGACGTTGCGCTCGGCGAAGGCCGGGTCCATCTGGAGCTGCTCCATCGCGGACTTGACCTCCTTCACCCAGGTACGCAGCTTCGGGGCCTCGCCGCGCACGGCGGTGGCGGAGGTGCGCAGGAAGTTGGAGACCGAGACGCCGGGGACCTCGACCGGGTACTGCATGGCGAGGAAGACACCGGCGCGGGCGCGCTCGTCGACGGACATCTCCAGGACGTCCTCGCCGTCCAGGGTGACCGTGCCGCTGGTGATCGTGTACTTGGGGTGACCCGCGAGCGAGTACGCGAGGGTGGACTTGCCGGAGCCGTTGGGGCCCATGATGGCGTGGGTCTCGCCCTGCTTCACGGTCAGGTCGACGCCCTTGAGGATCTCCCGGGGGCCGTTCTCGGCTTCCACGGAGACGTGCAGGTCGCGGATTTCAAGCGTTGCCATGGGGACTTCAGTTCTCCTGGGACACGGAGACGAGAACATCGTCCCCTTCGATCTTTACGGGGTATACGGGCACGGGTCGCGTCGCGGGCAGGCCGGACGGCTTGCCGGTGCGCAGGTCGAAGGTGGAGCCGTGCAGCCAGCACTCGATCTGGCAGTCCTCCACCTCGCCCTCCGAGAGCGAGACGTTCGCGTGCGAGCAGATGTCGTGGATCGCGAACACCTCGCCCGCCGTGCGGACGACCGACACCGGCGTGCCGTCGAGTTCCACCCGCTTCGGGGTGTCCTCCTCCAGCTCGCTCAGTGCGCAGACGCGGACGAAGGCGGTCATCAGACGGACGCCTCCAGCTCCGCCTCGATCTTGGCGAGCAGGCGCTCCTCGACGTCCGCGACGCCGACCTGCTGGACCAGCTCCGCGAAGAAGCCGCGGACCACCAGACGGCGGGCCTCGGCCTGCGGGATGCCGCGCGCCATCAGGTAGAACAGCTGCTCGTCGTCGAAGCGGCCGGTCGCGGAGGCGTGACCGGCGCCCGCGATCTCGCCGGTCTCGATCTCCAGGTTCGGCACCGAGTCGACCCGCGCGCCGTCCGTGAGGACCAGGTTGCGGTTCATCTCGTAGGTGTCGGTGCCCTCGGCCTTGGCCTGGATGAGGACGTCGCCGATCCAGACGGCGTGCGCGTCGTCGCCCTGCAGGGCGCCCTTGTACACGGCGTTGGACTTGCAGTGCGGCGTGTTGTGGTCGACGAAGAGCCGGTGCTCCTGGTGCTGGCCCTTGTCGGTGAAGTACAGGCCGAAGAGCTCGGCCTCGCCGCCGGTGCCCGCGTAGGAGACCCGCGGGTGCAGGCGGACCAGGTCGCCGCCGAAGGTGACCACGACGGACTTGAAGGACGCGTCCCGGCCGACCAGCGCGTTGTGCTGGGCGACGTGGACGGCCTTGTCGTCCCAGTCCTGGACGGAGACGACGGTGAGCTTGGCGCCGTCGCCCAGGATGTAGTCGACGTTGGCCGCGAGGACCGCGTCGCCGGTGTGGTCGATGACCACGACGGCCTCGGCGAAGGCGCCGAGCTCGACCACCTGGTGGGCGAAGACGGTGCCGCCCTCGCCGTGCACGGCGATGCGGATCGGCTCGGTGAGGACCGACTCCTTGGGGACGGTGACGACCGAGGCCTTCTCGAACGAGGAGTACGCCTGGGCGGCGATCCGGTCCACCGGGGTACCGGCCTTGCCGAGCCGCGCGTCGTCGCGGCCGACCGTCTCGACGACGACGCCCTCGGGAGCCGTCACCTCCACGCGCACACCGTCGCCGGTGGCGACGGCGGTGCCGTCGTGCAGCCCGCGCAGCCGCTCCAGCGGCGTGAAGCGCCACTCCTCCTCGCGGCCGTGCGGCACCGGGAAGTCCGCCACGTCGAAGGACGGGGGCGCGCTCATGCGCGTGGCGACGGTCGACTCGGCGGCCACCGCGATCGAACCGGCGGTGGTGGAGCCCGCCGGAATGTTCTGAGCCTCAGCCATGGCTGTCGTAGTGCTCTCTTCCTAGATCAGTCTGCGTTCGCTGCTGCGGGGACGGTCGCCGTACTAGCCGACCGAGCCCTCCATCTGCAGCTCGATCAGCCGGTTGAGCTCAAGCGCGTACTCCATGGGCAGCTCCTTGGCGATCGGCTCGACGAAGCCGCGCACGATCATCGCCATCGCCTCGAACTCCGTCAGACCGCGGCTCATCAGGTAGAAGAGCTGGTCCTCGGAGACCTTGGAGACGGTCGCCTCGTGGCCCATGGACACGTCGTCCTCGCGGACGTCGACGTACGGGTAGGTGTCGGAGCGGGAGATCGTGTCGACGAGCAGCGCGTCGCACAGCACGTTCGACTTCGATCCGGCCGCGCCCTCACCGATCTCGACCAGACCGCGGTACGAGGTGCGGCCGCCGCCGCGCGCCACCGACTTGGAGACGATGTTGGACGACGTGTTCGGCGCCATGTGGACCATCTTGGAGCCGGCGTCCTGGTGCTGGCCCTCGCCCGCGAAGGCGATGGACAGGGTCTCGCCCTTGGCGTGCTCGCCCATCAGGTAGACGGCCGGGTACTTCATGGTGACCTTGGAACCGATGTTGCCGTCGATCCACTCCATGGTCGCGCCCTCGTACGCCACGGCGCGCTTGGTGACCAGGTTGTAGACGTTGTTCGACCAGTTCTGGATCGTCGTGTAGCGGCAGCGGCCGCCCTTCTTGACGATGATCTCCACGACGGCGCTGTGCAGCGAGTCCGAGGAGTAGATCGGGGCGGTGCAGCCCTCGACGTAGTGGACGTAGGCGTCCTCGTCGACGATGATCAGCGTCCGCTCGAACTGGCCCATGTTCTCCGTGTTGATACGGAAGTAGGCCTGCAGCGGGATGTCCACGTGGACACCCTTGGGCACGTAGATGAACGAGCCGCCGGACCACACGGCCGTGTTCAGCGACGCGAACTTGTTGTCGCCGACCGGGATGACCGTGCCGAAGTACTCCTGGAAGAGCTCCGGGTGCTCCTTCAGAGCGGTGTCGGTGTCCAGGAAGATGACGCCCTGCTGCTCCAGGTCCTCACGGATCTGGTGGTAGACGACCTCGGACTCGTACTGGGCCGCGACACCGGCGACGAGGCGCTGCTTCTCCGCCTCGGGGATGCCGAGCTTGTCGTACGTGTTCTTGATGTCCTCGGGCAGGTCCTCCCAGGACTCCGCCTGCTTCTCCGTCGACCGCACGAAGTACTTGATGTTGTCGAAGTCGATGCCCGAGAGGTCGGAACCCCACTTGGGCATGGGCTTGCGGTCGAAGAGCCGCAGACCCTTGAGGCGCAGCTTCAGCATCCACTCGGGCTCGTTCTTCTTCGCCGAGATGTCGCGGACGACGTCCTCGGAGAGACCGCGCTTGGCAGCGGAGCCCGCCGCGTCGGAGTCGGCCCAGCCGTACTCGTAGTTGCCCAGGCCCTCTAGTTCGGGGTGGGCAGTCTCCGTGGGGAGAGTCATGCGGGGTTCCTCCCGGCCGTGCTTGTGGATGCTGGTTCGGTGATGGTCTGTGGTGCGCTGTGCGGGATGAACGTCGTGCACACCCCGTCGCCGTGGGCGATGGTGGCCAGACGCTGCACATGGGTCCCGAGGAGGCGGGAGAAGAACTCCGTCTCCGCCTCGCACAGCTGCGGGAACTGCTCGGCGGCGTGCGCGACCGGGCAGTGGTGCTGGCAGAGCTGCTCACCCCGTCCGGGGAGCGGTGCGCTGCGCGCCGTAGCAGCGTACCCGTCGGCGGTCAAGGCCTTGGCCAGAGCCTCGGTGCGCTCCTCGGGCCCGGCCGCGTCGACCGCCGCGCGGTAGCTCTCGGCCTGCGCCTCGATGCGGGCGCGGGCGAAGGCGACCACGGCTTCCTCGCCGGCCGCGCCGCCGCCCGCCGACCGCTCGATCCAGCGGAGCGCGTCGACGGCCAGCTTGTCGTACGACTGGTCGAAGGCGTCCCGCCCGCAGTCGGTGAGGGCGAAGACCTTCGCGGGCCTGCCACGGGTCCGTGCCCCGTACACCCGCTGTTCGCGGGGGGCCACGACCTCGTCGGCCACCAGTGCGTCGAGGTGGCGGCGGACGGCGGCCTGGGTGAGGCCGAGGCGCTTCGCGAGATCCGCGACGGTGGAGGGCCCATGGTCCAGGATGGAGCGCGCGACCCGGTTGCGGGTGGACCGCTCACCGGTCGCGAGTTCCTCCTGCGGAGCCTCGCCGACGTTTTTCACAACACCATTGTTGCGTAATTCCTCAGAGCCTGACAAGCCACGTACCGATCATCGAGCGGTGCGCTGCATCACTTAGGCATACCTAAACTGACCTGCGAAAACGATCTTTGATCGATCAAATCGCGGGTAATTCAACGGCGCGCGACCGACCGGTTCACGACACTGCGAAACCAGGTCCACACCCCCTCTGACCGGCCCGTCGCACACCCGCGACTCCCTCGCCGAGGGGCTGCGCGGCCTCGGCGTCGAGCCCGGCGAGACCCTGCTCGTCCACTCCTCGCCCAGCTCGCCGGAGTGGGTCCACGGAGGGGCCTCAGCGGTCGTCCGAGCATTTCTCGACACGCTCGGCGAACGGGGGACGCCGGCTGTCCGAGAACCGCCCGCGCCCGGTCGACTGATGTACGGCCCCACGGTCCCGGGCCCCACCCGCGCTGCCTAGACTTGCCCATCATGAAGAGCGAGTCCGTCGTCCAGGTCACCGGCCTGGTCAAACGGTACGGATCCAAGACCGCCGTGGACGGCCTCGACCTGCGGGTCGCCGCCGGGACCGTCACCGCGGTGCTCGGGCCCAACGGTGCCGGCAAGACCACCACGATCGAGACCTGCGAGGGCTACCGCAGACCGGACGCGGGCACCGTCCGCGTCCTCGGCCTCGACCCGGTCGCCCAGGCCGAACAGCTGCGCCCGCGCATCGGCGTGATGCTCCAGTCCGGCGGCGTCTACTCCGGCGCCCGCGCCGAGGAGATGCTGCGCCACATGGCCACCCTCCACGCGCACCCGCTGGACGTGCCCGAGCTGATCGGGCGCCTGGGCCTGGAGAGCTGCGGCCGCACCACCTACCGCCGGCTCTCCGGCGGCCAGCAGCAGCGCCTCGCGCTCGCCATGGCCGTGGTCGGCCGCCCCGAGCTCGTCTTCCTGGACGAGCCGACCGCGGGCCTGGACCCGCAGGCCCGCCGCTCCACCTGGGAGCTCGTACGGGAGCTGCGCGCCGACGGCGTCTCGGTGGTCCTCACCACGCACTTCATGGACGAGGCCGAACAGCTCGCCGACGACGTGGCGATCGTCGACGCGGGCCGGGTCGTCGCCCAGGGCTCGCCCGAGGCGCTGTGCCGGGGCGGCGCCGAGAACACCCTGCGCTTCACCGGCCGCCCGGGCCTCGACCTCGCCTCGCTCCTCAAGGCGCTGCCCGACGGCACGGCCGCCGCCGAGCTCACCGCGGGCGCCTACCGCATCAGCGGCACCGTCGACCCGCAGCTGCTGGCCACCGTCACCTCCTGGTGCGCGCAGCACGGGGTGATGCCCGACGGGATCTCCGTCGAGCGCCACACCCTCGAAGACGTCTTTTTGGAGCTGACCGGCAGGGAGCTGCGTTCATGAGTGCCGGTACGTACACGCCGAACCCGGGGGCGGCCCCCGTCGGCCGGATGATCAAGGCGCAGACCGCGCTTGAGACCCGGATGCTGCTGCGCAACGGCGAGCAGCTGCTCCTCACGGTGATCATCCCGGCGCTGCTGCTCGTCCTGTTCAGCGCCGTCGACATCATCGACACCGGCAAGGGCAAGTCGGTGGACTTCCTGACCCCCGGCATCCTGGCGCTCGCGGTGATGTCGACCGCCTTCACCGGCCAGGCCATCGCCACCGGCTTCGAGCGCCGCTACGGCGTGCTCAAGCGGCTCGGCGCCTCGCCGCTGCCGCGCTGGGCGCTGATGACCGCGAAGACGCTGTCGGTGCTGGTCACCGAGGTGCTCCAGATCGCGCTGCTCACGGTGATCGCCTTCGCGCTCGGCTGGTCGCCGCACGGCAACCCGTTCGCGGTGCTGCTGCTCATGGTGCTCGGCACGGCCGCGTTCTCCGGGCTCGGCCTGCTGATGGCGGGCACGCTCAAGGCCGAGGCGACGCTGGCCGGCGCCAACCTGGTGTTCCTGCTGCTGCTCGTCGGCGGCGGGGTCATCGTGCCGATGGACAAGTTCCCGGGCGGGGTGCAGGACGCGCTCGGCCTGCTGCCCATCTCCGCGCTCTCGGACGGGCTGCGGGACGTGCTCCAGCACGGCGCGGCCATGCCGTGGGGCGACCTCGGGATCCTCGCGGTCTGGACGGTCCTCGGCCTCGGCGCGGCGGCCAGGTTCTTCCGCTGGGAGTAGGGCGTTCCGCGGGGAATTCGGTGGCGAATTCCCTGGCCGGAGCCAAGGGCCGGGGCTACGGGAGCCCCCTCGTGAAAACGTGCACAAACGGCCCCCTACGATAGAGCCCATGCCGAACGTGACCCGAGCCGATGTGGCTCAGGCGGTGCGCAACCCGCTCGCCTTCATCGCCGAGCGGTGGACGCCGTCGCCGCGGACCGTCCAGCGCGCGGCGCTCAGCGCCGTCGTCATGGCCGTCGTCATCGTGGTGACCGGCGGCGCGGTGCGGCTGACCGGGTCCGGGCTCGGCTGCCCGACCTGGCCCAAGTGCACCGACCAGAGCCTGACGCCGACCAGCGCGATGAACTTCCACAGCGCCGTCGAGTTCGGCAACCGGATGCTGACGTACGTGCTGTGCGCGGCGGTCGGCTGGGCCATCATCGCCGCCCGCGCGGCCAAGCCGTGGCGCACCGGCGTCACCCGGCTCGGCTGGGCCCAGTTCTGGGTGGTCATGGGCAACGCGATCCTGGGCGGCATCGTCGTCCTGGTCGGCCTCAACCCGTACACCGTCGCGGCCCACTTCCTGCTCTCCACCGCGCTGCTCACGCTCGCGATGCTGACCTGGCAGCGCACCCATGAGGGCGACGGCGCGCCGCGCCCGCTGGTGGGCAAGGCCGTGGTGCAGCTGACCTGGCTGCTGGTGGCCGCGGCGGGCGCGCTGGTCGCGGTCGGCACGGTCGTCACCGGCGCCGGGCGGCACGCGGGCGACTCCAGCGACGTCCAGCGCATCCCGCTCAACTGGACCATGATCAGCCAGCTCCACGCGGACCTCGCGTGGGTCGTGGTGGCGCTCACGGTCGCGCTGTGGTTCGTCCTGAAGGCGGTCGACGCCCCGGTGGGCCCGCGCAACCGGGCCCGGGACCTGTTCCTGGTGCTGATGTCGCAGGGCGTCGTGGGCTATGTGCAGTACTTCATGAAGACCCCGGAAGCCCTGGTCGCTCTGCACATGTTCGGCTCGTGCCTGGTGTGGATCGCCGTGGTGCGCGTCCTGCTGTCGCTGCGCGAGCGCCCGGACGCGAGCGCGCCGATCCCGGCCCAGTCAGACCCGGCCCTCACCCGCGCCTGACAGCCCGTACACCCGCCGCGCGTTGCCCGCCGCGATCATCGCGGTGACCCGTTCCGCGTCCGTACGGGCCCACGCGCCCTCGGCCACCCAGGCTCCCAGGACCCGGCTCAGCGCCTGGGTGAACAGCCGCGCGCTCACCACGTGCAGCTCGGGCAGCCCGCGCGCGCCGCTGGAGTAGAGCAGCTTCCCGAACGGCGCGAGCTCCAAGAGCTCCGCCAGTACGTCGGCGGCCCGCGCGCCCGTACGCACCAGGGCCGGGCCCACGTCCGCGTACACATGCGGGAAGACGCTCGCCAGATGGGCGGCCTGGCGGTGGTACGGATAGCCGTGCAACAGCACCAGATCCGTGCCCAGGCCGTTGGTCGCGGCCGCGAACGCGGCGAGCCCGGTCGGGTCGTCCATGCCGAGCCTCAGCTGGAGCGGCCGCCCGGACGCCACCGCGCTCCACAGCACGTGCCGCAGCAGCACGGGGTCCTCCAGAGGCCCCTGGATACGGCGCCGGGTCAGCCAGCGGCCCGCCGCCCCGCGCACCTCGCCGGGCCCGGGCGGATCGGCGTCGAGCCGCTGGCGCACGGCCGAGACGGAGATGAAGGCGACGGCGGAGGCGGCCGCGGTGTGCACGGCCTCGGCGAGGTTGGCGAGGAAGGAGTCGACGGTGCCGGAGGTGTCGGCGACCTGCTCGGCGAGGAGTTCGAGCCGGACGATCTCATGGGCCTCGGCGGCCCCGGCGGCGGCGATCTCACCCGGCCCGGTGAGATCCCCGGGCAGCCCCGTGTCCACCAGATAGGTGGAGATCCCCGAGCCGCGCAGCAGCCGCCGGCCGGTCTCCAGGACGCCCAGTTCGCGTCGGCGGGCAAGGTAGCGGGCCGGGGCGCAGTGCGCATCGAGGCCCAGCAGCGGCGGGCACCAGCGGCGCACCGCGAAGCCGGTCTGGGTGTCGAAGAACGTGGTGCCGGGGGCGGGCGGGCCGCCGGTCCTGCCGAGCTGCGTCTCGAAGGTGCCGAGCCCCAGCTCCGTACGGAGCACTCCGTGGCAGCACTGGTCCACCAGGTCCGGTCGGGGCGCAGCGTCGATCATCCGGGACTCCCTGGGTGGATGTGCTTCCACCCCTCCTAACGGGTGAGTCCCGGATCAGTGTTGCTGGCCTGATGTTCCCCTTGTGGGATCAGGCGTTCTTCGGCCCGCCGAGCTGGAGGCCCGCCATCCGGGTCCACTCGTAGCGGCCCGTCTTGACCTTGGCCGCGAACTCGCCGTCGAAGTCGTCGTGGACGGTGATCTGGGCCTTCGCCACGGCGCTGCGCGCGATCTCGTACGTGGGCGCCACCAGGTCGCCCCAGCCGCCGTCCGCGCCGACGAGCACGATCCGGGCGCCCTTCTGGCCGATGTACGCCACCTGGCCCTCGGCCCCGCCGTGCTCCTTGGCGAAGTGGCCGATCTGCCGGGCGAGCGTGGCGGCCCGTCGCTCGGCCTTGGCGGTCTGCTTCTCGTCAACCTGGGTCTCTGCCATGTGCAGGATGCTACTCGCGAGTAGATCAACGCGCGACGGGCGGAACGCGTGGTCTGTGCCACGCGTTCCGCCCGTCGGCGAAAGTGCTGGTGATCAGCGCAGGAACGGGTCCACGGCCACCGCCACGAACAGCAGCGACACATAGGTGATGGACCAGTGGAACAGGCGCATCTCCTTGAGCTTGGCGCCGGTCACCTCGGCCTTGGCGCGGCTCTGCAGCCCGTGCGCCTCCCACAGCCAGAAGGCGCCCGCGAGCAGCGCCACCGCCGTGTAGAACCAGCCGGTGTAGCCGAGCGGGGTGAGCAGCAGCGAGACCGCGACCATCACCCAGCTGTAGAGGACGATCTGCTTGGCGACCACCTTGTTGGAGGCGACGACCGGCAGCATCGGCACGCCCACGCGCGCGTAGTCCTCCTTCACCTTCATGGACAGCGGCCAGTAGTGCGGCGGCGTCCAGAAGAACATGACGAGGAAGAGGATGACCGGCGCCCACGACATCGAGTTCGTCACCGACGACCAGCCGATGAGGACCGGCAGGCAGCCGGCGATGCCGCCCCAGACGATGTTCTGCGAGGTGCGGCGCTTCAGCAGCATCGTGTAGATGACGACGTAGAAGAGCAGCGCACCGAGCGACAGCGCGGCGGACAGCCAGTTGACGAGCAGTCCGAACCACACGGTGGAGACGACGCCGAGAGTGAGGCCGAAGGCCAGGCACTCGCGCGGCGACACCATGCCGGTGACCAGCGGCCGCTGCGAGGTGCGGTCCATCAGCGCGTCGATGTCGCGGTCGATATACATGTTCAGCGCGTTGGCGCCGCCGGCCGAGAGATAGCCGCCGACGGTGGTCGCCACCACCAGCCACAGCGACGGCACGCCCTGCTCGGCCAGGAACATCACCGGAATGGTGGTGATCAGCAGCAGTTCGATGATCCGCGGCTTGGTCAGCGCCACGAACGCCTTGACACGGGCCCCGAACGGCCGATGGCCCCCCGGGCTGGGAGTCAAGACGACCCCTGCGGGTCGGGACTCGACGGCCGTCACGCACACCCCTGACAGAGAATTCCCAGCAAGTCCCGGGCTGCCGACAAAGGGCTGGGCCCGGCACGTTTCCGGGCGTGAAGGCCCGGTAAAGACTTGCGCGTACCACGCCACTCTAGACGTTGCCGATACGCCGCCCTTCGCGGGGGTGGGGTCGTGTTGGGGGCGGGTCGCGGCGACTTCGCGACAAGCTCCGGACGACTTCACCATGAGGCGCAAATGAGCACTTCCGGGCACTCTTGAGGTGTGCGTCCCAACCAGCGGGCACTCGAAAAATTGAGCGTTCCGGCGGGGGTAGGCTCGACAGCGCCCGGTGCGCCCTCAGTCACCGGGATTCAACATGTGGAGAGGAGCCCTGACTCAGGGTGAGCACCAAGCCGACCACCACAGACCTTGACTGGACCGAACTGGACCAGCGGGCCGTTGACACCGGCCGTGTCCTGGCCGCGGATGCTGTACAGAAGGTCGGCAACGGCCATCCTGGTACGGCGATGAGCCTGTCCCCGGCCGCGTACACCCTCTTCCAGAAGGTGATGCGCCACGACCCGGCGGACCCGGACTGGACCGGCCGCGACCGCTTCGTGCTGTCCGCGGGCCACTCGTCCCTCACGCTCTACATCCAGCTGTACCTGGCCGGGTACGGCCTGGAGCTGGATGACCTCAAGGCCTTCCGGACCTGGGGTTCGAAGACCCCCGGCCACCCGGAGTACGGCCACACCAAGGGCGTCGAGACGACCACCGGCCCGCTGGGCCAGGGTGTCGCCAACGCCGTGGGCATGGCCATGGCCGCCCGCTACGAGCGCGGCCTGTTCGACCCGGAGGCGGCCCCCGGCACCTCCCCGTTCGACCACTTCGTCTTCGCGATCGCGGGCGACGGCTGCCTCCAGGAGGGCATCTCCGCCGAGGCGTCCTCGCTCGCCGGCCACCAGAAGCTCGGCAACCTGGTCCTGCTGTGGGACGACAACCACATCTCGATCGAGGGCGACACCGAGACGGCCGTCTCCGAAGACACGATGAAGCGGTACGAGGCGTACGGCTGGCACGTCCAGCGCGTCGAGCCGCAGGCCAACGGCGACCTCGACCCGCAGGCGCTGTTCACCGCGATCGAGGCCGCCAAGGCCGAGACCGGGCGCCCCTCCTTCATCGCGATGCGCTCGATCATCGCCTGGCCCGCCCCGAACGCGCAGAACACCGAGGCCGCGCACGGCTCGGCGCTCGGCGACGACGAGGTCGCGGCCACCAAGCGCGTCCTGGGCTTCGACCCGGAGAAGAGCTTCGACGTCTCCGAGGAGCTCGTCGCGCACACCCGCGGCGCCGCCCTGGACCGCGGCCGCGAGGCCCGCGGCGAGTGGGAGAAGTCCTTCGCCGCCTGGCGCACCGCCAACCAGGAGCGCGCCGCCGAGTTCGACCGCATCGCCGCGGGCGAGCTGCCGGCCGGCTGGGAGGAGCAGCTCCCGGAGTTCGAGACCGGCAAGGGCGTCGCCACCCGCGCCGCCTCCGGCAAGATCCTCCAGTCGCTCGGCGCGGTCATCCCCGAGCTGTGGGGCGGCTCGGCCGACCTCGCGGGCTCGAACAACACGACGATCGACAAGAACTCGTCGTTCCTGCCCGTCGGCAACCCGCTCCCGGAGGCCGACCCGTACGGCCGCACGATCCACTTCGGCATCCGTGAGCACTCGATGGCCGCCGAGATGAACGGCATCGCGCTGCACGGCAACACCCGCATCTTCGGCGGCACCTTCCTGGTGTTCTCCGACTACATGCGCAACGCCGTCCGGCTGTCCGCGCTGATGCACCTGCCGGTGACGTACGTGTGGACGCACGACTCCATCGGTCTGGGCGAGGACGGCCCGACCCACCAGCCCGTCGAGCACCTGGCCTCGCTGCGCGCGATCCCGGGCCTCAACGTGGTCCGCCCGGCGGACGCCAACGAGACCGTGATCGCCTGGCGCGAGATCCTCAAGCGCTACACCAAGGTGTTCGGCAAGGGGGCCCCGCACGGCCTCGTGCTGACCCGTCAGGGCGTGCCGACGTACGAGCGCAACGAGGCCGCCGCCAAGGGCGGTTACGTGCTGTTCGACGCCGAAGGCGGCGAGGCGCAGGTCGTCCTGATCGGCACCGGCTCCGAGGTCCAGCTCGCCGTCGAGGCGCGCGAGCAGCTGCAGGCCGCCGGCGTCCCGACCCGGGTGGTCTCGATGCCGTCCGTCGAGTGGTTCGAGGAGCAGGACCAGGCGTACAAGGACAGCGTCCTGCCGCCGTCGGTCAAGGCCCGGGTCGCCGTCGAGGCCGGCATCGGTCTGACCTGGCACCGGTACGTGGGCGACGCGGGCCGCATCGTCTCGCTTGAGCACTTCGGTGCCTCGGCGGACGGCAAGGTCCTGTTCCGCGAGTTCGGCTTCACCGCCGAGCACGTGGCCGCCGCCGCCCGGGAATCTCTCGCCGCCGCGGCGCGCTGACGCCGGTATACGAACTAGTAGGAGATGCAATTCTCATGACAGACGCACTCAAGCGCCTCTCCGACGAGGGCGTGGCGATCTGGCTCGACGACCTGTCGCGCAAGCGGATCACGTCCGGCAACCTCGCCGAACTGATCGACCAGCAGCACGTGGTGGGCGTCACGACCAACCCGTCGATCTTCCAGAAGGCGATCTCCTCGGGTGACGGCTACGAGCAGCAGCTCGCCGACCTCGCCGCCCGCAAGGTCACCGTGGACGAGGCCATCCGCATGATCACGACGGCGGACGTGAGGGACGCCGCCGACATCCTGCGCCCGGTCTTCGACGCCACCGAGGGCCAGGACGGCCGGGTCTCCATCGAGGTGGACCCGCGCCTGGCGCACAACACCGCGGCCACCGTCGCCGAGGCCAAGCAGCTGGCCTGGCTGGTGGACCGGCCGAACACGCTCATCAAGATCCCGGCGACCAAGGCGGGCCTGCCCGCGATCACCGAGGTCATCGGCAAGGGCATCAGCGTCAACGTCACGCTGATCTTCTCCCTTGCGCGCTACCGCGAGGTCATGGACGCCTACCTGGCCGGTCTGGAGAAGGCCAAGGAGCGCGGCCTGGACCTCTCGAAGATCCACTCCGTGGCGTCCTTCTTCGTGTCCCGCGTGGACACCGAGATCGACAAGCGGATCGACGCGCTGGGCACCGACGAGGCCAAGGCCGCCCGCGGCAAGGCGGGTCTCGCCAACGCCCGCCTCGCGTACCAGGCGTACGAGGAGGTCTTCTCCTCGGACCGCTGGACCGCGCTGGACAAGGCGCACGCCAACAAGCAGCGCCCGCTGTGGGCCTCGACCGGCGTGAAGGACAAGGCGTACAAGGACACCCTGTACGTCGACGACCTGGTGGCGCCCAACACGGTCAACACCATGCCGGAGGCCACCCTGGAGGCGGCCGCCCACCACGGCGAGATCACCGGGAACACCGTCTCGGGCACCTACGAGCAGTCCCGTGCCGAGCTCGACGCGGTCGAGAAGCTGGGGATCTCGTACGACGAGGTCGTGCAGCTCCTGGAGGACGAGGGCGTCGACAAGTTCGAGGCGGCCTGGAACGACCTGCTCAAGTCGACCGAGGCGGAGCTTGAGCGCCTGGCACCTTCGGAGGGCTAAAACCTTGACTGTGATTCGCGAAGCGAATCCGCTTCGTGACGCCGCAGACCGACGGCTCCCGCGTATCGCGGGGCCGTCGGGCCTGGTGATCTTTGGCGTCACGGGCGATTTGTCCCGTAAAAAGTTGATGCCCGCCGTCTATGACCTCGCCAACCGAGGTCTGCTTCCGCCGGGCTTTTCCCTGATCGGTTTCGCCCGCCGCGAGTGGCAGGACGAGGACTTCGCGCAGGAGGTGCACGACGCCGTCAAGGCGCACGCGCGCACCCCCTTCCGCGAGGAGGTCTGGCAGCAGCTCATCCAGGGCATGCGTTTCGTCCAGGGCGACTTCGACGACGACAACGCCTTCGAGCAGCTGAAGTCGACGATCGCCGAGCTCGACAAGGCGCAGGGCACCGGCGGCAACTTCGCCTTCTACCTCTCGGTGCCGCCGAAGTTCTTCCCCCAGGTCGTCCAGCAGCTCAAGAAGCACGGGCTCGCCGACCAGAAGAACGGCGCCTGGCGCCGCGCGGTCATCGAGAAGCCCTTCGGCCACGACCTGGTCTCCGCCAAGGAGCTCAACCAGGTCGTCCACGAGGTCTTCCCGCCGGACGAGGTCTTCCGGATCGACCACTACCTCGGCAAGGAGACCGTCCAGAACATCCTGGCGCTCCGGTTCGCCAACACCATGTTCGAGCCGCTCTGGAACCGGTCGTACGTCGACCACGTCCAGATCACCATGGCCGAGGACATCGGCATCGGCGGCCGCGCCGGCTACTACGACGGCATCGGCGCCGCCCGTGACGTCATCCAGAACCACCTCCTCCAGCTGCTCGCGCTGACCGCGATGGAGGAGCCCGCCTCCTTCGACGCGGACGCGCTGGCGGCCGAGAAGACCAAGGTCCTGGGCGCGGTACGGCTGCCCAAGGACCTGGGCGCCAACACCGTGCGCGGCCAGTACGCGGCCGGGTGGCAGGGTGGCGAGAAGGCCGTCGGCTACCTCCAGGAAGACGGCATCGACCCCAAGTCGAAGACCGACACCTACGCCGCCGTGAAGCTGGAGATCGACAACCGCCGCTGGGCGGGCGTCCCGTTCTACCTGCGCACCGGCAAGCGTCTGGGCCGCCGCGTCACCGAGATCGCGGTGGTCTTCCAGCGCGCCCCGCACTCCCCCTTCGACCACACGGCGACGGAGGAGCTCGGCCAGAACGCCCTGGTCATCCGGGTCCAGCCGGACGAGGGCGTGACCGTGCGCTTCGGCTCCAAGGTGCCCGGCACCTCGATGGAGGTCCGGGACGTCTCGATGGACTTCGCCTACGGCGAGTCGTTCACCGAGTCCAGCCCCGAGGCGTACGAGCGGCTCATCCTCGACGTCCTGCTCGGCGACTCCAACCTCTTCCCGAGGGTGGAGGAGGTCGAGCTGTCCTGGAAGATCCTCGACCCGATCGAGGAGTACTGGGACAAGAACGGCAAGCCCGCGCAGTACCCGTCGGGGACCTGGGGCCCGGTCGAAGCGGACGAAATGCTCGCACGAGACGGACGGAGCTGGCGCCGGCCATGAAGATCGACCTTACGGACACCACGGCCAGCAAGATCAACAAGGCGCTGGTCCAGGGCCGCCGTGCCATCGGCACGCCGGCCGTGGGCATGGTGCTGACCCTGGTCATCGTCACCGACGAGGAGAACGCCTACGACGCGCTGCGCGCGGCGAGCGACGCCTCGCGCGAGCACCCCTCGCGCACGCTCGTCGTCATCAAGCGTGTCTCGCGCTCGCCCCGCGACCGCACCCAGTCGCGCCTGGACGCCGAGGTGCGGGTCGGCGCGGACGCGGGCACCGGCGAGACGGTCGTCCTGCGGCTGTACGGCGAGGTCGTCGACCACGCCCAGTCGGTGGTGCTGCCGCTGCTGCTGCCGGACGCGCCCGTCGTCGTCTGGTGGCCGGTCAGCGCGCCGATCGACCCGGCCAACGACCCGCTGGGCGCCCTGGCCCAGCGCCGGGTCACCGACACCTACGCGGCCGAGCAGCCCATCCACGAGCTGACCGCCCGCGCCGAGACCTACACCCCGGGCGACACCGACCTGGCCTGGACCCGCATCACGCCCTGGCGCTCGATGCTGGCCGCGGCCCTGGACCAGGTGTCGTGCAAGGTGACCTCGGTCGAGGTGGAGGGCGAGGAGTTCAACCCGAGCTGCGAGCTGCTCGCCATGTGGCTCGCGGACCGGCTCGACGTGCCGGTGCAGCGCTCGCTGTCGTCGGGCCCGGGTCTGACCGCCGTACGCATGGAGACGGACTGCGGCCCGATCGTCCTCGACCGCGCCGACGGCTCGCTGGCCACGCTCTCGATGCAGGGCCAGCCGGACCGCGCGGTGGCGCTGAAGCGGCGCGAGACGGCCGAGCTGATCGCCGAGGAGCTGCGGCGCCTCGACCCGGACGACACCTACGCGTCCGCGCTGAAGTTCGGCGTGGAGCGGCTGTCGTCGGGACAGGCGTCGAACGGGTCGGCCGCCTCGGCGGACGTGTCCGGTTCGTCGTCGGACTCGGCCTCGGGCTCGTCGGATGCGTCCTCGGCCTCGGACGCCAAGCCCGCCGCGAAGAAGGCTCCGGCCAAGAAGGCGGCGGCGAAGTGAGTACCCCTCAGCTCGTCGTCCACCGTGACAAGGAGCTGATGGCGCAGGCCGCGGCGGCCCGGCTGATCACGAAGATCGTGGACGCCCAGGCCGCCCGCGGCTCGGCGTCGGTGGTCCTCACCGGCGGCCGCAACGGCAACGGGCTGCTGGCGGCGCTCGCCTCCTCGCCGGCCCGGGACGCGATCGACTGGTCGCGGCTCGATCTGTGGTGGGGCGACGAGCGGTTCCTGCCCGAGGGCGATCCGGAGCGCAATGTCACGCAGGCCCGCGCGGCCCTGCTCGACGCGGTGCCGGTCGACCCGAAGCGGGTCCACGCGATGCCCGCGTCGAACGGCGCGTACGGCAGTGATGTCGAGGCCGCCGCGGCGGCCTACGCCGAGGAGCTGGCCGCAGCGGCCGGTCCCGAGGACCACGGCGACGTGCCGACGTTCGACGTGCTCATGCTGGGCGTCGGCCCGGACACCCATGTGGCGTCGCTCTTCCCGGAGTTGCCCGCGGTGCGCGAGACCGAGCGGACGGTGGTCGGGGTGCACGGCGCGCCCAAGCCGCCGCCGGTCCGGATCTCGCTGACGCTTCCGGCGATCCGCGCGGCCCGCGAGGTGTGGCTGCTCGCGGCGGGCGCGGACAAGGCCCAGGCCGCCGCCATCGCCCTGTCGGGCGCGGGCGAGATCCAGGCCCCGGCGGCGGGCGCGTACGGACGCGGCCGCACCCTGTGGCTGCTCGACTCGGCGGCCGCGTCCCAGCTGCCGCGCGCGCTGTACCCGCCGGCGTCGCCCTGACACCGGCGTCACCGCGAAACACACGGGCCCGGTCCACCTCCTGGTGGACCGGGCCCGTCGTGCGTCAGGCCGTCAACGGCCGCGCAGCGAGCGGTACTCGGCGACCAGGGCCTTGCTGGACTCGTCGAGCCCCGGCACGTCCGCGCCCTCGGTCAGCGCGGGCTCGACGCGCTTGGCGAGCACCTTGCCGAGCTCGACGCCCCACTGGTCGAACGAGTCGATGTTCCAGATGGCGCCCTGGACGAACACCTTGTGCTCGTACAGCGCGATCAGCTGGCCCAGGACCGACGGAGTCAGCTCCTTCGCCAGGATCGTGGTCGTCGGGTGGTTGCCCCGGAACGTCTTGTGCGCCACCAGCTCCTCGGGCACGCCCTCGGCCCGCACCTCGTCCGGCGTCTTGCCGAAGGCCAGCGCCTGGGTCTGGGCGAAGAAGTTGGCCATCAGCAGGTCGTGCTGGGCCACCAGACCCTGCTCCAGCTCGGCGACCGGCTCGGCGAAGCCGATGAAGTCGGCGGGGATCAGCTTGGTGCCCTGGTGGATCAACTGGTAGTAGGCGTGCTGCCCGTTGGTGCCCGGGGTGCCCCAGACGACCGGGCCGGTCTGCCAGTCCACCGCGTTGCCGTCGCGGTCCACGGACTTGCCGTTGGACTCCATGTCGAGCTGCTGGAGGTAGGCGGTGAACTTCGACAGGTAGTGGCTGTAGGGCAGCACCGCGTGCGACTGGGCGTCCCAGAAGTTGCCGTACCAGACGCCGAGCAGACCCAGCAGCAGCGGCACGTTCTGTTCGGCGGGCGCGGTGCGGAAGTGCTCGTCGACCAGGTGGAAGCCGTCCAGCATCTCGCGGAACCGGTCCGGGCCGATGGCGATCATCAGCGACAGGCCGATCGCCGAGTCGTAGGAGTAGCGGCCGCCGACCCAGTCCCAGAACTCGAACATGTTGGCCGTGTCGATGCCGAAGTCCGCGACCTTCTCGGAGTTGGTCGACAGGGCCACGAAGTGCTTGGCGACGGCTTCCTGACCAGCGCTCAGCCCGGTGAGCAGCCAGCCGCGCGCCGAGGTGGCGTTGGTGATGGTCTCGATGGTGGTGAAGGTCTTGGACGCGATGATGAACAGCGTCTCGGCCGGGTCCAGGTCGCGGACGGCCTCGTGGAGGTCGGCGCCGTCCACGTTGGAGACGAAACGGACCGTCAGCCCCCGGTCGGTGAACGAGCGCAGCGCCTCGTACGCCATCGCGGGACCCAGGTCGGAGCCGCCGATGCCGATGTTGACGACGTTCTTGATGCGCTTGCCGGTGTGACCGGTCCACTCGCCGGAGCGGACGCGGTCGGCGAAGGCCGCCATCTTGTCCAGGACCGCGTGCACACCCGGCACCACGTTCTCGCCGTCGACCTCGACGACCGACTCGCGCGGGGCGCGCAGCGCGGTGTGCAGCACCGCGCGGTCCTCGGTGGTGTTGATCTTCTCGCCGCGGAACATGGCGTCCCGCAGCCCGGCCACGTCGGCGGCCGCGGCCAGCTCGCGCAGCAGCGTCAGGGTCTCGTCGGTGACCAGGTGCTTGGAGTAGTCGAGATACAGGTCGCCGACCCGCAGGGTGTAGCCGGTGCCCCGGCCGGGGTCGGCACTGAACAGTTCGCGCAGATGGGTGTCGCCCAACTGCTCGCGGTGCTTGCCCAGTGCGATCCACTCGGGCATCTGGTTGAGCCTGCTGCGGCCTTCGTTGTTCTTCTCGGACATCAGCCCACTTCTCTCAATACTCGCGTGCCTGCCCCGCTGCCCGTCCAACCTAATTGATCAGGACGTAAGGGCAGGAATCAGAGCGCCCACGGCGGCCAGGAACAAGCCGGACGCCAGCAGGGCGGGTGTGTTGAGCCCCCAGGAGGAGGCCGCCGCGCCGCCCGCGACGGCGCCCAGCGGCGCCCCCGCGACGGCGAGCGTGCGGAAGGCGGCGCTGGTCCGTCCCAGCATCGCCTCCGGACTGCGCTCCTGCATCAGCGTCACCTGGTTGACGTTCCACACCATTCCCATCAGACCGAACACCGCCATCGCGGCGATCGATACCCACAGTTCGCGCACCGACCCCATGGCCGCCAGGCACCCCGTCTGGACCGCGCCGGCCAGCAGCACGCTCCTCATCCGGCCCAGGCGCCGGGCGAGGCGCTGGGTGAGCAGACCGCCCGCCACACTGCCCGCCCCGTACCCGGTGATCGCCGCCGCGTAGCCGCCGTGGCCCGAGTGCAGCCAGCCGGTGATGTGCAGGACCAGGGTGGCGATGAGCGCGCCCATGCCGATGTTGCAGAGGGTGGTGGCGACGCAGAGGGCGCGCAGGGCCCGGTCGGCCCACAGGGTGCGCAGCCCCTCGGCTATCTCGCCGCGCAGGGTGGAGCCGGGTGCGCGGGCGGGCCGTTCGGGCGCCGCCGCCCGCAGCGAGGCGACCAGGGCGGCCGCGAGCACATAGCTGGCCGCGTCGGCCGCGTACGGCACAGCGGTGCCCGCCACGAGCAGCAGCGGCACCAGCGGGGCGGCGAGGAAGCCGCCGGCTATCTGCTGGCCGGTCATCAGCCGGGCGTTGGCCCTGCCGAGCGCGGGCTGCGGGACGAGCGCGGGCAGCAGGGCGGTGGCCGCGTTGTCGAAGAGCGTCTGCAACGAGGTGAGCGCGAAGGCCAGCGCGATGAGCAGCGCTATCGAGGCGTGCCCGAGCGCCACGGCCACCGCGAAGGCCGCCACGAGCGCGCCCCGCACCAGATCGACCGCCCACATGGCCCGGCGCTGGTCCACCCGGTCCGCGATCGCGCCGCCGAGCAGCCCGAACAGCAGCCAGGGCAGAAAGCCGCACGCCGTGACCAGCGCGATCAGCATCGGATCGCTGGTCAGCGACGCCGCGAGCAGCGGCAGCGCGGCGCCGCGCAGCGAGTCCCCGAACCGCGAGACCACGGCGGCGGTCCACAGCCGCCCGAACCCGCCGCGCCAGGCGGGCACCTGGGCCACCGCACCCTCGACCACCTCGACCGCTGCCGCAACTCCCCCTCGTGAACGACTGATTCACACGGTAGGGGGAGCCACTGACAATGCCCTCGGGCAGCGCCCTCGGCGAAGGCGGAGTGGGCGGACAGGGCGGACGGACGGCGCGCACCGGACACCGGACGCGGCGCATTGACCGAAGGGCCCGGCAGGCGAACCGAGTTCGTCTGCCGGGCCCTTCGTTGTCAGATCTCGCCGCGGAGCTTCGCGAGCGCCTCCGCGAGGATCGCCTCGCCGTCCGCGTCGCTGCGCCGCTCCCGCACATACGCGAGGTGGGTCTTGTACGGCTCGGTGCGCGGCGGGTCCGGCGGGTTGTCCCGGTCCTGTCCGGCCGGGAAGCCGCAGCGCGGGCAGTCCCACGTCTCCGGAACCTGTGCGTCACTGGCGAAGCTCGGCTGCGTCTCGTGCCCGTTCGAGCACCAGAAGGAGATGCGGAGACGCGGCGCGGACTCGCCGCGCTCGGCCTCCCCCATCGGCCCCGCTCCGACCCGGCTTCCCCGGATCGCGTTGCCACTTGCCACGGTCGTAACTCCCTGCGTGATGGTGCTCGAAGATGCCCCAGTCTACGTAAGGCCCAACGCGCGTCCAGTGATTGTAGTTACACCCCACCCGTGAACGCGGAAGACGACAGTCAGTTGTCCAGCTTCATCAGCAGACCAAGTACGACAATGCTCGCGAACCAGCACAGACCGACCACAACGGTGATCCGGTCCAGGTTGCGCTCGGCGACCGAGGAACCGCCGACGGACGACTGCATTCCGCCACCGAACATGTCGGAGAGGCCGCCGCCCTTTCCCTTGTGCATCAGCACCAGCAGCATCAGCAGCAGGCTGAAGACGATCAGGGCAATCGAGAACCCGACAATCACGGCTGGACCAACTTCCTAGGACTGAATGTCGACGGGGGCCGGGGGGACGTATTCCATAATCCCGAGCCCGACCCCCGCAAGGGTACGACGGATCCGCGCTACCGCATACTCACTGGTCGCGGAAGCGGACGATCTTGACGAACTCGTCGGCGTCCAGTGCGGCGCCGCCCACCAGGGCGCCGTCGACGTCCGGCTGCGCCATGATCGCGGCCACGTTCGAGGCCTTGACCGAGCCGCCGTACTGGATACGGACCTTTTCGGCCAGCTCCGGGGAGTACAGCTCGGCGAGACGGCCTCGGATCGCGCCGCACACCTCCTGGGCGTCCTCGGGGGTCGCGACCTCACCCGTACCGATGGCCCAGACGGGCTCGTACGCGATGACGATGGACTCGGCCTGCTCGGCCGGGACGTCCTTGAGGCCGCCGTCCAGCTGGTTCAGCGTGTAGGAGACCTGGTCACCGGCCTTGCGGATGTCCAGACCCTCGCCGACGCACAGGATCGGGGTCAGGCCGTGCTTGAACGCGGCCTTCACCTTGGCGTTGCAGAGCTCGTCGCTCTCGGCGTGGTACTGACGGCGCTCGGAGTGGCCGACGGCCACATAGGTGCACTTCAGCTTGGCCAGCATCGGGCCCGAGATCTCACCGGTGTACGCACCGGAGTCCTGCGCCGAGATGTCCTGGGCGCCGTACTTGATCTTGAGCTTGTCGCCGTCGACCAGGGTCTGGACCGACCGCAGGTCCACGAAGGGCGGCAGGACCGCGACCTCGACGGCGTCGTAGTCCTTGTCGGCGAGGGCGAAGGCGAGCTTCTGGACGTGCGCGATGGCCTCAAGGTGGTTGAGGTTCATCTTCCAGTTGCCGGCCATCAGCGGGGTACGCGTGGTCACGGTGTTCAGTCCTCCAGTGCGGCAAGGCCGGGAAGCGTCTTGCCCTCAAGGTATTCGAGGCTCGCGCCGCCGCCGGTCGAGATGTGACCGAAGGCGTTCTCGTCGAAGCCGAGCGTGCGCACGGCGGCGGCCGAGTCGCCGCCGCCCACGACGGTGAAGCCGTCGCAGTTGAGCAGCGCCCGGGCGATCGCCGAGGTGCCGCCCGCGTAGTCGGGGTGTTCGAAGACACCGACCGGACCGTTCCAGAACACGGTCTCGGCGTCGGCGATCTTCTCCGCGTACAGCTCACGGGTCTTGGGACCGATGTCCAGACCCTCCTTGTCGGCGGGGATCTTGTCCGCGTCGACGGTCACGAAGTCGGCCGGGGCCTTGGTCTTCAGGTCCGGGAAGTCGGCCGAGGCCAGGATGTCGAGCGGGAGCACGAGCTCCACGCCGTTCTTCTCGGCGCGCTCCATGTACTCGGTGACGACCGGGATCTGGTCCTCCTGGAGGAGGGAGATGCCGACCTCGTACCCCTTGGCCTTGAGGAAGGTGTACGCCATGCCGCCGCCGATCAGGATGCGGTCGGCCTTGCCGAGCAGCTGGTCGATCACGGCGAGCTTGTCGGAGACCTTGGCGCCGCCGAGGACGACCACGTACGGGCGCTTGACGTCGTCCGAGAGCTTCTTCAGGACGCCGACCTCGGTGGCGATGAGGAAGCCGGCCGCGTGCGGCAGGCGCGCGGGCAGGTCGAAGACCGAGGCGTGCTTGCGGTGCACCGCGCCGAAGCCGTCGCCCACGTAGAGGTCGGCGAGAGCGGCGAGCTGGTCGGCGAAGGCGCCGCGCTCGGCGTCGTCCTTGCTGGTCTCGCCCGCGTTGAAGCGCAGGTTCTCGATCACCGCGACCTGGCCGTCGGCAAGAGCGGCGACGGTCTCCTTGGCGGAGGCGCCCACCGTGTCGGTGGCGAACGCGACGTCCGCGCCCAGCAGTTCGCCCAGCCGTGCGGCGGCCGGGGCGAGCGAGAAGGCCGGGTCCGGCGCGCCCTTGGGGCGGCCCAGGTGCGAGGCGACGACGACGCGCGCGCCGGCCTCGGCGAGCTTCGCGACGGTCGGCAGGACGGCGCGGATACGGCCGTCGTCGGTGATGGTGCTGCCCGAGAGCGGCACGTTCAGATCGGCGCGGACGAAGACCCGCTTGCCCGAGACGCCTTCGGCGAGAAGTTCGTCGATCGTCTTCATATGTTTCTGCGACTCCTTGGAAAGGGACGAGGCAAGCCACAGGGCTCGTGCGGCGCATCGTTGCGCTGCCCGAGCCCTGTGCTCACATCGAGATGCCTGCCCTGAGACTTATCAGACTTAGAGCTGGCCGCCGACGAAGACGGTGAGGTCGACGAGGCGGTTCGAGTAGCCCCACTCGTTGTCGTACCAACCGAGGATCTTGACCGACTTGCCTTCCTGGACCATGGTCAGGGAGGAGTCGAACGTGCAGGACGCCGGCTCGCTGACGATGTCGGAGGAGACGATCGGGTCCTCGGTGTACTCCAGGATGCCCTGGAGCTCGCCCTCGGCGGCCTTCTTGAACGCGGCGTTGACCTCGTCCTTGGTGACCTCGCGCTCCAGCTCCACGACCAGGTCGGTGGCCGAGCCGGTCGGGACCGGGACGCGCATCGCGATGCCGTCGAGCTTGCCCTTGAGCTTCGGCAGGACCAGGGCGGTGGCCTTGGCGGCACCGGTCGTGGTCGGGATGATGTTCTCGGCGGCGGCGCGGGCGCGACGCAGGTCCGAGTGCGGGAAGTCCAGGATGCGCTGGTCGTTCGTGTACGCGTGGACCGTCGTCATCAGGCCCTTGACGATGCCGAAGTTCTCGTCCAGAACCTTGGCCATCGGCGCCACACAGTTGGTGGTGCAGGAGGCGTTGGAGATGACGTGGTGGTTAGCCGCGTCGTACTTGTCCTGGTTGACGCCCATCACGATGGTGATGTCCTCGTCCTTGGCCGGAGCCGAGATGAGGACCTTCTTGGCGCCACCGGCGATGTGCTTCTCGGCGTCGGCCTTCTTGGTGAAGATGCCGGTCGACTCGATGACGATGTCGACGCCCAGCTGACCCCAGGGGATGTCCGCCGGGTTGCGCTCGGAGAGCACCTTGATGGTGTGGCCGTCGACCGTGATGGTGTCGGCGGTGTGGGTCACCTCGGCCTTGAGACGACCCAGGATGGTGTCGTACTTCAGGAGGTGTGCAGTGGTCGCGGTGTCACCGAGGTCGTTGACAGCCACGATCTCGATGTCAGCACCCTGCTCCAGCAGCGCGCGGAAGTAGTTGCGCCCGATGCGGCCGAAGCCGTTGATGCCTACGCGGATCGTCACGAACCGATCTCCTCGTGGTACGCCGGGTTCGCACGCCGGCGAGTTTTTATTTGGGATGTCCCCGACCGCTTACGACCCTACCTCTCCCCGAGCCGAGGAGTGACATCGAGCGCATTCGGCGCAGCGGGGCGGTCACCCGTATATGACCGACGGCCCGTACCTACCAACGGGTACGGGCCATCGGGGGGACTTACGCCCCCACTACCGAGCGTGACCGTCGGTGCCGGTCGGCCGGTGGGTCTTGACACGGAGGGGGTCGGTCCCCCGGCGCGTCAGTCCCGCAGTCGCATCAGTCCCGCAGTGCGCGGAGCGCCTTGGCGATCACGTTCTTGCGGTCGGCGGCCGACGGGATGTGCTCCAGACCGAAGCCCAGCAGCACGGTGTCATGGGTGGTGACGGCCGCCTGGGCGTGGAACAGCGCCTGCGAGCGGGCCCAGTCGCCGACGTTGCCGGGGCTGCCGGCCGGCGGTCCGGGCACGCTCCACGCGCCGAGCGACGTCTCGAAGCCCTCGGCGCCCTGTGCGGTGCCACCGATGACGAGCTTGGTGTCGTCGACGAAGGCGCCGAGACCGCCGGTGCCCGGGTCCGACACATACGAGACGGAGAGCTCGACCTGCTTGCCGGCATACGCGCCGAGGTCGACCGAGACCGGCTGCCAGCCGTTGGAGGAGCCGGTGAACCGGTTCCAGGCGCCGGAGGTGCCACTCGCCGTGCAGGCACTGGCGCCGACGGTCAGATAGTGCGCGAGGAACGGGTGGGTCTGGACGTAGTACCCCTGCTCGCACTGGGTGGGCACCTTCTGGCTGGTGCCGCCGTTGGTGTCCGGCAGGGTCGTCCAGTCCTGCTGGCCGACCGTGTGCGCCTCGATGATCACGTTGTCGAAGCCCGGCTCGGTGTCATAGCTGAGCTGGAACTGCAGGCTCGGCCGCTGGGACGCCGTCGTGCCGCTCAGGTCGACGGTCCGGGCCAGCCGCATGTACGCGTTGTCCTTGTGCTTGGCCGCCGCGAACCAGTCGCCCACGGCCGGCTCGAACGGAGTGCGGATCCCCGGGTAGCCGCCCGCGGCCGCGCTCTTGAACTGCGGGAACTGGTCGGGCTTGAGGGTGTCCGAGGTGATCGTGTACGCCCCGGCCAGATCCAGCGGGTTGTCCGCCGCGTTGCCGAGAGCGGCCTTCGCGCCCGCGAGCGCGCCGGTGCCCTCGAAGGCGGGCGGGGACTTGAGGCCGACGCGGCTGTAGGCGCCGAGGTAGTACTGGGCGAAGTCGTTGGAGTCGGCGCCGCCGAGGTCGACGCTGCCACCGGCCTTCTCACCGGCGTTGACGAGCTTGCCGCCCTCGTTGAGGAAGTCGCGCACGGCGACGGTGACCGCCGCGGTGGGCCGGTCGGCGCCGGTGTACCAGACGACCGTCTTGAAGTGGCCGAGGACGCCGAGCGCGCTCGGTGTGCCCTGGGTCGCCACGTCCCAGACCGCGGACTTGCGGCCGTTGTCGGCGAGCGCCTTGGTGTAGTCGGCGACGTGCTTGGCGGGCGCGGTGCCGCCCTCCTCGGCGAGCACCAGCGTGTCGCCCTTGGCCCGGTCGGCGACCGTGTACGTGAACGGCGTGCTGGCGGTCGGCTTGCCGGCCCGGGTGCGGCCGGTGTACCAGACCTCGACCTTGGATCCGACGTCCGCGCCCTCGATCGTGGCCCGGTACTGGTCGAAGGCGATGTTGTCGTCGCCGCCGTAGACGTCGCCGCCCTTCCAGGGCGAGAGGTCCTCGGTCTGCGTACGGCCGCCGTCGATGCGGTAGTTGAGGGTCTTGTGCCGCACCGACTTGCGCGCGGTGACGGCGACTTCCTGGTCCTCACCACGGGCGTACGAGGTGGTGAAGGTGTCCGGGGTGAAGTCGGGCGCCTCGATGCCGACCGGGGAGACCGGCTGGTCGGGGGTGCGCGCGGTGTCGGCGACGGCCAGCGCGAACGGGAGGTTCTTGGTGAACTCCTGCTGGATCAGCTTCTCGTCGTCCGGGAAGTTGAAGACCGACTGGCAGTCGGCCGGGTTCCACCGGTCGTTGGGGTCGATCGCCGAGGCGGTCTGGCAGGTCGACATCTCCGGGGTGAACATGTGGATGCCGTTGACGTTCGCCGCGTGGCCGTCGGCCTCGCCGTTGGTCGTGTACAGCTCGGAGGAGAGCTGGGAGCGGTAGCCGGGGATCGCCGGCTTGTCGGGCGTACCGGCGAGCGCCTTGTACAGGACGTCGTCCGGGGTCGGGGTGGCCACCTGCCAGCCCACGCCGTACAGCAGCAGCTCGGCCGCCGAGTGGTAGTTGATCGCGAAGTTGAAGCCGATCCGCTTCTCGAGCGAGTCCAGCGCCTTGGTCTCCGGCTCGGAGCCCGCGGACGGGCCGCGGTAGGTCTCGTCGGCCGGGTCGGGGGACGAACCCTCGTTGTCGTAGCCCCATTTGTACGGGAAGTTGCGGTTGGGGTCGACGCCGTCGCCGGGGGTGATCTTCCCGTCGCCGTTGTTGTCGCGCAGGTTCTTGCGCCACAGCCGCTGCTGGGTGCCGGTGAAGGTGTAGTCGTAGCCGTCCGGGTTGGCGGAGAGGACGAACCACAGCTCGGTGGAGTCCACGATCTTGGTGACCCGGGGGTCCTTGCCATAGTTGTCGAGGTAGTAGTGCATCAGCCGCCGGGTCATCTCCGGGGTGATCCACTCCCGCGCGTGCTGGTTCGACAGGTACAGCACGGAGTGCTTGGAGCCGTCCTTTGACTTGTTCGCGCCCTTGGTGAGCTTGAGAGCGAGGATGTCCTGGCCCCGGACCGTCTTGCCGATCGACTCGACCTTGGTGAGGTCCGGGTGGGCGATCCCGGTGTTGACGATCTCCTTCTCCAGGCCGTTGTCCCCGCTGTAGGGGCGGAAGACCCCGTCGCCCTGGGCCTTCACGCGCTTCTGGGTCGCGGCCGACAGGGTGTGCTCGGTGATGTCGACGCCCTGCTTCTTGAGCGCGCCGGCCTGCTGCTTGGTGAGGTACAGCTCGACGGTGGCGGATCCCTTGGCGGGTACCTGCGCGGTCAGCTCCTGGCCGTCCGCGCCCTGGCGGAGCAGCAGCGGCAGCTGCGACTGGTTGACGTTGGCGTGCCAGACGGAGAGTCCTTCGCCGCCACTGCCGCTCGACCCCGCCTGGGCGGCGGGTGCCGCCGCCAGACCGGCCGTGAGCAGTGAAGCCGCGGCGAGGATCGCTCTCGCTCTGCGTCTCATTGGCCCCCCTTGCTGTTGTGTGCCACGAAAGTGACAGACGCCAGGCTCATGACACTTCATGATCATGTCAATACGTCGGGAAGGGTGCGGACCGGAACCGGCGCCCACACAAGTGGGCGCCGTTCACGGCGAGTTGGACTCTAGGCGTACGCGGGAGGCGCGAGCGTGAGGCGACGCGCGCCGGGGCGGGAGAATCGCCCGGTCGGCCGACCGGGCCGTCCCGTCCCCTCAGCCGACCAGGCCGTCCGCCATCTCCTCGGTGAGGTTGGACTCGGTGCCGGGGATGCCGAGGTCCTGGGCCCGCTTGTCCGCCATCGCGAGCAGCCGGCGGATCCGGCCCGCGACCGCGTCCTTGGTCAGCGGCGGGTCGGCGAGCGCGCCCAGCTCCTCCAAGGAGGCCTGCTTGTGCTCCATGCGCAGCCGACCGGCGGCCGCGAGGTGCTCCGGCACCTCCTCGCCCAGGATCTCCAGGGCGCGCTGCACCCGGGCCCCGGCGGCGACGGCGGCCCGCGCCGAGCGGCGCAGATTCGCGTCGTCGAAGTTGGCCAGCCGGTTCGCGGTGGCCCGGACCTCGCGGCGCATCCGCCGCTCCTCCCAGGCCAGCACCGACTCGTGCGCGCCCAGCCGGGTCAGCAGGGCGCCGATCGCGTCGCCGTCGCGCACGACCACGCGATCCACGCCGCGCACCTCACGCGCCTTGGCGGCGATCTGGAGCCGACGGGCCGCGCCGACCAACGCGAGCGCGGCCTCCGGGCCCGGGCAGGTCACCTCCAGGGAGGACGAGCGGCCCGGCTCGGTGAGCGAGCCATGGGCGAGGAAGGCCCCGCGCCAGGCCGCCTCGGCGTCACAGGTGGCCCCCGAGACCACCTGCGGCGGCAGCCCCCGGATGGGGCGGCCGCGGCCGTCCACGAGCCCGGTCTGGCGCGCCAGCTGGTCGCCCCCGGCCACCACCCGTACGACGAAGCGCGAACCGCGGCGCAGCCCGCCCGGAGCCATCACGATCAGCTCGGAGCTGTGCCCGAAGATCTCCAGGATGTCCCGCTTGAGCCGGCGCGCCGCCATCGCGGTGTCCAGCTCCGCCTCGATCACGATGCGGCCGCTGACCAGGTGCAGCCCGCCCGCGAACCGCAGGATCGACGAGACCTCCGCCTTTCTGCAGCAGGTCCGGGTGACGGGGAGCCGGGAGATCTCATCCTTCACCGCTGCCGTCATCGCCATGGGCCGATCCTTCCATGCATCCGAAAAATACGGTCGTACGCGGCGGCCAACAGCTCCCGGTCGTGCTTGGGGGACCCGTCGAGGGCGGCGACCGCCGCCAGCTCGACCACGGCACCGAGCTGCTTGGCGGCGTCGGCGAGGGACTCGCGGTCGGGCACGGCGGCCTCGTCGGCCAGCACCACGTCCAGGGCGAGTTTAGGGGCGTGTCGTCCCAAAACCTCCAAATGACGCTGCGGAGAGAAGCCATCGGTTTCACCGGGCTGGGGCGCCAGGTTCAGCGAGAGGACCTTGCGGGCCTTGGTCACGGTGAGCGCGTCGAGCAGATCGGGCACCAGCAGGTGCGGGATCACCGAGGAGAACCAGGAGCCGGGGCCCAGCACCACCCAGTCCGCGTCCAGGACGGCCTCCACCGCCTCCGGGACCGCGGGCGGGTCGTGCGGGACGAGGTGCACGGACTGCACCTCGCCGGGGGTGAGCGCCACCGTGGCCTGGCCGCGCACCGTGTCCACGTCGGTCGGCCGGTCGGGGTCGTGCCCCCTGACCAGCGCCTCCAGCTCCAGCGGGACGGCCGACATCGGCAGCACCCGGCCGTGCGCACCGAGCAGCTTGCCGACCAGGTCGAGCGCCTGGACGTGGTCGCCCAGCTGCTCCCAGAGGGCCACGATCAGCAGATTGCCGACCGCGTGCTCGTGCAGATCGCCCTTGGACTGGAAGCGGTGCTGGATGACCCGGGCCCAGGTCTGTCCCCAGTCGTCGTCGCCGCAGAGCGCCGCCAGCGCCTTGCGCAGATCGCCCGGGGGCAGCACGCCCAGCTCCTCGCGGAGCCGGCCGCTGGAGCCGCCGTCGTCGGCCACGGTGACGACGGCGGTCAGGTCGCCGGTGATCCGGCGCAGCGCCGCGAGCGACGCGGAGAGACCCATGCCGCCGCCGAGGGCGACGACCTTGGGCTGGGCGCCACGCTTACGGCCGGTGCGCAGCACCGGTCCGCTCGTGCGCCGTCGGTACACCTTCACTCGCGCCCCATGTCCCGGTGGACGACGACGGTCTCGATCCCCTCGGAGGCGAGCCGGGCGGCGAGCTTCTCCGACATGGCCACCGAGCGGTGCTTGCCGCCGGTGCAGCCCACGGCGATCGTCACGTACCGCTTGCCCTCGCGGCGGTAGCCCGTCGCGATCAGCTGGAGCAGCTCGCTGTACTGGTTGAGGAACTCCTTGGCGCCCGGCTGGTTGAAGACATAGCCCGACACCTCCTCGTTGAGTCCGGTGTACGGGCGCAGCTCCGGCACCCAGTGCGGGTTCGGCAGGAAGCGGCAGTCGACGACCAGGTCGGCGTCGACCGGGAGGCCGTACTTGTAGCCGAACGACATCACCGTGGCGCGCAGCTCCGGCTCCTCGTCCCCGGCGAACTGGGCGTCCATCTTGGCGCGCAGCTCGTGGACGTTGAGGCTGGAGGTGTCGATCACCAGGTCGGCGTCGCCGCGCAGCTCGCGCAGCAGATCGCGCTCGGCGGCGATGCCGTCGACGATCCGGCCGTCGCCCTGGAGCGGGTGCGGGCGGCGGACCGACTCGAAGCGGCGCACCAGCGCGTCGTCGGAGGACTCCAGGAAGACGATCCGCCGGGTGACCTGCTTGGAGTCCAGGTCGGCCAGCGACTCGCGGAGGTTGTCGAAGAAACGGCGGCCGCGCACGTCGACGACGACGGCGATACGGGCCACATTGCCCTGGGACCGGGCGCCGAGCTCCACCATGGTGGGGATCAGCGCGGGCGGCAGGTTGTCGACGACGAACCAGCCGAGGTCCTCCAGGCACTTGGCGGCGGTGCTGCGCCCGGCGCCGGACATCCCGGAGATGATCACCAGCTCGGGGATGGCCGGTTCGGCGGCGTCGTTCGTCGTGCCCGTACTCACGTGTCCTGCTCCAGCTTCTTCGTCTGTTCGGTCGTGCTCAGTCATTTCGCGGATCCCCCGTCGTCCTCTTCAATGATCTCTCCTGTCGCCGTGTTCACGGCGGGTGCGGCCGGGGCTGCCTGCGCCAGGGCCGCGGCCACGGTCTCGGCCGTCTTGCGGCCTATCCCGGGAACTTCACAGATCTGCTCGATTGTCGCCGACCGGAGCTTCTTCACCGAGCCGAAATGCTTGACCAGCGCCTGTTTGCGGGACTCGCCCAGGCCCGGCACCGCGTCCAGCGGGCCGGCCTTGAACCGCTTCGTCCGCTTGGCCCGCTGATAGGTGATGGCGAACCGGTGAGCCTCGTCACGCACACGCTGGAGCAGATACAGCCCCTCGCTGGAGCGGGGCAGCACCACCGGGTCGTCGTCGCCGGGCAGCCAGACCTCCTCCAGGCGCTTGGCCAGGCCGCACACGGCCACATCGTCTATGCCCAGCTCGTCCAGGGCCCGCTTGGCGGCCGCCACCTGCGGCTGGCCACCGTCGACCACGACGAGCTGCGGCGGGTACGCGAACCGCTTGGGCCGCCCGTCCTCGGTCCGGGGCCCGGCCTCCACCGGGGCCTCGCCGGGCGCCGGAACGTCATCGGGCGCCGGGACCTCGCCGGAAGGAGCCGGTCCGGCCTCGGCGGCCGCCCCCTCGTCGCCGTCCGCCCACTCCCCCAGGCGCGAGCTCTCGGCCAGATAGCGCTTGAAGCGGCGGGTGATCACCTCGTGCATGGACCGGACGTCGTCCTGGCCCTCGAAGCCCTTGATCTGGAAGCGCCGGTACTCGCTCTTCCGGGCCAGGCCGTCCTCGAAGACGACCATGGACGCCACCACGTCCTCGCCCTGGAGGTGCGAGATGTCGAAGCACTCGATCCGCAGCGGCGCGCTGTCCAGCTCCAGGGCCCCGGCGATCTCCTCCAGGGCGCGCGAGCGCGTCGTCAGGTCGGAGGCACGCTTGGTCTTGTGCAGGGCGAGCGCCTGCTGCGCGTTGCGCGCGACCGTCGCCATCAGGTCCTTCTTGTCGCCGCGCTGCGGAACGCGCAGCGAGACCTGCGACCCGCGCCGCGCCTCCAGCCACGCGCCGACCGACTCGGCGTCCTCGGGCAGCGCCGGGACCAGCACCTCCTTCGGTACGGAGTCGCCGGTCTCCTCCCCGTACAGCTGCTGGAGCGCGTGCTCGACCAGGCCCGCCGTGTCGACGGCCTCGACCTTGTCGGTGACCCAGCCGCGCTGGCCGCGCACGCGTCCGCCGCGCACATGGAAGATCTGCACGGCCGCCTCCAGCTCGTCCTCGGCGACCGCGATCAGGTCGGCGTCGGTGGCGTCGTTGAAGACGATCGCGTTCTTCTCCAGGGCCCGCCGCAGCGCCTCGATGTCGTCGCGCAGCCGCGCCGCGCGCTCGTACTCCATCTCGTCGGCCGCCTCCGTCATCTCCTTCTCCAGGCGGCGGATGTACGTACCGGTGCGCCCGGCCATGAAGTCGCAGAAGTCCTCGGCCAGTTCGCGGTGCTCCTCGGGGGTGACCCGGCCGACACACGGGGCCGCGCACTTGCCGATGTAGCCGAGCAGACAGGGGCGGCCTATCTGGGCGGAACGCTTGAACACCCCGGCGGAGCAGGTCCGTACGGGAAAGACCCGGAGCATCAGGTCGACGGTCTCGCGGATCGCCCACGCGTGTCCGTACGGCCCGAAGTAGCGCACGCCCTTCTTCTTGGCGCCGCGCATGACCTGGACCCTCGGGTACTCCTCGTTGAGGGTGACCGCGAGGTACGGATAGCTCTTGTCGTCGCGGTACTTGACGTTGAAGCGGGGGTCGAACTCCTTGATCCACGAATATTCGAGCTGAAGCGCCTCGACCTCGGTGGCGACGACCGTCCACTCCACGGAGGCCGCCGTGGTCACCATCGTGGCCGTGCGCGGGTGCAGGCTGGTGAGCGGCTGGAAGTAGTTCGCCAGCCGCTGGCGCAGGGACTTGGCCTTGCCGACGTAGATCACCCGGCGGTGCTCGTCCCGGAACTTGTAGACCCCCGGCGAGTCGGGGATCTGTCCCGGCTTGGGGCGGTAGCTGGAGGGGTCTGCCATGCCCACCACCCTACTGGCGCCCACCGACAACGCGGACGGAGCAGAGGGGTGGGGGCGCGCCGTTTGAGGGGTGCGGGGAGATGCCCCTTTCAGGGGCGCGGGGAGGTGCGCATTTCAGGGGCGTGGGGGAGGTGCCGCGTTTGCAGGGGCGCGGGGAGTTGCCGCCTTTCAGGATCCCGCAGGAAGTGCGGCTTTCAAGGGGCGCGGGGAACTGCGCGACCAGCCACGCACGAACCGCAGCCGGTCACGCAGTCCGAGGAGCGGGTTACGCCCGCTGAGCCCCACGTCGGCGGCGCAGTGCCACAGCGCCGAGCCCGAGCGCCGCGAGCGCGCCCGCGCCGCCGACCGTCGCGGAGGTGGCCGTCAGCGCACTGTGCCCACCCGTGGCGGACGCCGCGGCCTGCGCACGCGCCTCCTCGGGCGTCTGCCCGTACCCCCCGGCCTTGCCGGACTTCGCGTACGCGGAGCCGGGCAGTTTGTCGCCGTAGGCGAGGTGGACGCGCTTCTGATAGGCGGCCAGGGTGGTGCCCCGAGCGCCCACGGCCTTCACCGCGTCCTCGTCCAGCGGCAGCACACTCGCCCCCTTCTGCACGTACCAGGCGTTGATCTGCGGCTCCTGGAACACCGTGCCACCCGGCAGCCGGCTCGCGCCCGCCGCGGCATAGCGGGACTCGTCGTCGCCGGTGGCTATGTTCACCACCTTCCAGGTGGTGCCCTGCGGCACCGTCCACAGGGACGCCTTCTGGCCGTCGGAGGAGACGGCGGTGGAGGCCAGGTACTCCAGCTTCGCGACCGGCGCGCCCGCCTTCCCGGCGACGAACTCCGGGGAGAGCGTGTAGACGGGCACCGCGTCGCCCTGGACGCGCGGGGCGACGGCCGCCAGGGCCACCTTGCCGTCCCGGGCGAAGAAGCGGGAGAGCGTGGCGAGGGTCGCGGGGGCGGTGGCCGCCCGGTGGGCCGCGGCCTTGGAGTCTGCGGACGCCGAGGGGGTCTCGGCGGCCGACGCGTACGAGGCGGAGAGCCCCGCGAGGACCGCCGCGGCGGCGCTCGCGCAGGCGATACGCCGGATGCTCGTGCTCATCGTCGTCACGCCCCGATCCGGTAGAGCGAGTGGGTCCAGGAGAACGAGTCGTTGTCGACGTACCAGTCGTGCGACGCCCAGTTGTAGCGGTTGCTGGAGGGCCATGGGTCGCCCCAGTACACCCAGTTGTCTGCGGTGTCGTAGCCGTAGACCACATGCATGTGACCACCGCCGCTGGACCACTGGATGCGGGTCTCGACCGGCCGGTTGGCGTTGATCTCGGTCTGTACGGTCGAGTAGCGCAGCCAACCGCTCACATAAGAGCCGGAGTTGATCCCGGCCCAGTCGAGCGCGTTCTGCACATTGCCCAGGTCCGCCTGCCAGTTGGGGCAGTCATAACCCTGCTGGCGCCCGAAGGCGGCGTTGCAGAACTGGTTCTGGCTGTAGTTCCGCCCGAACCAGGTGGCGATGGTGTCGCCGCTGGCGGCCCAGCACCAGTTGTTCTTCTGCTGGGCCTGCATGGTGATGTCGAGGCGCTTGGACGTGCCGGCCGTGGCGGACGGCGTGTCGGCGGCGGTGCGGGTGTCGGCGGTGGTGGCGGCTGTGGCGGTGCGGTGTTCCTGCGGGGATGCGACGGCTGTCGCCGTGGGGGCGGCGAGCAGGGCCGTCACCACGAGGGCGAGGGCGCAAAGCCGTTTCTTGCGGTTGTGCATCGCGTTCCTCCCGAAGCGGGGGGTGTGGGGATGGAGGAGCGCGTCCGGACGCTTTCGATGAGCATCGAACGTTGTCGTGGGCCGGTCAACGCGCTTCAATGCGAGGTGAGACGCGGGTGTGAACGGAACGGCCGGCATGTGAACGGCCCTTCCGGGCCCACCAGGCCCCCCGGGTCCTCCGGCGGCCCCGTGACCACCCCTCGCCGTGAACGTTCACTGTGCGGCCCGCGCCACCAGCGGCGGCCCGACGGTGAAAGCCGTCCCGGCGGCCAGGTCATCGCGACCGCCCCGGCGTCCCGGCGTCTCCCGGTATATCAGTCCGTTCCGAACCGTTCCGAGCAGTCCCTTCCGAGCAGTCCCTTCCGAGCAGTCCCGAGGAGTTCCCCCATGCTCCACACCGATGCCGATCTGGCACAGGTGCTGCACACCGGCCCGTTCCACCTGGCACTGCGCGCCGCCCTCTCCGTACGCGGACTGCCGCTCCAGCGAGTCCAGCACCATCTGGCCGGGCGCGGGGTCAAGGTCGGTGTGACCAGCCTGAGTTACTGGCAGCAGGGCGCACGGCGGCCGCAGCGCGCCGAGTCGCTGCGGGCGGTGCGCGCCCTGGAGGAGGTCCTGGGACTGCCGGAACGGTCGCTGTTGCGGCTGCTCGACGACGGCGAGCGCGGGGCCGAGGCGGAACGTCCCGCCGCCCGCTCCTACCGCTCGCTCGTCGAGGCGTCCGGGGTCGTGGAACGGCTGATCACCGACCTGGAGTCGCCCGTGGACGGCGGACTGCACACCGTCGGCCACCATGAGCGCGTACGCATCGGGGCGGCGCGGGAACTGCTCGGGCGCGACTCCCAGCAGGTGGTCCGCGCCCACCGCGACGGCGTCGACCGCTATCTGGCCATCCACCACGGCGACCCCGGCTGCGACCCGTCCCGGGTCGAGGTGCACGCCACCGAGAACTGCCGCACCGGGCGGGTGCGTTGGGACGCCGGGACCGGCGTCCTCATCGCCGAACTGCTCTTCGACGCCCGGCTGCGGGCCGGCGAGACCTATCTCTTCGGCTACGGCTTCGAGGACGGCACGGCCGGGCCGAGCAGCGAATACGTACGCGGCTTCAGCTTCGCGGGCGGACAGTACGTGCTCCAGGTCCGCTTCGACGAGCACGCGCTGCCGGTGCGGTGCCGCCGGTTCACCCAGACCTCGGCGGGCTCGGCCCGCTCCGGCCGGGGCGACCTCACGCTCAGCGGCCGCCACCGCACGGTGCACCTGGTGGAGCAGGGGGTGCGGCCGGGGATCCTGGGGATCGACTGGGGGTGGGCGTGAGGCGCCGGGGGTCGGCGGGTGCCGGTGCCGGTGCCGGTCAGGAGGTTTCCGGTCAGGAGGTTTCCGGTCAGGCGTCGGGGCCCGCGACGAGCCGGCCGTTCTTGACCTTCACCGGGACGGCGGGCAGCGGCACGGTCGCCGGGCCGTGGACGGCCTCGCCGGTCATCACATTGAAGCGGCTGCCGTGGCAGGGACAGTTGCCGTGCCCGTCCTCGATCTTCTCCAGGAGGCAGCCGGCGTGCGTGCACTGCGCGCTGAACGCCTTGTACTGGCCCTTGGCGGGGCAGGCGACCATCACGCGCTGCTCGCGGTAGAGCTTGGCGCCGCCGACGGGGATCTCGTCGGGAGCGCCGAGCGTGACCGGCGCGGTCGGGGTCGGCGTCTCGGCGTGGCCGAGCTTGGAGTCGGTGGAACAGGCGGCCACTCCCAGCCCGGCGGCCCCGGCGAGGGCCGCGCCTTTCAGCACGGTGCGGCGGTCGGCGGGCTGGCCGGACATGGCTTCTCCACAGGTCAAGGGGGTCAGGTGACCCGTCCGACGATACCGGCGCCGACCGCGTGCCCGGCGCGGGGGCCGGGGGCGGGAGCCGGGGCGATGCGGGTACGGGGCGGGACCGGGAGTAATACCCGCAGGTCGGGCGGTCGCAGCGGAGAAAGGTGCGGAACGGGGCTGGACGGATCGCCTCCGGATGGGTGTACGTTCGCGGCGTGATCGTCGTCGCCGGAGAAGCCCTGATCGACCTGGTCCCCACGCGCCCCGGCGACCGGCTGAGCCCGCTGTCGCCCCGGCTCGGCGGCGGCCCGTACAACACGGCGGTCGCCCTCGGCAGACTCGGCGCCCGGGCCGCGTTCTGCTCCCGGGTGTCGACGGACGGCTTCGGCGAAGCACTCGTCGACGGCCTGCACGCCGCCGGAGTCGACACCTCCCTCGTACAGCGCGGCCCGGAGCCGACGACGCTGGCGGTGGCGACGGTGGGCCCGGACGGCGCCGCCGGGTACGGCTTCTACGCGTCCGACACCGCCGACCGCCTCTTCGACCTGCCGCCCGAACTCCCTTCCGCTGTACGGGCGTTGTCGTTCGGCACCTGCTCGCTGATCCTGGAACCGGGGGCGAGCGCGTACGAGGCGCTGCTGCGGCGGGAGTCCGGGCGGGGCGTGTTCACCCTGCTCGACCCCAACATCCGCCCGGGCCTGATCCCGGACCCGGCCGCCTACCGCGCCCGCTTCCGCTCCTGGCTGCCGTACGTCTCCGTGCTGAAACTGTCCGAGGAGGACGCGGCGTGGCTGGGCGGCGACGTGGCGGGGTGGCTGGCGGCGGGGCCGGAGGCGGTGGTGCTGACCCGGGGCGGGGCCGGGCTGACGGTACGGACCCGGTCCGGGGTGGAGGTCTCCGTGCCGGGCGAGCGGGTCGAGGTGGTCGACACGATCGGGGCGGGCGACACGGTGAACGCGGCGCTGCTGCATGCCGTGGTGGGGCGGGGGCCGCTGGACGCGGCGGAGTGGGCCGAGGCCCTTCGGTACGCGGCGAGGGCGGCGGCCCTAACCTGCACACGAGCGGGCGCGGACCCGCCCCACGCAACGGAGCTCTCCCCCACCCCGCCCCTTCCCTAAACCCTCCGGGGGTGGGTAGCGGGGTGTTCGGGCGCGGATCGTGCCGGGTTGCTCGCGCCCACGCGGCGGAGCCGCAAATGTCACAGCCCCGCGCCCCTACAGATGGGCCCTTCGGGCCCATCTGTAGGGGCGCGGGGAACTGCGCGACCAGCCCCCACCGGCGGCCAGCCGAACGTCAGCCCCCGGCAGGGTTTCGGGAAGGGGCGGGGTGGGGGATCAACACTGACCGGACCGGCCCGCAGACGAACACGGGCCTGGGGCGGAGCCCCGGGGGCGGACCCCCAGGACCGAGCGGCTCAGGCCTTCCGGGCCCGGGACGCCGTCTTCTTGGCCGGGGCCGCCTTCGCCGCCGCCGTCGCCTTCTTCACCGGCGCCTTCTTCACCGCCCGCCGAGACACCGCCGGCGCAGCCGGCTCCGCGTCGCTGATCCGGTCCGCCCCCAGGATGTCCCGCAGGAACTTCCCGGTATGGCTGGCCGGCACGGACGCCACCTGCTCCGGCGTGCCCTCGGCGATCACCAGGCCACCACCGCTGCCGCCCTCGGGCCCCATGTCCACGACCCAGTCCGCCGTCTTGATGACATCGAGGTTGTGCTCGATGACGATCACCGAGTTCCCCTTGTCGACAAGCCCCGACAAGACCTTGATCAGCTTCGAGATGTCCTCGAAGTGGAGCCCGGTCGTGGGCTCGTCCAGCACGTACACCGTCCGCCCGGTCGACCGCTTCTGCAGCTCCGACGCCAGCTTCACGCGCTGGGCCTCGCCGCCCGACAGCGTCGGGGCGGACTGGCCGAGCCGGACATAGCCCAGCCCCACCTCGTTCAGCGTCCGCAGGTGACGGGCGATCGTCGGCACCGCCTCGAAGAACTCCAGCGCCTCCTCGATCGGCATGTCCAGGACCTCGGAGATGGACTTGCCCTTGTAGTGGACCTCCAGCGTCTCCCGGTTGTAGCGCGCCCCGTGGCAGACCTCGCACGGCACGTACACGTCCGGCAGGAAGTTCATCTCGATCTTGATCGTGCCGTCGCCCGAGCAGTTCTCGCAGCGGCCGCCCTTGACGTTGAAGGAGAACCGGCCGGGGAGGTAACCCCGCACCTTCGCCTCCATCGTCTCCGCGAACAGCTTCCGCACGTTGTCGAAGACACCCGTGTACGTCGCCGGGTTCGACCGGGGCGTACGGCCGATCGGCGACTGGTCGACGTGGACGACCTTGTCGACGAGGTCGTCGCCCGCCACGCGCGTGTGCCGCCCGGGCACGGTCCGCGCGCCGTTCAGCTCGCGCGCCAGGTGCGTGTAGAGGATGTCGTTGACCAGGGTCGACTTTCCGGAGCCGGAGACACCGGTGACCGCGGTCAGTACGCCGAGCGGGAACGAGACGTCGATGTCCTGGAGGTTGTTCTCCTTGGCGCCGTGCACGGTGAGCTTGCGCGACGGGTCCGCGGGGCGGCGTACGTCCGGCAGCGGGATGGACTTCTTGCCCGCCAGGTACTGCCCCGTCATCGACTCCTTGTTGGCCAGGAGCTGCTTCAACGGTCCGCTGTGGACGACCTTGCCGCCGTGCTCACCGGCGCCGGGGCCGATGTCGACGACCCAGTCCGCCACCTTGATGGTGTCCTCGTCGTGCTCGACGACGATCAGGGTGTTGCCCATGTCCCGCAGCCGGACCAGGGTTTCGATCAGGCGGTGGTTGTCGCGCTGGTGCAGGCCGATCGACGGCTCGTCCAGGACGTAGAGCACCCCGACCAGGCCCGAGCCGATCTGCGTGGCGAGCCGGATGCGCTGGGCCTCGCCGCCCGAGAGCGTCCCGGCGGCGCGGTTGAGCGAGAGGTAGTCCAGGCCGACGTCGACGAGGAAGCGCAGCCGCTCGTTGACCTCCTTCAGCACCCGCTCGGCGATCTTCTTGTCGCGCGCGTTGAGCTTGAGCTCGCCCAGGAAGTCCGCGCAGTCGCTGATCGACATCGCGGAGACCTCAGCGATGGACCGGTCCATCACGGTCACCGCGAGGACCAGCGGCTTCAGCCGCGTGCCCTCACAGGTCGGACAGTGCACCTCGCGCATATAGCCCTCGAAGCGCTCGCGCGCCCCGTCGGACTCCGCCTCCGAGTGGCGCCGCTTGACGAACGGCACCGCGCCCTCGAACGACGTCGTGTACGCGCGCTCGCGTCCGTACCGGTTGCGGTAGCGCACCTCGATCTGGGTCTTGTGGCCGTAGAGCAGCGCCTTCTTGGCGCGCTGCGGCAGCCCGGCCCAGGGGATGTCCGTACGGAAGCCGAGCTCGTCGGCGAGCGCGCCGACCAGGCGGGCGAAGTAGTCCTTGGTGTGGCCGAGCGACCACGGCGAGACCGCGCCCTCGTCGAGGGACTTCTCCTCGTCGGGGATGATCAGCTCGGGGTCGACCTCCATGCGCGTGCCGATGCCCGTGCAGTCCGGGCAGGCGCCGAAGGGCGAGTTGAAGGAGAAGGAGCGCGGCTCCAGTTCCTCGAAGGACAGGTCGTCGTACGGGCAGTACAGGTGCTCCGAGTACATCCGCTCGCGCTCGGGGTCGTCGGCGGCGAGGTCGACGAAGTCGAGCACCACCATGCCGCCGGAGAGCCCCAGCGCGGTCTCCACCGAGTCGGTGAGGCGGCGCTTGGCGCTGTCCTTCACCGTGAGGCGGTCGATGACCACCTCGATGGTGTGCTTCTCCTGCTTCTTCAGCTTGGGCGGCTCGGCGAGCTGGATCGTCTCGCCGTCCACGCGCGCGCGGCTGTAGCCCTTGGTCTGGAGGTCGGCGAAGAGGTCGACGAACTCGCCCTTGCGCTCGCGCACCAGCGGCGAGAGCACCTGGAAGCGGCTGCCCTCGGGCAGCTCCAGCACCTTGTCGACGATGGCCTGCGGCGACTGGCGGGTGATCGGCCGACGGCACTCGGGGCAGTGCGGCTTGCCGATGCGCGCGAAGAGCAGCCGCAGGTAGTCGTAGACCTCGGTGATCGTGCCGACCGTCGAGCGCGGGTTGCGCGAGGTCGACTTCTGGTCGATGGAGACGGCCGGCGACAGACCCTCGATGAAGTCGACGTCCGGCTTGTCCATCTGGCCGAGGAACTGGCGGGCGTACGAGGAGAGCGACTCGACATAGCGGCGCTGCCCCTCGGCGAAGATCGTGTCGAACGCGAGGGACGACTTGCCCGACCCCGAGAGCCCGGTGAAGACGATGAGGGAGTCGCGCGGGAGGTCGAGCGAGACGTTCTTGAGATTGTGCTCGCGCGCGCCACGGACGATGAGACGGTCGGCCACGCCGGTCCGCACCTTTCTTGGAGAGAAGCAGGGGGCGGAGCCCCCGTCTCAGACTATGGGGGGTCGCCAGGGCGATGGTTCGGTTTACAGCCAAGGATGCCTGATGCCACTGACGAGCCTATAGCACGCGCATTCGATTTACGGACTCGTCCAACCGGCTTCACCCGAATGAGTGGCGGGACTATCGTCGGCCTCATGATTGATCACGCGCACGACCTGGACTCTGTACGGGAAGCCACCGATCGACTGCTCAGCGCAGCCGCCGCACTGGACAACGCGGCCGTCGCCGCGCCGTCACGGCTGCCGGGCTGGAGCCGCGGCCACCTGCTCGCCCATGTCGCCCGCAACGCGGACGCGCTCGTCAATGTGCTCGCCGGGCGCCCCATGTACGAGAGCGGCGAGGCGCGGGACGCCGACATCGCGCGCGACGCGGCCCGCCCGCTCGACGTCCACCTCGCCGACCTGCGCGAGAGCGCGGCCCGCTTCCAGGCGGAGGGCGCCCGGCTCGCCGACTGGAGCCGCACGGTCGAGCTGCGCAACGGCGTGAAGGACTCCGCCGCCCGCATCCCCTTCCGGCGTCTGATCGAGGTCGAGCTGCACCACGTCGACCTGGGCGTCGGCTACGAGCTGGAGTCGCTGCCGGACGAGTTCGTGCGGCGCGAGATCCAGTTCCTGGCCGACCGCTTCAGCGGCAACCCGACGGTCCCGCCGGTCACCCTCACCGGCAACAACGGCCACACCCTGCGCACCGGCGGCGACACGGGCACCCCGGTCACCGTGGGCGGCCCCCCGTGGGACCTGCTGGGCTGGCTCGCGGGCCGCCGTGACGGCGCGGCCCTGGAGGTCTCCGGCGGCTCGCTGCCCGCCCTGCCGCCGCTGTGATCACCGGGCTAGGCTGAAGCCATGACATACAGCGGAGCGGTGAAGGTCGGCGGTCCGGCGGATGTGCACGAGCTGCCGGACCTGATGATCTCCAAGGTCGCGGTCGGCCCGATGGACAACAACGCGTATCTGCTGCGCTGCCGGGCCACCGGCGAGCAGCTGCTGATCGACGCGGCGGCCGAGCCCCACACCCTCCTCACGCTGATCGGCGACGACGGCATCAAGTCCGTCGTCACCACCCACCGCCACGGCGACCACTGGCAGGCGCTCGCCGAGGTCGTCGCCGCCACCGGCGCGACGACCTACGCGGGCCGCCACGACGCCGACGGCATCCCGGTCCCGACCGACGTCCCCGTCGAAGACGGGGACACCATCCAGGTGGGCCGGGTGGAGCTGACCGCGCGCCACCTGGTCGGCCACACACCCGGCTCGATCGCGCTGGTCTACGACGACCCGCACGGCCACCCGCACCTGTTCACCGGCGACTGCCTCTTCCCCGGCGGCATCGGCAACACGCACAAGGACCCGAAGGCCTTCGCCAGCCTTCTCCACGACGTGGAGACCAAGCTCTTCGCCGTCCTGCCCGACGAGACCTGGGTCTACCCGGGCCACGGCAACGACACCACGCTCGGCGAGGAGCGCCCGAAGCTGCCGGAGTGGCGCGCGCGGGGCTGGTAGCGCCTGCGGCCGCCCGACGGAGGCCTTCGGGCGGCGAAACCCCGTACCACCAGCTCACTTCTCCCGCGCTCGCGCTTCCGCACGCCCCCCGTAACCGCCGACGATCACGGGTAGTTGGCGCGGCATGCGCTCCTCTCCCCTCTCTCCCGTCCCACCACCCTCGATGCTGCGGCTCGCCGGTGCCTCGCTCGCGGGCACCGCGATCGAGTTCTATGACTTTTTCGCGTACGGGACGGCCGCCGCGCTCGTCCTGGGTCCGCTGTTCTTCCCCACGTTCTCCCCGCTGGCCGGAACTCTGGCCGCCTTCGCCACCTTTGGGATCGGGTTCATCGCCCGACCGCTCGGTTCCGTCGTCTTCGGCCACATCGGCGACCGCTATGGACGACGTCCAGTGCTGTTTCTCTCGCTGTTCCTGACCGGTGCGGCGACGGTCGCGGTGGGCTGCGTACCCCCGTACGCGACGATCGGGGCGGCCGCGCCCGTACTGCTGCTGCTTCTGCGCTTTCTGCAGGGACTCGGGCTCGGCGGTGAGTGGGGCGGGGCGGTGCTGCTGGCCGTCGAGCACGCGCCCGCCCGGCGCCGGGCGCTGTGGTCGTCGTTTCCGCAGATGGGCCCGTCGGTGGGGTTCTTGCTGGCCAACGGTCTGATGCTGGCACTGTCCGCGGGCCTGAGCGACGCCGAGTTCCGGGAGTGGGGGTGGCGAATTCCGTTCTGGGGAGCGGGAGTTATGGCCGTGGGCGGACTACTTCTGCGCTCGTCCCTCGCCGAGACCCCGCAGTTCCAGGAGATCCGCGAACCGGCCAGGCTGCCCCTCCTTGACGTGGCACGCGACCACTGGCGGCTCGTCCTGCTGACGGCCGGGGCGATGGCGACCGGCTATGCCGTGTTCTACGCGGTCACCACCTGGTCCCTGGCCTACGGCACGGAAAGGCTCGGCGTGAGCCGTACGGTCATGCTCGTCTGCATCATGGCGGCCGTCGCCGCCCTGGGCGCCGTCACGCCCCTCGCGGCCCTGCTGGGCGACCGGTACGGCCGGCGGCCGCTCTGCCTCGCGGGCTGCGCGGCCACCGCCCTGTGGATGTTCCCGATGATCGCGCTGCTGGAGACCGCCGAGCCGCTGCTGATGTTCGCCGGGTTCCTGGGCGCGATGCTCTCGTTCATCACCATGTTCGCGGTGATCGCCGCGTATCTGCCCGAGCTGTACGAGCCCCGGGTGCGGTGCACCGGCGCGGCCGTCGGCTACAACCTGGGCGGGGTGCTCGGCGGGGCGCTGACCCCGGTCGTGGCGACCGCGCTGGCGCGCGGCGACGGGCCTCCGTGGGGCGTGGCGGCCTATCTGACCGGGGTCGCGCTGCTGAGCCTCGGCTGTTTCGCGCTGCTGCCGGAGACGCGGCCCGCGCCGTCCCCGGCCGAGGCGGGAGCGGAGCCGGCACCGGCGTGACGGCGCCTACAGGTCGCCCAGTTCCTGGATGTCGCAGTCGGTGAAGGCGGGCGCGCGGGTCGAGAGTGCGGCGAGCTGCTTGGAGAGTTCGGTGGTCTCAGGGCTGTCGCTGTTGGCCATAGCCTCCTCGTACGAGTTGAACTCGACCACGGCCAGATAGCGGTTCGGGTGGGCCCGGTCCTTGAGCAGGGTGCGGCGGACGGGCGCGATCTTGCGGCCCTCCGCGCGGGCCTTCTCCTCGAACTGGTGGATGAGCTCGCGCATCTCGTCCGCGCGCTCGGTCTCGAAGTCGATGATCTGCGCGAACTTCATGGGTTCCTCCTGGTCCGCGGCGCCCCCGCGAACCGGGAGCTCTCCCGTCCAAGCAAACACCGGCCGGCGGTCCCGGCAACCGCGATTCCGTCCGGCCGGTGTACGTGATTCCGCTACGCCGTACGAGGTCAGACCTCGACGCTCTCCGGCCGATCCACCTCGGCCACCGCCTGCTTCTTGGCGGCCATCAGGCTGGTGACGGTGGTGATGACCAGCACGCCGCAGATGACGCCGAGCGAGACCGGGATGGAGATCTCCGGGACGTTCACCCCGTTCTCGTGCAGGGCGTGCAGCACCAGCTTCACGCCGATGAAGCCGAGGATCACCGACAGGCCGTAGCTCAGGTGGACCAGCTTCTTGAGCAGGCCGCCGATGAGGAAGTACAGCTGGCGCAGGCCCATCAGCGCGAAAGCGTTGGCCGTGAAGACGATGTACGGGTCCTGGGTCAGGCCGAAGATCGCGGGTATGGAGTCCATCGCGAACAGCACGTCGGTGGTGCCGATGGCGAGCATGACGACCATCAGCGGGGTGAGGATCCGCTTGCCGTTGCGCTGGATGAAGAGCTTGGTGCCGTGGTACTGGTCGGCGACACCGAATCGCCGCTCGATGGACTTGAGCAGCCGGTTCTCCTCGAACTCCTCTTCCTCGCCGCCGGAGCGCGCCTCCTGGATCAGCTTCCACGCGGTGTAGATCAGGAACGCGCCGAAGAGGTAGAAGATCCACGAGAAGTTGGCGATGACGGCGGCGCCGGCCGCGATGAATATCGCCCGCAGCACCAGCGCGATGAGCACACCGAAGAGCAGCACGCGCTGCTGGAGATGGCTCGGCACCGAGAACTTCGCCATGATCAGGATGAAGACGAAGAGGTTGTCGACGGAGAGCGACTTCTCGGTGATGAAGCCCGCGAAGAACTCGCCGGACGCCTGGCTGTCGCCGAAGACCAGCAGGCCGACGCCGAAGAGCGCGGCGAGCACGATCCAGACGACCGTCCAGATTCCGGCTTCTCTGACCGACACGTCATGGGGCTTGCGCCCGATGAAGAAGTCGACCGCGATGAGGGCGCCCAGACCGAGAATGGTCAGCACCCACAGGGTCATGGAAACGTCCACTGTGCCTCCGGCTTCGTACCGCTACTGATCAGCGTCGTCGCTGCCGGAGGTCTCCTCCACCCGGGCACGTGCGGTGCCGCGAGCCGGTGTCCCGGGACCGGTCGATCGGTCCGTACTGACGGGAACGCCGCAGTCGGGAGTACTCCCCTCCGATATCGGAAGCCTACCCCAATCACCAAGAGAAGGTAAAGGGATGGATAAAGGAAAGCCAAGTCGGTGGAGTGAAGGGGAGCGTGAAAGGGCGCGCACTGGTCCGTGCACGCCCCTCACCCGCCCGGTTCCGCTCAGTGGGGCCAGGCGCGGCGGGCCTCGGCGACCTGCCCGAGCACCGTCCCGAGGATCGCGCTGCCGGGCGGCACCAGCGCGGGCTCGTACGTCCAGCTGTGCCCCACCCAGGGATCGGCGAGATGGTCGTCCGGGACCGGCGTCAGCCGCAGCAGCGAGCGCCACAGCGGCTGCAGCACCGGCCCGTACGCGCTGGCGTCCTCGCGGTCGGCGACCATCAGCAGATGGACCCCGACCGACGGGCCCTCGTCGGCGAGATAGCGCAGCTGGTTGACCGCGCGGTCGTCGAAGCCGTGCGGGAAGTCGTTGACGATCAGCAGTTGCTCGGCAGTGTCCATGCCGGGCGGCAGCGCATCAGCCCCGGCGCCGCCGCGCGCGGCCATCTGGAGCAGGTCGACGCGCTCGGTGAGCCCGCTCAGGACGGCCGCCACCCCCTGGGCACCGGCGGCGGGCGGCGCGGCCAGTACACCCGGCCCGGTCAGCGGGGCGAGGACTCCCGCCGCCGCGCCCGCCGGGTCGATGACGTGCACGGCGAACTCCCCCGCCGGATAGACCGCGAGCAGCCGGGCCGCCAGCGCCACCGCGGCCTCCATGGCCAGCCCCTTGACCTGCTCGGCGTCCATGAAGGCGGCGGCCTCGGAGTCGGACCGGCCGGAGTCGATCCACAGACCGCGCTCCAGAGGCAGCCGCACCAGCATCGGAATCCGCAGCTCGGGGCGCTCCGGCAGCCGGAGATCGCCGACGCGCAGCGCCATCGGGATCTCCATCGGGGTGCGGTAGCCGTGCCAGACGGGGTTGTCCCAGCTCGCGTAGGCGGGCGGCAGGGCGGGCTCGACGACCTCGGACTCGGCGGTCAGCTGCGCCACGTCCCGGTCGAAGGCCTGCTGGGCCCGGCCGACCAGCTCCTCGCGGCGCGCGGCGGCCTCCGCGCGCGCGTGGTCGCCGGTGGAGCCGATCCGGCTGCGCGGGTCGGCCAGGACCCGGTCGAGCTCCTGCTCCAGCCGCGAGTCCGCGAAGTCGACGGCGCTGCGGTACGCGGCGGTGGTGCGGGCCAGGTCCTCGAACATGCCCCAGACCTGGTTGTAGAGCCGTTCGTCCATCGACCACCCGGTGGCGTCGCCCGCCACCGGGCGCGGCGGCTCGCCGGGAGCCGCAGGCGGAGCAGTGGGCGCCGGCGGGGGCGCACTGGTCTGCCGGCGCGGGTGCGCGTAGTCCACGGGCCCGGCGCCGGTCAGGGGCCGCTGGGCCGTCTGCGGCGGCGCGGTGTCCGGCTGGCCGCCGTCCGTCCCGGCGGTGCCCGGCGTCCCGGACCGCACCCGGGCCTCGTCGGACGGACGGGGCGGTGGCGCCGCGACCGAGCGGGAGACGCCGAGCGCGACCGCGTCGAGGATGCTCTCGGCGAGCTCACGGGCCTGCGGCAGCCCCTGGTCGACGAGCATGTCGGCGAGGCCGCCCGCGTACCCCTGGCCGATCGCCCGGACCTTCCAGGCGCCGTTGCGCAGGTAGAGCTCCAGCGCGACGACCGCCGACTCGGCGTCCAGGCCGGTGATCGTGTAGCTGACGACCTCGGCTCCGTCGAGGCCGGTGACCGCCACGAAGGGCGCCGCCACGGCGGCGAACCGGCTGGGTCCGGCGGTCCCGGGCGGAAGCGCGAGCAGCACGCTCACCCGGTGCACGTCCTGCGGCAGCGCCTCCAGGTCGACGGCGAGGCGGTGGTCGGCGGCGGCCTGCCGGGACACCTCAAGGCCCGGGAGCGTGGGCGAGCCGGGGTGCGCGACCCACTCCGCCCCGCGCACCGTGCCCTTCTCGTCCCCGAGGGTGGCGCCCGCGACGACCGGCGTGCCGGCCGACACCCGGATCTCCAGTCGGGTGCGGGGCAGGGGGTGGTTCTGTCCCCGTACCAGCTCGGCCGTCATCGCTCTTGTCCCCTCGTCGAGTTGCCGGTGGTGCACGGTGGTGCGCGGCAGCTCCCGGCGGCGAACCTCCGGGAGCTGCGGTGACGGCCTTGGGGCCGGTGGTGCCTGTGTGCGGTCCGCGCCTACAGGTGCGGCAGGATCGCCGGCATCAGGTCCTGGAAGGTGCGGCCGTTGGACGGGTTGCCGATGGCGGTCATCTGCCACCCGGCGCCCGAGCGGTGCACCTTCGCCATGATCTGCGCCGTGTACTGACCGCCGCCGTCCAGCGTGTAACGCGCCAGCTCCTGGCCGTTGGTCTCGTCGACGATGCGGCAGAAGGCGTTCTGCACCTCCTGGAACGTCTGGCCGGTGAACGAGTTCACCGTGAAGACGATCTGGTCGATGTGGACCGGGACGCGCTGGAGGTCGACCAGGATCGACTCGTCGTCACCGCCCTGGCCCGAGCCGCCCACCAGGTTGTCCCCGGTGTGGCGGACCGAGCCGTCGTCGCTCACGAGGTGACGGAAGAACACCACGTCCACCGGCTGCTTGTCGGCGAAGAGCACCGCCGAGGCGTCCAGGTCGATCTCCCGGGTGCGCGAGCCGAACAGGCCGCGGCGCGGCGCCGCCTGCCAGCCGAGCCCCATCCGCACCGCGGTCAGGGTGCCGCCACCCTGCTTCTCCAGGCTGATCGCCTGGCCCTTGGTCAGATTGACCGTCACGCGCTGTCCCCTCTCCGCTTTCTTACGTACTCCGGGCCGAACCCTACGCAGTGGCACGACGGGCGCCACCGCGCAGGGCTGTTTTGTGGCGGTCTTGCAACACACCGGGCGCGGCCCGCTCAGGCCTGGCCCGCCTCCCGCATCTGCCGCAACTCCTTCTTCAGCTCCCCGACTTCGTCGCGCAACCGGGCGGCGATCTCGAACTGCAGCTCGGCGGCCGCGGCCCGCATCCGGTCGGTCATCTCCTCGATCTGCTCGGCGAGTTGCGCGGCCGGACGGTCGGTCAGCACCTCGCCGCCCTTGCCCGCCTTCGCCTTCGACTTCGCCGCCTTGGCACCGAGGGAGGGCACCGGAGCCTTGGCGCCCTTGCCGTCCTTGCCCTTGCGGTAGCCGGAGCCGAGCAGCTGCTCGGTGTCGACCTCCTCGCGCGCGATGGTCGCGACGATGTCGTTGATCTTCTTCCGCAGCGGCTGCGGATCGATCCCGTGCTCCTTGTTGTACGCGACCTGCTTCTCCCGGCGGCGGTTGGTCTCCTCGATGGCCTTCTCCATCGCCGGGGTGATCTTGTCGGCGTACATATGGACCTGGCCCGACACATTGCGCGCCGCGCGGCCGATGGTCTGGATCAGCGAGGTGCCCGAGCGCAGGAAGCCCTCCTTGTCGGCGTCGAGGATCGCGACCAGCGACACCTCGGGCAGGTCCAGGCCCTCGCGGAGCAGGTTGATGCCGACCAGGACGTCGAACTCGCCCGCCCGCAGCTCCCGGAGCAGCTCGACCCGGCGCAGCGTGTCGACGTCGCTGTGCAGGTACCGCACCTGGATGCCCATCTCCAGGAAGTAGTCCGTCAGGTCCTCGGCCATCTTCTTGGTGAGGGTGGTGACCAGGACGCGCTCGTCCTTCTCGGTGCGCTTGCGGATCTCGTGCACCAGGTCGTCGATCTGCCCCTCGGTGGGCTTGACCACGACCTCGGGGTCGATGAGGCCGGTGGGGCGGATGATCTGCTCCACGAAGCCGTCGCCGCGCGACAGCTCGTACTTGCCAGGGGTCGCCGAGAGGTAGACGGTCTGGCCGATACGGCCCAGGAACTCCTCCCACTTCAGCGGCCGGTTGTCCATCGCGGAGGGCAGCCGGAAGCCGTGCTCCACCAGCGTGCGCTTGCGGGAGGCGTCGCCCTCGTACATCGCGCCGATCTGCGGGACGGTGACGTGCGACTCGTCGAGGACGAGCAGGAAGTCGTCCGGGAAGTAGTCGAGGAGGGTGTTGGGGGCGGTGCCGGGTTCGCGGCCGTCGAAGTGCATCGAGTAGTTCTCGACGCCCGAGCAGCTGCCGATCTGGCGCAGCATCTCGATGTCGTACGTGGTGCGCATCCGCAGCCGCTGGGCCTCCAGGAGCTTGCCCTGCTTCTCCAGCTCGGCCAGGCGCTGCTCCAGCTCCTTCTCGATGCCGTTGACCGCCTTCTCCATGCGCTCCGGGCCCGCCACATAGTGGCTGGCCGGGAAGACGTAGAGCTCGCGGTCCTCGCTGATGACCTCGCCGGTGAGCGGATGGAGGGTGGACAGCGCCTCGATCTCGTCGCCGAACATCTCGATCCGGACGGCCAGCTCCTCGTAGACCGGGAAGATCTCGATGGTGTCGCCGCGCACCCGGAAGGTCCCGCGCGCGAAGGCCACGTCGTTGCGCGTGTACTGGATGTCGACGAAGCGGCGCAGCAGCTGGTCGCGGTCGATCTCCTCGCCGACCTTGAGCGGCACCATCCGGTCCACGTACTCCTGCGGAGTACCGAGGCCGTAGATGCACGAGACGGAGGCGACGACGATCACGTCACGGCGGGTGAGCAGCGAGTTCGTCGCCGAGTGGCGCAGGCGCTCGACCTCCTCGTTGATCGAGGAGTCCTTCTCGATGTACGTGTCCGACTGCGGGACGTACGCCTCGGGCTGGTAGTAGTCGTAGTACGAGACGAAGTACTCGACCGCGTTGTTGGGCAGCAGCTCGCGGAACTCGTTCGCCAGCTGGGCCGCCAGCGTCTTGTTCGGCGCCATGACGAGCGTGGGGCGCTGGAGCTTCTCGATCATCCAGGCAGTCGTCGCCGACTTTCCGGTGCCGGTCGCACCCAGCAGGACGACATCCTTCTCACCTGCGCGGATGCGCCTCTCCAGCTCGGCGATGGCCGCCGGCTGGTCGCCGCTGGGCTGGTAGGGACTGACGACCTCGAAGGGCGCCACCGTACGTTCGATCTTGGAAACGGGCCGCATGGAACCACCGTACGACCCCCCACTGACAGTCGGGCCCGATCGGCCCGCGGGCGGGGCCCGCCGGGCCCCGGATCACCAGTCGTGCGGGGACGAGGAGCCCTCGCCGGGCTGGTGCCGGGCCGACCACGCGGTCGGCTCGGGGAACGACGGCAGGTGCCGGGGAACGGGCGCCGGGCGGGGCGGCCGCTTCTCCCAGTCCGGCCTGCCCATCACCACGAGCGGGTCGAACATCACGACCACACCGGCGAGGACGAGGAACGCGACCGGCCCGATGAGCATCGGCGCCAGCACCGTGGCGGGGGACTCCCCGGCTGCCGGTCCCGCGCCCTCGTGCAGATGGACGCTGAGCGCGGCCATGCCGGTGTAGTGCATACCGCTCACGGCGAGGCCCATGACGACGCTGGCACCGAGGCTGGCCAGGAAGCCGTGGACGGAGACGGCCGCCCAGAGGGCGGCGGTGGCGGCGACGACCGCGATCATCACGGAGAGACTCACGGTGAGGGTGTTGTATTCGAACTGACCGTGCAGTCGAATTCCGGCCATCCCGAGATAGTGCATGGACGCCACCCCGAGGCCGGTGATGGTCCCGCCGGTGACCAGCGCCATCGGCGTCGCTCCCCGGTAGCCGACGATGAAGATGCCGATGCCGACCATGACGATGGCGAGGCCCAGACTGGCGAACGTGATCCCCCGGTCGTAGCTCAGGACCTCCTGGCGGACCGTGAAGCCCATCATCGCGATGAAGTGCATGGTCCAGATGCCGGACCCTATGGAGGTGGCGCCCAGCGCCAGCCAGCCCGCCTTGAACGAGCGCTCCGTACGCAGCGATCTGGCGGTACAGCGCAGCCCTAGCGCACCGCCCAGGCAGGCCATGAGGAACGCCACGACTGGCGTGACGACGCCGTAGGAGAAGCCGTCGACCGTCCCGTGCATATCCGTGTCCCCTTCACCCCGTACCGACTACCGACTGAAGAGGCCGACTGCTGTCGCTCAGGCCCTGATTCGGGGCGACATTAAGGCTCGCCGAGCGACAGGCAAACATTTTCACGCCATTTTGTCGACACCACGGCCGCGGGGTGCGGTCCGGGTGGTTCCGTTCTCGCCGCCGCGACGCGTCCGCTGGGCGCGGCCCGGGTGTCCGATGACCGGACGGGAGGGGCGTGCACGGCGGTCGCACAGGTCGGCGCACGGCGGCCCGGCGGGCGTTGTCAGTGGGGGGTCGTACGGTGGCGGCATGAACAGCAACGGGCAGTTCGAGCAGGCCCCGCGGGAACCGGGGCGGGTGGTGTGGGCGGTCGTCGGCAGCGACATCGGGCCGCTGCTGCTCGCCGCGACCGGCCAGGGCCTGGTGAACGTGGTCTTCCACGCCCACGATGCGGTGCGGGACAAGGCGCTGCGGGGTCTGGCGGCCCGGCTGGGCGCCGAGCCGTCGCCCGCCCGGCCCGGCGACGCGGGTCCGCTGGCCGAGCCCATACGTCAGCTGGAGGCCTACTTCGCCGGTGAGCTGCACGCCTTCGAGCTGCCGCTGGACTGGACACTGTCCTCCGGGTTCAACCGCCAGGTGCTCCGCGAGCTGGAGGCGACCGTTCCGTACGGAACGGTGGTGGGGTACGGCGACCTGGCCGAGCGCGTCGGACAGCCCCGGGCGGCCCAAGCGGTCGGCGCCGCCATGGGCTCCAACCCGCTGCCGGTGGTGGTGCCCTGCCACCGGGTGGTGGAGAGCGACGGCGGGCTCGGCGGATTCGGCGGCGGCCTGGAGACCAAGCGGAAGCTGCTCGCCCTGGAAGGGGTGCTGCCGCAGCCGCTGTTCTGAGGCGCGCGCGTCCGAGGCCGGGGCTCATCGGCGCCCCGGACCCGAGCCCGCGCTACAGGCTGATGTGGTACGCCTTGCGCAGCGTCTCGTGGACGGTCCACGTCGTGCGGTCGCCCTCACGCAGCACGCAGGCGTCGCCGGGGCCGATCTCCAGGGTGTCGCCGCCTTCCACCTCGACGGTCGCGCGCCCGCTCACCACGACGAACAGCTCATTGGCCTCGATGTCGGTGACCACGCCGGGCGTGATCTGCCAGATGCCGCGGATCTGCTTGCCGTCGGGCGACTCCCAGAGCACCTTGCCGGTGACCACCGGGTCGCCGGAGACGATCTGGGCGGGGTCGAGGGGTTCCGGCTCCAGCTCGGTGCCCGGGATGTGGACAGCGAAGGAGGCGGGGGACGCCGCGTCGGCGGAAGGAGCGTCGAGCTGATCATTGGTCGTCATGGCGGGCCAATCTAGCCAGGCGCGCGACGCCGCCTCTGGCCGGGACCGCCGACCGGGAGCAGACTCCCCGTGAGTGGGTCGCGGGGGCGGGCCCCGTAGGCCTCGCGGCCTCCGCCTCCGCGCGCCTCGCACGGGTGATCGCCGCCCTGACGTTTACGCGGCGCACGCGCGCGCCAGGGATGGTGCATGCCCTACGACGACGTACTCAAGGTGTCCGAGGAGGTGCGGGAGGCCCTGGCCGGGGGGCGTCCCGTGGTCGCTCTGGAGTCCACGATCATCGCGCACGGCCTGCCCCGCCCGCGCAATCTGCGGGTCGCGACAGAGCTGGAGGAGCTGGTACGGGCCGGGGGCGCTGTCCCCGCCACGGTGGCCGTCCTGGACGGGCTGCCCCATGTCGGCCTGGCCAAGGACCAGTTGGAGCGGGTCGCGGGCGGCGGTATGCGCAAGTTCGGCCACCGGGACCTGCCCATGGCGCTGGCCTCGGGAGCGAGCGGGGCGACCACGGTCTCCGCGACCGCGCATCTCGCCCACTTGGCGGGGATCCGCGTCTTCGCCACCGGCGGGCTCGGCGGGGTGCACCGGGGCTGGACCGAGACGCAGGACGAATCGGCGGACCTGCGGCTGCTGGCCCGGACGCCGATCGCCGTGGTGTGCGCCGGGGTCAAGTCGATCCTCGACGTGCCGGCCACGCTCCAGCGGCTGGAGACACTGGGCATCGGGGTGGTCGGGTACGGCACGGAGTTCTTCCCCGGGTTCTATCTGGCGAGCTCCGGCGAGCCGGTGGACTGGACGGTGCGGTCGCCCGAGGAGGCCGCCGAAGTGGTGCGGGCACACGACGCGCTGGGCCCGGACTCCGCGCTGATCGTGGCCAATCCGGTCGCGGAGGCCGAGCAGTTGGACCCGGTGCTGCACGACCGGGTGCTGGCCGAGGCCCTGGCCGACTGCCACGCACAAGGGGTCACCGGCCAGGCCGTCACACCGTTCCTGCTCGACTACCTGATGCGGCACACCGAAGGGGCGTCGCTGGAGGCGAACGTGGCGGCGGTGCGGGGCAACGTACGTCTCGCAGCGGCGATAGCGGCGGCGCTGTGAGCGATGCGGTGGACGACGCGATGGGCGACGCTGTCGGCGCAGCTTGCCCCGCGGACCCGGCCGTCACCGCCCGCACGGGCCCCCGGGACCAGGCCCGGCCGGGCTCCGCGCCCCGTGGGCTGCTGGTCGTCGGGGACGTGGTGACCGATGTCGTCGCCCGGCACCGGGGGCCGCTCGCGGCGGCGACGGACACGGCTGCCGAGATCCGCACCGTCCCGGGCGGGGCGGGCGCCAACGCCGCCTGCTGGGCGGCTTATTCGGGTTGCCCGGACGTACGGATGCTGGGCCGGGTCGGGAGCGACGCGGCCGCCTGGCACGAGCGGGTGCTGCGACGCGCGGGCGTGCGCCCCCTGCTCGTCCCCGACACGGCCGCGTCCACCGCCACCGTCGTGTCGCTGGTCGACACCGCGACCGCCGAGCGCACCTTCCTCACCGACAGCGGCGCCGTCCTGCGCATATCCCCCGCCGACTGGAACCCCGCGTTCCTCGACGGGATCGGCCATCTCCATCTCTCCGGCTATCTGTTCTTCGCCGACGTCAGCCGCGAACTGGCCATCGCCGCCTGCCGTTCGGCCCGCTCCGCCGGGGTGCCGGTGAGCCTTGACCCGGCCTCGGCGGGCTTCCTCGCGGAACTCGGCGCCGACGAGTTCCTGGCCGCGGCCGAGGGCATGGACGTCCTTCTGCCCAATGCCGACGAGGCACGCATACTCACCGGCTTGTCCGAACCGGCCGACGCCGCAGCGGAGTTGAGCCGCAGGTTCCCTCTGGTCGCCGTCACGCTGGGAGCGGTGGGCGCGCTGGTGGCCTCGGACGGAGACCTACTGGCCCGGACCTGCGCCCCGCCGACGGGTGCCCCGGCCGTCGACTCGACGGGCGCGGGCGACGCGTTCACCGGCGGCTTCCTCGCCGCACGCCTCGCGGGCGCCGACCCGGCCGAGGCCGCGGCGGCGGGCTGCCGGGCGGGAGCGGAGGCGGTGACGCTGGTGGGCGGCCGACCACCCGTACGCGACTGACGAGCGGTACGTCTCCCGCGATGCGGCAGCCCTAACGACCACCCTCGGACCCCGTCCCGCTCCACGCAGGATGCTTCGGGTCGTCGGCGCGCACTACGACATCGGCGGCCTCACCGGGCCGCACTTCCTCCTCGTACCGTGCGAACGCGGGAAGCGTCCACCGGGCGCTGTCCTCCGTACGCCGCCGCAGCGCGCCCGGCGACAGCCGGAGGTGCACGGTGAGGTCGAACGGGAACCAGCGCCCCAGCAGCATCGGCCCGTGCACCAACAGCACTCCTCCCTTCGGGAGGAGTTGATAGGAGCTGCGGGTCGCCCGGTCGGTCACCGGGTCCCAGAGGTCCGGCAGCACCCGTCCGGTGCCCCCGGGCTCCAGCGGGTCGAAGACCTCCCGCCACAGCGCGGCCGTGTCGAACCAGCCGTCGACGTAGGTGTCCGGGTCCTCGCGACCGTACTCGTACCGCAGCGAGGCGGGCCGCAAAAAGCCCTCGGTCGACAGGACCAGGACCGACCGACCGCGTATCCGCAGCGCCTGCGCGACCGCCTCCGCCAGTTCGCCGGGCCGGGCGGCGGGGGCGCCGTCGACGCCGACGCGCAGCCAGGGCGCGCCGGTCTCGGCCTCCAGGTCCAGGGCCCGGTCCGCCAGGGCCTCGGTCAGCCGTTCCCAGGTGATCGCTTCGAGTCGCACCCCTCCATGATGCGTGCGGCTCACAGGGGCGCGACGCGCGGCACCGCCTGCGGCGACACCTGAAGTGACGCGCGGCGCGCGGTCACTCGCCCCGCAGCGCCGCCACTACGGGCCCGTCGCCCGCCACCTCGATCCGCCCGTCCTTCACGGCTTCCTCGACCGTCAGCGCGCCTTCGGCAAGCGCGCGACAGGTGTCGGCGTCCATGACGAGCCGCGCGTCGGCGTCCGGCGCGGCACCCTCCCCGTACACCGGCCCGAAGTCGCCGGAGCGGCCGAGGCCATCCGCCGGGCCGAGGTCGCCGGACGGCCCGTCGCCGCCGAGCCGTACATGGAACTCGCCCTCGTCCAGGCGTACATCGAGGACCGCGGGCGCGCCCGGGAGCCGTCGCAGCCGCTGGACGAGCGGGATCGCGAACCAGTGCGCGCGCACGGCGTCGGTGGGCCGCCGCTCCGCCAGCTCCGGCGCGCCCCAGGCGGCGAGGGCAGTCAGGACGGGCAGCAACTCGCGTCCGCGCGCGGTCAGTTCGTACACGGTCGCCACCCCGGGCGGGGGCAGCTTGCGGCGGGTGGCCAGCCCCTCGCGCTCCATGTCCTTGAGCCTGGAGGCGAGAACGTCCGTGGAGACACCCGGCAGATCTGCGTGCAGATCTGTATAACGACGCGGTCCGGCGAGGAGTTCCCGGACGATCAGCAGCGTCCACCGGTCCCCGACGGCATCGAGGGCCCGGGCCGCGGCGCAGTACTGGTCATAGCTTCGACGGCGTGGCTGACGTGGCATACGACGCAGTCTAGACAAGATGTTGGACTTTCCAAGCTCCTACTTGGTAAAACCAAGCAAGCACTACGAGAGTGACGCCAGAGGGATCTGGGAACCCGGGAGGGCCACGGCATGGAGTTCCGGCAGTCGAGCAAGCTGAACGAGGTCTGTTACGAGATCCGCGGCCCGGTGATCGAGCACGCCAACGCGCTGGAGGAGGCGGGCCACAGCGTGCTGCGCCTGAACACCGGCAACCCGGCGCTCTTCGGCTTCGAGGCGCCGGAGGAGATCGTCCAGGACATGATCCGGATGCTCCCGCAGGCCCACGGCTACACCGACTCGCGCGGCATCCTCTCGGCCCGCCGCGCGGTCGTCCAGCGCTATCAGGCGATGGGACTCCCGGACGTCACGGTGGACGACGTCTTCCTCGGCAACGGCGTCTCCGAGCTGATCTCCATGGCCGTACAGGCGCTGCTCGAAGACGGCGACGAGGTCCTCATCCCGGCGCCGGACTACCCGCTCTGGACGGCCGTCACCACCCTCGCGGGCGGCCGACCGGTGCACTATCTGTGCGACGAGTCGGCCGAGTGGTACCCCGATCTCGACGACATGGCGGCGAAGATCACGGACCGCACCAAGGCCGTGGTGATCATCAACCCCAACAACCCGACGGGCGCGGTCTATCCGAAGGAGATCGTCGAGGGGATCCTGGATCTGGCCCGCCGCCATCACCTGATGGTGCTCGCGGACGAGATCTACGACCAGATCGTGTACGACGACGCCGTGGCGCACACCGCCGCCGCGCTCGCCCCCGACCTGGTCGTCCTGACGTTCAGCGGCCTCTCCAAGACGTACCGGGTAGCCGGGTTCCGCTCCGGCTGGATGGTGGTCAGCGGGCCCAAGCAGCACGCGAAGAACTATCTGGAGGGGCTGACCATGCTCGCCTCCATGCGGCTGTGCCCCAACGCGCCCGCCCAGTACGCGATCCAGGCCGCGCTGGGCGGACGGCAGTCCATCCGGGAACTGACCGCGCCGGGCGGCCGGTTGCGCGAGCAGCGCGACCGGGCCTGGGAGAAGCTGAACGAGATCCCGGGCGTGACCTGCGTGAAGCCGAAGGGCGCGCTGTACGCGTTCCCCCGGATCGATCCCAAGATTCACCCGATCGAAGACGACGAGAAGTTCGTGCTTGACCTGCTGCTGCGGGAGAAGATCCAGGTGGTGCAGGGTACGGGCTTCAACTGGCCGCGCCCGGACCACTTCCGCATCCTGACGCTGCCGCACGCCGACGACCTGGACGCGGCGATCAGCCGGATCGGTCGCTTCCTGAGCGGATACCGCCAGTAGCATCCGGGGCGCGGCGGGAAGACGTGGAAGGGCGGTGGAAAAGGAGCGGACCCGGGGGCATGGCCGGCCCCCGAGCCCTGAGTGATGCCGCCGGATTGCACACGCCGAACCGCTTGAGAACCCAGGTCAGTTTTATGTCGCCGCATCCTGCCTTTGGACGACCGCGGATCGAAGCTCCACGGGCCGGAGTCGAACCGGCATCTCGACGCACAAGGGCCTGGGCCCGGTTGGTCCGGCGCTCGGCGGCGAATGCTGAGTCTGGAGCAATAGTCTGAGATTGATGACGGCACCCGCGTCTCGCGGGGCCGCACAGTCACGACGAACTTCAGGTTCAGCTTTGCGCTCCTCGCGCACCCCGACCGTGAACGCGTCACAGCCGGGGAGTCCTTGACGCTATCCGGTCAGCCGGTCACTGGCTGAACAGATAGCCGAATATCGCGTCACCCACACGCTGATCGGTGACGTCGATGCCATTGGCCTCCTCGCGGGCGAACTTGACCGCCTGCTGCACCTTCTCGACCAGGGCGAGCAGTTCATTGACCCGTCGGGCGGGCAGTGCGCCGGAGAACTTCACGGTCGTCCAGTAGCCGACCGGAACGTCCTCGTAATACACCTCGACCTGGGCCGGATGCTTTTCGGTCGCCTCCGCTTTGACGTGGTTGCGCGGCACCTTCTTCGTACGCAGTGTCCGTACCGGCTCGGTCCTCCAGGAGTCGGTGGACGGGTCCTGCACCCACGACTCGGCGGCGTCGAGCACCGGCAGCCTGCGCACGAACGTATTGATGTCCGCGAGCTGCTTCTCAAGAAAGAGCAGATACGAAACCGGGGCCGCGGCGACGAGAACTCGCCCGTCGACGGTGATGTCGGCGCGAGCCTCACAGTTCGCCCAGTCCTTGGTGGCGGTCACATCGAACAGCCGGGTGAGCGTCACCGCAGTTTCGCGGAGCACGTCCTCTGCCTTGACCTGCACCAACGTCGACTCGGGCGGCAGCTGCTCACCTTCCTCGTCCTTCGGCTGATAGGTCCGGGAGATGCCTGCGAGCAACGCGGGCTTCTGCAGCCCGTGCTGAGCGGACGTCAGGTCCTGCTGGGACTTCGACTTGATTCCCTTTTCGACTGCGATGATCTGATTGAGTTTCGCCACGCGATGAACGCTAGCGATTCCAACCCGGTTTGCACGACTGATTATTGAGGGATCGAGAAGGGAGAGAGTCGTCGCGCCGCATCGCGTTCGCGCCGTATACCGATGTCCCCGGGCGTCCGGCGCCCGATGCCCGGTTGACAGGGAGCCGCCCATTCTCGTCATAGAACCCCGAGGACGTCACCGGTGCGTCGAATGCGAGCGGGGCCCGCTTCCCCGGCTCGTCCTGGATTCGGGCGCGCCACGGTGTCTGGACTGCGCGGACCTCGGCCACCTCGTCTTCCTGCCGCGCGGCGACACGGCCCTGACGCGCCGCGCCCGCCAGGAGAGCACGCTCGCCGCCGTCGTGATCCGCTTCAACCGCCGCCGGCGCCGTTACGAACGCCAGGGCGTCCTCGTCGAGGAGGCCGCGCTCGCGGCCGCCGAACAGCGCTGCCTGGCCGACGCGGAGGCGCGCGCACGCCGCCGCGCACGCGACGCGCTCCGGCGGACCGCCGATGACGTACGCTTCACCGCCGTCCTGAAGGCGGAGATCCTGCGTCTGTTCCCCGGCTGCCCACCCGCCCGGGCCCACGACATCGCGACCCACGCCTCGGTACGCGGCAGCGGCCGGGTGGGCCGCAGCGCGGCGGGCCGCGCCCTGGACGAGGACGCGGTCACAGCCGCGGTCCGCGCCTCCGTACGCCACTTGGACACGCCCTACGACGAACTCCTCATGTCCCGCGTCCCCCGCAACCGGGCCCGGGCACGGGTGGCGGCCCAGATCGAGGCGGTACTCGCGGCGTGGGCGGCGGGGCGCGGTTACGGCCCGTCGGCCGACGGACGCCGGGATATCGCCTCCACCGGATCCCGCCCCGCCCTCCCCCAGGGCCACCAGTCCTCGCGGTCCGGGTCCGACTCGTAGGGGTACCAGAGGCCGTCGCGGCCGTAGCGGAGTTGGGTCGTGGAGGTGGAGAGGTGGTTGCGCCAGGGGCGAAAGCCCGGGTGGCCCGCGGTCGCCAGGGCCGGGCGGGCGCGGTCGAAGGGGCCGGCCGGGGGGTCCCAGGGCTCTTCGAGCACCGTGAGGGCCGCTACGCCGCCCTGCCGCCAGGCCGCCACCGCACGGGCCAGGTCGGTCGGGCTGCGGTCGGTGGCCCGGGACAGCGCGGCGTACAGCGCCCGGGTCGTGGAGGTCATGCCCGAACCGGGGTGCGCCGCGGCCAGGCGGACCGCGTCCTGCCAGGTGGTCAGCGGTGCGATCGGGTCCTCACCGGTGGTCAGCAGGGCGTGGGCCCGGGCCGCCGCCTCGGTGCCCAGCAGGTCGAGCGCGAGCGGGTCGGGGGCGCCCGGCAGTGCGGGAAAGGCGGGCGGGTGGCCCGCGCGCGCCGGGGGCGGGAACGGCGGTGGAAGCTCGGGCCGGGTGCGGGGCCGGACCGCCTCGCGGGCGGCGACCGTGGGGAGTTCGGGCGCCGGGGCATCCCGCTCCACCGCCATCCGGGCGGTGTTGCGGCGGGTGAGCGCGGCAAGCGTCTCCTGCTCGCCCCGGCCGCGCATCAGCAGCAGGACGAACGGGTCCTCGTCGAGGAGCCGCGCCGTCTGGTAGCAGAGCGCCGCCGCGTGCTTGCAGGGGTAACCGTCGTCCGGGCAGGAGCAGTCGGGGATCAGATCGCCCGGGGCGGGCAGCAGGTCGACGTGGTCGGCCAGCGTGTGCGGCAGGTCCTTGTCCAGCAGGGCCGCGATGTGGGCCGGGTCCTGCGCCGCCGTGTCCAGGAAGTCCTCCCACACCTGGTCGGGGAGGGTGCGCAGGCGCAGTTCCGTTCGGTACGGGCGGGGGCGGGAGCCATGGACGTACGCGGTGATCCGGCCGGGCGTGACCGTGATCGCATCGACGTGGCCTGATTCCGCGTACTTCCGGCCCCGGGCCAGCCTGGCCGGGTCCAGGGCCAGGTCCTCCAGCGCCTCGACCCACGCGGTGCCCCACCACGTACCGGTCCGCTCCGTACGGGCGCCCAGCGCGGGGAAGACGCGGCGGCGGTCGTCGTACCGCGTGACCGGGAGGCGGCTCATGCGGTCCTCCGCAGGGAGATGAGGTCCGCCAGTTCGCGGTCGGTGAGTTCGGTCAGGGCGGCCTCGCCGGAGCCCAGTACCGCGTCGGCCAGGGCGCGCTTGGCGGCGAGCATGTCCGCGATGCGGTCCTCCACGGTGCCCTCGGCGATCAGACGGTGGACCTGCACCGGCTGCGTCTGGCCGATGCGGTACGCGCGGTCGGTGGCCTGTTCCTCCACGGCCGGGTTCCACCACCGGTCGTAGTGGACGACATGGCCCGCCCTGGTGAGATTGAGGCCGGTGCCGGCGGCCTTCAGGGAGAGGATGAAGACCGGCACCTCGCCGGACTGGAACACGTCCACCAGACGGTCCCGCTCGGCCACCGGCGTGCCGCCGTGCAGGAGTTGGGAGGGGACCCCGCGCGCGGTGAGGTGGGCGGAGAGCAGCCGGGCCATCGACACGTACTGGGTGAACACGAGGACCGAGCCGTCCTCCGCCAGGATCGTGTCGAGGAGTTCGTCCAGGAGGGTGAGCTTGCCGGAGCGGGCGTGCAGACGGGGCGCGGTCTCCTTCAGATACTGCGCGGGGTGGTTGCAGATCTGCTTGAGGGCGGTCAGCAGCTTCATGATCAGGGCTCGGCGGGCGATGCCCTCCGCCGCCTCGACACCGGCCATCGCCTCGCGTACCACCGCCTCGTAGAGGGAGGCTTGTTCGCGGGTGAGCGGGACGGGGTGGTCGGTCTCCGTCTTGGGCGGCAGCTCGGGCACGATGCCCGGGTCGGACTTCTTCCTCCGAAGGAGGAAGGGACGGACGAGCCGGGACAGGCGCTCGGCGGCCGCCTCGTCCTCGCCGTTCTCGACGATCCGTGCGTGGCGCGCGCGGAACGACTTGAGCGGGCCGAGCAGCCCCGGCGTCGTCCAGTCGAGCAGGGCCCACAGCTCGGAGAGGTTGTTCTCGACCGGGGTGCCGGTGAGAGCGATCCGCGCGGGCGCCGCGATGGTGCGCAGAGCCTTGGCCGTCGCCGAGAACGGGTTCTTGACGTGCTGTGCCTCGTCGGCGACGACCATGCCCCAGGTGTGCGCGGCCAGTTGGGGCGCGCTGCCGCGCATCGTGCCGTACGTGGTCAGCACGAAGCCGCCCCCGGCACCCTCCAGGCTGCGGCCGCTGCCGTGGAAGCGGCGGACCGGGACGCCAGGCGCGAACCGGGCGATCTCCCGCTGCCAGTTGCCGAGCAACGAGGCCGGGCAGACCACTAGCGTCGGTTCGGTGCGGGCACGGCGCAGATGGAGGGCGATCACAGTGATCGTCTTGCCGAGGCCCATGTCGTCGGCGAGGCAGCCGCCGAGGCCCAGCGAGGTCATCAGGTCGAGCCAGGCGAGCCCGCGCAGCTGGTAGTCGCGCAGGGTCGCGTCCAGGCCGGCGGGCTGGACGGCGGCCTGCGGGCCGTCGGTGAGGCGGTCGCGCAGCACCGCGAGCGCGCCAGCGGGCACCGCCTCGACCGTCTCGCCGTCGACCTCGGCGGTGCCGGTGAGCGCCACCGAGAGGGCGTCCACGGGGTCGAGCAGCCCCAGGTCCCGCTTGCGGGCCTTGCGTACGAGCTCCGGGTCGGCCACCACCCACTGGCCGCGCAGCCGCACGATCGGACGGTGGGCCTCGGCGAGCGCGTCCATGTCGGACTGGCTCAGCGGCTCACCGCCGAGCGCCAACTCCCAGTTGAAGGAGAGCAGTTCACCGGCATCGAAGAACGACGTGCCGTCCGTCGCGGAGCCGGGCGCGGGCCGGACGACGGCTGTGGCGGTCAGCCCCCGGGCCAGCTCGCGCGGCCAGTGCACGGACACTCCCGCCGCGTCCAGGCGCGTCGCGGCCGCGCCCAGCAGGTCGTACAGCTCGCTCTCGGTGAGCGCCAGCACGTCCGGTACGGACCGTTCGAGCAGCAGGCTCAGAGGTGGCCACACGCGGGCCGCGCGGCGCAGCGCGAGCAGCGCGTCGATCCGCGCGCGGGGGCCGAACGCGTCGGCCCGCTCTCCCGCCCACAGCCCGGCCGCGTCGACGACCAGGGTGGGGTCGGCGAGGCTGTGGACCTGGACGATCGCCGAGCCTGCCCGCCGCGCGTCCTCCTCCTCGTCGCTGTCGAACAGCCCGTACCCGGAGAGGTCGAGCCGCAGGGACACGCGGACGCCCGCGTCCATGCCGGCCGCGGCCTCGGCGGCCCATACGCGCGCGCTGGGAAGATGCTGGGGCTCGGCCGACGCGAACGCCGGTCCGGCCGCGTGGGCAGCGGCCGGGGTGCGCGGCAGGCTGTCCGCGACCGCGTCCAGAAAGGCCCGCACGAGCGCCTCCGGGTCCGGCAGCCGCAGCGGGCCGCGGCCCGGGACGGGCACCCCATACGCCTCGTACGGCATCGCGGCGGCGATCGCCCGCAGCTGGGCGATGTCGTCGGCGTCCAGCGGGCCCGCGCGCCAGGCGTCGTGGTCGGTCCCGGTCAGGCCGGGCAGGAGCCTGCCGCGCGCGACGAGGTGCAGGGCGTGCAGCGCGGCGGCGCCCCAGGCGGCGGCCGCCGGATGCGCGGCGGGGTGGTGCCGGGCCCGGACCAGCAGCGGCAGGGCTTCGGCCACGGGCAGCAGCAGAGCGGCGACGGTACGGCTGCGGGCGCCGCCGCCGTGGCGCCGGACGACAGTCAGGTCGACCACCTCGGCGGACGCGCCGAGGCGCTGCCCGGTGGCGGACGCACCCGGCAGCGCCCCGCCCGCCGGGTCCCAGAAGGCGACCTTGCCCTGGCGCGGCAGCCCGGCGGGCAGGAACACCGCGGCCGCGGACACGCCCGGCTCGTGCGCGAGCACCACCGTCGGCTCGGCCTGCGTCATGGTCCGGTCACCCCCCTTCGAACGTAGAGCCATGGATCAGCGGGCGATCCGCGACTGACCTACGACCTTACGGGCGGGGTCTGACAATCGGGCACCGGCGCCTCAGCGCACCCCCTCCCACAAGGCACGTTCCGCCGCACGCGGGTCCCGCACCAGCTCGGTGGGAGCGTCGGACGAGGCGCCGAAGACCATCGTCGTGCGGGTCCGGCGGTCGTAGGCGTCCCAGCCCGGGTCCCCGGTCTGCGCGAAGGCCACCCACGCGCCGTGCATGGCGTCCGCGACGGCCTGCGGCGGGCTGTCGCCGAGCATCGGGGCGTTCGCGGGGTCGCGCAGGTTGTCGAAGACGAACGCGATCTCCGCGCTGTGGCAGGCGCCGAGCAGACCTCCGTACGACGGCGAGCGCCAGGCGAACTCGTACAGGTGCGAGCCGGGGACGGACTCGGCGGCGCGGATCGCCGGGATGCGGTAGAACCAGTCGGTCGCGACCGCGTCGAAGAGCTCGCCGGGGGCGGCACCGGGGCGGCTCTCGGCGTAGACGGACAGGGCCTTGTCGGGGTCGAGCCCGTACTCCGCCGTCGTGCTGCGCAGCTTCTCCTCGGGCAGCAGGTGCAGACGCTCGGTGGGGACCAGGAAGAGGCGGTACTCCTCACGGTTGCTGCCGACCAGCAGGTCCACCCCGCAGTCCGGGGACGGCAGCGGCAGCGTGTCCAGGACCGGCTCGAACGGCATCATGTTGAGGATCGCCTCGCCCCACACCGCCGGGTCCGGGCGGGCGCCCATCTCGGCCCGCAGTCCCGCCTGGGCCGGCAGCAGGTCCGCGAAGGGCACCCGGGCGAACGCCTCCGTGAGCGCCGTCCCCGTGGCCTCGATGCCCAGCTTCGCCGCGAGCCGTGCGGTGATCAGGTCGGCCGTGTCCGGCGGCAGGAAGTGGTGGGCTGCGCCGCTCTGCAGGATGGCCCGGTGGAACAGCCCACGCGCGCGTGGCAGCGCGAGGAGCGTGCCGATGCTCATCGCGCCCGCCGACTCGCCGAACACCGTCACCCGGTCCGGGTCGCCGCCGAAACTCTCGATGTTGTCGCGGACCCACTCCAGGGCGGCGATCTGGTCGAGCAGCCCCCGGTTGTCCGGCCTGCCCGGCAGCCGCAGGAAACCGTCCGTGCCGAGACGGTAGTTGAGGCTCACGAAGACGACGCCGTCGCGCGCGAAGGACGTCCCGTCGTACGCGGACACCGAGCCCGATCCGTTGGAGAACGCCCCGCCGTGCAGCCAGACCAGCACCGGAAGGCCGCCGCCCGGCCCCGGGTGCGGGGTACGGACGCTGAGGTTGAGGCAGTCCTCGCCCTGCCCGTTGTCGGCGTCGGGGATCAGGACGTGCATGGGCGGTGCGTACGGGGCGCGGGGCACGGACGGGCCGTGGTCGAAGGCGTCGCGCACACCGTCCCAGGGGGCGGCGGGTACCGGTTCGAGGAAGCGCCGTGGGCCGAACGGCGGTGCCGCGTACGGGATGCCGAGGAAGGACGTCACCCCGTCACTCCCGGTGCGTCCTCGGACCATCCCCTGCCGGGTCGTGCACACGCGCGTGCCCATCGATTCCATCCGCGCCTCAGACTCCTTCGGCCAGCGTCTCCAGCAGCGCCTCGCCGAACTCTTTCGGGCGTTCGACGTGCACCGCGTGCCCGGCTGTGGGCACTGTCACCTCTCGTACCCTGCCGCCCACGCGCGCGTAACGCCCGAGAACGTGCCGTGTCTGGCCAACCATGGGCTGCGCCGGGGTGCCGTCCCAGCCGGGCATCGCGCCGATCGCGCCGAGGTGGGCGAGGTCGAAGAGCGAGGTGTCGGAGACGATCATGTCGTCCTCACCGCGCACCCAGGTCACCGGCGGCTTGACCGGCAGCCCGGCGACCGCGATGTCGAGATCGTCGACGCGGAAGTGGGTGGGGGCAAGGCAGTTGAGGACTCCTCGCGTGCCGGGTGCGACGCCGGGCCACGCGCGCGAGGGGCGGCTGTCGCCCGGGTAGTGGTCGTCCCCGACGCGCGTGCTGAGCATCGACTCGACGTACTCGTCCTCGCGTTCGGGCCGCAGCGGCGGCTTGACGTAGTAGGAGGCGAGGACGGCGCGAGGCGACAGCGGGGACTCCTCGCCCCGGTCGCCCTCGGCCAGCAGCCGGACGAAGTCGGGATGGGCGGTGCCGCCGCCGGAACCGGCCCCGTCCGGCGAGTTGAGCCGCCCGTCCAACCCCTGCGTGCCGCCGAAGCCGTACGGGGACACGGGGTTGACGAGCGTCAACGAACGAACGGCAGTCGGCCGATCCCTCATGTGTTGCAGCACCACGCCACCCCCCATGGACCAGCCGACGAGGTGTGCTCGCTCCATATGAAGCACATCGAGGAGCGCCGCCAAGTCGTCGGCGTAGTCGCGCAGTCCACGGGTCGCGTCGACCGGCAGCGGGTCGGTGCCGCCGAAGCCGCGCAGATCGACGGCGATCGGCCGGTAGCGCTCGGGCAGGACGAGCATGGCGTCCTGCCAGAAGATGGACGACGAAACGTTTCCGTGCACAAAGACGACCGGTTCGCCCACGTCCTTGGAGGCGTCCTCCAGGATGTGCTGGGTGAGGCGGGCGGTGGGTATCCGGCGTGCGGTGAGCGTGGTCATACGGGCCGTCCTCGGGCTCGGGAAGCGGGTCGGGCGGTCAGGCCAGCCAGGAGGCGACCTGCGCCTGTGACGCGCTGTTCCAGCCCAGTTCGAGGTGGTTGGCACCGGCGACGGTGGCCGTGGCGCCGACCTTGGCGACGCCGGTGGTGTCGAGCGCGCTGGAGACGAAGACGACTCCGTCGCTGGGGCCGCGGTTCTCGTTGAAGATGCCGATGACGTCCGGCGAGCCGCCCGCCAGCAGGTAGGTCGTGACGGAGGCGGGGATTCCGGCCCGCTGCAGGGGACCGACCAGGGAGCCCGCGTCGATGGCCGACTGGATGCCGTCGCCCGCCGTGTAGAAGCCCTGACCTCCGTAGTACGTCGTGTACCAGTCCTGCGCCGTCTGGTCGACGCCGTACACGCCGTCCCAGCGGGCCAGCATCTGGCGCTGGCCGGGGTAGTCGTCATAGCCGCCGGAGGGCGTCATGGAGAACTCGGGATGGGCCGTGTACGTCCCGTAGCAGGTCATCCGGGAGTGCGGCGAGGGCGCGTTGATCTTGCCGCCGCACTCCGGCCAGATGGAGAAGTCATGGGCCCAGCCGTGGGCGTACGGGTAGTCGAAGCCGCCGTTGGGGCCGCCGAGCGTGATCAGCTTCCGTACGTCACCGGCGTACGCGCGGCCCCAGGCCGGTTTCAGTGACGAGACGTACGCGCGCGTGGACATCTCCCCCTTGCTCCAGCCGACCAGGTCCACCTGGGCCACGCCGAGCTTCGCCTTGATGAGCGCGACGGCGTCGCCGACGGCCTGCGCCTGCATCAGGTTGTCGCCCTGCTTGTGGGCGAAGCCGATGGCGAAGACGCGGTGGCCCCGCGCCGAGAGGTACTGCATCAGGCCGGTCGAGGGGCACGACAGGGCGCCGCAGCCGTAACCGCCCGCCTCGCCCGGGTTGGCCCACGCCCGGTCGGCGGTGTCGTTGGCTCCGTGCACCAGGAGGACGGGGGTGGTCTTCGCCCCGGTGTTCCAGCCCGGCGCCGAGTAGAGCAGGAAGCGGTCCGAGGTGGGGCGGGCCGCGTCACCGAAATAGGTGACGCGGACGCCGTCCTGGTTTCCGCGCCCGTCCGGCGGGTAGCCCTCGGCGGCCGTCGCCTGGAAGCCGGGGGTGGTGTCGCGGTAGCGCTCGACCTTCTCCCAGCCGTTGGTGACGGTCCCGGCTCCGTAGGCGGCCTCCAGGGTGAGGTACGAGGGCGCTGCGGCGCTCCCGACGGTGTGGGTCGCGGCCGTGGCGCCGCCTCCCCCGGTCACCAGTGCTCCGAGTGCTGCCGTCACGGCCAGTACAGCTCGCCACCCCGCACTGTGTCTGCTTCGCACGTCCGTACCCCCCTCGCCCAGGCTGATCCGACTGTGCGGTAGACGCTAGGCAGGCGCTGTGGTGCTGGGGGATATGTGCGCACCACACAAGCGGATGCCCGGATGTGGGGGCTCATCATGTGGGTCATGTCGCCCGGCCGGCCGCGCACCGGATGCCCGACGGGCGTCCAGCGGTAAGAGTTGCGGTACTGACCGCCGCAGCACTGCCGTACAGACGAGGACCGCCCATGTCCGTGCCTGTCCCCCAGCCCGTGTCGCCCCTGCCCGCGTCGGCGCGCTCCGCCGCCACGCGCAGGCGGCTGGGGCTCGCCGCCGGTGCGGCGCTGCTCACGCTCGCCTCGGCGGCCTGCGCGACCCTCGACCGTACGGCGGTCGGCACCTTCTCGTACTCGACTGCGGCGGAACGTATCGTCAAGATCAGCAGCCCGCCCGTCAAGGGCTGCCACCAGACGGCTCCCGCCGGCGCGACGGCCGTCCTCAACAACACACTGGCCGATGTGCGGATGTACCGGACGCCGGACTGCAGCGGCGACGAGATGAAGTACATCCCGAGCCGTCTCGCCGACAACATCGCGCCCAACACCCTGCCTTGGCGCAGTTACGCCTTCGTCCACTGACGGCGGTCAGGACGGCCCGGTGGGCTCGGGCCCGCCGGACGTCGGCGCGGGGGCACACAGCGCCGTCACAGCTCCAACCAGCCGTGTCCGCAGTACCAGTGCCCGCCCGTGAGCAGATGGCTCGCGACGGCGCGCTCGACGGGCGTCCGCTGGAGCAGGGTCTCGACCGGCAGATCCGGATCGCCGAAGACGAAGCCGACCGGGACCCGGTCGTAAGCCTCCGTATCCTGAAACGAGGTCCGGAACCGGCGCTGAAAGCACAGGATGTTGGAGTCCTCCGGCAGGTACTTCCCCAGCTGCGCGTCCAGCAGCCATGAGTCACAGACGGCGACCCGATAGGACTCGTCCGGATAGTGACGCGCGAAGAACTCCCGGGCGAGTGCCAATGAGGCGTCGCACGCCTGTGGCGTCAGCGGGCCCCGGAAGTCCGGCACATGGATGCTCAGACAGGGATCGCCCTCCCCCATGGGCAGCCCCGCCGCACTCAGCGCCTCACCCGTCCGACGCCAGAGCCGGGCACGCTGGAACTGCAACCGGCCCAACTGGTAGATCTCGCCACGGAAGTGCAACGAGAACCAGTGCGCCTTGACCAGCCCCGCGTTGCCGTACCGTCGCCGGTGCAGGGCCATGTGGCGCCCGAGGTCGGCGAGGGTGCGGCGGGTGACGTCGGCGGGCACGCCCCGTTCGCGGTGGTACGCGCGCGTGAAGGGCAACGCCGCGAGGAGGACCACGACGGGGAGCAGCCGCCCCGCGTCGCCCAACCCCTCCGGGACAGGCGGAAGTTCGCGCGCGCCGACCACCACACCGATGTCGCACACCAGCTCCCGCACGGAGCGCTCCACAAACGCCCGCAGCTCCGGGTCGCGCTCCACCCGCCGCGCCAGCGCGATCAGTTCATTGATGTCCTCGTGCGGTATGGCCAGGTCGAGCAGCGTCTCGGGCAGCTCGTCCCCCACCGGCAGCAGCGCGTCCACGTCCACCATGCGCGTCACCCTATGCGGCGCCATGGCGCGAAGAAGCGGGTTGCCGGGCGCCCGCACCGCACACGACGGATGGTTCCGGCCACTCGGTGGGTAAAATCCCTCTAGAAGAGGCGATGGCCATGCGCACTGGGAGTGAACCCACGACTGCGCGCAGTCCACTGCGGATGCGGTTCTGGCTGAGCGTATGGGGGCTGATCTGGGCCCTTGGCGGTACGGCGGGCTTCGCCCTGGAGGACCGCCCCGGCTGGATGGCCGCCTGCGCGGTCCTGGCCGCGGCGATCACGGTCGACCTGTGCATGATCATCCGCCACATCCACCAGGGCCCTCATTTCCAGCCCGGTCCGGACATCCCGCCGTACGAGCCGCCCAGGCGGCGCTAGGGCCGGTCGGGCGGATTTGTCTCAGGGCCGCCGCACCCTGGGGGCGTCACCGAGGCACCCGTAGGCGTCACACGGCACCCCTAGGCGTCGCCCGCGGTGTCGAAGCGGGCCGCCTCCAGGTACTCCGGCTTGGGGTCCAGGGCGGCCGCCAGGCGGAAGTGACGCAGAGCCTGGTCGGGCCGAGTCGTCCGCTCATAGGTGCGGGCCAGGGCGAAGTGCGCGAACGCGTTGTCCGGTTCCCGCTCCAGGACGAGCTGGAACTCCAGCTCCGCCGAGCGCAGTTGGGCCGCGGCGAAGAAGGCGCGGGCGCGCAGCAGCCGGGCCGCGGTGTTCTCGGGGTGAGCCGCGATGACCGAGTCGAGGAGCTTCACCGCGCCGCGCGGGTCCTTCGCCGCGAGCAGGTGCTCCGCCGCGCGGAAGTCGATGACGTGCGTTTCCGGGGTGCTCTCGGCCACGGTCGAGTCCTTTCCCTTGCTGCGCGTTGACAACGCATTGCCCAGTTGGGTTATTCCATATGCGCACCGCCCGCCATCGAGTCCGCCCGCGCCCTCACAGGGCCGCCGCCAGGACCAGCCCCACGGCCAGTACGGCGGCTCCCGCCGCTATGAACGAACGGTCCAGGCCCATGCGTTCCCGGCCGAGCAGGATCACATCGCGCGGGTCGGCGGGGTCGTAGGAGAGCCGGACACGGCCGCCCGGTGTCAGCGGTTCGCGGCGGGACGGCGGAACCGGGGACGGCAGTTCGAGGACGCGGCCGTCGACCGTCTCGTACTGCAGGAGCGGGCGTCCGGAGCCGGGCGGTGCGGGCTTGACCAGCGCCCAGGCGAGCCCGCCCGCCGCCGCGAGGCGCCGGGTCTCCCGCAGGCCGTAGGCACCGGCCAGTAACGCCACCAGGCCACCGAAGGCCGTGAATCCCGCCAATACGAAGAGCACATCGCGATCGTATTCCTCGTGGGAACGGACCGGGGTGCCGTTTTTGCACGACGCATACGGGGACGGTCATTCGCGGCCATCCGCCGCCCTGTGGGGGCGCTATTGCCGGGCCGCGCGCTCGACGAGCTCGCCCCACACCTTCCTGACCTGGGGTTCCAGCGCCTCAAGAGGGCCGTCGTTGTCGATGACCAGATCCGCCACCGCGAGGCGCCCCTCACGGGTCGCCTGGGCCGCCATACGGGCTTCGGCCTCGGACTTCGTCATGCCGCGCAGCCGGGTCAGCCGCTCCAGCTGGGTGGCGGGGGCGGCGTCGACGACGACCACCAGGTCGTAGAGGGGGGCCAGGCCGTTCTCCGTCAGCAGCGGGACATCGTGGATCACCACCGAGTCGGCGCCCGCGGCCGCCTCCAGCTCCGCCGAGCGGGCGCCCACCAGGGGGTGGACGATCCCGTTCAGAACCGCCAGCTTCTCGGGGTCGGCGAAGACGATCGCGCCCAGGGCCGGTCGGTCCAGCGCGCCGTCCGGCGTCAGGACTCCCGGACCGAACGCCTCGATCACGGCCGCAAGCCCCGGGGTTCCGGGCGCGACCACCTCGCGCGCGATCTTGTCGGCGTCGATCAGCACGGCTCCGTACGAGACGAACATCCGTGACACTTCGCTCTTACCGGCACCGATTCCGCCGGTCAGGCCCACCTTCAGCATGAGCGGCAGCCTAGGGGATGCCGCTCATGCCGTCGGTCACAGGTCGCCTTCGCGCTCCGCGAGGAACCGTTCGAACTCCCGGCCCAGCTCGTCCGCCGACGGCAGATCCGCCGGTTCGGCGACCAGGTTGACCCGGGTCTCGGCGCCCGCGATCGCGTCGTACTGGTGCTCAAGGCCCTGCACCAGGGTGACGAGCTCCTCGTCGCCCTCGCCGATCTGGCGCTCGATCTCGGTCTGGGTGCGCTGCGCCTCCGTGCGCAGGCTGTGGGCGACGCTCGGCAGCACCAGGCCCGTCGCCGCCGTGATCGCCTCCAGGGCGGTCAGCGCCGCGTCCGGGTAGGCCGAGCGCGCCACGTAGTGCGGCACGTGCGTCGCGACGCCCAGGACGTCGTGGCCGGCTTCCATCAGCCGGTACTCGATCAACGACTCGGCACTGCCGGGCACTTGGGCCTCGTCGAAGGGCGAGCGGTGACCCGGCATCAGGTCCGTGCGGTTGCCGTGCGGGGTAATGCCGACCGGGCGGGTGTGCGGAACACCCATGGGGATGCCGTGGAAGTTGACCGAAAGGCGTACGCCGAGACGCTCGACGATCTGCCGTACGGCGACCGCGAAGCGCTCCCAATCGACGTCCGGCTCCGGGCCCGACATCAGCAGGAACGGCGCCCCCGTGGCGTCCTGGACCAGGCGCACCTCGATCGCGGGCGTCTCGAAGTCCGTCCAGCGGTCCCGCTTGAACGTGAGCAGCGGGCGGCGGGCGCGGTAGTCGACAAGTCTGTCGTGGTCGAAGCGGGCCACCACCTGGTGGGGCAGGGTGTCGAGCAGCTTCCCGACGATCTGCTCGCCGGTCTCACCCGCGTCGATGTATCCGTCGAAGTGGTACAGCATGACCAGGCCTGCCGACTCCTGCGCGAGCGCCATGTCGACGACTGCGAGGCCCTTCGGCTCCCATTCGTACAAACTCTGCGGATCAAGCACGATTACCGCTCCTCCTCGTGTTCGTAGGGAAGAACGCCCCTTGGGACGGCGGCATTCCCGCGCCCGTCCGTTTCACATGCCGTTCTCATGACGGCGGGACGGACTCCTCGTCACGGTGGTCCGAGCGTGGCCCGAGCATGGTCCGGCGTCCGGTCGCTCCGTGGAGCCGGATGCTCCGGCCCACCTGGAGCGCCCTCGCCCCATAACGATGTAAGGCCCGCCCCCCAATGGGGAGCGGGCCTTACATTCGGCTATCTACCAGCTGGGGTCAGAGCGTCAGCTCTGGCCGCCCGCCAGCTTCTCGCGCAGGGCAGCCAGGGCCTCGTCCGACGCCAGGGCGCCGGAGTTGTCGTCCGACTCCGAGGAGTACGAACCACCCGAGATGCCGGCACCGGCGTTGCCACCGGCGGCCGGGGCGGCAGCGCCCTCGGCAGCGGCGGCCTCGTCGGCCTCGCGGGACTTGATGACCTGGGCCTGGTGCTGCTCGAAGCGCTGCTGCGCCTCGGCGTACTGGCCCTCCCACGCCTCGCGCTGGGTCTCGTAGCCCTCGAGCCAGTCGTTGGTCTCGGGGTCGAAGCCCTCGGGGTAGATGTAGTTGCCCTGGTCGTCGTAGGACGCGGCCATGCCGTACAGGGTCGGGTCGAACTCGACCGACGCCGGGTCGGCACCGAAGGACTCGTTGGCCTGCTTCAGGGACAGCGAGATCCGGCGACGCTCAAGGTCGATGTCGATGACCTTGACGAAGATCTCGTCGTTGACCTGGACGACCTGCTCCGGGATCTCCACGTGGCGCTCGGCCAGCTCGGAGATGTGGACCAGACCCTCGATGCCCTCGTCCACGCGGACGAACGCACCGAACGGAACGAGCTTCGTGACCTTACCCGGGACGACCTGACCGATCTGGTGCGTACGGGCGAACTGCTGCCACGGGTCCTCCTGCGTCGCCTTCAGCGACAGGGAGACACGCTCGCGGTCCATGTCGACGTCGAGAACCTCGACGGTGACTTCCTGGCCGACCTCGACAACCTCGGACGGGTGGTCGATGTGCTTCCAGGAGAGCTCGGAGACGTGGACGAGACCGTCGACGCCACCCAGGTCCACGAAGGCACCGAAGTTGACGATCGAGGAAACGACGCCGGAGCGGACCTGACCCTTCTGGAGGGTGGTGAGGAACGTCTGGCGAACCTCGGACTGGGTCTGCTCCAGCCAGGCGCGGCGGGACAGGACCACGTTGTTGCGGTTCTTGTCCAGCTCGATGATCTTCGCCTCGAGCTCCTTGCCCACGTAGGGCTGGAGGTCGCGGACGCGGCGCATCTCGACGAGGGAAGCCGGCAGGAAGCCACGGAGGCCGATGTCGAGGATGAGACCACCCTTGACGACCTCGATGACGGTACCGGTGACGATGCCGTCCTCTTCCTTGATCTTCTCGATGGTGCCCCAGGCACGCTCGTACTGAGCGCGCTTCTTCGAGAGGATCAGGCGGCCTTCCTTGTCCTCCTTCTGGAGAACCAGGGCCTCGATCTCGTCGCCGACCTTGACGACCTCGTTCGGGTCGACGTCGTGCTTGATCGAGAGCTCGCGGCTCGGGATGACACCTTCGGTCTTGTAACCGATGTCGAGCAGGACCTCGTCCCGGTCGACCTTCACGATGACGCCGTCGACGATGTCGCCGTCGTTGAAGTACTTGATCGTCTCGTCGATCGCGGCGAGGAAGGCTTCCTCGTTACCGATGTCGTTGACCGCAACCTGCGGGGTGGTGGCGGTGGTCTCGGTGCTGCTCGTCATGTGGGAAAGGGCTCCGGTACGGACATGAAGTCGTAGGTACTGCTACGCCGAGAGCCCGTATCGCCTCTGCAGAAGCCGGACAGCCTAGGAAGCGTCCGGCCCAGTGGACCGGCGACGCCTCGAAACCGAGGGGACATACAACAGTGGAAGCGCGCCTGCTACGTCTGAGGTGCGCAGGCTCGCAGCGCAACTTGTAGCATACGGGGGCAGCCGGACAGGGTCAATGCGCGAAGGCGCACACCCGGGGCGGATCCCCGCATTCCCGGCACAACTAAGGTTCTACGAGGCCACGTAGGCCCAATCCCGCCCCCGCAGAACACGATGGACCATCCGCGTTCACGCTCTGCGCAAACTACAACGACGGGCACGATGATCCAAGAGCACGAGGCCGAATACGAGCCCGAGGCGACCCGGCGTGACGCCGGGGACGCGGAGAGCAGCCGCGCGAGCCGCGGCTGGTGGGACCGGAACGCCGACGAGTACCAGACCGACCACGGAGCGTTCCTCGGGGACGACCGGTTCGTCTGGGGTCCGGAAGGGCTGGACGAGGCGCAGGCCGCGCTGCTGGGCCCCGTGGAGTCCCTCAAGGGACTGGACGTCCTGGAGATCGGCGCCGGAGCGGCCCAGTGCGCGCGCTGGCTGGCCGCACAGGGCGCCCGCGCGGTCGCCATGGACCTCTCGCACCGCCAGCTCCAGCACGCCCTGCGCATCGACGGCGGAGCGGTTCCGCTGGTCGAGGCGGACGCGGGGGCGCTGCCGTTCGCCGACGGCTCCTTCGACCTCGCGTGCTCCGCCTACGGGGCCGTCCCCTTCGTGGCCGACCCGGTGCGGGTCTTCCGGGAGGTACGGCGGGTGCTGCGGCCGGGCGGGCGCTGGGTCTTCAGCGTCACCCACCCCATCCGCTGGGCGTTCCCGGACGAGCCGGGCCCGGAGGGCCTGAGCGTGGCCGCGTCCTACTTCGACCGCACACCGTACGTGGAGCAGGACGAGGCGGGTCGCGCGGTGTACGTGGAGCACCACCGGACGCTGGGCGACCGGGTCCGCGACGTGGTGGCCGGGGGCTTCCGGCTCGTCGACCTGGTCGAGCCGGAGTGGCCGGCGTGGAACACGCAGGAGTGGGGCGGCTGGTCCCCGCTGCGGGGCAATCTGATCCCGGGCACGGCGATCTTCGTGTGCGAGCGGGACTGAGGGCGGGGCGCGCGGCACTTCGCCCGGGCCTGGTGGGGCCAGCCCCGTCGGGCCGCGTCGGACCATTAGTCATACAAACTCGTGGGTCTGTGGACAACCGGAAACGGGCCCGGGCCGGGACGTACGAGACTGTGGACGTGATCCGAACCGACGTGATCGAGCGTCTTCCCGTACGCCACGCCGTGCCCGAGTTGCTGAGCGCACTCGACGAGCACGGCACGGCGGTCCTGTCCGCGCCCCCGGGCACCGGCAAGACCACGCTGGTGCCCCTGGCGCTGGCCGGGCTGACCGGGATAGGGCCGCGCCGGCGGGTGCTGGTGGCCGAGCCCCGGCGGATGGCCGTGCGTGCGGCGGCGCGCCGGATGGCCTGGCTGCTCGGCCAGGAGGTCGGGGACGCGGTCGGTTTCTCGGTGCGCGGCGAGCGGCGCACCGGCCCCGGCACGCTCGTCGAGGTGGTGACCACGGGTGTCCTGCTCCAGCGGCTGCAACGCGACCCCGAACTCGCGGGCGTGGACGTGGTGTTGCTCGACGAATGCCACGAGCGCCATCTCGACGCGGACACCGCGATCGCGTTCCTCGTGGACGTACGGGCCACTCTGCGCCCTGAGCTCCGGCTGATCGCGGCGTCCGCGACCAGCGACGCGGACGCCTGGTCGCAGCTGCTGACCATGGTGGACGGCTCGGGTCCGGCCCCGGTGGTGCGGAGCACGGGCGAAAGCCACGGCGCGGGGGTCCACTACGCCCCGCCGCCCGCCGGGATCCGCCCCGCGCACGGCACCTGGGTGGACCCGCAGCTGCTGCGCCATGTGGCGGCGACGGTCCGGCTCGCTCTGGAGTCGCACGACGGGGATGTGCTCTGCTTCCTGCCCGGGACCGGCGAGATCGCCCGGACGGCCGGAATGCTGGACGGGGTGGACGCGGAGGTCCTGCAACTGCACGGCAGGGCTCCGGCGGCGGTCCAGGACGCGGTGCTGCGGGGCGGCGACGGGCGCCGTCGGGTGGTCCTGGCGACCTCGGTGGCGGAGTCCAGCCTGACCGTGCCCGGAGTGCGGATCGTGGTCGACCCGGGGCTGGCGCGCGAGCCGCGCGTCGACCACGCTCGGGGGCTCGGCTCGCTGGCGACCGTGTCGGTGTCGGACGCGGGGGCGACCCAGCGCCTGGGCCGTGCCGGCCGCGAGGCCTTCGGCACCGTGTACCGCTGCTGGGCCCCGGCCGACGACGCGCGGCGGCCGCGCTTCCCGTCCCCCGAGATCAAGATCGCGGACCTGACGTCGTTCGCGCTCCGCGCCGCGTGCTGGGGCGATCCGACCGCGCAGGGTCTGGCCCTGCTCGACGCCCCGCCCGCCGGGGCGATGGCGGCGGCCCGTTCCGTACTGACCGCGATCGGCGCGGTGGACGAGACCGGCCGCGCCACCGACCGGGGCGTGCGGATGGCCAGGCTCGGGGTGCACCCCCGGCTGGCCCGGGCGCTCCTCGACGGAGCCGCCGAGGTGGGCGCCCGGCGGGCCGCCGAGGTGGTGGCGCTGCTGAGCGAGGAACCGCCGCGGGAGTACGGGGACGATCTGGCGGCGGCGTGGCGCACGGCGCGCCGGGGCGGGGACGGATACGCGGCACGCTGGCGCCAGGAGGTACGGCGGCTGACGTCGGCGCTTTCCGGGCCGACGGGCGGTGCGGCAGCGAATGCCGGTGGGACCGGTTCGGACGTCAGCGGGCCAGGCGCAGCCGACGGTGGTCCAGCAGCAGGCGGTGGTCCGGGGGGCGGTTCGGGTCACCCGGGCTCGGGCGGCGGTCGTCCCGGCTCGCGTGCCCACGGTCCCGGGTCGGATGACGCCGTGGCCGGGCTCGTCACCGCGCTGGCGTTTCCGGAGCGGGTGGCGCGGGCCCGGGGCGAGGGGGCCTATCTGATGGTGTCCGGCACGCGTGCGGAGCTGCCGCAGGGGTCGGCACTGCGGAGCGCGGGGTGGCTGGCCGTGGCCGTCGCGGACCGGCCGGTGCGGGCCGCGTCGGCGCGGGTGCGGCTCGCCGCGGTGATCGATGAGGACATCGCGCGTCTGGCGGCCGGGCCGCTGTGGACCGAGGGCGAGGAGGTGCACTGGGAGGACGGTGATGTGGTGGCCCGGGAGGTGGAGCGGCTGGGTGCGGTGGAGCTGGCGATACGGCCGTTGAAGGAGCCCGACCCCGCTCTGGTACGGCGGGCGCTGCTGGACGGCCTTGAGGAGGAGGGTGTCGGGCTGCTGCGCTGGTCGCGGGAGGCCGAGGGCCTGCGGGAGCGGCTGGCGTTCGTGCACCAGACCCTGGGCGAGCCATGGCCGGACGTGTCGGACGCCGCGCTGCTCGCGCGGGCCGGGGAGTGGCTGGAGCCGGAGCTGTCGCGGGCCCGGCGGCGGGCGGATCTGGGGCGGCTGGACGCGGGGCAGGCGCTGGCCCGGCTGCTGCCGTGGGCGAGCGGTGAGGCGGCACGGCTCGACGAGCTGGCGCCGGAGCGCATAGAGGTGCCCAGCGGGTCACGGATCAGGCTGGAGTACGGCGGTGCGCAGCCCGTGCTCGCGGTGAAGCTCCAGGAGATGTTCGGGCTCGACGGGACGCCGGAGGTGGCCGGGGTGCCGGTGCTCATACATCTGCTCTCCCCGGCGGGCCGACCGGCCGCCGTCACAGCCGACCTGGCGAACTTCTGGCGGGAGGGGTATCGCGCGGTCCGGGCCGAGCTGCGCGGGCGCTACCCCAAGCACCCCTGGCCGGAGGACCCTTCGAAGGCCGAGCCGACCCGGCACACCAACGCCCGCCTCAGACGCTGACCGTCCCGGGCACTGACCGCTCAGGGCGCTGATCGCCCAGGTCACCGTCGCCGCTCTGGGCGCTGACCGCTCCGGCCGCCGACCGCCCGGGTCACACGCCGACCGGTGTCGGCTCCGCGTCGGCCGCCGGGGCCGGGGCGGCCGGGCGGCGGCTGCGGGCCTCCAGCCAGAGGGAGAGAGCGAGCAGTGCCGTACCGAGTCCGAGGAAGCCCCATGGGAGGTAGGAGGTGAGCAGCAGGACCAGGGTGCGGTTCTTCTTGATCAGGGCGACCGTGTGATCGACGTAGTCCTCGCGCATCTTCACATGACCGGCGAAGACAGTGATCTTGTCCTTGCCGAACAGGGCCGTGGCGTTGTGGAGTTCCTCCTGGTGGATCTCCTCGCCGTTGACCGGGCCGCCCGTCACGGGGTCGACCCAGAACATCCGCTTGGTGCTGTACCACCGGGTCAGGCCGGTCTGCTTGACCACGTCGGCGGTGACACCGAGGGGCATGGCCTTGGGGAAGGGGACCTGGGTCCAGGGGATGGTCTGCTCGAAGTAATAGACCTTGAGGCCGTGGAACGTGGTGGTGCCCTTGTAGTGGATGGGGGCGGTGGTGCGGGTCTGGGCGTCGAAGTACTCGTAGTCCCGTTTCTCGGCCAGGAACGGCCATTTGAACTCGATGCCGTCGCGCCTGACCGGGTCGCCGTCGACCATCTCGCCGGTGGCGTGGACCGGGGCCTGACTGTGGGCGTCGAAGATGTAGCGCTCGGGGATCTTGGAGACGAACTGGCCCTTGTCGTCCACGACATAGGACAGGGCGTCCCAGACGACGACGTCCTTGCCGGCCGTCTTCTCGATCTTCCGGGACTCGGCGACGTTGCCCTTGAGGGTCTGCACGATGGTCACCTTGGGCACGGTGACGGAGGTGAGGTGCTGGTAGTCGATGAGGGTGGCGTTCTTCGCCTCAAGGACTGTCTCCTGGTACTGGCTGGGTGGGACCTTGGCGAGCCGGGGGAAGGCGTACCAGCGCAGCAGCGGGGAGAGCGCCGCGAAGAAGACGGCGAGGGCGAGCAGGATCAGGCTGGCTTTGCGTCGCATGCGGCCGGCTCTCCTCTACTTCCCGGGCGTGATCGCCCCGGGTGCGCTGGGGACGGTGGTGAGCAGCGGGTTGGGCGAGGTGGTGCCCACGGGTCCGCCGATCGCCGAGACGGTCAGGACGATGGCGAGGGCGGCGGCGAGCCCGATGGCCGCGGCGATGAGGGCGCGCATGCTCGGCCTCCCGGAGAACTGATGGGTCGTCAGGGTTGGGGCACCGTAGCAACGTGGGGGTGAGATGAGAACACGCAGGACCGCCCCCGCTGCCGGGCGGGGCAGCGAGGGCGGTCCTGGGAAAGACGCGGCGGGTTCCGCGTGGTGAGGGCGGTCAGGCCACCGTGAGCTTGACGTCGAGGACGGCGCCGCCCGGGGTGGTGAGACGGAGCACGAAGGTGCCGGTCTGACCGTCCGCGTAGACCTTGGGGAGCCGCAGCACGCCGTTGGCGTCGGTCTTCAGGTCCTTGAGGGTCCGGATCGGGTTGCCCTTGTCGTCCTTGAAGTAGGGGCCCTTGTCGTTGACCTTGGGGTCGACGGGCGTGGCACCGGGGGCGGTGGCCTGCGGGGTCACGATCATCGCGGCGCCTACCGCGATGCCGGGGACGACGGCTCCCTTGTACGTGGCCTTGACCTCCACGTAGTTGGCGAACTCGGTGCCGGGGGCGGCTTTCAGGTCCTTGGTGTCGGTGCGCGCCAGGGCGTCGGCCTGGCGGGCGTTGACGGTCGCGGTCCACTTGAGCTCGGGCAGCGAGGTGCCGACCACGGTGGCCCGGACCGTGAAGGTGCCGGTCTGCTCGCCCGCCTGCAGGGCGGGGGCGGTGGCCCGGCCGTCGCCGCCGGTGGTGACGGTGACCTGCGAGGCGCCGCCCGCGAACTTGGCGTCCGTGGCGCCGATGACCTGGAAGCGGACGGTCGTCTTGGCCATCGGCAGGCCGAGCTGGTCCTTGACGCGGACCTTGGGCTGCCCGGCGAACTGCGAGCCGGCGGTGGCGGCCAGCGGCGCGGTGCCCGCGTCCTCGAACGTGCTCGCCTGCTTCGAGGGCAGCGGCTTGGGCGTACCGGAGTCGCCCGGAGTGGGCTTCGAGGGCTCCGGGTGCGTCGGCGTGGGGCCCGGCTTCGACGGGGTGGGCTTCGACGGCGTGGGCTTCGGGGTCGGGGTCGGCGACGGGGTCGAGCCCGTGCCGGAGGGCCAGCGGCTCGGGGTGTCGCTGCGGGTGCCCGGCAGGGAGCCCGTGCCGTTCGGGATCTCGTGCGTGCCGCGCTTGTAGTAGTCGAACCACGACAGGACGGTGCTCAGGTACTCCTGCGAGTGGTTGTAGCTGAGCACCGCCTTGTCCAGATCGCTCTGGAGCGCGAGGTCGCGGGTGCTGCCGCAGAGGTAGTAACCGGCCGCGAGGGAGGCGTCGTAGATGTTGTTGGGGTCCTTGACGCCGTCGCCGTTGCCGTCGCGGCCGGCGCTCGCCCAGGTGGAGGGGATGAACTGCATGGGGCCGACCGCGCGGTCGTGGACCTTGTCGCCGTCGTAGAGGCCGCCGTCGGTGTCGGGGATGTTCTCGAAGCCCACGCCGTTGAGGACGGGGCCGAGGATCGGGGTGAGGGTGGTGCCGTTGGCGTCGACGCGGCCGCCGTTCGCCTGGCCCGACTCGACCTTGCCGATGGCCGCGAGTATCTGCCAGGGCAGGTGGCAGGACGCCTTGTCGCGGGCGAGGGCCGCCTCGGCCTTCTTGTAGGCGTCGAGGACGGTCGCGGGTATGCCCTGCGAGTCGGGGCCGGTGATGGGCGAGCCGGTGGTCGGGGCACCCGGCGGGTTCGGGGAGACGAGGGGCGGAAGGGCCGTGTAGTACGGCGAGTTACCGCTGGCCGGGGTGTTGGGCGAGGGCGTCGGGGTGCCGGACGCCGCCTGGCCGCCGTTCGCCCCGTCGTTGGTCAGAACACCCGGTCCCTGGGAGGCGGAGAGCGCCGCCACCGCCGCCGCGGCCACCGCGGTCGTGGTCGCTCCCTTGCGCAGCCGTCGGCCAATCTGCGGTGCCATACTTCGAGCCCCTCCCCGTGGTCAGCGTTCGCGCTCCCCAGCGCTAGGACTCAGGAGACCCTACGGCACCCACGGGGTGTCGCGACACCGCCCCTTGAGCCTTATTCACCTTTTCACCGCTTAGTCACCCCGGGGTTGCCCAGGTATGGCGCGATCGGTGCCCTGCGGTACCCGTCGAGGTGCCCGACCTGACAGGCCACATGCCGCGCCCACATGACACCCCGACATGACACAGCCACGTGACGCGGTGACATGACACGCATCTGCCCGCCGGGTGCGGCACCCGGCGGGCAGTCGGTTCGGGCCCGGTGTCCCGGGGCCGAATGTTCAGCGTGTTCAGTGCGCGGCGGACTCCCAGTCGCCGCCCGCGCCCACCGACACATCCAGCGGGGCACGGAGTTCGACCGCCGAGGCCATCTCCCGGCGGACCAGGGCCTCGACCTTCTTGCGCTCCCCCGGCGCGATCTCCAGGACGATTTCGTCGTGGACCTGGAGCAGCATCCGGGAGTTCAGGCCCGCCTCGGTCAGGGCGCTGTCCACCTTGAGCATGGCGACCTTGACGATGTCCGCCGCCGTGCCCTGGATCGGGGCGTTGAGAGCCATCCGCTCGGCCATCTCGCGGCGCTGGCGGTTGTCGCTGTTGAGGTCCGGCAGATAGCGGCGGCGGCCCAGCATCGTCTCCGTGTAGCCCGTGGCCCTGGCTTCCTCGACCACGCGCTGGAGATAGTCCCGTACGCCGCCGAAGCGCTCGAAGAACGTGTCCATCAGGCCGCGCGCCTCGGCCGCCTCGATGTTCAGCTGCTGGGAGAGGCCGAACGCCGAGAGCCCGTAGGCCAGTCCGTACGACATCGCCTTGATCTTGCGGCGCATCTCCGGGTCGACGTGGGTCTTGTCGACGCCGAAGACCTGGGACGCGACCGTCGTGTGCAGGTCCTCGCCGGAGGCGAAGGCCTCGATCAGGCCCTCGTCCTCGGAGAGGTGGGCCATCACCCGGAGCTCGATCTGGCTGTAGTCGGCGGTCAGCAGCGACTCGAAGCCCTCACCGACCACGAAGCCGCGGCGGATGGCGCGGCCCTCGTCCGTACGGACCGGGATGTTCTGGAGGTTGGGGTCGGTCGACGACAGGCGGCCGGTCGCCGCGACGGTCTGGTTGAAGGTGGTGTGGATGCGTCCGTCCGCCGCGACCGTCTTGATCAGGCCCTCGACGGTGACCCGCAGCTTCGCCTGCTCGCGGTGGCGCAGCATGATGACCGGCAGCTCGTGCTCGGTCTGGGCGGCCAGCCACGCCAGCGCGTCCGCGTCCGTCGTGTAGCCGGTCTTCGTCTTCTTCGTCTTGGGCAGCGCCAGCTCGCCGAAGAGGACTTCCTGAAGCTGCTTGGGCGAGCCCAGGTTGAACTCATGGCCAACCGAGGCGTGCGCCTCCTTCACGGCCTGCTGCACCGCGCCCGCGAACTGCTGCTCCATCGCCTCCAGGTGGGCGCGGTCGGCCGCGATGCCGTACCGCTCCATCTTGGCGAGCAGGATCGAGGTGGGGAGCTCCACTTCGTGGAGCAGGTCGCTCGCGCCGACTTCGCCGAGCCGCTGCGTGAACGCGTCGCCGAGGTCGAGGACCGCGCGCGCCTGCGTCATCAGGGCCTCGGCCTCGGCCTGGTCGTCCGCGCCGAAGGCGAGCTGTCCGTCGGCGGCGCCCGCCGGGGCGAGCTCGCGGCCCAGGTACTCGACGGACAGTGCGTCCAGGGCGAAGGAGCGGCGGCCGGGCTTGACCAGGTACGCGGCGAGTGCCGTGTCCATGGTGACGCCGGCGACGCTCCAGCCGTGCTCCGGGAAGACCCGCATCGCGGCCTTCGCGTTGTGCAGCACCTTGGGCTTCGCGGCGTCCGCGATCCAGGCGGCGAAGGCGCGCTCGTCGGCCTCGTCGAGCGCGGCCGGGTCGAACCAGGCCGCCGGACCGTCGGCGGCGGCGAGGGCGATCTCGGTGACGCTGCCGGTGCCCAGCGCCCAGGTGTCGACCGACGCCAGGCCCAGCGGGGACGCGCCGTGCCGCTCCAGCCACGGGGCGAGCTCGCCCGCGCCAAGGACCGAGCCGTCGAGCTCCACGCCCGCGGCGGGGGCCGGGGCCTCCTCCGCGCCCGCGCCCGGGTCGACGGCGAGCAGCCGCTCGCGCAGGGACGCGTTGCGGATCTCCAGCACGTCGAAGAAGCCGGTCATCGCCGCCCGGTCGTAGGGCCGGCGGTCCAGGTCGGCCGGGCCCTTGGGCAGCTCCACGTCGCGCACCATCTCGGTGAGGCGGCGGTTGAGGCTGACGGACTCCAGGTGGTCCCGGAAGTTCTGCCCGGCCTTGCCCTTGACCTCGGCGGCGCGCTCGACGAGCTCCGCGAAGGAGCCGAACTGGTTGATCCACTTCGCGGCGGTCTTCTCGCCGACGCCGGGGATGCCCGGCAGGTTGTCGGACGGGTCGCCGCGCAGCGCCGCGAAGTCCGGGTACTGCTGCGGGGTCAGGCCGTACTTCTCCTCGACCTTCTCCGGGGTGAAGCGGGTCAGCTCGGAGACGCCCTTGGTCGGGTACAGCACGGTCACGTGCTCGGAGACCAGTTGGAAGGAGTCGCGGTCACCGGTGACGATCAGCACCTCGAACCCGGCCGCCTCGGCCTGCGTGGCCAGGGTCGCGATGATGTCGTCGGCCTCGAAGCCGTCGACCGCGAACCGGTCGACGTGCATCGTGTCGAGCATCTCGCCGATCAGCTCGACCTGGCCCCTGAACTCGTCCGGGGTCTTGGAACGGTTGGCCTTGTACTCCGGGAACTCCTCGGAGCGCCACGTCTTGCGGGACACGTCGAACGCCACCGCGAAGTGCGTGGGCGCCTCGTCACGCAGCGTGTTCGCCAGCATCGACGCGAAGCCGTACACGGCGTTGGTCGGCTGACCCGACGCGGTGGTGAAGTTCTCCGCGGGCAGCGCGAAGAACGCCCGGTACGCCAGGGAGTGCCCGTCCATGAGGAGCAGGCGCGGTCGGTTGTCTGGGGTCTTCTTCGATGCTGTCTCAGCCACGTCCCCGATCCTGCCACGCCCCACTGACAATCCCCGCCAGTGTGCCGCCGGGACCGCGCCGGGACGGTTGTCAGTGGTCCGTGACAGGATCGGAAACGTACGGATCGCACACGTCGCTCGAAGGGGAGCGCCATGGCCACCAAGCCGCCCGCAGGGGACCCGGTTCAGGACGCGCCGCAGGTCGCGCCGCCCAAGCACGCCGCGGCCGGGCTGCCCGCCATCGGGTACACGGCGCTGGTCGCCCAGCAGCAGATGGGTGTGGCCCGGGCGACGCGGACGCTGCTCAAGGTCAACCAGAAGGACGGCTTCGACTGTCCGGGCTGCGCCTGGCCGGAGGGCGACAAACGCCACATCGCGGAATTCTGCGAGAACGGGGCGAAGGCGGTGGCCGAGGAGGCGACCCTGCGCCGCGTCACCCCCGACTTCTTCGCCGCGCACCCCCTCGACGACCTCGCCGGGCGCAGTGGGTACTGGCTGGGACAGCAGGGCCGGATCACCCAGCCGATGTATCTGCCCCAGGGCGCCGACCGGTACGAGGCGGTGACCTGGGAGCGGGCGTTCGAGATCATCGCGGCCGAGCTCAACGCGCTGGACTCGCCGGACGAGGCGCTCTTCTACACCTCGGGCCGCACCAGCAACGAGGCCGCGTTCCTGCTCCAGCTCTTCGCGCGCGAGTTCGGCACCAACAATCTGCCGGACTGCTCCAACATGTGCCATGAGTCGTCGGGTTCGGCGCTCACCGAGACCATCGGCATCGGCAAGGGCAGCGTCTCCCTGGAGGACATGCACCAGGCCGACCTGATCATCGTCGCGGGGCAGAACCCAGGCACCAACCACCCCCGGATGCTCTCGGCCCTGGAGCAGGCCAAGGCGGCGGGCGCGAAGATCATCTCGGTGAACCCGCTGCCCGAGGCGGGCATGGAGCGCTTCAAGAACCCGCAGACCGCCAAGGGCCTCGCGCTCGGCGGGCAGAAGCTGGGCGACCTCTTCCTGCAGATCCGCATCGGCGGCGACCAGGCACTGTTCCGCCTGCTCAACAAGCTGATCGTGGAGACGGAAGGCGCCGTGGACGAGCTGTTCGTCCGCGAACACACCCATGGATACGAGGAGTTCGCGGCCGCCGCCCGGGCCGCCGACTGGGACGAGACGCTGGCCGCGACCGGCCTCACGCGCGCGGAGATCGAGCAGGCGCTGTCCATGGCGCTCGCCTCCAAGCGGACCATCGTGTGCTGGGCGATGGGTCTGACCCAGCACAAGCACGCGGTCGCGACGATCCGGGAAGTCGTCAACTTCCTTCTGCTGCGCGGCAACATCGGCCGCACCGGCGCGGGCGTGTGCCCGGTGCGCGGCCACTCCAACGTCCAGGGCGACCGCACCATGGGCATCTTCGAGCGGCCCGCGCCCGCGTTCCTCGACGCCCTGGAGAAGGAGTTCGGCTTCGCGCCGCCCCGCCACCACGGATACGACGTGGTGCGCTCCATCGAGGCGCTGCGCGACGGCAAGGCGAAGGTCTTCTTCGCGATGGGCGGCAACTTCGTGGGCGCCACGCCCGACACCGAGGTCACCGAGGCCGCGATGCGCCGGGCCTCGCTCACCGTCCACGTCTCCACCAAGCTCAACCGGTCGCACGCGGTGACCGGCCGGCGCGCGCTGATCCTGCCGACGCTCGGCCGCACCGACAAGGACGTGCAGAAGAGCGGCAAGCAGTTCGTGACCGTCGAGGACTCGATGGGGCTCGTGCACTCCTCGCGCGGCAACCTGAAGCCCGCGAGCCCGCATCTGCTCTCCGAGCCCGCCATCGTCGCCCGCCTCGCGCGCGCCACGCTCGGCACGCGGTCCACGGTGGACTGGGAGGAGTTCGAGAAGGACTACGCGACGATCCGCGACCGCATCGCGCGCGTCGTCCCCGGGTTCGAGGACTTCAACGCGCGCGTGGCCGAGCCCGGCGGTTTCCGGCTGCCGCACGCGCCGCGCGACGAGCGCCGCTTCCCCACCAAGACCGGCAAGGCCAACTTCACGGCCGCGCCCGTGGAGTACCCGACGGTGCCCGAGGGCCGGCTGCTGCTGCAGACCCTGCGCTCGCACGACCAGTACAACACCACGATCTACGGCCTCGACGACCGCTACCGGGGCATCAAGGGCGGCCGCCGGGTCGTGCTCGTCAACGCCGAGGACGCGCGCGAGCTGGGCTTCGCGGACGGGGCGTACGTGGACCTGGTCAGCGAGTGGAAGGACGGCGTGGAGCGGCGGGCGCCCGGCTTCCGGGTCGTCCACTACCCGACCACGCGGGGCTGCGCGGCGGCGTACTACCCGGAGACGAACGTGCTGGTGCCGCTGGAGTCGACGGCGGACACCAGCAACACCCCTGCCAGCAAGTCCGTGATCGTACGTCTGGAACAATCGGCGACCGTCTAAGCGTTCGCTCAGACACGCCAGACGGAAGCCAGCCGGAAGCCGGCCGGAAGCAGTCGGCCGGAAGCCACCGGAACCGGACCACGATCGGAGTCCCGCCCATGGGTGAGCAGAGCAAGGTGAAGTTCCCGCAGGAGGTCATCGACGAGTACGCGGCGCTGGGGATCGACCTTCCCGCGCTGTTCTCCGCGGGACACCTCGGCACGCGTATGGGCGTACAGGTTCTGGAGGCCTCGGCCGAGCGGGTCGTCGGGACGATGCCGGTCGAGGGGAACACCCAGCCGTACGGGCTGCTGCACGGCGGCGCGTCGGCCGTGCTCGCGGAGACGCTGGGGTCGGTCGGGGCGATGCTGCACGGCGGCATCTCGAAGGTCGCGGTGGGCGTCGACCTGAACTGCACGCACCACCGGGGAGTGCGCAGCGGGCTGGTCACCGGGGTGGCCACGCCCGTGCACCGGGGGCGGTCCACCGCCACCTACGAGATCGTGATCACGGACGAGGACGGCAAGCGGGTGTGTTCGGCCCGGCTGACGTGTCTGCTGCGGGACGCCGAGCCCACCGGGGCCTGAGCGCTCCGCTGGAATACGCGGCTCTTGACCGCGGACCGCGGCGGAGCCGCGCAGTGACACAGCCCCGCGTCCCTTGCGGCACGCGGTACCGCAAGGGACTTCCGCCAGTCCGCTTGGACAGCGGGGCCGCGCCCGCTCGGCCGCGCCGTTGTCTTTACGGCGGGGCCGGGGGGTGTCACTCTGCGGGCATGAGCGGCATAGGGCCCGTCGAGCCGGAGGATTCGGCCGACGGCGGACCCTGGCCCCCCTCGCCCCACTCGCCCCATCCGTACCTTCAGCAGGAGGAGGGGGCACCCCCGGCCCTCCGGGACGACTGCCTACAGGGACACCGGGAAGACCGGCGGATATGGCTCCGGTTACCGCGGCGGGGACACGAAGACCGGCCAGGACGCTTTCGTCCCCGGGCCCTCGCCGTCGTCCTGGCCGCCACCGCGGCCCTGGCCGTCGCTCTCTGGCCCACCCACCCCGGCCCCCCTCACCCCCGCCCCTCCCCCGGACCCCCGCTCCCGCCTCGCTGGCCCGCCCAGACCGTCTCGCTCCAGTACGTGGGACTCGACGAGCCCGTCGCCCCGTACAAGGCGTCCGCCGTGTTCGCGTTCGTGCTCACCACCGATGCGCAGCACGACGATTCCGTGACGGTCGATCAACTCGCCCAGGCCTTCCCGGAGATCGGGACCAGCACCACGCCCCCCGTGCCCTTCACCGTGCCCGCGGGCGGTACCGTGCGCGTGGTCGTGCGGCTCACCGCGCGGAGCTGCTCCGGGTTCCCCCTCGATCCGGAGCTGCCGTACCTGGACACCACGCTGACCAACAACTACGCGACCCAGCAGCACAGTTATCTGTTCGACGGACGCTACGCGCGCGACCTCTCCCGTTACCTGCACACGATCTGCCCGTCAACCCCCTTGACCCGTACGGCAGTTGTGTCACCGATCGTGACACACTGACGTTCCCCCGACGGCGACCCCGTCGGGAACCGGACAGCGCGCCGCACGACGGTACGCACCACTCCGGTTCGCCCTCCGTGGGCGGAACGACAACCCACCGAGCGCGCCCCACCCCCTACGGCCGCCACACCCGTCACCCCGCGAACACCCCTCGGGAGAAGCCTTCCGGCCACTCCCGATCGTAACGCTCCGTAACATGCGCGAAATACGCAAACGGGATCACTCGCTCCGGTACTCCGCTGTGAGGACGGCGCGGAAAACGCATAGATCCAGGTGGCGAAGGCGGGAGCCGACCCCTGGGGCACATGCCTGTGTCAGTAGCAAGAATGACCCAAGCCCCTTAGCGGAACTGGGAATTCTCAGTATGTGGGCACCCCTCGGGCTCACCAATGCCCCCATCTGTCCACAGAGTTCCCACACCGGCGTCCGCTCCCCATAACAAGAAAGTCACATCCTGACCTTCCCTGGTCCCCGACTCGCCTAGCTGCGCTTAGAGTCACGGCCAGTCACCGCGCCGCCGGGCGCGTCTGCTGCACCGCCCCTGTACCACCCCAGTACGGCCCGGCGAGTCACACGGCGCCTCAGCGGAGGCGTCGCGCCAGGGAGAGGACATACTGTGCGACACCGTTCCTTGCTCATACTCACCACCGTGCTCACCACGGGGGCGCTCACCCTCACCGCCTGCGGATCGCGCGGCGGCGACAGCAAAGGCAGTGGCGACAAGAACACCACCGTCGTGATCGGTGTGGACGCGCCCCTGACCGGCCAGAACTCCGCGACCGGCCTCGGCATCCAGTACGGCGTACAGATCGCCGTCGACGACGCCAACGCGAAGAAGCTGGTCCCGGGTGTCACCTTCAAGGTCAAGGCCCTGGACGACAAGGCCCTGCCGCCGACCGGCCAGCAGAACGCCACCGCGCTCGTCGCCGACAAGGACGTCCTCGGTGTGGTCGGCCCGCTGAACTCCGGCGTGGCCCTGACCATGCAGCAGGTCTTCGCCACCGCCAACCTGGTCGAGATCTCGCCCTCGAACACCAACCCCACCCTGACCCAGGGCAAGGACTGGGCGGCCGGGAACAAGACCCGTCCGTTCAAGACCTACTTCCGTACCGCCACCACCGACGCCATCCAGGGCGGGTTCGCGGCGGACTACGCCTTCAACGGCATCCACAAGAAGAGCGTCTTCGTCGTCGACGACAAGCAGACGTACGGCGCCGGTCTGGCCACGCTCTTCAAGCAGGGCTTCACCAAGGCGGGCGGCAAGGTCGCGGGCGAGGACCACGTCAACGTGGGCGACAAGGACTTCGCCGCCCTCGTCACCAAGATCAAGAACTCGGGCGCCGACCTGGTCTACTACGGCGGCCAGTACGACGAGGCGCAGATCGTCACCAAGCAGCTCAAGGACTCCGGCGCCAAGATCCCGCTCTTCGGCGGCGACGGAATCTACAGCGACACCTTCATCACCACCGCCGGCAAGGCGGCCGAGGGCGACCTCGCCACCTCGGTCGGCGTGCCGGTCGACACCCTGGACGCGGCCAAGACGTTCATCCAGACGTACAAGGACAAGAAGTACCCGGGTGACTACGGCACCTACGGCGGCTACTCGTACGACGCCGCCACCGCGATCATCAAGGCCGTCGGCAACGTGGTGAAGGACGGCAAGGTCCCGTCCGACGCCCGTCAGAAGATCGTCGACGAGGTCCAGAAGGCCCAGTTCCAGGGCATCGCCGGCCAGGTCGCCTTCGACCAGTACGGCGACACCACCAACAAGCAGCTGACCGTCTACCAGGTCACCAACGGGAAGTGGAAGGCCGTCAAGAGCGGCACGTACAACGCCGGCTGATCCAGCCCGCACCTGATCCACCGCACCACCCGCACCACCGCACGACGACTGGGCCGCGCGGCCACGACCAACCGTCCGACCGCGCGGCCCGACGTCTACTTCCTGCACGCTCCCCATCCCATGGAGGCCTTGCGGTGCACACTCTGCCGCAGAACCTGGCCAACGGGCTGCTCCTCGGCTCGATGTACGGGCTGATCGCCATCGGCTACACGATGGTGTACGGCATCGTCCAGCTCATCAACTTCGCGCACGGCGAGATCTTCATGACCGGCGCCTTCGGCGGCCTCACGGTCTATCTCTATGTGCTCCCCGACGGCATATCCATGTGGATAGCCCTCCCCCTGATGCTCATCGGCGGCGCGATCGTCTCCGTGCTCATCGCGCTGGGAGCGGAACGGTTCGCCTACCGACCACTGCGCGGCGCGCCACGCCTGGCGCCACTGATCACCGCGATCGGACTCTCGCTCGCGCTCCAGCAGGCGGTCTTCAACTGGTACCCGAACGCCAAGACCGACGAGAACTTCCCGCAGCTCCCCGGCGGCCCCTTCCACATCGGGTCGGTCACCTTCGGCACCGGTGACATCTTCCTGATCACGGCGGCGCCGCTCTGCATGGCCGCGCTCGCCCTGTTCGTCCGCTCCTCCCGCACCGGCCGCGCCATGCAGGCCACCGCGCAGGACCCGGACACCGCCCAGCTGATGGGCATCGACACCAACCGCATCATCATGATCGCCTTCGCCATCGGCGGTCTGTTCGCCGCGGTCGCCGGTATCGCCTGGGGCCTCAAGTACGGCTCCATCAAGTACGAGATGGGCTTCCAGGCCGGTCTCAAGGCGTTCACCGCGGCGGTCCTCGGCGGTATCGGCAACATCTACGGCGCGATGATCGGCGGCGTGGTCCTCGGCCTCGCCGAGACCATGGCCAGTGCCTACATCGCCAACGTCCCCGGGATGCAGCAGCTCGGCGGCTCCGGCTGGGCCAACGTCTGGGCCTTCGTCCTCCTCATCCTCGTCCTGCTCTTCAGGCCACAGGGCCTGGTGGGCGAACGCGTCGCGGACAGGGCGTGATCGACATGACCACCAGCACCACCACCGGCGTCACCGAAGCGGCCACCGAGCAGCGCGGTCTGATCCCGCTGCCCGCGCCCGTCGCCCGGCTGCTCATCGCGGTCGGCGCCGTCGCCACCCTCGCCTCCACGTTCCTGGCGTGGACCTGGACCGCCGACTTCCCCGGCGACCTCACCGTCACCGGCTACCCGGCCGGACTGCAGACCCTCACCCTGGTCGGCGCGGCGCTCACGCTGCTCTACGCCCTCGATCTGTGGGACATCAAGGGCCTGCGCTGGCTCAACCCGGGCGGCTCCCACAACCCGGTACTCCTGGCGGCCGTCTCCGCGTTCGCGGTGGTCTGGTTCACCGCCATCGCCATCTCGTACGACCTCGGCGGCCTCGCCAACCTCGAACCCGGCGCGTACGTCGCGGCCGTGGCGGCGCTCGTTCCGGTGATCGGCGCGCTCGCCCTGCCGCGCCCCGGCAGGTCGCTGCGCGACCACATCGCCAAGCCGGACGACATCCCGGCCGCGGTCCCGCTGCCCAGCTGGGCCCAGCGCGTGATCATCTCGCTGGCCACCGCACTCGGCCTGGTCGTGTTCACGTACGGCATCGGGGTGAACGACGACGAGAGCGAGACCTTCATCGGTCTGCTGCTGCTCGTGCTGTTCGGCTCCATGGCGCTGTTCGCCGCCGGGCTCTTCGAGCGGTTCACCGAACTCAACGCGCGGCACAAGGGGTTCGCGACCACCGCTGTCTTCCTGGCGGCCGTGATCTTCCCCTTCACCCAGAGCGAGGACCACAACGCCAACCTCGGCGCCAACATCCTCATCTTCGGCACCGTCGCCCTCGGCCTCAACATCGTCGTCGGCCTCACCGGACTGCTCGACCTCGGTTACGTCGCCTTCCTCGGCGTCGGCGCGTACGCGGCCGCCCTGGTCTCCGGCTCCGAGTTCTCCCGGTTCTCCGGCGTCCAGGTCCCCTTCTGGGCCGCCGCGTTGATCGGCATGAGCGCGTCGCTGGTCTTCGGTGTCATCATCGGCGCCCCGACCCTGCGGCTGCGCGGCGACTATCTCGCCATCGTCACCCTCGGCTTCGGAGAGATCTTCCGGATCACCGTCAACAACCTCGACGGCGGCTCCGGCCCCAACCTCACCAACGGCCCCAACGGCATCGCCAACATCCCGGACCTGGAGATCTTCGGGTTCAACCTCGGCGGCGCCCATGAGATCGCGGGCCGTACGATCGGCCGCTTCGGCAACTATCTGTTCCTGATGCTGCTGATCACGGCGCTGATCGTGCTCGTCTTCAACCGCGCGGCCAACTCCCGTATCGGCCGCTCCTGGATCGCGATCCGCGAGGACGAGACGGCGGCCACCGCCATGGGCATCAACGGCTTCCGGGTCAAGCTCATCGCCTTCGCCCTCGGCGCCTCCCTCGCGGGTCTCGCCGGAACGGTCTTCGCCCACGTCAACTACAGCGTGGTGCCCAGCCCCTTCCAGTTCGCCGGAGCCGCGCCGCCCAACTCGGCCTTCCTCCTGGCGGCCGTCGTCCTCGGCGGTATGGGCACGGTCAGCGGCCCGCTCCTGGGCGCGGCACTGCTCTACCTGATCCCCGAGAAGCTCGGCTTCCTCAAGGAGTACGAACTCTTCGGCTTCGGTGTCGCCCTCATCCTGCTGATGCGGTTCCGTCCCGAGGGCATCGTCGCCAACCGGCGCCGCCAGCTCGAATTCCACGAGACCGGCCAACTGGACGTCCCCGAACAAGGGCTCCCGGACACCACCGTCGGCGTCACCAAGGCGGAGGCGTAACCATCATGACCACCACCATCGCCCCCAGCCCGGTGCTCGAAGCGTCCGGCGTCACCATGCGCTTCGGCGGTCTGACCGCCGTGCGCAATGTCGACCTCACCGTCAACAGCGGCGAGATCGTCGGTCTCATCGGCCCCAACGGCGCCGGCAAGACCACCTTCTTCAACTGCCTCACGGGTCTTTACGTCCCGACCGAGGGCAAGGTCTCGTACAAGGGGACCGTGCTGCCGCCCAGGCCGCACCTGGTCACCCAGGCCGGCATCGCGCGGACCTTCCAGAACATCCGGCTCTTCGCCAATATGACCGTCCTGGAGAACGTCCTGGTCGGCCGGCACACCCGGACCAAGGAAGGCCTCTGGTCCGCGCTGCTGCGCGGCCCCGGCTTCAAGAAGGCCGAGGCCAAGTCGCGTGAACGGGCCATGGAACTCCTGGAGTTCATCGGCCTCCAGCACAAGGCCGACCACCTCGCCCGCAACCTCCCCTACGGCGAACAGCGCAAGCTGGAGATCGCCCGGGCGCTGGCGAGCGAGCCCGGCCTGCTGCTCCTGGACGAGCCGACGGCCGGTATGAACCCGCAGGAGACCCGCGCCACCGAGGAAATGGTCTTCGCCATCCGGGACATGGGCATCGCCGTCCTCGTCATCGAGCACGACATGCGCTTCATCTTCAACCTGTGCGACCGGGTCACGGTGCTGCTCCAGGGCGAGAAGCTCGTCGAGGGCACGTCGGACGTCGTCCAGGGCGACGAGCGCGTCATCGCGGCGTACCTCGGCACCCCGTTCGAGGGCGCACCCGGCGCGGAGGAGATCGCGGAGGTCGAGGCGGCCGAGGCCGCGGGGGCCGCCGGAGGCGGCGCCGACCGGGATGCCGCAGCGGAAGCCGCGGCGGACCCGGCGCCCGAGGCGGATGCAGCGCCCGAGGCCGACGCCCCGGAGGCCACCGAGGTCCAGCACGAAGCATCCGAGGACGACTCCCCGGCGGCGGACGCCCCGGCGGGCTCCGCCACCCCGCCCGGCTCCGGCGCCTCCGCCGACGCCGACGCCGATGCCCCGGGTGACGGTGGCTCGGGGCCGGCGGCCGACGCTCCAGGCAAGACCCGTACTGAAGGAGACTCCCAGTGACCGCACTTCTGGAAGTCGAGGACCTCCGCGTCGCCTACGGCAAGATCGAGGCCGTCAAGGGGATCTCCTTCACCGTCGAGGCCGGGCAGGTCGTCACCCTCATCGGCACCAACGGCGCCGGCAAGACGACCACGCTGCGCACCCTGTCGGGGCTCCTCAAGCCCTCGGCCGGAAAGATCATGTTCGATGGGAAGCCGCTCGCGAACATCCCCGCGCACAAGATCGTCTCGCTGGGGCTCGCCCACTCCCCCGAGGGCCGGCATATCTTCCCGAGGCTGAGCATCGCCGAGAACCTCCAGCTCGGAGCGTTTCTCCGCAATGACAAGGCCGGGATCGAGAAGGACATCCAGCGTGCCTACGACATGTTCCCCATCCTGGGCGAACGCCGTAAGCAGGCCGCCGGCACCCTCTCGGGCGGTGAGCAGCAGATGCTCGCGATGGGCCGGGCGCTCATGTCCCAGCCCAAGCTGCTGATGCTGGACGAGCCGTCGATGGGCCTCTCCCCGATCATGATGCAGAAGATCATGGAGACCATCGTCGAGCTCAAGGCCGAGGGCACCACCATCCTGCTCGTCGAGCAGAACGCCCAGGCCGCGCTGTCCCTGGCGGACCACGCCCATGTGATGGAGGTCGGCGAGATCAAGCTCTCCGGCTCCGGCCAGACCCTCCTCCACGACGAGAACGTCCGCAAGACGTATCTGGGCGAGGACTGAGGTTGTCGTTCGGCTGCGGACCGTACTGGGTTGCTCGCGCGGTTCCCCGCGCCCCTAACTACCCAGGGGCGCGGGGAACTGCGCGACAAGCCCCCACCGGGCCGCAGCCGAACACCAGCCGCTACGACCCCTTCGCCGCCTTCTTCTCTTCCGCGTCCTCGATGACGGCTTCGGCAACCTGCTGCATGGACAGCCGCCGGTCCATCGACGTCTTCTGGATCCAGCGGAACGCCGCGGGCTCCGTCAGCCCGTACTGGGTCTGCAGGATCGACTTCGCGCGGTCCACCAGCTTGCGCGTCTCCAGGCGCTGGGAGAGGTCCGCGACCTCCTGCTCCAGCGCCTTCAGCTCGGTGAACCGCGACACCGCCATCTCGATCGCGGGCACGACGTCGCTCTTGGAGAACGGCTTCACCAGATACGCCATCGCCCCCGCGTCCCGGGCCCGCTCCACCAGGTCGCGCTGCGAGAACGCGGTGAGCATCAGGACCGGCGCGATGGAGTCCTTGGCGATCTGCTCGGCGGCCGAGATGCCGTCCAGGATCGGCATCTTCACATCGAGGATGACCAGGTCGGGCCGGTGCTCCCGGGCCAGCGCGACGGCCTTCTCCCCGTCCCCGGCCTCGCCGACGACCGCGTAGCCCTCTTCTTCGAGCATCTCTTTGAGGTCGAGGCGGATCAGCGCCTCGTCCTCGGCGATGACGACGCGGGTCGTCAGCGGCGGGACGTGCGACTGGTCGTCGTCGGCGGCGGGCTGGGGCGACTCGGGGGCGGTCACTGGGGGCTCCTCGGTGCGGGGCAAGTACTGCTTCCCAAGAGCGTACCCAGCTGCGGTAAGGTGTGGTCACGGCGGGTAGCCGCCTACCTTTGGTTTAAAGGATGCCCCGGTAGCCCAGCGGTAGAGGCAATGGTCTCAAACACCATCCAGCGTCGGTTCGAATCCGACCCGGGGTACTTTTCGTGCGAATCCATGGTCACGCATCCTTGAGGTGCGGCGTGCCCAGATACGGGAATTCCGGGAGCAGGTCCGTGTGCGGGCCGATGTGGTCCGTGGGGACCTTCCCGCCGGAGATCATGGCCAGCCGTGCCGATGTGACGTCATCCGTGAGCGTGCGGCCGTTGGGGTACGCGGCGGGCTCGCTGCGGTCGTAGCGCAGGATGTCGGGCAGCACCGTGCGCAGGACCTCTTCCGCCAGTTCCTCGCTGTAGCCGCCGGTGTGCCGCAGCACGGCCGTCCAGGGCGCGAGGTAGGTGTCCCAGTCGTCGGCCGGTTCGCCCGCGTTGTACGCGTCCTTGGCCTCCTCGGCGTTGAAGTACGCCGTGAGCGAGGGGTGCGCGCCCCGGTCCACCGACGTGAGCTTCCCGCCCTGGTGCACGCTGACGCGGGCCCAGACGCCGATCTCGGGCTGGGCGCCGAGCTCCATGCCGGGCATTTCCAGGACGATGCCGAAGACGTTCTTGTCGGCGCCCCAGTCGGTGCCGGTCCACTGGAAGTCGTCGACGATGCCGTCGAGGTCGGCGAAGAAGGGGTCGCTGCGCAGCCCGGCGAAGACCATGTACGGGCCCGCTTCGGTGACCACGGGGTGCGGGCCGAAGCTCACGGGCGCGTCCACGAAGAGCGGGGTGCCGGCGGCCTCGTGGGCGCGGGCCTCGTCGCCGGTGGCGCGGTGGACGGTGAGGGTCTGCTCGCCGTCGTCGGCCGGGTCGGAGAAGGTGAAGCTGTAGGCGATGTGCGCCTGGTGGTCGCCGACGGTGTCGATGTTGACGCGGTAGACCGCGTCGGGGTGGAAGGCCCGGCCGCCGGTGGGGGCCACGGGGTTGACGTTCATGATCAGGACCGTGCGACCGCCCGGCACCGTGAAGACGAACAGGTCGGTGAGGTCCAGGCGTGCGTCGCCCATGGGTGAGCGGAGGTTCGGCCCGCTGAGGTGATGTGACATGGCGTCAGCCTGCGGGCGGCGCGGCCCGGGCGCTCGGGACCGGGCCGTCGGGTCATCCCTTCGGCCCGGCCCGCTCCCCGGTGTGGGCGATGCGCCCGTTACTCGTACGACCGCATGACCCGCTCTCGTACACCCGGCTCATGGGGTGTCAGCTCTTCGGACTGTCGTCCTCGCCGATGTGGTGGACGCGGACGAGGTTGGTCGAGCCGGGGACCCCGGGCGGGGAGCCGGCCGTGATGACCACGATGTCGCCCCGCTCGCAGCGGCCGATCTTCAGGAGTTGTTCGTCGACCTGCGCGACCATCGCGTCCGTGGACTCGACGTGCGGCCCGAGGAAGGTCTCCACGCCCCAGGTGAGGTTGAGCTGGGAGCGGGTGGCCGGGTCGGGGGTGAAGGCGAGCAGCGGGATCGGCGAGCGGTAGCGCGACAGGCGCTTGACCGTGTCGCCGGACTGGGTGAAGGCGACGAGGTACTTGGCGTTCAGGAAGTCGCCCATCTCGGCCGCCGCGCGGGCGACCGCGCCGCCCTGGGTGCGCGGCTTGCTGCGTTCGGTGAGCGGCGGCAGGCCCTTGGCCAGCACGTCCTCCTCGGCGGCCGCGACGATGCGGGCCATCGTGCGGACCGTCTCGACGGGGTACTTGCCGACGCTGGTCTCGCCCGAGAGCATCACCGCGTCCGTGCCGTCGATGACCGCGTTGGCCACGTCGGAGGCCTCCGCCCTGGTGGGGCGGGAGTTGTCGATCATCGAGTCGAGCATCTGGGTCGCCACGATCACCGGCTTGGCGTTCCGCTTGGCCAGCTTGATCGCGCGCTTCTGGACGATCGGGACCAGTTCCAGCGGCATTTCGACGCCCAGGTCGCCGCGCGCCACCATGATTCCGTCGAAGGCGGCCACGATGTCGTCGATGCTGTCGACGGCCTGCGGCTTCTCGATCTTGGCGATCACCGGGACCCGGCGGCCCTCCTCGTCCATGACGCGGTGGACGTCCTCGATGTCGCGGCCGCTGCGGACGAAGGAGAGCGCGATGATGTCGGCGCCGGTGCGCAGGGCCCAGCGCAGGTCGTCGACGTCCTTCTCGGAGAGCGCGGGCACGGAGACGGCGACGCCGGGCAGGTTGAGGCCCTTGTGGTCGGAGACCATGCCGCCCTCGACGACCCGGGTGCGCACGCGCGGGCCTTCGACGCCGACGACCTCCAGGGCGACCTTGCCGTCGTCGACGAGGATGCGCTCGCCGGTGGTGACGTCCTCGGCGAGGCCGGAGTAGGTGGTGCCGCAGGTGTGGCGGTCGCCCTCGATGTTCTCGACGGTGATGGTGAACTCGTCGCCGCGTTCAAGGAGTACGGGACCTTCACGGAAACGCCCCAGCCGGATCTTCGGGCCTTGAAGGTCGGCGAGCACGCCCACACTGCGGCCCGTTTCGTCGGACGCCTTGCGGACGCGGTGATATCGCTCCTCGTGATCGGCGTACGTGCCATGGCTGAGATTGAACCGGGCGACGTCCATTCCGGCCTCGACCAGTGCCTTGATCTGGTCGTACGTGTCCGTGGCGGGCCCCAGAGTACAAACGATCTTCGCTCGACGCATATGTCGAGCCTAGGGCTTACCGGCCGGTAGAGAATTCGTCCCGCGTGACTACTCAACAACCTTTGCATGAAGGCTTATTGACAACTGTTGAATTGTGCGCCGGAGCGCTCCGATGAGCGGAAAGCGCCTCGCCTCGACCCGGCGCAAACCCTTGACATGTCCAGGTCCCGACGCTGGAATATGTTCGCTTTCGTTTGAGCTCGTTGAATTCGGCGCCACTACACCGACGGAGCCGCACATGTCATCGTTCGGAAAGTTCCGAAAGTTCAGAAAACGGGCCGGTACCGCACTCGCCACCCTTCCCCTGCTCGCCGGCGGTCTGGTCGCCCTCGCCGCCACGGCTGCGCCGCCCGCCGCAGCCGTCGACAACGGCCAGGCCCGCACCCCTCAGATGGGGTTCAACAACTGGAACTCCACGCACTGCCGGGCCGAGTTCAACGAGGCCATGGTCGAGGGCATCGCCGACACCTTCGTCTCCCAGGGCCTCAAGAACGCCGGGTACACCTACGTCAACATCGACGACTGCTGGGCGCTGCCCAACCGCGACGCGAGCGGCAACCTGGTGCCCGACCCGGTGCGCTTCCCCCACGGGATCAAGGCCGTCGCCGACTATGTGCACTCCAAGGGCCTGAAGTTCGGCCTCTACTCCAGCGCGGGCACCAAGACCTGTGACGTCCAGGGCTTTCCCGGCGGGCTCGGCCATGAGCAGCAGGACGCGAACCTGTGGGCGTCCTGGGGCGTCGACTATCTCAAGTACGACAACTGCAACAACAACGGAGTGGACGCGCAGCAGCGCTACAAGGCGATGGGCGACGCCCTGAAGGCCGCCACGCGCGCGACCGGCCGCCCGATCCTCTACAGCATCTGCGAATGGGGCTCCAACCAGCCCTGGACCTGGGCGCCGAACGTCGGCAACTCCTGGCGGACCACCGGCGACATCAGCGACAACTGGTCGAGCATGATCTCCATCGCGCACCAGAACCAGTCGCTCGCGCCGTACGCGGGCCCCGGCGGCTGGAACGACCCCGACATGCTGGAGGTCGGCAACGGCGGCATGACGGACACCGAGTACCGCACGCACTTCAGCCTCTGGTCGCAGATGGCCGCGCCGCTGCTGATCGGCAGCGATCTGCGCAGCGCGAGCGCGTCGACGCTCGCGATCCTCAAGAACACCGATGTGATCGCGGTGGACCAGGACGCGCTCGGCAAGCAGGGCACGGTGGTGTCGAACTCCGGCGGCCTCGTCGTGATGTCCAAGCCCCTCGCGGACGGCGGCCGTTCGGTCACCCTCACCAATGAGAACACCAGTGCCCGCACCATCTCCACGACCGTGAAGGACATCGGCATCGGCGGCGCCTCGTCGTACGCGCTCAAGGACCTGTGGTCGAAGGCGACCAGTACGACGACGAACGCGATCAGCGCGTCGGTGCCCGCGCACGGCACGGTGATGTTCCGGGTGACGCCGGGCAGCCCGGTGCCGCCGCCGACCGGGGTGAACCAGCTCAGCGATCTGCCGTGGACCTCGGCGGTCGGCGGCTGGGGTCCGGTCGAGCGCGACCGCAGCAACGGCGAGCAGGCGGCGGGTGACGGCCGCACCCTCACCATCGGCGGTGTCGGCTATGCCAAGGGCCTGGGCACGCACGCGCCCAGCGACATCTCGTACTACCTGGGCGGCGGTTGCTCCACGCTCGGCGTCGACGTGGGCGTCGACGACGAAGTAACGAACAACGGGTCCGTGGTGTTCCAGATCTGGCGCGACTCCACCCTGGTCGCCGACAGCGGGCTGCGCACGGCCGCCGATCCGCCCAAGCACCTGACCGCCGACCTCAAGGGCGGATCGACACTGCGGCTCGTGGTGACGGACGGCGGCGACGGCATCAACTTCGACCACGCCGACTGGGCCGACGCCAAGCTGGCCTGCGGCAGCGGCCCCTCGGCCGGCACCCATGACATCAGCGACCTGACCTGGGAGTCGGCCACCAACGGCTGGGGCCCGGTCGAGAAGGACCGCAGCAACGGCGAGCAGGCGGCCGGCGACGGCACGCCGCTGACCATCAACGGCACGGTGTACGCCAAGGGCCTCGGCACCCACGCGCCGAGCTCCGTCGCGTACTACCTGGGCGGCACCTGCTCCTCGCTGACCACGGCGGTCGGGGTGGACGACGAGGTCACCACGAAGGGCTCCGTCGTCTTCCAGATCTGGCGCGACTCCACGCTGGTCGCCGACAGCGGAACGCTCACCTCGGCGGACGCGGCCAAGCAGCTCACCGCCGATCTGACCGGCGCCATGGAGGTGCGCCTGGTGGTCACCGACGCCGGGGACGGCGTCGACTACGACCACGCCGACTGGGCGGGGCCGCGCCTCACCTGCGCGTGAGTGGCCGAACACCGCCGCGCACGCCATGACCGGTGCGCCCGTCGTCCCGCGCCACGCGCGCGTGGGCGGCGGGCGCCCGTGTGCCCGCGTGTCCGTGTGTCCGTGTGGATCCGTTTGTCCGGGTGACCGTGGGTACGCGGGTCCGGCGGGGGCGCGTGACTTCTCCAGGACACCGAACAGAAACCTGCGAGGGGTGTTGCGAACGGCAGTTCTGCGCCAAAATCCTCTGGACCTTCTACGCGCGTCGAGCGCCTCTACGCGCGTAACACACCGTCAGGGAGTGCATGAAATGCCGCTGAACCGTAGGACGTTCCTGGGCCGCTCGGCCGCCGCCGGGGCCGGTGTGGCCATCGCCGGAGGCGTCGCGGTCCCCGCCGAGGCCGAAGAGCAGCACCACGGGAAGGGCCACGGCCGTCCGCCGAAGCGGTACTCGTTCACCGTCATGGGCACCACCGACCTGCACGGCCACGTCTTCAACTGGGACTACTTCACCGACAAGGAGTACGACGACAAGGCGCACAACGACGTCGGTCTGGCCAAGGTCGCGACGCTGGTCAACCAGGTGCGCGAGGACAAGGGGCACCGCAACACGCTCCTGATCGACGCGGGCGACATCATCCAGGGCACCCAGCTCTCGTACTACTACGCGCGCGTGGAGCCGATCACGGGCTCGCACGGCAAGCGCGGGCCCAAGCACCCGATGGCGCTGGCGATGAACCACATGCGCTACGACGCGGCGGCGCTCGGCAACCACGAGTTCAACTACGGCATCCCCACGCTGCGCGCGTTCCAGGAGCAGCTGCACTTCCCGCTGCTCGGGGCGAACGCGCTGGACGCGAAGACGCTGAAGCCCGCGTTCCCTCCCTACACCGTCCGCCGCCTCAAGGTGCACGGCGCGCCGGACGTGAAGGTCGGCATCCTGGGTCTGACCAACCCGGGCATCGCCATCTGGGACAAGGCGAACGTCCAGGGGAAGATGACGTTCCCCGGTCTGGTCGAGCAGGCGAAGAAGTACGTGCCGCGGCTGCGCGCGCTCGGCTGTGACGTGGTGATCTGCACGGACCACTCGGGCCTCGACGGCAGCACCTCGTACGGGGACGCGCTGCCGTACCCGGAGAACGCGTCGTCGCTGGTGGCCGAGCAGGTGCCGGGCATCGACGCGATCCTGGTGGGCCACACCCACAAGGAGGTGCCCTCGCGGACGGTGGTGAACGCCGAGACCGGCAAGTCGGTGGTGCTGTCCGAGCCGTACATGTGGGGCATGCGCCTGAGCGTCTTCGACTTCGAGCTGGAGCTCGCGCACGGCCAGTGGCAGGTCTCCTCGGTCAAGGCGGACGTGCTGAACGCCAACACCGCCGACGAGGACCCGTTCGTGGCGAAGCTGGTGCGGGCCGAGCACGAGAAGGTCGTGAAGTACGTCAACCAGGTCATCGGCACGTCGAAGACGGCCATGACCACGGCCGAGGCGGCCTGGAAGGACGAGCCGATCATCGACCTGATCAGCACGGTGCAGACGGAGACGGTGAAGGCGGCGCTGGCGGGTGGCGCGTACGCCTCGCTGCCCGTGCTGTCGCAGGCGTCCTGCTTCTCGCGGAACGCCGCGATCCCGGCCGGGCAGATCACCATCAAGGACGCGGCGGGGCTCTACCCGTACGAGAACACGATGGAGGCGCGGCTGCTGACGGGCGCGCAGCTCAAGGACTATCTGGAGTTCTCGGCCCGGTACTACGTGCAGACGCCCGCCGGTGCGCCCGTCGACACGTCGAAGCTGACGAACGCGAACAGCACGCCGGACTACAACTACGACGCGGTGTCGGGTCTCACGTACGACATCGACATCGCGAAGCCCGCGGGGTCCCGGATCCTGAACCTGTCGTTCCAGGGCAAGCCGATCGATCCTGCCGCCCAGTTCGTGCTCGCGGTGAACAACTACCGGGCCAACGGGGGTGGCGGGTTCCCGCATGTCGCCACGGCGAAGCAGGTGTGGGCGAACTCGGACGAGATCCGGAACACGATGATCGCGTGGGTGAAGGCGAAGGGGACGATCGACCCCGCCGCGTTCGCTTCCGTGGACTGGAAGCTTGTCCGCGACGGGGTGCCGGTGTTCTAGGTCCGGTCAGGTTCACTTTCGGCTGCGGGGCGTGGGGGGCTGGTCGCGCGGTTCCCCGCGCCCCTTGGGTCAGCCCTCCAGCGGGATCAGGCCCTCCGGTGTCTTTGTCGGGCGAGGCTGTTGGGGTTCTGTCAGGCCGAACGTCGTGAACGCCGTGCGGGTCGGCAAGGGGTAGGGCTCCTTGCCCGTCAGGGTGTTCAGGATGCGGGCGCTGCGCCAGGCCGCCAGGCCCAGGTCGGGGGCGCCCACTCCATGGGTGTGCTTCTCCGCGTTCTGGACGTACACCGCGCCCGTCACCGAGCTGTCGAGCACCAGCCTGAACTCGGCGTCGATACGGGGGCGTTCGGAGGAGTCGAGGCGCATGTACGGGTCGAGTCCGGCCAGCATGCGGGCGAGCGGGCGCTCGCGGTAGCCGGTGGCGAGGACGACCGCGTCGGTGGTGAGCCGCGAGCGCGCGCCCTGCTGGACGTGTTCCAGGTGCAGCTCGACCCTGGTGGTGGCGACCCTGCCCGCGGTGCGGACGGTGACGCCCGGCGTGAGCGTCGCGTCGGGCCAGCCGCCGTGCTGGGTGCGGCGGTAGAGCTCGTCGTGGATCGCGGCGATCGTGTCCGCGTCGATGCCCTTGTGGAGCTGCCACTGGCGCGGCACGAGCTGGTCGCGCATGGGCTCGGGCAGGGCGTGGAAGTAGCGGGTGTAGTCGGGGGTGAAGTGCTCAAGGCCCAGCTTCGAGTACTCCATCGGCGCGAACGTCTCGGTGCGGGCGAGCCAGGTGATGCGCTCCCGGCCCGCCGGGCGGCCCCGCAGCAGGTCGAGGAAGACCTCGGCGCCGGACTGGCCCGAGCCGACGACGGTGACGTGGTCGGCGGCGAGAAAGCGCTCGCGGTGGTCGAGGTAGTCCGCCGAGTGGATCACCGGCACGGTGGGCGCGTCGGCGAGGGGCCTCAGCGACTCCGGTACGTACGGTTCGGTGCCGACGCCGAGGACCAGGTTGCGGGCGAAGGCGCGGCCCAGCGCCTCGGCCTGGCCGTGCATGTCCAGCTGGGTGAAGTCGACCTCGAACAGCTCGCGTTCGGGGTTCCAGCGCACCGCGTCGACCTGGTGGCCGAAGTGCAGCCCGGGCAGGCTCTCGCTGACCCAGCGGCAGTACGCGTCGTACTCGGTGCGCTGCACGTGGAAGCGCTCGGCGAAATAGAACGGGAAAAGACGCTCGCGGTGGCGCAGATAGTTGAGGAACGACCAGGGGCTCGCCGGGTCGGCGAGGGTCACCAGGTCGGCCAGGAACGGGACTTGGAGGGTGGCGCCCTCGATGAGCAGCCCGGGGTGCCAGTGGAAGGCGCGGCGCTGTTCGAAGAACGCGGTCGAGAGGCCGCCGGGGACGCCGTGCGCGAGGGCGGCCAGTGAGAGGTTGAACGGGCCCACTCCGATGCCGACCAGGTCGTGCGGGTGGTCCAGGTCTGGGGCGAGTGCCGGTGCGGTCATCGGGGGATGCTGCCTTCCACGATCGTGAGGAGCTGGGCCAGGTCGTCGGTGGTGGCGTGGGGGTCGAGCAGGGTGGCCTTGAGCCAGAGCCGCCCGTCGGCGCGGGCCCGGCCGAGGACGGCGCGGCCCTCGGTGAGCAGCGCCCGGCGGATGCGCGCCACCTCGTCGTCAGCGGCTCCGGCCGGGCGGAACAGGACGGTGGAGAGCGCGGGGCGCCCGTACAGCTCAAGGGCGGGGTGTTTCTCGACGAGGTCGGCGAACAGGTGCGCCGCCGCGAGCGTGCGGTCGACGAGGTCCGCGAGTCCGGCGCGGCCGAGCGCGCGCAGGGTGACGGCGATCTTCAGTACGTCGGGTCTGCGGGTGGTCCGCAGGGAGCGGCCGAGCAGATCGGGCAGGCCCGCCTCGGTGTCGTCGTCGGCGTTGAGGTAGTCGGCGGTGTGCGCGAGCGGGGCGAGGCGGGCCGGGTCGGGGACCGCGAGGAGTCCCGCCGCGACCGGCTGCCAGCCGAGTTTGTGCAGGTCGAGGGTGACCGAGTGGGCACGCTCGATGCCGCGCAGGACGGCCCGGTGGGTGGGGCTGAAGAGCAGCGGCCCACCGTACGCGGCGTCGATGTGCAGCTCGGCGCCGTGCCGCGCGCACAGGTCGGCGATCTCGGGGAGCGGGTCGACGGCGCCGGTGTCGGTGGTCCCGGCGGTGGCGGTGACCAGCACGGGGTGGTGCAGATCGGTCAGGGCGTCGTCGAGCGCGGCGAGGTCGAGGGTGCCGGCGGGGGCGGGCACCACGACGGGGTCGGGGAGAGCGAGGAGCCAGGCGGCGCGCGGCACGGAGTGGTGGGCGTTGGCGCCGCACACGAGCTGGACCGCGCCGTGCCGCTCGCGTGCGAGGAGCAGCGCCACCTGGTTGGACTCGGTGCCGCCGGTGGTGACCAACGCGTCGCCGCCGCCGAAGAGTTCGGCGGCCAGGGCTCGGGTGACATGGCCTTCGAGCTCGGCGGCGGCGGGTGCCTGGTCCCAGGAGTCGAGGGACGGGTTGAGGACGGCGGCGGCGAGGTCGGCGGCGGCGGCGAGCGCGAGCGGCGGGGTGTGCAGATGGGCGGCGCAGCGGGGGTCGGCGGGGTCGGCCGCGCCCTCCGCCACCGTCCGTACGAGGGTGGCCAGCGCCTCCTCGGCGCCGGTGCCCTCGGCGGGGAGCACGTCCCGTACGGCGGCCGCGACCCGCACGGCGACGGCCTGCGGCCCGCCTCCCGGCAGCGGCCCGCCCCGGGCCACCGCGCCGTCCCGCAGCGCGTCGAGGACGACACCGATCAGGGGGCGCAGGGCGGCGGGGCCGGTGCGGCCGCCGGCGAGGGGCGGGGTGTGCATGGGGGGGGTCCTTCGGGTGGGCGAACGACGGCCCCACCAGCGTGCTGCGTCACGCGGTGGTGCGGCTGCCCTGCACAACGATCTCAACCCGAAAGTGGTACTGCCTTGCGGAGCCGGGGTGTTGGGGGGTGGCGCGCTGGTATGAGCGCCACCCCCGGCACCTTCGAAACCCCTGCTGAACGCCTACGACTCGCGTGCCGCCAGGGCCCGGCGCAGGTCGTCGACCTGGTCGGCGAGCTTGCGGCGCAGGGCCGGGAGCAGGTCCTCGCGGGCCAGGCACGCCTCGCCGAGGGATACCGCCTCCGGGTCGATCGCGTAGTGCGGGAAGGCGTAACGGCCCGCCGCCTCGGCGATCGCGGGGCCGCGCCGGTCCGCCAGCGGGACCGCGTCGGCGTAGAAGCGCGCCACGTACTCCCGTACCAGATCGGCCTGTTCGGGCTGCCAGAAGCCCTGGGCCGTGGCCGTGAACAGGTAGTTCGACAGCTCGTCGCCCTCGAACATGGCCGCCCACGCGGCCGCCTTGGCCGCCGGGTCGGGCAGGGCGGCGCGGCAGCGGGCCGCGCCCTCCTCGCCGGTGGCGCTGGGGTCGCGGGCGAGCTCGGCCGCGATCGCCGCCTCGTCGGTCGCGCCGAGGACCGCGAGGCGGTTCAGGACGCGCCAGCGCAGCTCGGGGTCGAGCTCCGGGCCGCCGGGCACGCTGCCGTCGGCCAGCCACTCCTGGATGGTGTGGGGCTGGGCGGCGCAGTCGATGAAGTGGCGTACGGCGGTGAGCCGCAGGCCGGGGTTGTCGCCGTCCTCGGTGCGCCGGATCAGGTCCCGGGTCAGCTCGGTGAGCAGCGCGAGCGCGGCCGGGCGGGCGTCCGGGGCGAGGTAGCGGTTGGCCGCCTGCGCGGCGGCGAAGGTGAGGACGCCCTGCACATTGGCGAGGTCCGACTCGTACGGCAGATGCGCGCGGGCCGTCTCCAGGTAGGCGACGGGCTCCAGTTGGCCGTCGCGGACCATGTCGCGGGCGGCGTTCCAGACGACCGCGCGGGCAATGGGGTCGGGGAGGCCGGAGAGCGTGCGCAGCGCCGTCTCCCAGGACTCCTCGTCGAGGCGCACCTTGGCGTAGCTGAGGTCGCCGTCGTTGAGCAGGACGAGCGCCGGGCGGGCGCCGGTGCGGGTCAGGGGCGCGCCCGGGACGTCGATCTCGAAGCGCTCGCGCAGCACCAGCCGGCCGGGGCTGGACGGGTCGATGTCGTACGCGCCGACCGCGATCCGGTGCGGGCGGTCGCCGTCCTGGTCGACGGTGAGCGTCCAGGAGCCCTCGGCCTCCTCGACCACCGGCGTCAGCGTGTCCACGCCGGTGGTGCGCAGCCAGCTCTCGGCCCAGCCGTGCACGTCCCGGTCGGTGGCCGAGGCGAGGTTGTCGATGAAGTCGGCGAGTGTGGCGTTGCCGAACTTGTGCCGCTTGAAGTGGGTGTTGATGCCCGCGAGGAAGTCCTTCTCGCCCATCCAGGTCACCAGCTGGCGCAGCGCCGAGGCGCCCTTGGCGTACGAGATGCCGTCGAAGTTGAGCATCGCGGAGGCGGTGTCCGGCACGGCGTCCGGGTCCGGGGCGACCGGGTGGGTGGAGGGGCGCTGGTCGGCGTCGTAGCCCCACGCCTTGCGCACGATGCCGAAGTCGACCCAGGTGTCGGTGAAGCGGGTGGCCTCGGTGAGCGTCTGGTAGCCCATGTACTCGGCGAACGACTCGTTCAGCCAGATGTCGTCCCACCAGCGCAGGGTGACCAGGTCGCCGAACCACATGTGGGCCATCTCGTGCGCGATGACCATGGCACGGGTCTGGCGCTCGGTGTCGGTGACGGCCGAGCGGTAGATGAACTCGTCCCGGAAGGTGACCAGACCGGGGTTCTCCATCGCGCCCGCGTTGAACTCGGGCACGAAGGCCTGGTCGTAGGAGTCGAACGGGTACGGCTCGTCGAACTTCTCGTGGTAGCGGTCGAAGCACTGCCGGGTGATCTCGAAGAGCTCGTCGGCGTCGGCGTCCAGATAGGGCGCGAGCGAGCGGCGGCAGTGCAGGCCGAAGGGCAGCCCGGCGTGCTCGGTGGTCACCGAGTGGAAGGGGCCGGCGGCGAGCGCCACGAAGTAGGTGGAGAGCAGCGGGGTGGTGGCGGCCTTCCAGCGGCCGTCCTCCTGCTGCTCGGTGATGCCGTTGGCCAGCACGCTCCAGCCCTCGGGCGCGGTGACCGTGAGGTCGAAGGCGGCCTTGAGGTCGGGCTGGTCGAAGGCGGCGAAGACGCGCTGCACGTCCTCCATGAAGAGCTGGGTGTACGTGTAGGTCTCGCCGTCGACCGGGTCGGTGAAGCGGTGCAGCCCCTCGCCGGTGTGCGAGTAGGTCATGGCCGCGTCCAGGCGCAGCTCGTGCGGGCCCTCGGCCAGGCCGGTGAGCGCGATCCGGTTCTCGACGAGCGAGGCGGGGTCCAGCGGCTGCCCGTCGAGGCTGACCGAGCGCAGAACGGCGGGCTTGACCTCGACGAAGGTGTCCCCGGCGGCGCGCGCGGTGAAGTGGATGACGGTACGGGAGTCGAAGGTGTCGTCGCCGGTGGTCAGATCTAGTTCGATCGCATACCGCTGTACGTCGAGGAACTGGGCTCGGGTCTGCGCTTCGTCGCGCGTCAGTACGGACATGGGGGCCATGCTGCCCGATGGCCCCCCGTCCGCACATCGGGATTGCGTTGCGCTCTCAGCGCACGCGGAGCCCGGCCGCGCGGACCGGGTCCGCGCTCGTCAGGACGACTTCGCGATCGTCTCGTGGTGCCTGATCACCTCGGCGATGATGAAGTTCAGCAGCTTCTCGGCGAAGGCCGGGTCCAGCTTGGCGTTCTCCGCGAGCCGGCGCAGCCGGGCGATCTGCTCGGTCTCCCGGGCGGGGTCCGCCGGGGGCAGCTTGTGCTGGGCCTTGAGGTGGCCGACCTGCTGGGTGCATTTGAAGCGCTCCGCGAGCATGTGCACGACGGCCGCGTCGATGTTGTCGATGCTGTCGCGGAGCCGGGCGAGCTCCGCCTGCACGGAGGGGTCGATCGTGGTCATGGTCGTCGAGCTTACGTGGCTCGGCCCGCGATCGTCGGAGGGTGTTCGGGATCCGGGACGCGGCTGCTCCAGCCGCCGGGCACCGCCCGGCCCTGCTGCTCGCGGAAGCGGACCGGCGCGATGCCGACCCGGCGGGTGAACAGCCGGGAGAAGTACGCCGGGTCGTCGTAGCCGACGCGCCGGGCCACGGCGGCGACCGGCAGGTCGGTGGCAGCGAGGAGTTCCTTGGCCCGGCCGAGCCGGATGCCGAGGAGATAGTCCTTGGGGCTGCACCCGGCGCCCCGGCGCACCGCGACGCGCAGCTCGGCGGGGGTCATCCCGTGCCGTGCGGCGTGCTCGGCGACCGACAGCGGCCGGAAGGCGTCGCGGGCGAGCGCCGCCAGGACCGGGTCGCCGTCGGGGGCCAGGTCGGCGCGGGCGCGGCGCAAGGCAACCAGGAGTTCATGGACGGCCGCGCCCGTCTCGACCTCCAGGAGCGGATTGCCCCGGCGGGCCGCCCGCGCGATCCTCCCCACCGCGGCCCGGGCGCCCGCGGTGTCGGCGAGCGGGACGACCGGGCGATCCGGCTCGATGTAGCCGAGCTCGGTGTAGGTGGCCGTCGCGGGCCCGGTGAAGTCGACGAAGGACTCGTCCCAGCCGGTGGCCGGGTCGGGTCCGTAGTGGTGCGGGACGCCCGGGGTGAGCCAGATCAGCGCGGGCGCGACGACCGCGACCCGCTCCCCGTCCGCGCCCCGGAACCAGCCGCCGCCCGCGCCGACGACCACGGCCACGTGGTGGTCGAGGGTGCGGGGTCCGACCGTGGGCAGCAGCCCGTGCTGCATCCCGACGCCGAGGCAGACCAGACCGAGCCGGTGGTGGACCGGACTCGGGGTGAAATAGCGCATCCAGGTGTGATACCCGCCCATTCCGCCGCCTCCCGTCCCGTCCCCCTGCCCACCAGCTCCTTGCGTCCAATCAGCGCCGATCTTTGTCCATGGACCGGCGGGGCGCCAGGGACAAAAGTGGCCGGGGCGAGCGGACGAGAGACGGGCGGGGGCCGGTGGCCGACTTCACCGTGGGTGACGAGGACTTTCTGCTGGACGGGCGGCCGGTGCGGCTGCTTTCGGGGGCGCTGCACTACTTTCGGGTGCACGAGTCCCAGTGGGGCCACCGGCTCGCGATGCTGCGGGCGATGGGGCTCAACTGCGTGGAGACGTATGTTCCATGGAACCTGCACGAGCCGGCGCCGGGCGCCTTCCGCGACCCCGGCGCGCTCGGCCGGTTCCTGGACGCGGCCGGGCGCGCCGGGCTGTGGGCGATCGTGCGCCCCGGCCCGTACATCTGCGCCGAGTGGGAGAACGGCGGGCTGCCGCACTGGCTGACGGGCCCGCTGGGGCGGCGGGTGCGCACCCGGGACGCGGAGTATCTGGACCGGGTGCGGCGCTGGTTCGGGCAGCTGCTGCCGCAGGTGGTGGCGCGGCAGATCGACCGGGGCGGCCCGGTGATCATGGTGCAGGTCGAGAACGAGTACGGCAGCTACGGTTCGGACCGGGTGTATCTGGACGCCCTCGCCGAGCTGCTGCGTGAACTGGGCGTCGCCGTACCGCTGTTCACCTCGGACGGGCCCGAGGACCACATGCTGACCGGCGGGTCGCTGCCGGGCGTGCTCGCCACCGCCAACTTCGGCTCGGACGCCCTGGGGGCCTTCGAGGTGCTGCGCCGCCACCGGCCGAAGGGGCCGCTGATGTGCATGGAGTTCTGGTGCGGCTGGTTCGACCACTGGGGCGCGGAGCCGGTCGTACGGGACGCGCGCGAGGCGGCCGGGGCGCTGCGCGAGATCCTGGAGTGCGGCGCCTCCGTCAATCTCTACATGGCGCACGGCGGCACCAGCTTCGCGGGCTGGGCGGGCGCCAACCGGGACGGCGAGGCGCATCTCGGGGCGCTGCTGCCGGACGTCACCTCGTACGACTACGACGCACCGATCGACGAGGGCGGCCGGCCGACGGAGAAGTTCTGGGCCTTCCGGGACGTGCTCGCCGGGTACCACGAGGTGCCGCTCCCCCAACTGCCGCCCGAGCCGGTGACCTTGGGCGCCCCGGTCACCGTGCCGCTCACCGAGTGGGTCGCCGCCGAGGACGTCCTGGAGGTGCTGGGCTCGTCCGAGCGCGAGTTCGGGACGCCGCCGACATTCGAGGAGCTGGACGTGGACCGGGGCGTGGTGCGCTACCGGTTCGATGTGCCCGGTCCCCGGCAGCCGTATCCGCTGCGGGTGGCAGGGCTGCGGGACCGTGCGGTCGTCTACGTCGACGGGGTGCGGGCGGGGGTGCTGACCGAGGAGGAGGCGGTGCTGCCCGAGCCGGTGGCGGGGCCCGCCGTGGTCGAGCTGTGGGTCGAGTCGCTGGGGCGCGTCAACTACGGCCCCCGGCTCGGTGAGACCAAGGGCGTCACCGTCGGGGTGCTCCACGAACGGCAGTTCCTGCACGGCGTACGCGCGCGTGGCCTGCGGCTCGACGCGTTCGAGGACGCGGAGCGGATGCGGCGGCTGCCGTTCCGTTCCACTGCGGAGAACAGCGGCCGGGGTCTGTTCCAGGGCACGTTCGACCTTCAAGATCCCGGCGACGCCCGCCTCGAACTTCCCGGCCTGGTACGGGGTTTCGCCTGGGTGAACGGAGTCAACCTCGGACGTTACTGGTCCGCCGGGCCACAGACGTCGCTCCACGTTCCAGGGGCGGTGCTGCGCGAACAAGCCAATACGGTGTGGATTTGGGAGCTGGAGCTTGAGGATTCAATCAATCCGGAAGTGAGATTCCGCCGTCAGACCTCGCGCACCTCGAACGAGTCGAGCACGAACTCCGCCGTCCCGTCGTCGCCCGTCTTGCGCAGCCCGACCCACGCCTCACCGGCTGCCGGAGCCGTGAACTCATAGGCGTACACCGTCGGTCCGTCCGCCGCCGGGAGTCCTTCGCGGCTCAGCTCGCGCGTCGCCGAGCCGTCGTCGACGCCGGTGATCCAGGCGTACTGGCCCGCCTTCTCGTTCTCGTAGCGGAACGCGACGCGGTAGCGCCTGCCCGGGGCGAAACGGACGGTGAACGGGACCGTCCGGTAGACCAGGCCGTCGTTCTCGCCTCGCGACTTCAGCGACTGGCCGCCGTCGATCACGTCGTCGATCGCCTTGCCGTTCCAGCCCCGCCGGGTGTACGGCGCGTGCCGCTGCGCGATGTGGGTGCGCGGGTCGGTGGCGCCGCCCGCGTCGCCCTTGACGAAGACGCCCCAGCCCTGTGGCACGTTCTCGAAGTCCTCGTACACGAGCGTGCCCGCCCTGGCGGCGCGGCGCGCGGCCACGATCCGTACGTTGTCGAACCGCACCCGGGCGCTCCCGGCCGCCGCCCGCAGCGTCAGTTCGACCGGGCCGCCGCCCTCGGGGACGGTGAAATACGTGAACATCCGCTGGAAGCGGGTGCCGTGCTTGCGGTCGGCGGCCACGTAGTTGCCCGCCGTGGACGTCCGCGTCCAGCTGCGGGCGGTGACTCCGTCGGCGGTGCGGACCTCCAGGGCCGCCGTGCGCCGCTCGTCCGCCCGCTCCCCCACTTCGACCTGCACGGACGCCGCGTACTGCCCGGGCGCGAGACGACTCAGGCGCTGGCCGACGGCCGCCGCCGCGCCCGCGCCGATCACCAGCTCGTAGTCGCCGAGCGCGCTGCGGCGCACCGACGCGGGGCCGCTGACCTTCCAGGCGTCCAGGGAGCCGGAGTGGAAGCCGGGGTCGCGCAGCGCGGTGCCCTGCCCCCAGTCGGGGCGGCGGCCGGTGACGCGGTCGCGATAGACGACGTACGGCTGGTCGGCCTCCGCGTCGACGGTGACCGCCCCCGCGCGGACCGGCAGATCGCGTACGTACACCCGGCCCTGGTCGGTCAGGCGGTACAGGACCACCGAGCGGGCACCGGACCAGCCGCGCGGGAGGCGCCAACTCGTGCTCCCGCCCGATGGGTTGTAGTGGTACAGCTTCGCCGGATTCAGTGCGCTGCGGGGCTCCCAGGGCAGCAGATAGGCGCCGCCGTCGTACACCACGCGCGCGTCCGTGGTGATCCGGCGCACGCCGTCCGCGTCACGGACGGAGGTGCCGGTCGGCCCGAAGAAGGTGATCTCGTGGTCGCCCCAGCGCCGGATCGGATACGCCTGGAGGTACTTGGCGGGCAGCGACTCGGTCCAGATCAGCCGGTAGAACGCCGTCCAGTCGGTCTTGCCGACCCAGCCCTCGAAGTTGCCCATGTGGACATGGCCGAGCAGGGTCGGCCACTTGTTGGCGAACACGTCCTTCTGGTGGTTGCGCAGGAACCGGATCAGCCGGGAGTTGATGCCGCGCGAGGTGTCGCCGCCGTAGTCGGTCTCGTTGGCCCAGTGCGACCAGAGCGAGGAGCGCTCCAGGCCGTGTCCCCACTCCGAGGCGACCAGCCAGCCCTGGTCGCGCAGGGCGCGCTGGAGGCGGTCGGAGGTCCAGCCGGACTCGCGGAAGACGTCGAGGTAGAGCGCGCCGAGGGCCGGATCCGTCTCCCGGCGCAGCTGCGCGAAGCGCCGCACGATGTCGCCGGAGACCAGGTCGCGGCGCTGGTCGATGCGGTACGACTGGTCGAGCCAGTCCCACTGCTGGTTCTTCTTGTCGACCAGCGTCTCGGAGAAGGCGTGGGCGACGGGGTACGACTCGGTCGCGTTCACATGGACCGCGAAGTCGCTGTTCCACTTGCGGCCCTCGCGGACCAGGAAGTTGAGGTCCGAAAGGCCGCCCGCGCGTTCGTTGTAGTTGCCCGCGTAGTCGGGGTGGGCCGAGTCGTGGCCCTCGGACTGATAGCCCTTGAGCAGGGTGAACTGGCGCAGGCCGTCGGTGGCGAGCGAGATCCGCTTGACGTTGTCGAGGGTGGCGAGGAACGGGTTGGTCGCCTGCGAGGCGAAGTTGAAGGGGATGTGCGGGACGACGCGCAGGTGCTGCTCGTCGGCGCCGAGCGGGGTGACCATGATCTCGCGCAGCGCGATCGCCGCGTCCTGCCAGTCGACGACGGCACCGCCGCCCCGGCCCCGGGTGACGATCACGGTGGCGTACGGCAGCGGCTCGGTGGCGTCGACGGGGGCGGTCGCCGCGCGGTGCGTCCACTGGCCGGGGACGAGCCGCGCCGTGACGTGACCGTCCCGCTCGATCGTCTGGCGCCACAGGCGGCCGTTCTCCCAGGTGGTCCCGGCGGCGCTGTCGGGCTTGTCGTAGACGGTGTTCGTCTCGACGGCGCCGCCGAGGGTGTCGTGCGCGACGACGGCGTACGCGCAGCCGACAGGTGCGGCGTCCGGGGCGCTGTCCGGGGTGAGCAGGACGAGGGTGTCACCGCTCTTCGCCTTGTCCAGCTGGATCCTGGCGGCGAGCAGGGCGGCGCCGGGCTGGTCGTCGCGTACGGAGAGCAGGGCGAGGCCGGGGATCTGGAGGGTGCCGATGCGGAGGGCGGGGGTGTCGTGGATGCGGGTGACGCGCCAGTCGACGCGGAGCCCTTCGACGCGGATCCCGACCCGGATCTCGGTGCCGTTCCCGAACGCGAGTGTGTACGTGACGTGGTCGCGGGCGGGGTGCGCGGTGACCTGGGGGGTGTGGGCCACCCCGTCGATCAGGACGTCGTGGACGGGGTCCTCCTGTCCGTACAGGCGGGCGCCGGTCGCTCGGTCCGTGTACGAGATGACTCGGGGGAACGCGGTGTCGACGCGTACGTCCAGGTCGTGCGAGCGGATGACGCTCTCCGCGGTCGCCGCCGTCGCGGTGCCCGGCGCCCCGAGGGCGGCCCCCGCCCCGGCCAGCGCGGTGGCCGCCACCACCGTCCTCCGCTTCGGTCCGCGTACTTCACCGTTCACGCTGGGTCCCTCCTCGTGCCGGGGCCGCTGCGGTCACCCTGGGCCGGGCGGGAGGGGCGCGCCCATGGACAAAGTGGCGGGGGTGTTGGACTGTTCGCCGGCGGGTTGGTCGCGGCCGAGCGACTGAGCCGGTTCGCGCTCCGCGCGGGGCGAGTTCGTCTGCGGACCGTCGTGGGCTGGTCGCGCAGTTCCCCGCGCCCCTTAATGGGCCCTCCGGGCCCACCCTGGATGGGCCCGAAGGGCCCTCCGAACGGCTCACTCCTCCAGTGGCAGAACCGCCAGCACCAACCAGCCGCCCTCCGGCGACGGGCCCGCCGTCAGCTCGCCGCCCAGGGCCGTGACGCGCTCGGTCAGGCCCGCGAGGCCGAAGCCGCCACCACCCGCCGAAGGCGGCAGCCGCGCCGCTCGGGAACCGTCGTCGGCGACGCGGACCTCCAGGCCGGACCCGACAACGCGGAGCCCGACACGCACCGCGCTCGCGTCCGCCGCGTGCTTGCGGACGTTCGTCAGGGCCTCGCGGACCACCCGGTACGCGGCGGCCGCGACCTCGCCGGGCAGGCGCTCCTCCAGGCCGGGCTCGACGTGGAGGAGCGCCGGCGGGCCCGCCAGCGAGAAGCGGTCGGCCAGTTCGCGGATCTGGGCGAGGCCCGCGACCGGCTCGGTCTCGGGGTCGCCCGCCCGCAGCACCCGCACGAGGCGCCGCATCGCGCTCAGCGCCTCGCCGCCCGCCTCCTCGATCCGGCCGAAGGTGTCGGCCGCCCGCTGTCCCTCCACCGAGGTGAAACGGGCCGCGCGGGCCTGGACGACGATGCCGGTGACATGGTGGGCGATCAGGTCGTGCAGCTCACGGGCGAGTTCGATCCGCTCGGCCTGGCGCACCGCCTGGAGATCGCGCACCCGCTGCCAGGACTGGACCCGCAGCAGCAGCGAGTACGCGCTGACCACCACCGTGAGCACCGCGAAGAGCAGGGTGAAGCGCCCGGGCGAGGCGTCCCGCACCGGCACCGCCGTACAGCCGAGCCCGAGCAGCGGGCCGAGGACGGCGGCGGTGCGCGAAGGCGCCCGCAGCAGCACGGCCGACAGGAGCACCAGCAGCGCCAGCGCCTCGCCCATCCCCCAGACGATCTCCGGCCGGTCGAGGAACATCAGCCCCGTCGTGGTCCAGGTGACGGCCGCCGCGACCCATGCCCGTACGACCAGGGCGACCCGCGGCCACGGCAGCGCGCACAGACAGACCACCAGGCCCGAGGCCCAGACGAGCGCGTGCGGCCGGGTGGGCTGGCGGGCCAGCGCCAGGCCCTCGAAGACCACCAGGCCGACGAGGACGGCGGCGAGCGCCACGCGGGCGGCCTCGGCCGCGTGCGGATGGGTGCCCAGCCAGGTGCGTACGGGGCTCACGCCGCGCCCGTGGCCAGTCCGCTCTCCCAGGCCCAGGCGGCGATCTCCACCCGGTTCCGGGCCCCGAGCTTGCCCTGCACATTGGCCAGATGGGTCTTCACGGTGGAGAGGGAGACGTACAGGTCGGAGGCGATCTCGGCGTTGGTGGCGCCGCGCGCCAGACAGCGCACCACATCGCGTTCGCGCTCGGTGAGGGGTTCGGCGGGGCGGCGCACGGAGCCGGCGGGCCGGGCGGTGGCGAGCTCCTTGAGGAGGCGGACCGTGATCGCCGGGGAGACCAGGGAGTCACCGGCCGCCGCCGCCCGGACCGCCTCTACCAGCATCTCGGGGCTGGCGTCCTTGAGCAGGAACCCCGAGGCGCCGCCGTGCAGGGCGGCGTGCACGTACTCGTCCAGGTCGAAGGTGGTGACGATGACGATGTGCGGGCGCTCGCGGCCCGACAGGCGCCGGGTCACCTCAAGGCCGTCGAGGCCGGGCATGCGGATGTCGAGGAGCAGGACGTCCGGGTCGAGCCGGTCGACGGCCGCGAGCGCCGCCGGGCCGTCCGGGACGTCGCCCAGGACCTCGATGTCGGACCTGCTCTCCAGGATCATGCGGAACCCGGTCCTGACCATCTCCTGGTCGTCCGCGATGACCACTGTGATCGGCATGTCCCTATATGAGCAGGTTCGGCCGGACGCCCGCAAATCCCGGGCGCCCGGCCAGAAGCGCGAACCGAGGGGTCACAGCGTCGCGGCCGCCTGCGCTATGTCGGCGGCGAAGGTCGAGACCTCGCTGTAGACGCCGGGGTAGCCGGGCTCCGCGCAGCCCTGGCCCCAGCTGACGATGCCGACCTGGATCCAGGCGTTGGCGTTGTCCTTGCGGAACATGGGTCCGCCGGAGTCGCCCTGGCAGGTGTCGACGCCGCCCTGCTGGAGGTACCCGGCGCAGATCTCGTCACCGGGGACGAGGTCGCTGCCGTACGCGGCCTGGCAGTCCGCGTCGGAGACGAACGGGACGGTCGCCTTGTACAGATAGCGCTGCTGGCCGCCGCCCTCGCTGCGGGCGCCCCAGCCGGCGATGGTGAAGGTGCCGTTGTTGAACTCGGTGGTGGTGGCGATCTTGAGGGTGGGCTGACTGACCGGCTTGGCGAGCTTGATCAGCGCCCAGTCCTTGCCCTTGCCGTTGTAGCCGGGCGCCTGGAGCACCTTGGTCGACTTCACCTTGACGGCGCTGCCGCTCTGGAGGTCGACGACGCCCGTGGTGGCCGTGATGGAGGTGTCGGCGCCGGAGCCGTCCACGCAGTGGGCCGCGGTCAGCACGATCTGCGAGCTGTAGAGGGCGCCGCCGCAGCCCATGGAGAGGCGGACCATGAACGGGAACTCGCCCTGGGCCGCCCGGGTTCCGCCGACGACGGGCATCGGGGAGGCGGTGGCGCCGGTGGCGGGCTGGAGCGTGACCGCCGCGAGGGTGACCGCCGCGACGGCGACGCATCTCCTGAGCGCGCGTACGAGGGTGTTCTTCAAGGGACTGCCTTTCGTGGGGGGTGGATGTCCGCACCCCGGCGCGCCCGGTCGCGTTCGCCACTCGATGCCGTGCATGTCATGGGCGTCATGGGTGACATGTCATGGGCGCGTCAAAGTGTGTACGCGGATTATCCGGAGCCCGCCGCACGCGCCACAAGGAGCACTTTCCGGTCAGGTGTGCGCCACGACCCGCCGGGCCTCGATCGCCGTACAGTGGAGGCCGGTTCACCGTCGTACGGGGGTGCCAGCGTGTCCCACGAGAGCGCGGCCGGGTCCAGCCCGGTCGTCCACGGGTATCCGCACCTCGACACCGTGCGGGCGGCGATCACCGCGCTGCACAAGCGGCTGTCGTACGACGGGCTCCAGGCGTACGCGACGAGCGTCCTGCCCGTGGACGTGGCCTTCGCCGACCACGACGACCTGCATCTGGGGGCCCAGCGGGTGGCCCGGGCGCTCGTCCAGCACCTGCGGCTGCCGGAGGCCCGGATGATCGTGGGCTTCCGCGAGATGCAGCACGCGGCGGCGGTCGAACTCGCGGCGGGGCCGGAGTACTTCATCGAGCTCAACGACCGCTTCCGGCGCCACCGGCGGGACATCGGGGCGGCGCTCGCGCACGAGATCACGCATGTGCTGCTGCACCGGCTCGACCTCTCGTTCCCGGGCACGCGCGACAACGAGATCCTCACCGACACCGCGACCACCTATCTGGGCGCGGGGTGGCTGCTGCTCGACGCGTTCCGGGAGGACGCGGTCTCCAGCCAGAAGCTCGGCTATCTCACGCCGGAGGAGTTCGGCTACGTCCTGGCCAAGCGCGCGGCCGTGTTCGGCGAGGACCCCTCGCCCTGGTTCACCAGCCCGCAGGCGTACCCCGCGTACACGGCGGGCCTGGCCCAGGCCCGGCGCGACCTCCAGCAGCCGCCGCTGGTGGCGGCGGGCTGGGCCGGACGGCGGCGGTACGCCAAGGACCGGAAGTACGCGGGCGAGAACGGCGGACTGCCGGCCGGGCCCTCGACGCCGTACTCGTTCGAAAGCGACCGCGGCGAGCTGCGGGTCTGCTTCGCGTGCCCGACGTGCCAACAGCGGATCCGGGTACCCGTGCGGGGGCGCGTACGGGCGCGGTGCGCGCTGTGCCGCACGGTCCTGGAGTGCGACACCTGACGATGATCACGGAGGGGCTTTCGAACGTAAGGTCGACATATGGACCTGTTCGAGGCGGTACTGGCCGGTGACGACGACGCGGTGATGCGGGCGCTGCGGTCGGGGACGACCGCGGAGCACACCGACGCCGAGGGCATGACCGCGCTCTATCTCGCCGCCGTCGAGAACCGGCCGGGCGCGGTCCGGCTGCTGCTCGCCGCGGGCGCCGACCCCGAGCGCGCGAGCGGCCCGGACGCGGCGGACCTGCCGCTGTGCGGGGCCGCGTGCGGCGGCCACACCGAAGTCGTACGGTCCCTGCTCGCGGCCGGGGCGCGCCCGGATCTGCGCGAGGGCTTCGGCTTCACGGCGATGACCTGGGCCGTACGCCTGGGCCACGCCGCCACGGCCGAGGCCCTGCTCGCGGCCGGCGCCGACCCGTCCCTGCCCGCCCCGACCGGCGAGCCGCCCCTGGTCCTGGCCGCCCGCCGCGGCTCCCTGCCCACCGTCCGCGCCCTGCTGCGCCACGGCGCGCCGGCCCGCCGCGAGGCCCTGACGGAGGCGCGCCTGTGGCTCACCCGCGACATCGCGGACGAACTGCGGCGGCAACTGGTCCGGACATACGGCGAGGAGATCGAGACCGTAGTACGCCGAGTGACGGACGAGGACGGCGTGACGGTAGTGGCGGAGGCCAGGCGCGACGGCGAGACATGGGCGACGGTGGACCAGCAGACGGCGCACGCGGAAATCGTGACGGCCCTGGAGGCATAAGGGGTACGGGCTGATCGCAACGGTCCCGGAGGCGTTGAGGGGCGCGGGGCTGTGACATTGTGCGGCTCCGCCGCAGTGGGGGTCCCCCCTGTTCGAGCGGAGTCGAGAGCTTGGGGGAGCGACCAGCCCCCCCACCGGCCCGCAGCCAAACAACAACACCCCCCGGGCCGGGAGGCCGAATCTCACCGGCTGGACGGCCGAAAACCGCCCCCTGTTAACCACCGAGTCACACACCACCCCCGTAATGAAGGAGTTGTCTGTACAACAGTTGGCTGTACAACTCCGTACGGCCTCGCCCCTCATGGAGCCCACGTGACGACCGCCCCTCGCATCCGCCGCAATACCGGTATCGCCCTCGCGCTCACCGCATCCGCGTTCGCCCTCGCCGCGTGCGGCGCCAAGAGCGACGCCAAGAACGTCGACTCGGGCGGGAAGGGCGGTCAGAACATCGCCACCGCCGCTTCCGCCAAGGACGCGGGCGGCATGGACGCGCTCGTCGCCGCGGCCAAGAAGGAGGGCACGCTCAACGCGATCGCCATCCCCCGCGACTGGGCCAACTACGGCGCGATCATCGACGGGTTCAGCAAGAAGTACGGCATCAAGGTCGCCGTCGACAATCCGGACGGAACCAGCCAGGACGAGATCAACGCGGTCAAGACCCGCAAGGGCCAAGGCCGTGCCCCGGACGTCCTCGACCTCGGCGCCTCGTTCGCCCAGGCCGCGGCCCAGCAGGGGCTGACCGCCCCGTACCGGGTGGAGGCGTACGACAAGATCGCGCAGGGCCAGAAGGACGCGCAGGCGCGCTGGTTCAACGACTACGGCGGCTATGTCTCCATCGGCTGCGACGCCAAGCGCGTCAAGGAGTGCCCGCAGACCTTCGCCGATCTGCTCAAGCCGCAGTACAAGGGCCAGGTGGCGCTGAACGGCAACCCCACCAAGTCGGGTTCGGCGTTCGCCGGTGTGTACGCCGCCTCGCTCGCCAACGGCGGTTCGTTCGACGACATCCAGCCCGGCCTCGACTTCTTCGGCAAGCTGAAGAAGAGCGGGAACTACAACCCCGTCGAGTCCACCCCGGCCACTGTCGAGAAGGGCGAGACCCCGATCAGCATCGACTGGGACTACCTCAACGCCGGTTACGGCGAGGAGTTCAAGACCAAGGGGCTCGACTGGAAGGTCGCCGTGCCCACCGACGGCGTCTACGCCCAGTACTACTCCCAGGCCGTCAACAAGGACGCCCCGCACCCGGCGGCAGCCCGGCTGTGGCAGGAGTACCTGTACTCCGCCGAGGGCCAGAACCTGTGGCTGAAGGGGCACGCCCGCCCGGTGCTCATGAGCGTCATGGAGCAGGACGGCACGCTCGACAAGGACGCGGCGGCGACGCTCCCGAAGGTCGCGGGCACCCCGAAGTTCCCCAGCGAGCAGCAGACCGCCCGGGCGAAGACGGTCCTCGCCCAGGGCTGGGCCAAGGCGATTTCGGGCTGAACCGGTGACGATCGAGACCACCACCCCGGCCGGGGCCACCGCCCCGGCCCGGGCCACCGCAACCGCCCCGGCGGACCAGGCGGTTCCCAACCGCCGCCGTCCCGGGCCCTGGCTCGCCGCCGTCCCGCTGCTCCTCTTCGTCGCGCTCGCCTTCGGCCTCCCGGCGCTCGCGATGCTCAACGGGGCGCTGACGGTGAACGGTTCGTACGGCCTGGCCAACCTGGACGCGTCCGTGCACGGCGCCTACCGCACCGCGCTGCTCGGCAGCCTGAAGCTCGCGGGCACCACCGCCGCGATCGGCTCGGTGCTCGGGCTGCTGCTCGCGCAGGCCGTCGTCACCTCGCGCGGCCGGGTGCTGCGCGAGAGCGTGCTCACCGCGTCCGGCGTCCTCGCCAACTTCGGCGGTGTGCCGCTCGCGTTCGCCTTCGTCGCCACCCTCGGCAACGCCGGTGTGCTCACCACCCGCCTCGGGCTCGATCACCACGGCTGGAGCCTCTACAGCTTCTGGGGCCTGGCGATCACCTATCTCTACTTCCTGGTGCCGCTGATGGTGCTCACCGTGGCGCCCGCGCTCGACGGGCTGCGCCCGCAGTGGCGCGAGGCGGCCCTCAACTCCGGCGCGAGCGCCTGGCAGTACTGGCGGCACATCGGCATCCCGGTGCTGCTGCCGACCCTGCTCGGCGGGTTCGTGCTGCTCTTCGGCAGCGCCTTCGCCGCGTACGCCACGGCCGCCGCGATGGTCGGCAGCTCGGTGCCGCTGGTGACGCTCCAGATCGCGGACGCGCTCTCCGGCAACGTCCTGCTCGGCCAGGAGAACGTGGCCCTCGCGCTCAGCCTCGACATGGTCCTGGTCGCGGCCCTCGTCATGGCCGTCCACCTGCCCCTCCAGCGAAGGAGCGCCCGATGGCTCGCCTGACGCAGCCGCTGCGCCCGTGGCGCGGCGCGGTCCTCGGCGTGGCCGGGGTGTACTTCCTGGTCCCGCTGCTGGCCGCCGCGGTCTTCACCGTCGATGTGCCCAACCAGGGCTTCACCCTCTCCTCGTACACCCAGATCTTCGCCGCCGACGGCTTCACCACGGCGCTGCTGCTCTCCCTCGGCCTCGCGCTGACCACGGTCGCGCTCGCGCTGCTGCTCACGGTCCCGGCCGCGCTCGCGGTGCGCCTTTCGGGGTCGGGGCGGCTGCGGGTGGTCCTGGAGACGGTGTGCACGCTGCCGCTGGTGGTGCCGCCGGTGGCGCTGGTGGCCGGGATCGGGACGGTCCTGAAGTGGGGCCCGGACCATCTGTCCACCACCCCGCTGTACGCGACGTTCGTCGCCGTCCAGAACCCCGACTTCCCCGTCGTGCTGATCCTGGCGTACGTGGTGATGGCCCTGCCGTTCGTCTATCGCTCGCTGGACGCGGGGCTGCGCGCCCTGGACGTCCGTACGCTCGTCGAGGCCGCCCGGGATCTGGGCGCGTCCTGGCCGCGCGCGATCTTCTCGGTGGTGCTGCCCAATCTGCGGACCGCCCTGCTCAACGCGTCGTTCCTGGCGCTCGCGCTGGTGCTCGGCGAGTTCACCGTGGCGCAGCTGCTCGGGTTCCAGCCGTTCGCGGTGTGGATCGTGCAGGCGTCCGGCTCCAACGCCCAGCTGTCCGTGGCCGTCTCGCTGCTCAGCCTGGTGCTGACCTGGGTGCTGCTGCTCGTCCTGACGGCGCTCGCCCGCACCCGTACCCGCTCTCGTACCCTCGTCCGCAAGAACAAGAAGGAGGCCGGCGCGTGACCCTCACCGATGCCGCTCCACGCACCGGAACCGCCCTGACGATCCGGGGGCTGCGCCGCACGTTCGGCTCCGCCGTCGCGCTCGACGGGCTCGACCTCGATGTCGCGCCCGGTGAACTCCTCGCCCTGCTCGGCCCGTCGGGCTGCGGCAAGACCACGGCTCTGCGGGTCCTCGCGGGCTTCGAGCGGCCGGACGCCGGGCAGGTGCTGCTCGACGGCGAGGACATCGTGCCGGTGCCCGCCAACCGGCGCGACACCGGCATGGTCTTCCAGTCCTACAGCCTCTTCCCGCATCTGACGGTGGCCGAGAACGTCGCCTTCGGGATGCGGATGCGCAAGGTCCCGGCGGCCGAACGCCGTTCGCGCGCGGCCGAGTTGCTGGAGCTCGTGGGCCTGCCCGAGCACGGCGGCCGCTTCGCCCACCAGCTCTCGGGCGGCCAGCAGCAGCGGGTCGCGCTGGCCCGCGCGCTGGCGCTGCGGCCCCGGCTGCTGCTGCTCGACGAGCCGCTGTCGGCGCTCGACGCCAAGGTGCGCGTCAGCCTGCGCGAGGAGATCCGCCGGCTCCAGCTGGAGCTCGGCATCACCACGGTCTTCGTCACGCACGACCAGGAGGAGGCGCTGTCGATGGCCGACCGGGTCGCGGTGATGCGCGGCGGACGGCTGGAGCAGTGCGCGAGTCCGGCCGAGTTGTACGACCGTCCGGCCACCCCGTTCGTCGCGTCCTTCATCGGCACCATGAACCGGATCCCGGGCCGCCCGGCGGCGGACGGGCGGGCCGAGGTCCTGGGCGTCACGCTTCCCGTGGACGGACCGGTCGCCGGGGCCACCGCGTTCCTGCTGCGGCCCGAGGCGCTGGACGTCACGGAAGACGGCCCGGACCAGGTGACCGGCAGCGCCTTCCACGGGGCGAGCACCCGGCTGCACATCAGGCTGGCGGACGGGACGCGGGTCAAGGCCGACCTTCCGTCGCACGCGGCGGGCGCGTTCGGCGCGGGCGCCGCCGTGACGGTGCGGCCGCAGCGGCGTCCGGTGCTGGCGGCGGGTGAGGACGCGTGAGCGGGCTGCGGGCCGTCCTGTTCGACATGGACGGCACCCTGGTGGACACCGAGGCGGCCTGGGTCGAGGTCGTCGAGCAGGTCGCGGCCCGGCACGGCTATGTGCTGGCGGGCGCGGGGCGGCGGGCGGTGTACGGGCGGTCCGTCGAGGACACGGCCGCGATGCTGAGCGAGCCGCTGAACGAGCGACAGGCGGTGCTGGCGGCCGAGTTGGGCGAGGGGTTCGAGGCGCGGCTCGCGGGCGGGGCCGAGCCCCGGCCGGGGGCGGTCCGGCTGCTGTCCGTGCTGCGCGAGCACCGGGTGCCGACCGCGCTGGTGTCCGCCTCGCCGCGCGCGGTGGTCGACAAGGTGGCGGCCTCGCTGGCCGGACACCGCTTCGACGCGGTGTACGGCGCGGAGGACACCGTACGGACCAAGCCCGCGCCCGACCCGTATCTCGCGGCCGCCGCGGCCCTCGGCGCGGAGCCCTCGCGGTGCGTCGCCGTCGAGGACACGGTCACCGGTGTGACGTCGGCGGAGGCGGCGGGATGCGCGGTGCTCGCGGTGCCGTCCATGGAACCCATCGCGCCCGCGGCCGGCCGAACGGTGCTGGCTAGTCTGGAGGAAGCGGATCTCGCGTTGCTCCGCTCGCTGATCCGCACCGGCTGACACATCCAGGGGGAGAACGTGGCAGGCAAGGCGCCGCTGTACCGGAAGGTGGCCGGCGATCTGCGGGCCGCCATCACCGCCGGCGAGTACGGATCGGGGGCGCGGCTGCCCGCCGAGGACGAACTCGCGCGCACCTACGGGGTGTCCAGGGGGACCATCCGCCAGGCGCTCGGCGCGCTGCGGGCCGACGGCCTGGTGACCTCACGGCGCGGTGCGCGGCGGGTGGTGCTCGGCGGGACCGGCGGGGCGCGGCTGCAGAGCTTCGAGGAGCTGCGGTCCTTCGCCCGCTGGGCCCGCTCGCTGGGCGAGGTGCCGGGCGGCCGGACGGTCTCGGTGGACCCGGGCGAGGCGAGCGAGGAGGAGGCGTACCAGCTGCGACTGCCGCTGGGAGAGCGGGTGTTCCGGGTGCTGCGGGTGCGTACCCTGTCCGGCGCGCCGGTGATGGTGGAGCGCACCACGTACCCGGAGCGAGTGGGCGAGCTGGTCCTGGCGATGGATCCGCGACTCGCCTCGCACGCCGATGAGTTGGAGGCGCACGGGGTGCTGTTCGTGGACGCCCACCATACGATCGACGTAGTCCCGGCGGACGCGGCCGACGCGGAGTTGCTGGGCTGCCCGGCCGGTGAGGCGCTGCTCCGTGAACGCCGCCGCTCCACCGACCCGGCCGGGCTGCCGCTCGAATGGTCCCAGGACCGCTATCTCCCGGGCACGGTGGCGTTCACGGTGCGCAACTCGACCGGGTCACGCGCGATGGGCAGGAGCCTGGGCGGCTCCTGACCATCGGCGTTTTTCGGCCGGAACGATCTGGCGGGGAGCTTCAGCAGCCGAAGTCGATCAGGTCGAAGGTCGCGTAGTGGTCCGAGGTGTAGTAGTCCTCGTTGTCCTGCTCACCGGTGACGACGCGGCGGGCGCCGCGCGTCGGGGAGCCCGGCGTCGTGACCGTGTACTCGTGGTAGTAGCCGCTCGACTCCGCCGGCAGGACGTGCTCGCGGTTGGTGAAGACCACGCCGTCCTGCGAGTACGGGAACGGGCCGCCCTGCTGGATCAGGTCGAGCGTGTCGTGCGCCTGCGAGGGCAGGGCTCCGTAGCAGATGCTGCCGGTGGACTGGGTGGACGCGGTGGCCGTCAGCGCGGACGGGCCGACCAGCAGGGTCGCGGCGAGGGCGGCGACGCCGCCGAGCGTGACAAAGCGCTTCGTGATGCGTGTGGGGGTGGTCATGCGCCACATGATGACGCGCGTAGAGCGGGGGTCGTCAACGATAAAACCATTGAATTTCCTACGAGTTAACCTGCGACACCCTGGCGTAACGGAGGCGCCCACCGCTATTTGTGACAAGGGGGATAATTTAGCCATTCTTTCGTTTCAGCAAACTAAGGAGTTGCTACTCTCCCCCGCATGGACGACAGCAACGGCACTGACCGCGCCAAGGCGGTCGAAGACCTTCTGAGCGTGGCGCGCGAACACAGCGGCGTCACGGTGATGTTCCACACCGCCGTCGCCGGGAAGCAAGGCCTCGGCGCCTCGGAGAGCAAGACGCTCGATCTGCTCGAACGGTTCGGCCCGCTCACCGCCAAGGACCTCTGCCAGCACACCGGCCTCGCCCCCGCCTCCGTCACCGGCCTCGTGGACCGCCTGGAGACCAAGGGCTTCGTACGCCGCGCCAAGCATCCCACCGACAAGCGCCGGGTACTCATCGAGATCCGCCGGGAGAACGTGGCCGGTCTGAAACGGTTCTTCGTGGACTGGTCGAGCGAAATGGCCTCGTTCTGCGACGAGTTCACGACCGACGAGCTGCAGACGGTCGTACGGTTCCTGGCCGGTACGAGCACCCTGCAACGGGAGGCCGCGACCCGGCTGACGTCGTAACCCCCGCCCCCTTCCGCTGTTCCCGCCGCACACGGTCCCCGACCGGCCGTCCCCGGTCACCCCGCCCCGTACACCGCCCCCGGCGCCTGTGCCCGCGCCAGCAGGTCGCGCGCTGTGTCGCCCGCCTCCGCCGGGGTTCTGCGGTCGCCCTTGTCCGCCGTCGGGCCCGGACGCCACCCTTCCATCACGGTGATCCGGCCCGCCTCGGCCTCGAAGACGCGGCCCGTGACGCCGTCGCTCGCGGCCGACCCGAGCCAGACCACCAGCGGCGCCACGTCCTCGGGCGCGGCCGCCAGATCGGCGAAGGCACGTTCCGTCATACGGGTGCGTGCCGCCGGGGCGACCGCGTTGACCTGGACGCCGTACCGGGCGAGTTCGGCCGCCGCGACCAGCGTCAGACCGACGATCCCGGCCTTGGCGGCCGCGTAGTTGCCCTGCCCCACGCTGCCCAACAGCCCGGCGCCGGAGGTGGTGTTGACGATCCGGGCCACCGGCCGGCGCCCCGCCTTGGACTCGGTCCGCCAGTACGCGGCCGCCTCCCGCAGCGGCAGGAAGTGGCCCTTGAGGTGGACCCGCAGCACCGCGTCCCAGTCGTCCTCGTCGAGGTTCACCAGCATCCGGTCCCGCAGGAAGCCCGCGTTGTTGACGAGCGTGTCGAGGCGGCCGAAGGTGTCGAGCGCCGCCTCGACCAGCGAGGCCGCGCCCTTCGCCGTCGCGATGTCCCCGCCGTGCGCGACCGCCTCGCCGCCCGCCGCCCGGATCTCCTCGACCACGTTCCGGGCGGGGCTGCCGGAGCCCGGCGTGCCGTCGAGGCCGACCCCGAGGTCGTTGACGACGACCTTCGCCCCCTCGGCCGCGAACGCCAGGGCGTGGGCCCGGCCGAGCCCCCGCCCCGCGCCCGTCACCACGACGACCCGCCCCGCACACATGTCCGCAGCCATCTCAACTCCCTTTGGTTTCCGCCGTGTTGACTGTCGCCGCGCCCAGGAACGCCGGGCGCTCTCCCCCGCCGTGGACCAGGAGGGAGGCGCCGGTGATGTACGAGGCCGCTCCGGACGCGAGGAAGACGACCGCCGCGCCCACGTCGGACGGCTCGGCCAGTCGCCCCAGCGGCACCGTGCGCTCGACTGCCGCGACCCCCCGCGCGTCCCCGTAGTGGAGATGGGCGAGCTCGGTGCGGACCATGCCCAGGACCAGGGTGTTGACCCGCACTTCGGGTGCCCACTCGACCGCCATCGAGCGGGCCAGGCTCTCCACCCCGGCCTTGGCGGCGCCGTACGCGGCGGTCCCGGGCGAGGGGCGCGTACCGCTGACGCTGCCGATCATGACGACCGAGCCGCCGGAGCCGCGCAGATACGGGTACGCGGCGAGGGAGGCGGTGAGCGGCGCGATGAGGTTGAGCGCGATCACGCGCGCGTGGCGCTCGGCGTCGAGCGCGCCTGTGCGTATCTCCGTGTTCCCGGCTTCGCCTTCGCCGAGCAGCCGGTAGGGCGTGCCGCCCGCGTTGTTGACGAGGAGGTCGAGGCGCCCGTACGCCGTCGCGACCGCGTCGAAGAACTCCCGTACGGCCTGGGGTTCGCGCAGGTCGACCGGGCGGAACTCGGCCTCGCGGCCCGCCGCCCGGACCGGGCTTCGGGGTGGGCGGCGGGCGCAGACGACGACGTCGGCGCCGGCCGCGAGGAGCGCCCGTGCGATGCCCGCGCCGACGCCCCGGGTGCCCCCGGTGACGACCGCCGCCTTCCCGGCCAGCTCCATCCGCTGCTACCTTCCTACCTAACAAACGTTTGGTGGAAAGGTAGCTGATCCGCTCATGGGTGTCTCCACCACCGCCCCCGAAACGGGGATTTCCGTCGTCACGGTCGACTTCCCGCCCGTCAACGCGCTGCCCGTGAAGGGCTGGTACGAACTGGCCGACGCCGTACGCGCCGCCGGGCGCGACCCCGGTGTCCGCTGTGTCGTCCTGGCCGCCGAGGGGCGCGGCTTCAACGCCGGGGTCGACATCAAGGAGCTGCGGCGCGACCGGGGTCACAGCGCCCTCATCGGCGCCAACCGGGGCTGCTACGAGGCGTTCTCGGCGGTGTACGAGTGCGAGGTGCCGGTCGTCGCGGCGGTGCAGGGGCACTGCCTCGGCGGCGGCGTCGGCCTGGTCGGCAACGCGGACGCCGTCGTCGCCAGCGAGGACGCCACCTTCGGGCTGCCCGAGCTGGACCGGGGCGCGCTCGGCGCCGCCACCCATCTCGCCCGGCTGGTCCCCCAGCATCTGATGCGCGCGCTCTACTACACCTCGCGGACCGTCACGGCCCGCGAGCTGCACGCGCACGGCTCGGTCTGGAGGGTGGTCGAGCGCCCGGAACTGCCGTCCGCCGCACTGGAGTTGGCGCGCGAGATCGCCCGCAAGGACGGCACGCTCATCCGGCTGGCGAAGGCCGCCATCAACGGCATCGACCCCGTCGACGTCCACCGCAGCTACCGCTACGAGCAGGGCTTCACCTTCGAGGCCAACCTCAGCGGGGTCGCCGACCGGGTACGGGCGACCTTCGGCAGCGAGGAACAGGCGGGACCGGCATGACCGACAAGACCATGACGCCCGACGAGGTGGCGGCGCGGCTGCGCAGCGGCATGACCGTCGGCATCGGCGGCTGGGGCTCGCGCCGCAAGCCGATGGCGCTGGTCAGGGCGGTGCTGCGGTCCCCCGTCACGGATCTGACCGTCGTCTCGTACGGCGGTCCGGACGTCGGGGTGCTCGCCGCCGCCGGGCGCGTCCGCAAGCTGGTCGCCCCCTTCGCGACCCTCGACTCGATCCCGCTCGAACCGCACTTCCGCGCGGCCCGCGAGGCGGGCGCGTTCGAGCTGATGGAGGTCGACGAGGCGATGTTCATGTGGGGGCTGCACGCCGCCGCCAACCGGCTGCCGTTCCTGCCGGTACGGGCAGGGCTCGGCTCGGACGTCATGCGGGTCAACCCCGCACTGCGCACGGTCACTTCACCGTACGAAGACGGCGAGACCTTCGTCGCGATGCCCGCCCTGCGGCTGGACGCGGCCCTGGTCCACCTGAACCGCGCCGACCGGCTCGGCAACGCGCAGTACCTGGGCCCGGACCCGTACTTCGACGACCTGTTCTGCGAGGCCGCCGAGGAGGCGTACGTCTCCTGCGAACGCGTGGTGGACCCGGGCGGCTTCGCGGACGCCGCTCCCCAGACCCTCCTCGTCGCACGTCATTCGGTCACCGGTGTGGTGGAGACCCCGCACGGGGCGCACTTCACGTCCTGCGCGCCCGACTACGAGCGCGACGAGCCGTTCCAGAAGCTGTACGCGACCACGCCCTGGCCGGAGTTCGCCGCGCGCTTCCTCCCCGGCGACGGCGACGAGGAGAGCTACCAGTCGGCCGTCCGGACCTGGCACGAGGAGGTCCGGGTCCAGGCCCGGCAGGAGGGAGTCCGGTGATCAGCCGCGCCGAGTACTGCGTGATCGCCTGCGCCGAGGCCTGGCGGGGCGACGGTGAGGTGCTGGCCAGCCCGATGGGCCTGATCCCGTCGGTCGGCGCCCGCCTGGCACGCCTCACGTTCGCGCGCGACCTGCTGCTCACCGACGGCGAGGCGAGGCTCGTCACGACGGCCGGGGCGACCGAGGGCTGGCTCCCCTACCGCCGCCATCTGACCATGGTCACCGGCGGGCGGCGGCACGTGATGATGGGCGCGAGCCAGATCGACCGGTTCGGCAACCAGAACATCTCCTGCATCGGCGACTGGGCGGCCCCGACGCGCCAGCTGCTCGGGGTGCGCGGCGCACCGGTCAACACCCTCAACAATCCGGTGAGTTACTGGATCCCCCGCCATTCGCCCCGGGTCTTCGTCCCGGCGGTCGACATGGTGTGCGGCGTCGGCTACGACCGGGCGGCCGCCGCCGGGGCGCGCTACCACCGCATCCCCCGGGTCGTGAGCGACCTCGGCGTCTTCGACTTCGCCACGCCGGACCACTCGATGCGGCTGGCGTCGCTGCATCCGGGGGTGACGGTGGAGGAGGTGCGCTCGGCGACGGGTTTCTCGCTGTCGGTGGATGCCGAAGTCGCCTTCACGCGTGAACCCACCGCCGAGGAGCTGCGCTTGATACGGGACGTGCTCGACCCGGAGGGCCGTCGCGAGCGAGAGGTCCGGTCCGCGTGATGGAGACGGCGCTGACGGCCCTCGTCGGGGTGCGGCACCCGATCGTGCAGACCGGGATGGGCTGGGTGGCCGGGCCCCGCCTGGTGACGGCCACGGCCGAGGCGGGGGCGCTGGGCATTCTCGCCTCGGCGACGATGACCACGGACGCGCTGCGGGCTGCGGTACGGGAGGTCAAGTCCCGTACGGACGCGCCGTTCGGGGTCAATCTGCGGGCGGACGCGGGCGACGCGCGGGAGCGGGTGCGGATCATCGTGGAGGAGGGCGTGCGGGTGGCGTCCTTCGCGCTGGCCCCCTCTCGGGAGCTGATCGCCGAGCTGAAGGACGCGGGGGTGGTGGTCGTGCCGTCCGTCGGGGCGCGGCGGCACGCCGAGAAGGTCGCGGCGTGGGGCGCGGACGCGGTGATCGTGCAGGGCGGGGAGGGCGGCGGGCACACCGGCGAGGTGGCGACCACGGTCCTGCTGCCGCAGGTGGTGGACGCGGTGGACATCCCGGTGATCGCGGCCGGCGGCTTCTGCGACGGGCGCGGTCTGGTGGCGGCGCTGGCGTACGGGGCGGCGGGGGTCGCGATGGGCACGCGCTTCCTGCTCACCTCCGACTCTCCGGTGCCGGACGCGGTGAAGGCGCGGTATCTGGCGGCGGGGGTGGGGGATGTGACGGTGACGCGGGCGGTGGACGGGCTGCCGCACCGCATGCTCCGTACGGAGTTCGTCGCCTCGCTCGAACGGGCGGGGCGGTTGCGGGCGTTGACGCGTGCGGTGCGGCATGCGTCGGGGTTCCGCCGCTTGTCCGGGCTGACCTGGTCCCGGATGCTCCGGGACGGGGTCGCCATGCGGCGCGGCCATGACTTGACGTGGAGTCAGGTGCTGCTGGCGGCCAATGCTCCGATGCTGCTGAAGGCGGCGATGGTGGACGGGCGGGCGGAGTCCGGGGTGATGGCGTCCGGGCAGGTGGCGGGGGTGATTTCGGATCTGCCGAGCTGTGCGGAGTTGGTGGGGCGGGTGATGGGTGAGGCGTCCGCGATCCTGTCGGGTCTTTCCCCCACCCCGCCCCTTCCCTGAACCCTCCGGGGGTGGGTGGGGGTGGAGGCGGTTTCCCGGGGGCGGGGCCCCCGGACCCCTGGGCGGGGGCTGCGCCCCCTGCACCCCGCTTGGGGCTCCGCCCGGGACCCCGGCTGGGGTGAGTGGGTAGGTACGCGGGGCTGCGCCCCTGCACCCCGCTTCGTTCGGCTGCGGACCGTGCTGGGTTGCTCGCGCCCACGCGGCGGAGCCGCAAATCGACACAGCCCCGCGCCCCTAAGAGGGCCCTCCGGGCCCAATTTCGCTGCTCACGCCGATGCCCACGCCCGCAGGGAGGGCCCGAAGGGCCCATCTGAGGGGCGCGGGGAACTGCGCGACCAGCCACACACAACCCGCAGACAAACCACCGGCCCGCCTTTAGGGGCGCGGGGAACTGCGCGACCAGCCCCCACGCACCCGCAGGTGAACACGGAGCGGTCACGGGGTCCCGGGCGGAGCCCCAGGGGTTACGCCGTTGCGTTGCGGCGGCCGCCGCCCTGGGGGCGACCGCCGCGCCGGGGCGCGCCGCCCTGGCCCGCGCGACCGCCACCCTGGGTGCGGGCACCACCGGTACCGCTGGACGTACGGGCACCACCGGCGCCATTGGACGTGCGGGCACCACCGGTCGCACCGGACGTGCGGGCTCCGCCCGAGCGGGTGCCCCGGCTGCGGCCGCGGCCCGACGTGGACGGCGTCGGCTGCGGCGGGAGCTCGATCACGACCGGGACGCCGGACGGCTCGCGCGCGCCCGTGACCCGTACCAGCTCCTCGTCGCTCGACTTCACCGCAGCAGTCTGCGGACGGATCCCCGCGAACGACATGAGGCGGGTCATCTCGCGCTTCTGCTCCGGCAGGACCAGGGTGACGACGCTGCCCGACTCGCCCGCGCGGGCCGTGCGGCCGCCCCGGTGGAGGTAGTCCTTGTGGTCGGTGGGCGGGTCGACGTTGACGACCAGGTCGAGGTCGTCCACGTGGATGCCACGCGCCGCGACGTTCGTCGCGATCAGCGCGGTGACCTGGCCGTTCTTGAACTGCTCAAGCGTCCGGTTGCGCTGCGGCTGGGAGCGGCCGCCGTGCAGGCCCGCCGCCCGTACACCGCTCGCGAGCAGCCGCTTGACCAGCCGGTCCACGGAACGCTTGGTGTCCAGGAACATGATCACCCGGCCGTCGCGCGCCGCGATGCGCGCGGTGACGGCCTTCTTGTCGGTCTCGTCCTGGATGTAGAGGACGTGGTGTTCCATCGTGGTGACCGCGCCCGCCGACGGGTCCACCGAGTGGACGACCGGGTCGGTGAGGAACATCCGGACCAGGCGGTCGATGTTCTTGTCCAGGGTCGCCGAGAACAGCATCCGCTGGCCACCCGGCTCGACCTGCTTCAGCAGCGCCGTGACCTGCGGCATGAAGCCCATGTCGGCCATCTGGTCGGCCTCGTCGAGCACCGTCGTACGCACCTGGCCGAGCACGCAGTCGCCGCGCTCTATGAGGTCCTTGAGGCGGCCGGGCGTGGCCACCAGGACCTCGGCGCCGCGCCGCAGCGCGTTGGCCTGCTTGGTCAGGGAGAGACCGCCGACGACGGTGGTCAGGCGCAGGTTGACGGCGGTGGCGTACGGCGTGAGCGCGTCGGTGACCTGCTGGGCGAGCTCGCGTGTCGGCACGAGCACCAGCGCCAGCGGCGCCTTCGGCTCGGCGCGGTGTCCGGCCGTACGGGCCAGGAGGGCGAGTCCGAAGGCGAGCGTCTTGCCCGAGCCGGTGCGGCCCCGGCCCAGGATGTCGCGGCCCGCCAGCGAGTTCGGCAGGGTGGCGGCCTGGATCGGGAACGGCTCGGTGACCCCCTGCGCCGCGAGCGTCTTGAGCAGCGCCGCGGGCATGTCGAGGTCGGCGAAGGCGGCCACGGCGGGCAGCGCCGGGGTGACGGTCTCCGGCAGCGTGAATTCACCCTGCGGCTGTACGGTCCGGCCGCGCGCGGGCTTCGCGGCGGGCCTGCTGGAGCTGGAGCTGGGGCGCTTGCGGGAGGTCATGCGCGTCATACGGAGGGTGCCTTCCGGGGCCGGGGGACGGACAGCACGCAAGCCGGGACCCGCACCTGCGCGGTGCGGGTCCCGGCTAGCGGAATTCGCCGAAGATCAGGCGGGGATGATGTTCTCCGCCTGCAGGCCCTTCTGGCCCTGCGTGACCTCGAAGGAGACCTTCTGGCCCTCAAGGAGCTCACGGAAGCCGGAGGAGGCGATGTTCGAGTAGTGGGCGAAGACGTCCGGGCCGCCGCCGTCCTGCTCGATGAAGCCGAAGCCCTTTTCCGAGTTGAACCACTTCACGGTGCCAGTAGCCATGTCATTCTCCTGAATAGGTAGGGGCCCCATCCGGAGAAAGCCGGAAAAGAATTAATGCGCCTGAAGGAACATTCCCGTCAGGCGCACATAAAGTCTATGGGTACCAAAACTGCAACGGGGAAAACTTTACCACACCGCTCCGCCCTGGCCAGGGCAGGCGGTGTGGGCCGCGCCACTCCCCCGCCGGGGCGGCCTACAGCCGCTCGACGATCGTCACGTTCGCCTGTCCGCCGCCCTCGCACATCGTCTGGAGGCCGTAGCGGCCGCCGGTGCGCTCCAGCTCGTGCACCAGGGTGGTCATCAGCTTGGCGCCGGTGGCGCCCAGCGGGTGGCCGAGCGCGATGGCCCCGCCGTTGACGTTGACCTTCGCCGGGTCGGCGCCCGTCTCCTTCAGCCAGGCGAGCACCACCGGCGCGAACGCCTCATTGATCTCCACCAGGTCGATCGCGTCGATCGTCAGACCCGTCTTCTTCAGGGCGTACGCGGTCGCCGGGATCGGGGCCGACAGCATCCGAATGGGGTCCTCGCCGCGTACCGAGAGGTGGTGGACGCGGGCGCGCGGGGTCAGCCCGTGCTCCCGCAGCGCCCGCTCGCTCGCGAGCAGCAGCGCGGCCGCGCCGTCCGAGACCTGGGAGGAGCAGGCGGCGGTGATCGTTCCGCCGTCGACGACCGGCTTGAGCGCCGCCATCTTCTCCAGGTCCGTGTCGCGGCGCGGCCCCTCGTCCACGGTCACGTTCGCGTACGGCACGCTCTCGCGCGCGAAGCGGCCCTCGTCGATCGCGCGCAGCGCCCTCCGGTGCGAGCCGAGCGCGAATTCCTCCTGGTCGCGGCGGGTGATCCGCCAGTGCCGCGCGATCAGCTCGGCGCCGTGGAACTGGTCGACCGGCTGCCTCCCGTACCGCGCCCGCCAGCCCTCGGAGCCGGCGAACGGCCCCTCGGTCAGACCCAGCGGCACCGCCGCCTGCCGGGAGGCGTAGGCGATCGGGATCATCGACATGTTCTGGACGCCGCCCGCGACCACCAGGTCCTGGGTGCCGGAGAGGACCGCCTGGGCGGCGAAGTGCACGGCCTGCTGGGAGGAGCCGCACTGGCGGTCGACGGTCACGCCCGGCACCTCCTGCGGCAGCCCGGCCGCCAGCCACGCCGTCCGCGCGATGTCCCCGGCCTGCGGCCCGACCGCGTCGAGGCAGCCGAAGACGACGTCCTCGACGGCGGCCGGATCGATTCCGCAGCGCCGCATCAGCGCGCCGAGCACATGCGCTCCCAGATCCGCCGGATGGACGGCCGAGAGCCCGCCCCCGCGCCGCCCGACGGGCGTACGCACCGCTTCGACGATATAGGCCTCGGACATTCCAACTCCCTTGGAATTGAGGTGGGTTATTCGCGTACGGCGATTCCGTCCAGCACCATCGACAGATACTGGCGGGCGATTTCCTCCGGGCTGTGCTGTCCGCCCGGCCGGTACCAGGACGCGGCCACCCACACCGTGTCCCGGACGAACCGATAGGTGAGCCGGACGTCCAGGTCCGCCCGGAACGCCTTCGCGGCCACCCCGCGCTCCAGCGTCCCCAGCCACGCCCGCTCGAACTTGCGCTGCGAGTCGGCGAGGTAGCCGAAGCGGGGCTGGGCGGCGAGGTGGCGGGACTCCTTCTGGTAGATCGCGACGGCCGCCCGGTGCCGGTCGATCTCCCGGAACGACTCGGTGACCAGGGCTTCGATGGTCTCCCGGGGCCCGAGCCCGGCGGCGAGCACGGCGTCGTACCCCTCCCAGAGCTCGGTCAGGAAGGTGGAGAGGATCTCGTCGAGCATCGATTCCTTGGAATCGAAGTGGTAGTAGAGGCTGCCCGCGAGCATGCCGGCCTCGTCCGCGATCCGGCGGACGGTGGTGGCGTTGTAGCCCTGGGCCGCGAACACCTCGGCCGCGGTGGCGAGGAGTTCCCCGCGCCGCTCGGGCGAGGCGGTCACCTGCTGCTTCTTGTTGTTCGGCACGGGTCCATTGTCGTCCTGGGCGGCGTCAGGGGTGCTGGCTGCTGACCGCGACGACTTCGCCCGTCAGGTACGAGGAGTAGTCGCCGGCCAGGAAGACGATCACGTTCGCCACCTCCCACGGCTCGGCGTACCGCCCGAACGCCTCCTTGGCGGTCAGCTCCTGAAGGAGTTCGGCGCTGGCGACCTTCGCCAGGTGGGGGTGCATGGCGAGCGACGGCGCGACCGCGTTGACCCGTACTCCGTACGCGGCCGCCTCGATCGCCGCGCAGCGGGTGAGCGCCATGACGCCCGCCTTGGCGGCGGCGTAGTGGGCCTGCCCGGCCTGGGCGCGCCAGCCGACGACGGACGCGTTGTTGACGATCACGCCGCCGCGTCCGGCGTCGCGGAACGCGCGCAGGGCCGCCCTGGTGCAACGGAAGGTGCCGCCCAGGGTGACGTCGAGGACGCGGTCCCACTGCTCGTCGCTCATGTCGACGAGCTCGGCCGTGCCGCCCAGGCCCGCGTTGTTGACGACGACGTCGAGGCCGCCGTGCAGGCGCACGGCCTCGTCGAACAGGGCCCGCACCTGTGTCTCGTCGGTGACGTCGCAGGGCAGCGCGGCCACCGCGGCCGCGCCGAACTCGGCCGCGAGGGCCTGCTCGGTCTCCTTGAGGCGGCGGGCGTGCGCGTCGCCGAGCAGCACCCGGGCGCCCTCCTCCAGGAATCTGCGGGCGGTCGCGCCGCCGATCCCGGCCCCGGCGGCGGCGGTGACCACGGCGGTGCGGCCGTCGAGGAGGCCGTGCCCGGGCACGTACGGAACCTGGTTCCGAACCTTGTCGCCGGTGTTCCGAACCTTGTTGTCGGTCACGTCGGCAGGCTAACCTACCAAACACTTGTTAGGGAAGCTTCGGTCGGTCGGCCGCTGGGCGAAGGGGCGGGACGCGTCATGGACCTGGACCACACGGCCGAGGAGGACGCGTTGCGCGCCGAGGCGCGGGACTGGCTCGCCGCGCACGTTCCGGCCGAGCCGCTGCCGTCCCTGGAGACCGAGGAGGGCTTCGCGGCGCACCGGGCGTGGGAGGCCGAGCTGTCCGCCGACCGCTGGTCGGTCGTCTCCTGGCCCGAGCGGTACGGGGGCCGGGGCGCCGACATCTACGGATGGCTGGCGTTCGAGGAGGAGTACTACGCGGCGGGCGCGCCCGGCCGGGTCGGCCAGAACGGCATCAATCTGCTGGCACCGACGCTGTTCGACCACGGGACGCCCGAGCAGCGCGACCGGGTGCTGCCGGACATGGCGAGCGGCGCGGTGGTCTGGGCGCAGGCCTGGTCGGAACCGGAGGCCGGATCCGACCTGGCGGCGCTGCGGTCGCGGGCGGCGCGCACGGACGGGGGCTGGCTGCTCTCGGGCCAGAAGACCTGGTCGTCGCGGGCCGCGTTCGCCGACCGCGCGTTCGGGATCTTCCGTACGGACCCGGCGGCGCCCCGCCCCCACCAGGGCCTGACCTACCTGATGTTCGACCTCGCGGCGCCCGGTGTGACGGTCCGCCCGATCGCCCGCCTCGACGGGCGGCCCGCCTTCGCGGAGCTGTTCCTGGACGAGGTGTTCGTGCCCGACGAGGACGTCATCGGCGAGCCCGGCGACGGCTGGCGCATCGCGATGTCGACCACGGGCAACGAACGCGGCCTCACCCTGCGCTCCCCCGGCCGCTTCCTGGCCGCCGCCGACCGGCTCGTGCGGCTGTGGCGCGCGCACGGCTCGGACCCGGGCCTGCGGGACCGGGTGGCGGACGCGGTCGTCGGCGCCCGCGCCTACCAGCTCTTCACCCACGCCAACGCGTCCCGCTTCGCGGCGGGCGAGCGGATCGGCGCGGAGGCCAGCCTCAACAAGCTGTTCTGGTCGGAGTACGACATCGCGCTGCACGAGACGGCGCTCGAAGTTCTCGGCCCGGACGGCGAGTTGGCGGACGACGGGGGTGGCTGGGCCGAGGGGTACGTGTTCTCGCTCGCCGGGCCGATCTACGCCGGGACGAACGAGATCCAGCGGGACATCGTCGCCGAGCGCCTGCTCGGGCTGCCGAAGGGACGTCGCTGATGAGGTTCCTCCTCACCGCCGAACAGCGCGAGTTCGCCCGCTCGCTGGACGCGCTCCTGACGGCCTCGGACACCCCGGCGGTCGTACGCGCCTGGTCCACCGGGGACCACGGGCCGGGGCGTGCGCTGTGGTCGCGGCTCGCCGACGCGGGGGTGTTCGGGCTGGCCGCTCCGCAGGCGTACGACGGGATGGGGCTACGGCCGGTCGAACTGGTGGTGGCTTACGTGGAGTTGGGCCGCCATGCCGCGCCCGGGCCCGTGGTGGAGACCGCGGGGGCGAGCGCGCTCCTGGCGCGCCTCGCCGCACTGGGCGCCACCGGGCCGGCCGAGCGCCTGCTGCCGGGGCTCGTCTCGGGGAAGGCGGTGGCGACGCTCTCCCTGCCGGGGGGTGGGCCGTACGCGCTGGACGCGGACGCGGCGGGGGCGGTGCTGGTGGTGCGGGACGCCGAGCTGCGGCTCGCACCGGGGCACGGGCCGGTCCGCCCGTCCGCCGATCCGGCCCGGCGGCTCGCGCTCCCCTCCCCCGGAGGTGAACTCCTCGCCCGTGGACCCCGGTTGGCGGACGCCGTTCGGCACGCCGAGCTGTGGGCGCGGCTCGCGGCGGCGGCGCAGGCGGTCGGGGTGGCGGAGGAACTGCTGCGGCGGACGGTCGCGTACGTCAAGGAACGGACGCAGTTCGGTGTCCCGGTCGGGTCCTTCCAGGCCGTCAAGCACCGGCTCGCCGACACGCTCCTCGCGGTCGAGTTCGCCCGGCCGCTGCTGTACGGGGCCGCGGTCACCCTCGCCCCCGGAGATGTCGCGGGGGCGAAGGTGGCGGCGGGGTCGGCGGTGTACTCGGCGGCCCGGGCGGCGCTTCAGCTGCACGGGGCCGTCGGGTACACCCAGGAGCTCGACCTGTCGCTGTGGCTGCGCAAGGCCCGGCCGTTGCGGGACGCGTGGGGCTCCGCCCGGGTGTGCCGGGGGGATGTGCTGGCGCACCACGTGGGGTGAGGGGCGCTCCGCTGGAAGGGTGCGTGTTCGGGCTGCGGACCGTGCGGTGGGGGTCCCCCCTGCTCGAACGAAGTTGAGAGCGCCGCGCCTCCCCCTCACGCATCCTCCCTCGCAGGCTCCGTGCCGTTGCCTCGGCGGATGGTGCGCAGGGCCGCGCCGGGGCGCCAGGCGCGCATCACCACCTCCTCGTTCTCGATCCCGGTGCGGACCACCTCCGTCAGTTCCGCGCGGAAGAGGTGGAACGGCTCCGGGGGCTTCGTCACCTCCACGTAACGGGCCAGCGCCGCCGGGTCGGTGATCTCGATCGCCCTGCCGCTGACGCGGACGTCGCCGTCGGCCATCTCCGCGTCGGGCCCCGGGTTCGCCTGGACCGCGAAGCGGGGGTCGCGGCGCAGGTCGATGGCCTTGCGGGAGTTCGGCATCATGCCGAGCCACAGTTCGCCGGAGTGGATCTCGACCTCCAGACCGGTGACCCGCGGACTGCCGTCGGCCCGCAGCGTGGCGAGGACATGATGCTTGTACAGGAGGAAGCGGGTACGCACGGTCTCGGCGAACCGCGGCTCGGCCGCCTCGAACTCGGCCCAGCTCGATGTCTGTGATCCCATGCGTCCAGCTAACCGCAGTTACGGCTGACCCGCCCGGTCCTGGAACGCCGGCAGCGTGAGGATGCGCTCCTTCGCCGGGTCGTCCATCAGCTCCACCAGCGGCAGCACCAGCTCCCACAGATCGCGCTTGTCGACCTCGCGGGCCAGCGCGTCCAGGTCCGCGTCGGGCAGCGTGCCCGCCGCGTCCGCCACCGTCTTGCGGGAGTCCTCGGGCAGGAGGTCGAACAGCGGCAGGAACTGGGCCCACAGGCCGGTCGCGACCACCGCCGGGACCAGTCCCGTCAGGACCTCGGCGTCGCTGAGCGCGGGCAGGGCCGCGACCGTCCGGCGGTCCTCGTCCGGCAGCACCGCCACCAGCGGCAGCAGCGCCTCCCACAGGTCCTGGTCGGCCACCGTCCGTACCAGAGAGTCCAGTTGGTCCGGTGGCCTGTGCGCCGCCAGCGTCGCGATGCGGATGCGCTGCTCGCCGGTGACCGACGACGCGATCGCCAGCGCCTCGGGCCAGAGCCCGTCCGCCGCCGACGCCACCACCCGCTCCAGGCGGTCGTCGCCCATCAACTCGACGATGTGGGGCAGGTGTTGCGGTGAGTCGAGCGCGTAACCCGTCCTCAGTACCACCTCGTCGCTCACCTGTGGCAGGACCCGGTCCAGTACGGAGTCGGGCAGATGGGCCACGAAGCGGCCCATGGTGAGGTGGTCGCCGCGTTCGGCCAGCGCCACCGAGACGCGGACCAGCAGGCCCTCGTCGAGACCGGCGACGATTGACGGGATGCGGCGCGGGTCCAGATGCGCGCAGGACTCGGCGGTGAAGGCGACGGGCAGCTTGTCGATGATGTCGGCGGCGCGCGACGGCTCCAGCCTGCCCGCGACGGCCGCGGCGAGGCGCGGCCCGAGCGCCTTCTGCGAGATGGCCGCGGCGACCCCGGCCGGTACCAGTTTGGTGGCTCGGGCGATCCGGTCGAGCATGTCGGGGGCGTTGTCGAAGAGCGCGGCGACGGTCAGCTCGCGCAGCCGCCGTACGTCGTCGGCGGGGAGTTCCGCGAGGAACGCGAACTCGCCCGGGTCCCGGTCGAGCAGGCGGGCGATCTTCTCGGTCTCGGCGCGGGCCGGCAGCTTGTTCATGGACTCCCGCCCGCTCACTTGAAGAGGATGCGGCGGACGGGGCCACGGGCGAGGGCGGGGACGAGTTTCAGCGCTTCCTCAGCCGCCTCTTCGAGACCGGCGGCCCTCGCCGCCCGCTCGCCCCGCAACGCGTCGGCCAGCAGCGTGACCTGATCGTCCGCCAGCCCCCGCACCCCCTCCGGCGGGGGCGAGCCGAGCTCCGTACCCAGTCGTGACAGCGCTTGTGTGCTCACGGAACCTCCCGGTGACTTCGAGCGGCAGCGGCCCGGTCCCGAGAGTGGAGGGGATTTGACTTTTAGTCAATAGGCTTGGTCCACCGCTCCCTCAGCACCTGCTCGGCCGGTTTGCCGTGCGGGGTGTAGGCGAGCTTCGCCGGGGTCTCGCCGCTGTCCGGCCAGTCGTCCCACATCCACCAGCAGACCCCGGCCCACCAGTCGCGGCCCGCGAAGGTGTCCAGCAACGCCCGGTAGGCGGCGGCCTGTTCGTCCGAACCGTCCTTCTTGCTCACCGTCCAGGAGTACGGGGCCGTGGCGGTGCCGCGCTGGCTGGTGTAGCCCGCCTCGGTGAAGAGGATCTTGCGGTGCTGACGGCCGGAGAACGCGGCCAGCTCCCCCACGATCGGCTGCCAGGCGCGGCTCAGCGCCGCCGGGTCCGTGGTCGCCTTGGAGGCGAGCGGCCAGTAGGCGTCGATACCGATGACGTCGAGCTCCGGCCAGAAGGGGATCTTGGCGTACTCGTCGTAGTTGGCCGCGTAGGTGAGCGGCTTCTTGTACCGCGCGCGCACCGCTGTGATCACCTTGCGCCAGGCCGCCAAGTCGCCCGACACGCCCGCCAGTTCGGTGCCCACCGACAAGCGCTCGATGCCGGTGTCCTGCGCCAGGGTCGCGTAGTGGGTGATGAACTTCTCGTACGAGGCGAACCAGGCCGCCCGGTCGGCGGGGCGGATCTCCGCCCGGTCGGTGCCGTCCACCAGGTCCACATGCGGCTTGAGCATGACCTTGAGCCCGGCCTTGTGCGCCAGGTCCGTGATCCGGCGCAGGCTCGCGTCGCTCGCGGTCTCCTCGGTGGGATGCTGCTCGGAGTCCTTGGTGGTCCGCTGGTACCAGGTTGGCGTGAAAACGACCCAGCGCGCGCCGGTGCTCGCGATGTCCCGCAGATACGCCGGGGCGCGCGAGCTGGCGTAGTCGTCCACCGACCAGGACGGCAGGGTCATGCCGCGCACCCGCCCGTCGTCGCCCCCGGACCCGCTCGGGTTCGGGCCCGACCGGCTGGGACCGTCGTCCGAACCACCACCACCGCCGCCGCCCGAGCAGCCCGCGAGCAGCAGGGCGGCGGCCGCGGCGATGGCCGCGACCGCCTTGGTTCCGGTCCTGATCACAGCGCCGCGGGGCTGACGAAGGTGTAGCCGAGGGCCTTGATGCCGTCGACCGTGTCCTTCAGCGGCTGGAGCGGATAGTAGGGGTGGTAGAAGAAGCTCGCGATGCCGTCCCGGACCGCGAGGTTGGCCTTGGCGGACGCGACGAGGTCCGCGGGGAGCCGCGGCGGATGGTTGTTGAGTGCCACGGGTTCATAGTTCCCCAGATCCTCGGGAAGCACCTTCGTCCCGTACACATCGTTGACGACGTACGGGAAGAACTGGCCGATGAACCGGTTCGGGTCCGCCGTACCACCGCTGAGTGTCCCGGCGAAGTACAGCGAACGTTCCAGCCGCGCCGAGTAGTTCTGGCTGAAGACGCGGTAGTCCGTGGCCGACGCGGCGTAGTGCGGCGTGGTCCACAGCTGGGGGCGCGGCAGCCCGGCCGCGGCGAACGCGGCGAGCCCCGCGGTGACCCGGGACTGCGCCCAGAGGGTGGAGTCCTCGGCCACCGGCCCGTCGTACACGACGTTGTTCGCCGAGTCGATGTGCGCCCGGTAGAACTCGAAGTCGTCGCCCGTCACCCCGGTGTACGGGTTGTTGACGTTGCTGTACTGGTGCGTGTAGCCGTGCTCCATCAGCACCGCGCCACGCGCCAGCATGTAGTTGAGCGCGCTGACGACCTGCGGCTTCTGCGCCAGCGTCTCGGTCTGCGGGGTGCCGCCGTTGTAGACGCCGTTGGGGTCGGTGTAGACGGGGATGACGTTGATGCCGTACGGGATGTGCTGCGAGAAGAGGTAGTCCGCCATCGACCGCAGCTGGGTGGGGTCGGATTCGGGGCTGATGTCCTCCAGGCGCATCATCGCCCGGTGCCGGGTGGCGGTGGCGGGGGCCAGGGCGTCGAAGAGCATGTCCTCGAAGGCGATCACGCGGTCGCTCTCGGAGACGTAGCTGAACGGGATCTCACCGACGTAGGTGAGGTTCGCCGAGCGCACCGCCCACGGGAAGGTCGCCCCGCTCGCCGAGTCCAGTGCCGTGGCGACCGTGGTGACCGGCGGGTATCCCGCGCCGGTGAGGACGTTCGGGCGCAGGACGCCGCCGTCCTGGCCGGCCGGGATCTTCCGGGTGAGGGCCTGGCCGCCGTAGGTGACCTGGGTGACGTTGCCGATGGAACCGCTCGCGTCCGCGAAGTAGGACGTGGTCGGGTCCCAGCCGTACTTCTGGGTGAACTGCGGTACGCCGACGGCGTTCCCCATGTTCCAGATGTTGTCGCCGACCCAGATCACCGGCTTGGTGGCGGCCAGTACGTCCTGGTAGAAGGCGGCGGGCACGGCGTCCGGCAGATCGCCGCCGTAGTACGTGGAGCCGAGGTAGACGGCCGCCGTGTACTGGCCGAGCATGCCCGGGGTGTACTGCTGGACGGGCTTGGCGGTGACGGTGCCGAAGTGACCGCCGAGGTTCGCGGCCGCCATGGCGTACAGCTCGCCGAGGTAGCCGTAGGGGCCCGCGGTGTCGTAGAGCACCAGCGTGGACGTGGAGTCGGGTGTCTGGGCGAGGAGTTTGCCGACGGTGGAGGTCACCGTGTCGAGCAGGCCCGTCACCGGGGAGAGCAGGCCGTGCGGCGCCGCGCGGCGTGCCTGGTCCTTCGCGAGGTGGGTCCTCGCCCAGCCGGCGAGGCTCGCCCGGTTGACGTTCGCCACCGGTGCGACGCTCGCGGCGCCGGGCGGCGGGGTGTCGGTCGCGGCCGCGGAGGCCGCGACGGCGGTGCCCAGGAGCGCGGCGATCAGCAGGAACACCACGGAGAGCGGGCGCCGCCCCCGACGGCGCCCTTGGGACGTTCTTCTCAAGGATTTCATGTTTTCTTTCCCCCCTCTTGCCTCTTGCCATTCAGAGGCAGGCCAGGAGCCCGGGCCCGGGAATCCGCGGCCTAGGATCATGGTCGAATGAGACCCACGATTCTTCAGTCCGGCTGTAAAGGCTGTCAATAGAGTCCGGGTCATTCACAGCTTTATGTGACACGCCCCGACGCGCCGTCCGTGAACTTTTAACTTCGGCCTCGCACCCACAGGTGGATCTGCTACGTTCACCACCGCATGCGGAGACGCGTGCGGGAAAAATGGGGGGGGACCCATGTATGGAAAGCCTGCCCTGGGCACAGTGCTGCCTTTAGCGGGCATGGCAGCGGCACCAGAGGCGATACCCGGCCTACCTTTGGCCAAAGCTCTGCAGGCCACCGCGGGAGCGGGCTTCGTTCTCTACTGCCTCACCGCCTTCGTGCTCATATCGATCAGAATTCGAATGCGCCGGCGCATCGGAACGAAAGCGCTACCGCACCCCGGCGACCAGGGGCAGATATGATCGTTGACCTGCTCCTGTGGTCCAGCATTTCCATCATCCTGATGGCGGGCTGCTACAACACCGGCCTCTTTCTTCTCTCCAGGCGCAGGGCGCCCCACAGGAAAGGGCCGCGCAAAGAGCGGCTCTACATATTCCTCCTCGCCTGTCTCAACGAAGAGCAGGTGCTGGCGGAGAGCCTGGCGCGGATCACCCAACTCCCCGCCGGGAATTTCCTGGCCCTGGTCATCGACGACGCCTCGGACGACCGTACGTCCGAGATCGCGCTGGCCGCGGGCGACCGGGTCCTGCTGCACCGGCGCGAACTGCCCGACGCACGGCGCGGCAAAGGCGCCGCCCTCAACGACGGAGTGCGCCATCTGACCGAGTCCGGTCTGCTCGCGGAGCACGACCCGGCCGACGTCATCCTCTGTGTCGTCGACGCGGACGGACGGCTCGACGCCCATGTGGTCCAGGCCGTCGACCCGTTCTTCGACGACCCCCGCACGGGCGCCACCCAGATCTGCGTACGGATGTACAACCGCGGCAAGGGCCTCCTTGCCCGGCTCCAGGACATGGAGTTCGTCGTCTACGGCGATGTCTTCCAGAGCGCGCGCCGGTTCATCGGAAGCGTCGGCATGGGCGGCAACGGCCAGTTCATGCGGCTCTCGGCGCTGAACACCTTCGGCCCCGGCGGCCCCTGGAGCGACAGCCTCACCGAGGACCTGGACCTCGGGGTGCGGCTGATCGCCAAGGGCTGGAAGACCCAGCACTGCACCACGGCCTCGGTCTCCCAGCAGGCCGTCCTCGACGTCAGGCGCCTGGTCCGGCAGCGATCCCGCTGGTTCCAGGGCCACTTGCAGTCGGCCGGACTCGTCCCGCTCATCCTGCGGGAGGTCCCCACGAACCGGGCCGCGCTCGATCTGCTCTACCACCTCTCCAGCCCGGTGCTCATCCTGCTCACCTCGCTGCTGCCGCTCTCCTTCCTGGTGGCCGTCGGCGGCACCGCCCTCGCCTCCGTCGAGGCGGGCCGGTCGCTGATCTCACCGATGTGGCTGCTCGGCCCGTATCTGCTCTCCTTCACCGCCGCGTACGCGTACGGACTCGTCTACGCCAAGCGGGAGCGGGACCTCGGACTCGTGCGATCCGTGCTGGTCGCCCATGTCTTCGTCCTGTACGGCTACATCTGGTTCGCCGCGGGCTGGTGGGGGATGTGGCGGATGGTGACCGGCAAGCGCACCTGGCTCAAGACCGCCCGTACGTAAGGCGGCGGTCTTCCGCGACCGGCGGCGGGGGCCGCCCGCTCCGCGCCCCCGCCGCCCTCCTCTTCCTCTCTTCTCCTGTCTTCTCCTGTCCGACCATGTCCTAGGGGGGACTTGTGTCCACATTTGCGTCCAACGCGCCCGTCCGCGCCATGCTGGTGCTCGGTACCCGGCCCGAGGCGATCAAACTGGCGCCGCTCGCCCGGGCGTTGGAGAGCGACCCGCAGTTCGAGCCGGTCGTGGTGACCACCGGCCAGCACCGCGAGATGCTGCACCAGATGCTCGACCTGCTCCGGGTCGAGGTCGGCTTCACGCTCGACGTCATGCGCAACCGTCAGCAGCTGTCCGATCTGACGGCCCGTCTGGTGAAGGGTCTCGGCACTCTGCTGCGTGCGCAGCGGCCCGATGTCGTCATCGTCCAGGGGGACACCACGACCGCGCTGACCGGTGCGCTCTGCGCGTTCTACGAACGGATCCCGGTCGCCCATGTCGAGGCCGGGCTGCGCACCGGCGTCCCGGACAACCCGTTCCCCGAGGAGCTCAACCGCTGCCTGATCGGGCGCATGGCCCGCTGGCACTTCGCCCCGACCGAACGTGCCGCACGCCACCTCGCCGCCGAGGGCATCGCGGCCGAGCAGATCCTCACCACCGGCAACACCGTCGTCGACAACCTCCAGTGGGTACTGGCCGAAGGGCTCGGCAGCTGCGCCTTCCACACCACCCGCCGGCGCGTCCTGGTCACCCTGCACCGCAGGGAGAACCAGGGCGAACGGATGCGCGGCATGGGCCGGGCGCTGTGCCGGCTCGCGGAGCGCGGGGACGTGGAGATCGTGCTGCCGCTGCACAAGAGCCCGGCGGTGCGGGACGCGCTGCTGCCGCTGGCCCGCCAGGAGGGCATCCATCTCGTGGAGCCGCTGGACTACCCGGACTTCACCGCCACGCTCGCGGGCTGCGACCTGGTCCTGACCGACTCCGGCGGCATCCAGGAGGAGGCCCCGAGCCTGGGCAAGCCCGCCCTCGTCCTGCGGACCACGACCGAGCGGCCGGAGGCCGTGGAGGCCGGGGCCGCCCGGCTGGTGGGCACCGACCCGGACGCGATCGTGGCCGCCACGGCCGCGCTCCTGGACGACCCGGCCGCGTACGCGCGGATGGCGGGCGCGGGCAACCCGTTCGGCGACGGCCGGGCGACCGAGCGGATCCTCACCCAGCTCTCCGAGGACTTCGCGGCCGATGTCCCCGCCGTCTCCACGGAACCGGGTCCATACTCGACGGCATGACGACAGCTCCGCGTCTTCGGCGCCCGGTCCTGCCGGGCGAACCCGGGAGCCGGCGGCGCAGAGCCACCGCCCTGGCACTGGCCGCAGCTCTGATCGCGGCCGGTGCCTTCGGGCTCAGCCGGTGCGCCGCCGGCAACAGCCCCGGATCACAAGAGCCTTGGGCCGACGGCACCACGCACGGCCAGTGGCAGTCCGTGTTCAACGGCCACGGCGTCAACACCGGGGACGACCACGGCCTCCGGCTCGCCCCGGAGCAGGCCACCGACCCCGGCGCGACACACGCGGGCCTGGTGGTGAGCCTGGCCTCGTACGGCGATGTCCAGTACGAGGCCAGGATGCGCACGGTGCGCCAGTTGCGCACGCCGACGCCCAACAGCTGGGAAGTGGCCTGGCTGGTGTGGGGATACAGCGACCCGGAGCACTTCTACTACATCACCCTCAAGCCCAACGGCTGGGAGCTCGGCAAGCGCGACCCCGCCTACCCCGGCGGCCAACGCTTCCTGGCGACCGGCCAACAGCCGTTCCCGGTCGGCAAGTGGTACTCGGTGGCGGTGATCCAACACGGCGCCCGCCTCCAGGTAGCGGTGAACACAGCGGGCCTGGCCGACTTCACGGACATAGAACGCCCCTATCTACGGGGGGCGGTGGGGGCGTACACGGAGGACGCAAGCGTGGAGTTCAGCCAGCTGAAGGTGCGCTGAGGCTACGTTTCCGGGCCCTTACAGGGGCGCGGGGAACTGCGCGACCAGCCCCCACCGGCCCGCAGACAAACACCAGGCCCCCGCGGAGCGAGACGTGCCGCGGCGCCCACCCAGTCGTCCGGTCGGGGACAGTGGGGCAGGCGCCGCGCTACGGGGATCGAGGGGTGAGCCCCGAACCTACGCAGCCCGTACACCGTTGTACGGAACGATCTTGGTGAGCGGATCAGACGGTCAGGGCCCGGTCGGTCGGACGGATCGGGGCCGGCAATTCGCTCGCACCCGTAAGGTACCTGTCCACACCCCGTGCCGCCGAACGGCCCTCCGCGATCGCCCAGACGATCAAGGACTGGCCGCGGCCCGCGTCACCGGCGACGAAGACGCCGTCGACGTTGGTCGCGAAGTCGGCGTCGCGGGCGACGTTGCCGCGCTCGTCGAGCTCAAGGCCGAACTGCTGGACCAGACCGTTGGCCTGGTCGGTGCCGGTGAAGCCCATCGCCAGGGTGACCAGCTGCGCGGGGATCCTCCGCTCGGTGCCCGGCTTCTGGGTCAGCTTGCCGTCGACGAACTCGACCTCGACGAGGTGCAGGAACTGGACGTTGCCGTCCTCGTCGCCCTCGAAGTGGGTGGTCGAGACCGAGTAGACGCGCTCGCCGCCCTCCTCGTGGGCCGAGGTGACCTTGTAGAGCATGGGGAAGGTCGGCCACGGCTGGCCCGGGTTCCGCTCCTCGCCCGGCTTCGGCATGATCTCCAGCTGGGTGACGGAGGCCGCGCCCTGGCGGTGGGCGGTGCCCACGCAGTCCGCGCCCGTGTCACCGCCGCCGATCACGACGACGTGCTTGCCCTCGGCGGTGATCGGCGGGGCCACGAAGTCGCCCTCCTGCACCTTGTTCGCCAGCGGCAGGTACTCCATCGCGAAGTGGACGCCGTTCAGCTCGCGGCCGGGGACCGGCAGGTCGCGGGAGACGGTGGCGCCGGCCGCGATGACCACCGCGTCGTAGCGCCGACGCAGCTTCGCCGCGTCGATGTCGACGCCGATCTCGACCTCGGTGCGGAACTTGGTGCCCTCCGCGCGCATCTGCTCGATGCGCCGGTTGATGTGCACCTTCTCCATCTTGAACTCGGGGATGCCGTAGCGAAGCAGCCCGCCGATGCGGTCGGCGCGCTCGTACACCGCGACCGTGTGGCCCGCCCGGGTCAGCTGCTGGGCGGCGGCCAGGCCCGCCGGGCCCGAACCGATCACCGCGACGGTCTTGCCGGACAGGCGCTCGGGCGCCTGCGGCCTGACGTCGCCCGTGTCCCACGCCTTGTCGATGATCGAGACTTCGACGTTCTTGATGGTGACGGCGGGCTGGTTGATACCGAGCACGCACGCCGACTCGCAGGGCGCCGGGCACAGCCGCCCGGTGAACTCCGGGAAGTTGTTGGTGGCGTGCAGCCGCTCCTGCGCCGCCGACCAGTCCTCGCGGTAGGCGTAGTCGTTCCACTCGGGGATGAGGTTGCCCAGCGGACAGCCGTTGTGGCAGAACGGGATGCCGCAGTCCATGCAGCGCCCGGCCTGCTTGCTGATGATCGGCAGCAGCGAACCGGGAACGTAGACCTCGTTCCAGTCCTTGACGCGCTCGGCCACGGGGCGGGTCTTCGCGACCTCGCGGCCCGTGGTCAAAAAGCCCTTGGGGTCAGCCATTGGTCGCCGCCTCCATCATCTTCTCGGTGGTCTCCTGCTCGGAGAGACCGGCGAGCTCAGCGGCTTCCTTGGCGGCGAGCACTGCCTTGTACGTGGACGGGATGATCTTGCTGAACCGGGGCAGCGCGGCGTCCCAGTCGGCGAGCAGCTTCTCGGCGACCGTGGAGCCGGTCTCCTCGTGGTGGCGGCGCACGACGTCGTGCAGCCACTGCCCGTCGGCCGGCGACAGCGGCTCGACGGCCGCCAGGTTGCCGGAGTTGACGTGGTTCGGGTCGAGGTCGATCACGTACGCGATACCGCCGGACATACCGGCCGCGAAGTTGCGCCCGGTCTCGCCCAGGACCACCGCGTGTCCGCCGGTCATGTACTCGCAGCCGTGGTCGCCCACGCCCTCCGAGACCACCAGGGCGCCGGAGTTGCGGACGCAGAACCGCTCGCCGGTGCGGCCGCGCAGGAACAGCTCGCCGCCGGTCGCGCCGTACGCGATGGTGTTGCCCGCGATCGTGGAGTACTCGGCGAGGTGGTCGGCGCCCCGGTCGGGGCGGACGATCACGCGGCCGCCGGAGAGGCCCTTGCCGACGTAGTCGTTGGCGTCGCCCTCCAGGCGCAGGGTGACACCGCGCGGCAGGAAGGCGCCGAAGGACTGGCCGGCCGAGCCGGTGAAGGTGATGTCGACGGTGTCGTCGGGCAGACCCGCGCCGCCGAACTTCTTCGTCACCTCGTGGCCGAGCATGGTGCCGACGGTCCGGTTGATGTTGCGGATCGCGACCTGCGCGCGGACCGGCTGGGCGTCCTCGGCGGTGGCCGCGCCCAGGGCGTCGGCGGCGAGCTCGATGAGCTCGTTGTCGAGCGCCTTCTGCAGACCGTGGTCCTGGGCGATCACCGCGTGGCGCACCGCGCCCTCGGGCAGCTCGGGCACGTGGAAGAGCGCGTCCAGGTCGAGGCCCTGCGCCTTCCAGTGCCGCACGGCCCGGCCGGTGTCCAGGAGCTCGGCGTGGCCGACGGCCTCCTCGATGCTGCGGAAACCGAGCTCGGCCAGCAGCTCCCGGACCTCTTCGGCGATGAACTCGAAGAAGTTGACGACGAACTCGGGCTTGCCGGAGAAGCGGTCGCGCAGGACCGGGTTCTGGGTGGCGATGCCGACCGGGCAGGTGTCCAGGTGGCAGACGCGCATCATCACGCAGCCCGAGACGACCAGCGGAGCGGTGGCGAAACCGAACTCCTCGGCGCCGAGCAGCGCCGCGATGACCACGTCGCGGCCGGTCTTGAGCTGGCCGTCGGTCTGCACCACGATCCGGTCGCGCAGACCGTTGAGCAGCAGGGTCTGCTGGGTCTCGGCGAGGCCGAGCTCCCAGGGGCCGCCCGCGTGCTTGAGCGAGGTGAGCGGGGAGGCGCCGGTGCCGCCGTCGTGGCCGGAGATGAGGACGACGTCCGCGTGCGCCTTGGAGACACCGGCGGCGACCGTGCCGACGCCGACCTCGGACACGAGCTTCACATGGATGCGCGCGGCCGGGTTGGCGTTCTTGAGGTCGTGGATCAGCTGGGCCAGATCCTCGATGGAGTAGATGTCGTGGTGCGGCGGCGGGGAGATCAGACCGACACCCGGGGTGGAGTGCCGGGTCTTGGCGACCCACGGGTAGACCTTGTGGCCGGGCAGCTGGCCGCCCTCGCCGGGCTTGGCGCCCTGGGCCATCTTGATCTGGATGTCGTCCGCGTTGACCAGATACTCCGAGGTCACACCGAAGCGGCCGGAGGCGACCTGCTTGATGGACGAGCGGCGCGCCGGGTCGTAGAGGCGGTCCGGGTCCTCGCCGCCCTCACCGGTGTTCGACTTGCCGCCGAGCTGGTTCATCGCGATGGCCAGCGTCTCGTGCGCCTCGCGTGAGATCGAGCCGTACGACATGGCGCCGGTGGAGAAGCGCTTGACGATCTCGGAGACCGGCTCGACCTCGTCGAGGGGGATCGAGGGGCGGTCACAGGAGAAGCCGAACAGGCCGCGCAGCGTCATCAGGCGCTCGGACTGCTCGTTCACGCGCTCGGTGTACTTCTTGAAGATGTCGTACCGGCGGCTGCGGGTGGCGTGCTGCAGGCGGAAGACCGTCTCCGGGTCGAACAGGTGCGGCTCGCCCTCGCGGCGCCACTGGTACTCGCCGCCGATCTCCAGCGCGCGGTGCGCCGAGGGGACGCCGGAGGCGGGGTACGCCTTGGCGTGCCGGGCGGCGACCTCGGTGGCGATGACGTCGAGACCGGCGCCGCCGATCTTCGTCGCCGTACCGTTGAAGTACTTCTCGACGAAGGCCTCGTCGAGGCCGACGGCCTCGAAGACCTGGGCGCCGCGGTAGGAGGCGACCGTGGAGATGCCCATCTTGGACATGACCTTCAGGACGCCCTTGCCGAGCGCGTGGATCAGGTTGCGGATGGCCTGCTCGGGCTCGAAGCCCTCGATGAAGGTGCCCGCGCGGACCAGGTCCTCGACGGTCTCCATCGCCAGGTACGGGTTGACGGCCGCGGCTCCGTAGCCGATCAGCAGCGCCACATGGTGCACCTCGCGCACGTCGCCCGCCTCGACGAGCAGGCCCACCTGGGTGCGCTGCTTCGTACGGATGAGGTGGTGGTGGACGGCGGCGGTGAGCAGCAGCGACGGGATCGGCGCGTGCTCGGCGTCGGAGTGCCGGTCGGACAGGACGATCAGGCGGGCGCCGTCCTCGATGGCCGCGTCGGCCTCGGCGCAGATCGCCTCGATCCGGGCGGCGAGCGCCGTGCCGCCGCCGGAGACGCGGTAGAGGCCGGAGAGCGTGGCGGCCTTCATGCCCGGCATGTCGCCGTCGGCGTTGATGTGTATCAGCTTGGCCAGCTCGTCGTTGTCGATGACCGGGAAGGGCAGCGTGACGGAGCGGCAGGACGCGGCGGTCGGGTCGAGCAGATTGCCCTGCGGGCCCAGCGAGGAGCGCAGCGAGGTGACGAGCTCCTCGCGGATGGCGTCCAGCGGCGGGTTGGTGACCTGCGCGAACAGCTGGGTGAAGTAGTCGAAGAGCAGCCGGGGGCGCTCGGAGAGGGCGGCGATCGGGGAGTCCGTGCCCATCGAGCCCAGCGGCTCGCCGGCGGTGCGGGCCATCGGCGCGAGGATGACGCGGAGCTCTTCCTCGGTGTAGCCGAAGGTCTGCTGGCGGCGGGTGACCGAGGCGTGCGTGTGCACGATGTGCTCGCGCTCGGGCAGGTCCTCCAGCTCGATCTCGCCGGCTTCCAGCCACTCCTTGTACGGGTTCTCGGCGGCGAGGCCCGCCTTGATCTCGTCGTCCTCGATGATGCGGTGCTCGGCGGTGTCGACGAGGAACATCTTGCCGGGCTGGAGGCGGCCCTTGCGGACGACCTTGGCGGGGTCGATGTCGAGCACGCCGACCTCGGAGGAGAGCACGACGAGGCCGTCGTCGGTGACCCAGTACCGGCCGGGGCGCAGACCGTTGCGGTCGAGAACCGCGCCGACCTGGACGCCGTCGGTGAAGGTGACACAGGCCGGGCCGTCCCAGGGCTCCATCATCGTGGAGTGGTACTGGTAGAAGGCGCGCCGGGCCGGGTCCATCGAGTCGTGGTTCTCCCACGCCTCGGGAACCATCATCAGGACGCTGTGCGGAAGCGAACGGCCGCCGAGGTGCAGCAGCTCAAGGACCTCGTCGAAGGAGGCGGAGTCGGAGGCGTCCGGCGTGCAGACCGGGAAGATCCGCGCCAGGTCGCCGCCGAGCAGCCCGCTGGCGAGCTGCGACTCACGGGCGACCATCCAGTTGCGGTTGCCCTTGACCGTGTTGATCTCGCCGTTGTGCGCGACGAAGCGGTACGGGTGGGCCAGCGGCCAGCTCGGGAACGTGTTCGTCGAGAAACGCGAGTGGACCAGCGCGACGGCGGTGGCGAACCGGCGGTCGGAGAGGTCCGGGAAGAACGGCTCCAGCTGCCCGGTGGTGAGCATGCCCTTGTAGACGATCGTCCGGGCGGAGAGCGAGGGGAAGTACACCCCCGCCTCGCGCTCGGCGCGCTTGCGCAGCACGAACGCCTTGCGGTCGAGCGCGATGCCGGTGCCGGCACCGTCGGCGACGAAGAGCTGACGGAAGGCGGGCATGGTGGCGCGGGCGCCGTTGCCGAGCAGTTCGGGGGTGACGGGGACCTCGCGCCAGCCGAGGACGTCCAGGCCCTCCTCGGCCGCGATCGTCTCGATCTTCGAGACGGCGGCGGTGTCCGCGTCGTGCCCCTCGACGGGCAGGAAGGCGATGCCGACCGCGTACGCACCGGCCTCGGGCAGCTCGAAGGAGGTGACCTCGCGCAGGAACGCGTCCGGCACCTGGAGCAGGATGCCGGCGCCGTCACCGGAGTCCGGCTCGGAGCCGGTGGCACCGCGGTGTTCGAGATTGCGCAGTACGGTCAGCGCCTGCTCGACCAGCTCATGGCTGGCCTCACCGGTGAGGGTGGCCACGAACCCGACACCGCAGGCGTCGTGTTCGTTACGGGGGTCGTACATCCCCTGCGGGGCGGGTCGACCGTCCATGGGCGACCAGGCGTCGGAACGCATGGGCTCTCCCGTCGTCGTCGTGGCATAGAGATTGCCGAGGGACGACGTTGGCCCTCTGCGAAATTTCGTGCAGGTTACATGATGGAGCGGATCTCGCGAACCGGATAGTTCCATTCCAGCATGCGGACACGCGGACACTCTCGCGGCGCTTCACCGCGCATCCCAGAGCAGGCTTCATTGCCTACGGCGGCGGAGTGTGTACGGCCTATGCCCGGCCATCGAGGATGCGAAACCGCCGAGTAACGATTACTTATGTGGGGTCCTGCATACTCCCCCATTCTACGGGGGTTACCGGGATTCCGCGCAGGGAGGTAGGTCACACGCCGTTCACACGGACGCAAAAGACCCGCCGGGCGGGGTTCACGGTGCCGCCGGGCGGGCCTCTCGGGAGGTCGGGGGAGTCACATCGGCGGGTCAGCCCACCGCCGTGCCGAAGAGCGAGCCGAGGCCGAAGGTGACGGCGGCGGCCGCGCCGCCGAGGGCCAGCTGGCGCAGCCCGCTGAACCACCACGAGCGCGCGGTGACCTTGGCGACCACGGCGCCGCAGCCGAAGAGACCGATCAGCGCGAGCAGCACGGCGGGCCACAGCGCGGTCGCGCCGAGCAGATACGGCAGTACGGGCAGGATCGCGCCCAGCGCGAACGAGCCGAACGACGAGACGGCGGCGACGAGCGGCGACGGCAGGTCGTCCGGGTCGATGCCGAGCTCCTCGCGGGCGTGTATCTCAAGGGCCTGCTCGGGGTCGCGGGAAAGCTGCATGGCGACCTCGCGGGCGAGCGCGGGCTCGACGCCGCGCGACACGTACAGCTCGGCCAGCTCCTCCATCTCGTCCACCGGGTGCCCCAGCAACTGCTGCCGCTCGACGTCGAGTTCGGCCTCGACGAGCTCGCGCTGCGAGGCGACCGAGGTGTACTCGCCGGCGGCCATCGAGAAGGCGCCGGCGGCCAGGCCCGTGAGCCCGGTGATGACGAGGGTGTTGTGCGAGACGGCGCCGCCCGCGACACCGGTCATCAGCGCCAGGTTGGAGACGAGCCCGTCCATCGCGCCGAAGACGGCGGGGCGCAGCCAGCCGCCGTTGACGTCCCGGTGCGTGTGGTTGTCCCGGTGCGCCTCGTGCAGCGTCGCCGTCGTATCGATGATGGACACAGCTCTCCCCTTGCGTTAAGCAGCGGGCCCTCGTGTCTCCCGCACCCCTCGACAGAGTCGAAATTACGCTCGATGTAAGCCCCGCGCTAGCAAGGCAGGCCGTACTTACCCAGGTCAGAGCGGGTTTTCGCTCATCCGTGCCCACTGCTGCACAGATGTGGCGGGCGGGTGACACAAGGACTCCCCGATCGTTCGCCGTGGCAGAGATCAAGCGAAGGATCAGGCGAGCGAAAGGCCCTCCCATGGAGTTGATCGCCAGCGGCCCGGGAACAGTCGAGGCCATCCGCGAGCGAGCCAGGGGCGCGCTGCTGGGCCTCGCCGTCGGGGACGCGCTGGGCTCCCCCGCCGAGAACATGAAACCGTCGGAGATCCGCCGCCGCTGGGGCCGCATCGAGGGCTTCGTGAGCGACGACCCGGCCGGTACGGACGACACGGAGTACGCCATCTTCTCCGGCCTCCTGCTCGCCCGGCACGGCTCGGCGCTCACCGTCCAGCACGTCGAACACGCCTGGCACGACTGGATCGCGGACCGGGACGAGGGCCCGTTCCGGGGCGCGGGCTTCAGCGAGCGGGGCACCCTGGAGAACCTGCGCCGGGGACTCGCCGCCCCGATCTCCGCCCAGCACCGCCACGCCTGGAGCGACGGACTTGCGATGCGGGCGGCCCCCTTCGGGGTGTTCGCGGCGGGGCGGCCGCGGGAGGCGGCGCGGCTGGTGGCGATCGACGGCTGCGTCAGCCACGAGGGCGAGGGCATCTACGGCGGCCAGGCGGTGGCGGCGGGCGTGGCCGCGGCGATGGCGGGCGCCGGCCTGGACGCGGTGATCGCGGCGGCCCTCTCGGTGATCCCGCTGGACTCCTGGACCGCGCGCTCGCTGCGGCGCGCGGTGGCGGTGGCCGACCAGGGCGAACGGGCGGTCCGCTCGGCCGTGGTGATCGGCGGCTACCCCTGGACGGATCTGGCCCCCGAGGCGGTGGCGCTGGCGTTCGGCGCCTTCGCCACGGCCCGGGGCGACTTCACGGACTCGGTCCTGACGGCCGTGAACATGGGCCGCGACGCGGACACCACGGCGGCGGTGGCGGGCGCCCTGTCCGGCGCGTTCGGCGGCACCGCGTCGATCCCCGCCGCCTGGTCCGCCACGATCGGCCCGGTCCGCGGCAGCTGCCTGCCCGAGATGCGCGGCTACCACGTCCTGGACATCGCGGATCTGCTGACGCCGGACGCGGAGGAGGAGAGCGGTACATGACGGACATGGATACGGACATGGATGACGAGGGTTCAGGTGGGGGCGGGCGCACACCGGTTGCGCGGCCGGTCCGGGGGGACGCCACCCGGATCCGGATCGAGGGCCTCCTCCTGGGCCTCGCCGCGGGCGACGCCGCGGGCTGGCCCGCCGCGCGGCACCGGGCCGCCCGGATGCCCGACTGGACCCGACGGCTCACCCGCGAGCTCGACACCTTCGCCGAGCAGAACGCCACCACCACCCTGCCCGTCCCCATCGCCCTCAACCAGCCCCCCGAACCGCTGCGCCTGGGCCCCTCCGACGACGCGGAGTGGGCCGCGTTCGCCGCCGAGTCCGTCCTTACCGCCGCCGAGCCGCTGCTCGCCCACCTCGCCCCGGCCCGCCGCGTCCGCGCCGCCGTCGACCGGGCCTGGAACCTGCTGGCCGCCGAGGTCGCGGCGGCCGCCGCCCGCGCCCCCGAGGTCGAGTCGGCCGTACTGCCGCTGCGCGCCCGTATCTCCGTACGGGCCGGACTCGGCAACCTCGTCACCGGCCTGCGGCCGCCCGCCACCGGCCACGACAACCCGCACTACTTCGACGACGCCGCCTGCGTACGGGCGGCCGTGCTCGCCGTGGTCCACCCGGGGGCGCCCAGGGCCGCCGCCGAGCTCGCCGAGTTCGACGCCCGCTACACCCAGGACGGCGACGGGGTGCACGGCGCGCGGGCCGTGGCGGCGGCCGTCGCGGCGGCGCTCGGCGGGGCCACCGCCGAGGCCGCCGTCGACGCCGCCCTCGCCGAGCTCCCGCCCGACACCGAGATCGCCCGCAACGCCGAACTCGCCGTCAAGCTCGCGCACGACTTCGCCGACGACACGGCGGGCGCGTTCGCCCTCGTACCGCTGCTTGAGCATCAGATCGTCGACCATGTCTACAGCTACGGGATCGCCGCAGCCGAGACCGTCCCCGTCGCGCTCGCCCTCACCCTCGCCTCGCGCGGCACGGTGTCGAGCGCGGTCCCGGCCGCGGCCTGCCTGTCCCGGGTCGCGGACTCGGCGCCCGCGCTCGCCGGGGCGCTCACCGGCGCGCTCGGCGGCGGCGCCGCGATCCCCGCGCCCTGGCGGGACGCCTGCCGCACCCTGTCCGGCTGCGCCCTGCCCCGGCTGGCCGGTACCGACCTCGTGGAGCTCGCCGGACTCCTCGCCGACACGCTGCGCCACCACCCGGGCGGCTGACCTTTGCGCCACAGTGCGGCGAACCACCCCGAACTGATCGCCCGGGGTGGACAATTCCGGCATGACGCTCACGACGTCGTACACGACGCCCACTCTTGAGGACCGCATCACCGGCGCGCTGGTCGGCGCGGCCGTCGGCGACGCGCTCGGCGGCCCGGTCGAGGGCTACTCCCCCGAGCAGATCGTGGAGCGGCACGGCGGCCGTGTCCACGGGATCGTCGGCCCCTGGCACGGCGCCGACTGGCGCACGGCGCGCCCCGTCGCCCCGTACCACAAGGGCGACGGCCACATCACCGACGACACCTTGATGACACATGCGCTGATCCGGGTGTACGAGAAGGTCCGCGACCACCTGGACGCGTACGCGATCGCGGACCACCTCGTGCCCGACCTCGTCTCCCGCCCGGTCTGGATCCCGGAGCTGGAGGCCGAGACGATCCCGCTGCACCGGATCTTCCTCGCCGAGAAGTGGCTGGTGGCGCGGCTGCACTACGGGCACGTCGACCCGCGCGAGGCGGGCACCGGCAACATCGTCAACTGCGGCGCGGCGATGTACATGGCGCCGGTCGGCCTGGTCAACGCGGCGAACCCGGCGGGGGCGTACACGGAGGCCCTTGAGGTGGCCGCCCCGCACCAGTCCTCGTACGGGCGCGAGGCGGCGGGCGTCTTCGCGGCGGCGGTGGCGGCCGCGTGCGTGCCGGGCGCCACCGCTCAATCCGTCGTCGAGGTGTGTCTGTCCCTCGCGAAGGACGGTACGCGCGCGGCGATCGAGGCGGTGGCCGAAGTGGCCGCGCGCCAGCCGGACTTCGAGTCGGCGCTCGCGCCCCTGCGGGCGGCGATCGCCCCCTTCGACACGGTCGGCCCCGACTACCGCGCCCCCTCCCTCGCCGCCCGGCGCCCCTCCCGCCTGCACGCGATCGAGGAGCTGCCGATCGCGCTCGGCATGCTGCTGGTGGCCCGGGGCGACTTCCGTACGGCCGTCCTCGCCTCGGTGAACTACGGGCGCGACTGCGACTCGATCGCCACCATGGCGGGCGCGCTGGCGGGCGCGCTGCGGGGCGAGGACGCCGTCCCCGCCGCCTGGTCCAAACCGGTAGCCGAGGCCAGCCGTCTCGACCTGCACGCCCCCGCGCGGGCACTGGCGGCGGTGACCCGCGAGATCCACGCGAGGGACCGCGCCCGCCAGTCCGCCCACCACACCGCGTTCGAAGCCCTGACCCGATGACCCCGCTGCGCGTGACCTGGGTCCAGCCGGAGGACCTGATCGCCCACGAACTCCGCCAGGCGAGCGAGGACGGCCGCGACGTGACCCGCATCGCCACCCGCTGGACGACGGCAGGCGGCACCACACTCCCCGTCCCCGGCGGCGCCTCCACACCCCCGGCACCCCCGGCACTACGAGCCCTGGCGATCCGCCTGTTGGACGAACTGGCGGAGCTGCCCTGCCCGTTGACGGCCGAGGAGCCGACGGATCTGGCGGCGATCAGAAGGGCGGCAGGGGGTACGGGGGCGGGCGAAGTCCTCGCCGGGGGTCCGGGGGCGGCGCCCCGAAAGCGGGGTGCAGAGGGCGAAGGCCCAGCCGGGGGTCCGGGGGCGGGGCCCCCGAGGGGGTGCAGGGGCGCAGCCCCGCTCGGGGGCCTGGGGGCGGAGCCCCCGGAAACACCCCCTTCCGTCACCCACCCCCACCCCCGGAGGCCACGCGGCGGAGCCGCACATGTCACAGCGGGAAGGGGCGGGGTGGGGGAAATCAACGCCCTCCACGCCGCCTGGCTCGGCCGGGCCGTTGGCTGTCTGCTCGGCAAGCCCGTCGAGAAGCTGCCTCTCGACGGGATCCGACAGCTCGCGCGGGCCACCGGCAACTGGCCCCTGACCACCTGGTTCACCGCCCGCGGAGTGCCCGCCGAGCTCGCCGCCGCGTACCCCTGGAACCGCCGCTCCGCGCCCACCTCGCTCGCCGAGAACATCGACGGCATGCCCGAGGACGACGACCTCGACCACCCGCTCCTCGGCCTGCTCCTCCTCCAGCGCCACGGCCCCGCCTTCACCACCGACGACCTCGCCCGGCTCTGGCTGGACGAGCTCCCGGCGGGGCGTACGTTCACCGCGGAGCGGGTCGCGTACCGCAATCTGCTCGACGGGATCGAACCGCCGCACACCGCGACCCACCGCAACCCGTTCCGCGAGTGGATCGGCGCCGCCATCCGCGCCGACATCCACGGCTGGACCAACCCCGGCGACCCGGCGGCCGCCGCCGAGCAGGCCCACCGCGACGCCGTCCTCACCCACACCGCCAACGGCGTGTACGGCGCGATGTTCGTGGCCGCCGCCATCGCCGAGGCGGCGCGCACCCCGGACGTCCACGCCTGCCTGCGGACCGGGCTCTCGGTGGTGCCGCCCCGCTCACGGCTCGCCGCCGCCGTCCGCCTCGGCATCCGACTCGCCACCGAAGAAGGCGACTTCGACCTCGTCGTCGACCGGCTCCACGCCGCCCTCGGCGCGTACCACTGGGTGCACGCCGTCCCCAACGCCGCCCTGCTCGCCGCCGCCCTCACCCACGCCGACGGCGACTTCAGCGGCTCCATCTGCCGCGCGGTCTCCGGCGGCTGGGACACCGACTCCAACGGGGCCACCGCCGGATCGATCGCCGGACTCCTCGCCGGACACCCCGACGCGCTGCCCGCACGCTGGACCGCGCCGCTGGGGAACCGCCTCGCCACCACCGTCGCCGGTTTCGACGGCGTCGGCTTCGACACCCTCGCAGAACTCACCCAACGGGAGGTACGCAGAGCATGACCCGAATCGCGGTGCTCGGCAGCACCAACATGGACCTGGTCGCCTATGTGTCGGCCGCCCCGCGCCGCGGCGAGACCGTCACCGGTCACGACTTCCGTACGATCCCCGGCGGCAAGGGCGCCAACCAGGCCGTCGCCGCGGCCCGCGCGGGCGGCGACGTCGCGATGATCGGCGCGGTCGGCACGGACGACTTCGGCCCCCGGCTGCGCGCCGCGCTCGACGGCGCCGGCGTCGACACCGATCTGCTGCGCACCACCGAGGGCCCGTCCGGCACGGCCCACATCGTGGTGGACGCGGCAGGCGCCAACGCGATCGTCGTCATCCCCGGCGCCAACGGCTCCGTCAGCCACCTCGGCCCCGGCGACGAGGCCGAGATCGCCTCGGCCGAACTGCTGCTGCTCCAGCTGGAGCTGCCGATGGACACCGTCGTGGAGGGTGCGAAGGCGGCCCGCCGCCACGGCGTGCGCACGGTCCTCACCCCGTCCCCCGTCCAGCCGCTGCCGACCGAACTCCTCGCCGCCACCGATCTGTTGGTGGCCAACGAGCACGAGGCCACCTCCCTCACCCACGCCGAGGACCCCAAGGCGGCCGTCCGCGCGCTGCTCGACCTGGTGCCCGAGGCCGTGGTCACGCTGGGCGCGCGGGGCAGCCTGTACGCGGCCCGGGGACAGGACCCCGTCGCCGTGGCGGCCCCCGAGGTCACCCCGGTGGACACGACGGGCGCGGGCGACACCTTCGTCGGCGCGCTCGCGGTCGCGCTCGGCGAGGGCCGCGCGATGCCGGACGCGCTGGCCTGGGCCTCGGCCGCCGCCGCGCTCTCGGTCCAGCGCGTCGGCGCCGTCACGTCGATGCCGTACCGCGCGGAGATCGACAAGGCGGCGGGCGGGGACGGGTCCGATGTGGCCGAGGCCGGTGGGAGCGGGCAATGACCACCCCGCTGCACGATCTGCGGGTGCTGGATCTGGCCACGCTCTTCGCCGGACCGCTCGCGGCGACGATGCTCGGCGACTTCGGCGCCGAGGTCATCAAGGTCGAGCACCCCCGCCGCCCCGACCCCTCGCGCGGCCACGGCCCGGCCAAGGACGGCGTGGGCCTGTGGTGGAAGCTGCTCGGCCGCAACAAACGGGCCATCACCCTGGACCTCTCGGCGCCCGGCGGCCGCGACACCCTGCTCCGGCTCGCCGCCTCCACCGACGTCATCATCGAGAACTTCCGCCCGGGCACACTGGAGCGCTGGGGCCTCGGCTGGCCGGAACTCGCCGCCGTGAACCCCGAGTTGATTCTCACCCGGGTCACCGGCTTCGGCCAGTTGGGCCCGTACGCCCACCGGCCCGGATTCGGCACCCTCGCCGAGGCGATGAGCGGCTTCGCCGCCGTCACCGGCGAGCCGGACGGGCCGCCGACGCTGCCCCCGTTCGGCCTCGCCGACTCGATCGCCGCGCTGGCCACCGCGTACGCCGTACTGACCGCGCTGACCGCGCGCGCCGCCACCGGGCGCGGGCAGGTCATCGACATGGCGATCATCGAGCCGATCCTGACGGTGCTCGGCCCGCAGCCCCTCTGGTACGACCAGCTCGGTTACGTCCAGCCGCGCACCGGCAACCGCTCCCGCAACAACGCCCCGCGCAACACCTACCGTACGGCGGACGGGAGTTGGGTCGCCGTGTCGACTTCCGCGCAGTCGGTCGCCGAGCGGGTGATACGCCTGGTGGGGCGCCCGGAGCTGATCCTGGAGCCCTGGTTCACGACGGGCGCGGGGCGGGCCGAGCACGCGGACATCCTGGACGAGGCGGTCGGCGGCTGGATCGCGCGCCGCACCCGAGAGGAGGCGATGGCGGCGTTCGAGAAGGCGGAGGCGGCGATCGCGCCGGTCTACGACATCCGCGAGGTGATGGCGGATCCCCAGTACCGGGCGCTGGACACGCTCACCACCGTCGACGATCCGGAGCTGGGGCCGCTGCGGATGCAGAACGTACTGTTCCGCCTCTCCGAGACGCCCGGCGCGATCCGCTGGGCGGGCCGCCCGCACGGCGCGGACACGGAGGCGGTGCTGACCGAACTGGGCCTGTCCGGGCCTCAGATCACGGCCCTGCGCAAGGCGGGCGCGCTGTGACGCCGTCTTCGCCGAGGATCCCGCTCACCTGGCTCTACGTCCCCGGCGACCGGCCGCAGGTGGTCGAGAAGGCGCTGTCGGCGGGGGCGGATGTGGTGATCGTCGATCTGGAGGACGCGGTGGGGGCGGGGCGCAAGGAGTACGCGCGGTCGGCGACGGCGGAGCTGCTCGCGGAGCGTCCTTCGGTCCCCGTGCACGTCCGGGTGGCGGCCGAGGAGGACGTCCTGGTCCTGGCGGACCTGCCCGGCGTCTCCGGCTTCCGCCTCCCCAAGATCACCCACCCGCACCAGGTACGGCGCATGGCCGATCTGGCGCCGGGGGTGCCGCTGTACCCCCTGCTGGAGAACGCCTTGGGCGTGGAGCACGCGTACGCGATCGCCGTGTCCCACCCCTCGGTACGGGGGATCGCGCTGGGCGAGGCGGATCTGTGCGCGGATCTGGGTGTACGGGGTGAGGCCGGGCTCGACTGGTCGCGCAGCCGGGTGGTGGTGGCGGCGCGGGCGGCGGGTCTTGCGCCCCCGGCGCAGTCGGTCTTCCGCCACATCGGCGATCTGGCGGGCCTGGCGGCGTCGTGCGCGCGCGGCCGGGCGCTGGGCTTTCTGGGCCGCGCGGCGATTCATCCGGCGCAGCTGCCGGTGATCGAACGCGCCTATCTGCCGCCGCCGTCGGAGGTGGCGGCCGCCCAGGAGGTCCTGACGGCGTCCCCCACGGACACGGGGGCGCTGGCGCTACCGGATGGCCGCTTCGTGGACGCGGCGGTACTGGAAGCAGCCCGCCGCACCGTCGCCCTCTCCCACCGCCCGGGCTGACCCTCCGGGGGTGGGTGGGGGCGGAGGTGGTCTCCCGGGGGCTACGCCCCCGGACCCCCTGGCGGGGCCGCGCCCCTGCACCCCACTCTGAGCGCTCGTCTGCCGACCGTGCTGGGTTGCGACCAGCCCAAGACGGCCCGCACATGACCGACAGCCCGCTTTTCAGGGGCGCGGGGAACTGCGCGACCAGCCCCCACCGGCGGCCAGACGAAACGACACCCGCCGGAGCCACGCGGCGGAGCCGCAAAATGTCACAGCCGGGGAGGGGTGGGGTGGGGGAATGGAACCCCCAGACCCCGACCGCCTCAGCTCTTGCTCGGCGTCCCGTTCTCCGACGGCGTCGGAGCATCCGCCTCGGCGGCGGGGGTGTCGGCAGGCGCAGCCCCCGACTCCGGATCCGGCGTCGGCTTCGCCTCCGCGTCGGCGGGCTCGGCGGAATCAACCGACTCCGCGGAGTCCGACGCACCCGGCTCCACGATCTCCTCGCGCCCCGGCCGCACCCGCGCCGAGATCACGATGTACGTCACCGCGAGGACGAAGACCGTGATCGCCGTCCAGTCGTTGAGGCGCAGGCCCAGCACATGGTGGGCCTCGTCGACGCGCATGTACTCGATCCAGCCCCGGCCCACGCAGTACGCCGCGACGTACAGCGCGAACGCCCGCCCATGGCCCAGCTTGAAGCGGCGGTCGGCCCAGATGACGAGGAAGCCGACGCCGAGGCACCACAGGGACTCGTACAGGAAGGTCGGGTGGTACGTGCCCGCCACCCGGTTCGTGCCCTCGGTGATCTTCAGCGCCCAGGGCACATCCGTGGGCTTGCCGTACAGCTCCTGGTTGAACCAGTTGCCCCAGCGGCCGATGGCCTGGGCGAAGGCGATACCGGGGGCCAGCGCGTCGGCCCAGGCCGGCAGCGGGATGCCCCGGCGGCGGCAGCCGATCCACGCGCCCACGGCGCCGAAGGCGATCGCGCCCCAGATGCCGAGTCCGCCCTGCCAGATCTTGAAGGCGTCGACCCAGTCCTCACCGTCGCTGAAGTACAGCTGGTAGTCGGTGATGACGTGGTAGAGGCGGCCGCCGACGAGGCCGAAGGGCACCGCCCAGACAGCGATGTCGGCCACGGTGCCGGCTTTGCCGCCCCGGGCGATCCAGCGCTTGTTGCCGTACCAGACGGCGACGAAGACACCGATGATGATGCAGAACGCGTAGCCGCGCAGCGGGATCGGTCCGAGGTGGATCACGCCGGTCGACGGGCTGGGAATGAAAGCGAGGTTCATGGCAGGGTCGACGCTACCTTGCCGGGCGGGCACGCGGACCACCCACCCGGCAACTTATGAGTAACGAGCTGCCGGAGAGCGGCTACGAGGCCGCCGGGACGGGCACCGCCCCCGTCGTCGAGGCCGCCCCCGAAGGCGCCCCCGAGGGGTGCTTCTTCGCCTTCGTGGCGCTGTGCGAACCCGTCGTCGCCATACCTGACTTCGCGCCCACGCCCGCGCCCGGGTGCGCGGGCCCGCCCCGTCCGTCGCCGGAATCCGCACCCGGGGCCGGAGAAGCCGAACCGGTCGCCGAACCCGTCGCCGCACCCGGCGTCGGCTTCCCCGGCTGCTTGCCCTTGTTCGCCTCCGCCACCCACTTCTTCAGGTTCGCGGGGCTGATCTGCTCGCTGCCCTTCTGCGGGAAGACCGACTCCCCGTTCAGCTGGACCGTCGGCGTTCCGTTGAACCCGCCGTTCTGGAACGCGTCGTTCGACTTGGCCACCCAGCTGTTGTGCCTGCCGTCCTGCACGCACGCGCGAAAGCCCGCCGTGTCCAGGCCCGGGACCTTCCCGGCCAGCTCGATCAGCTTGGCGTCCTTCGCGTACGCGTCGTCCGTCTCCTGCGGCTGGTTCGTGTAGAGCACGTCGTGGTACTCCGGGAACTTCCCGGCGTCCTGCGCGCAGCCCGCCGCGTTCGCCGCGTGCAGCGAGCCGCTACCGCCGAGGTTGCGGTCGATGAGGGTGGCGAGGTGGTACTGGACACGGATCTGGCCGCTGTTCTCCAACTCGTGGATCGTGGGCCTGAAGCTCGTCTCGAACGCGGCGCAGGCCGGGCAGCGGAAGTCCTCCCAGACGGTCAGGGTGGACGGCGCGTCGGACGCGCCCACCGGGATCGCCAGGCTGTCCTTGCCGTCGGCTCCGGAGGGCGCCATCACGGGGCCCGCCGCCTTCTTGCCGCTGCCGCCGCCCTTGGTGTTCGCCGCGATCACGCCGATCACCGCGGCCAGCCCCAGCACGCACACCACCGCCGCGCCGACGATCATCGTGCGTCGCCGCCGGTCGTGCGCCCGCTGCCGCTCGCGCTCCTCGGCCAGTCGTTCGCGGGCCGTTCGTTTGCCTTCTTGGTTCTTCTCGCTCACACCCGCAGCAACGAACCGGGGAGGCACCCACGTGCCTCCCCGGTCCCAGATCCACCCGTACGAGCTAACGCGCTCCGCACCGCAACGACCCCGTGGAGGTTACGGAACGTCACGGCGCACGGCCCGCACCCCTACGGCGTACGGCGTACGCCCCGGGCGAGTTCACCCGCGAGCTCCCGCACCGCCGCGAGCCCGCTCGCGTGGTCCGGGGCGTCCAGGAGCCGCTGCACGAACGCCGAGCCGACGATCACACCGTCGGAGAAGGCTGCGACCTCGGCCGCCTGGGCCGCGTTGGAGACGCCGAGCCCGACGCACACCGGCAGTTCAGTGGTCGCCCGGGTCCGCCGCACCAGGTCCTCGGCCTGCGCGCCGACCGACGCGCGCGTGCCCGTGACGCCCATCAGGGACGCCGCGTACACAAAGCCGGAACCGGCGGCGGTGATCTGCGCGAGCCGTTCGTCCTTGCTGCTCGGCGCGACCACGAAGACCGTGCCGAGGCCGTGCTTGTCGGCGTGCTCGCGCCACAGCGCGGACTCCTGGACCGGCAGGTCGGGCAGGATGCACCCGGCGCCGCCCGCCTCGGCCAGCTCGGCGGTGAAGCGCTCCACGCCGTACCGGTCGATGGGGTTCCAGTAGGTCATCACCAGCACCGGCTTGCCGGTCGCCGCGTACGCCTCGCGGACCGTGCGCAGCACGTCGGCGATCTTCACCCCGCCCTTGAGCGCGATGTCGTCGGCGGTCTGGATGACCGGCCCGTCCAGCACCGGGTCGCTGTGCGGCAGACCGACCTCGACCACGTCGGCGCCGCCGTCGAAGACGGCCTTGATCGCCTCGATGCCGCCGTCGACGGTCGGGAACCCGGCCGGCAGATACGCGATGAGCGCGGCCCGGTCCTCGGCCTTCGCCTTGGCCAGGGTGTCGCTCAGCAGTTGCACGTTCCCGCTCACTTCGCGTCCCCCTCGGCCCCGTTGTCGTACAGCCCGAAGTAGCGGGCCGCCGTGTCCATGTCCTTGTCGCCCCGGCCGGACAGGTTGACCAGGAGCAGCCCGTCCTTGCCCAGCTCCCGGCCGACTTCGAGGGCGCCCGCGAGGGCGTGCGCGGACTCGATCGCCGGGATGATGCCCTCGGTGCGCGACAGCAGCCGCAGCGCCTGCATCGCCGCGTCGTCGGTCACCGCGCGGTACTCGCCGCGGCCGATGTCCTTGAGGTAGGAGTGCTCGGGCCCGATGCCCGGGTAGTCCAGACCCGCCGAGATCGAGTAGGGCTCGGTGATCTGGCCCTCCTCGTCCTGGAGTACGTACGAACGCGAGCCGTGCAGGATGCCCGGCTCGCCCGCCGTCAGCGTCGCCGCGTGCTCGCCGGTCTCGATGCCGTGCCCGGCGGGCTCGCAGCCGATCAGGCGGACGCCCGCGTCGGGGATGAAGGCGTGGAAGAGCCCGATGGCGTTGGAGCCGCCGCCGACGCACGCCACGGCCGCGTCCGGGAGCCGTCCGGCGCGCTCCAGGATCTGGCGGCGGGCCTCGACGCCGATGACCCGGTGGAAGTCGCGGACCATGGCCGGGAACGGGTGCGGGCCCGCGACCGTGCCGAAGAGGTAGTGCGTACGGTCCACGTTGGCGACCCAGTCGCGGAACGCCTCGTTGATGGCGTCCTTCAGGGTGCGGCTGCCGGACTTCACGGGGACGACCTCGGCGCCGAGCATCCGCATCCGGGCGACGTTCAGCGCCTGGCGCTCGGTGTCGACCTCGCCCATGTAGATGGTGCATTCGAGGCCGAACAGGGCGCAGGCGGTGGCGGTGGCCACGCCGTGCTGGCCCGCTCCCGTCTCGGCGATGACCCGCGTCTTGCCCATGCGCCGGGTGAGCAGCGCCTGGCCGAGCACGTTGTTGATCTTGTGCGAGCCGGTGTGGTTCAGGTCCTCGCGCTTGAGGAAGACCCGGGCGCCGCCCGCATGCTCGGCGAACCGGGGCACCTCGGTCAGCGCGCTCGGCCGGCCGGTGTAGTTGACCATGAGGTCGTTGAGCTCGGCCGCGAAGGCGGGGTCGGCCTTGGCCTTCTCGTACTCGACGGCGACCTCGTCCACGGCGGCGACCAGGGCCTCGGGGATGAACTTGCCGCCGAAGATGCCGAAGTAGCCCTCTTGTGTGGGGACTTGACCCTCCGGGTCCGGGATGAAGAACTCGTGCTCGTGGGGCATGGGGATACCTCCCAGGGGGCCGTCTCGGCCCCGGGTCCTGTGTGGTGGCGTCTTGTCGCGTACGCCGAGCGCCGTTCGGGTGCGCGTTGATCCCGCGTCCGACCGCCGTCGTGGGCTGGTCGCGCAGTTCCCCGCGCCCCTGAAAGCCGCTCAGCTCAGCGGCGACGCCATCGCATCCCGTTGACCTGGCCCGGCTCCGAGCCGATTACGTACCGCACGCGTCGCCCGTGCACCCGGCGTGCGGGGGCGCGGCAGCCGCGCGGGCGGCAGCCGGGCATCAGACCCAGCGGCGCGCAGCGCCTCCACTCGGGGCGGCGGCGGGTGACGGGCGGGCGGGCGGAAATCGGCATCGGGGGGTCAGCTCCGCCCGTGCCGCAGGGCCGGGTGGGCGCCGGCGGCCACCAGGTCGGCGACGGCCGCCCGGGGGTCCTTGCCGGTGACCAGGGACTCGCCGACCAGGACGGCGTCGGCGCCCGCGTTGGCGTACGCGATCAGGTCGTGCGGGCCGCGCACGCCCGACTCGGCGATCTTCACGATGTGCGAGGGGATCTCGGGGGCGACGCGCTCGAACGTGGTGCGGTCGACCTTGAGGGTCTTGAGGTTGCGCGCGTTGACGCCGATGATCTTCGCGCCCGCGTCGACGGCCCGCTCGACCTCCTCCTCGTCGTGCACCTCGACCAGCGGGGTGAGCCCGATGGACTCGGCCCGCTCGATCAGGGAGACCAGGGCGGGCTGCTCCAGGGCGGCCACGATCAGGAGCGCCAGGTCGGCCCCGTACGCGCGGGCCTCCCACAGCTGGTAGGCGGTGACGATGAAGTCCTTGCGCAGCACCGGGATGTCGACCTTGGCGCGAACGGCCTCCAGGTCGGCCAGCGAGCCGCCGAAGCGGCGCTGCTCGGTGAGCACGGAGATGACGGCGGCGCCGCCCGCCTCGTAGTCGGCGGCCAGGCCCGCCGGGTCGGCGATGGCCGCGAGCGCGCCCTTGGAGGGGCTGGAGCGCTTGACCTCGCAGATGACCTTGACACCCTCGCCGCGCAGAGCCGCGACGCCGTCCCGAGCCTGGGGCGCCTTGGCGGCGCGCTCCTTGAGCTCGTCGAGGCCGACCCGCGCCTGCCGCTCCGCCAGATCGGCGCGGACGCCCTCGATGATCTCGTCGAGCACACTCACGCGAGCGGCCCCCTTCCGAAACGGTGGTGACGTTGACGATCGGCCGGGATCAGCCACCACGATGGTATCCGCACCTGGCCGCCGACCTCACATCCGGTTGACGTCCGTCCCACTGTGCGGACAGCCGGGACATGCGCAGATATACGGAATGTCACGGTGCGAGCACAGACCCGAACGGTAGATTCCGGACAACCGAGAAGATCACCAGAACCACTCCGATGCCCCACCAGTGGGCGTCCTTGAGGTCGATACGGAACGGCAGCCCGCGCGCCGAACGGGTGGCCCAGAGCGTCCACAGGACGGCGAAGAGCAGATAGCCGACGACGGCGAGCGCGTTGGCCCCCAGCGCCGCGCCGAAGTGCCCGGTGATGAAGTCGTGGGCGCTGCGCAGACCGCCGCAGCCGGGGCAGTAGATCCCGGTCAGCCGGTACAGCGGGCAGACGGGGTAGTGGCCCGGCTCGTTCGGGTCGACCGTGCCCACGTACGCGAAGGCCGCGCCGACCGCGGCGAGGGTGCCGAGCGGCACGAGCAGCCGGCGTGCCGGGGCGGGGGCCGCTGCGGGTCTCGGGGTCTCGGTGGCGTCCACCCGGCGATTGTCCCCGTTCGCCGGGAAGGGCGCAGCCCCGACGTCCCCGTTCACGCGGAAAGGCGCGGCCCCGTCGGGACCGCGCCTCACCTGCGTACTGCGGATTCTCAGCGGGCCTCGGCGAGGCGGGCGCGGGCCTTGAGGCCGGCCTCCTCGCGGGCGCGCGCCATCTCGGGGGTCTCCTTGGGGGTGCCCATTCCGGCCATCTTCATGATCCCGCCGACCACCGCGCCGAGCACGGTGAGGGCCGTACCGGCCCAGAAGCCGATCGGGTTGCCGGCGACGATGAAGACCGAAGCCGCACAGAAGCCGATGAAGGAGATGATGACACCGGTCCAGGCGGCCGGGGTGTGTCCGTGGCCGCCGCTGCTGCCCGCCATGAGTTGCTCCTCGTTGGTGAATCTCTGGGTCGACTGGCCGGTCGCTCTGTCCCGGGGACGCCGACCGCTCATCGACCATTGTCGCGCACCCGCGCGCGTGCCCTCGGCCGGGGGTGGCCGCCGTGGGGCAGCTCACACGCCGGTCGGGTCCTCGCCCCGGTCCAGCGCCTTCCACAGCTCCTCGGGCCGGTCCGGGTCCTTCACCGGGCGGGGCTTGCGCGCCCGGGGGCTGCCGTCGCGCTCGTAGCGGCCGCCCATGGCGGGCCAGTTCGCGCCGAAGCGCAGCGCAAGGAGCCCGGCGATCAGGATGAGGAGCCCGCCCGCGAAGGTCACGTACGGCCAGGCGGTGTGGGTGAGGCCGCCGATGGTCGCGGCGGCGTCGCCGCTGGTGCGGGCCGCCTTCTCGTCGAGTGCCGCACTGTTGTCGGCGCCGAGGAAGGCGGCGACCGAGGCTCCGGCGCCGCTCAGCGCCAGCATCGCGGAGACCAGGAGGCGCCCGGCCCGGCGGACCGCGAAGACCGCGACCAGGGCCGCGAGGCCGACTATCGCCAGGGCGGCGGGGACTCCGGTCACGTTCTGCCCGGTGGCGTGCAGCGGCACCGTGCCGCCCCCGACGGCCGCGTGGCCCTTGGCCCAGGTCTGCCCGGAGGCGAGCAGGACGACGGCGGCTCCGGCGGCGCCGAAGAGCAGGGCGGCGGCGAGGGTGCGGCGGCCGCCGCCACGGTGGGGCGACGCGGATTCGGCACGCGGCTGGGGTACGGGAACGGCACTCACGTACTCCACTATCGCCTGCGGCGCACGGATCTTGTCACCCGGGGCCGCGTAATGGCGCGATTTCGCGCCGCCCGCCAGCCGGAGTCAACCCCTCGATCGGGCAAGGGCCGGCCCGGGTCCGGCAAGCGATCCGCCATCGGCGCGTCATCGATCCTCCCGCAAGGCAAAGCGGAGGTAGATAGTCCAGCCCTCATCTTGTTGACATGAGCCGGTCACCCCTAGGTTCACGGGCGGTCCGTGCCGCGCACCACGCGTCACGCCCGGAACGGCGCACTCGCACGTACTCCCTGGTTCACCCACCTCCCGGAGGAACTAAGTTGCGCAGAAACCTCTCCCCCACCGCCGTGGCCGCCTCGCTGGCCGCGGCCGCGCTCGCCCTGGCGACTCCCCTGGCCCAGGCGGCGCCGAGCTCCTCGCACGGCGTGACGACCGCCCGCTCCTGTGCGCTCCCCACGCACAAGGACGTCATGGCCTGCAAGGCGCTCAAGGTGACCGGCGGCACGCTTCGGTCGGCGAACGCCGAGCGCTCCCTGACCGCCGCCGCCGCGCCCTCGGGCTACGGCCCGGCCTCGCTCCAGTCGGCGTACAAACTGCCGTCCGCCACGGCCGGTTCGGGGCAGACCGTCGCCATCGTCGACGCGTACGACGACCCCAAGGCCGAGTCCGACCTGGCCGCCTACCGCTCCCAGTTCGGCCTGTCCGCCTGCACCACCGCCAACGGCTGCTTCAAGAAGGTCGGCCAGAGCGGCACCAGCAAGCTGCCTCGGGCCAACTCCGGCTGGGCCGAGGAGATATCCCTCGACCTCGACATGGTCAGCGCGGCCTGCCCCAACTGCAAGATCCTGCTGGTCGAGGCGAGTTCGGCGAGCATGACCAACCTGGGCGCGGCCGTGAACACCGCGGTCTCGCTGGGCGCGAAGTACGTCTCGAACAGCTACGGCGGCGGCGAGTCGTCCTCCGACACGTCGTACGACTCCTCGTACTTCAACCACCCGGGCGTCGCCATCACCGTCAGCTCCGGTGACGGCGGCTACGGCGTGGAGTACCCGGCCGCCTCCCGCTATGTCACCGCCGTCGGCGGCACCTCGCTCAGCTCGGCCTCCAACAGCCGGGGCTGGAGCGAGTCGGTGTGGAGCGGCGCGGGGTCCGGCTGCTCGGGCTACGACGCGAAGCCGAGCTGGCAGAAGGACACCGGCTGCGCGAAGCGCACGGTCGCGGACGTGTCGGCCGTGGCCGACCCGGCCACCGGTGTCGCCGTGTACGACACGTACGGGACGGACACGGGGTGGGAGGTGTTCGGCGGTACGTCGGCGTCGTCTCCGCTGATCGCCGCGGTGTACGCGTTGGCGGGCGCGCCCTCGTCGGGCTCGACCCCGTCGTCGTTCCCGTACGCGCACACGTCCTCGCTCAACGACGTGACCAGCGGGTCGAACGGCAGCTGCTCGCCGGCTTACCTCTGCTCGGGTGGCAGTGGGTACGACGGGCCGTCGGGGCTTGGTACGCCTAACGGGACCGCTGCGTTTACCGGTTGACCGTTCGGGTGCGGACCGGTGGGGGCTGGTCGCTCCCCCAAGTTCTCGACTCCGCTCGAACAGGGGGGACCCCCATCGCGGCGGAGCCGCACAATGACACAGCCCCGCGCCCCTTGGAGGGCCCTGACGGGCCCATCAAGGGGGGGCGGGTCAGCCGCTGATCCTGTTCGCCGTGTGTACCGCTCGCAGTACCGCCGCCGCCTTGTTGCGGCACTCGTTGTCCTCCGCCACCGGGTCGGAGTCGGCCACCACGCCGGCTCCGGCCTGGACGTATGCCGTGCCGTCGCGGAGCAGGGCGGTGCGGATGGCGATCGCGGTGTCGGAGTCGCCCGCGAAGTCGAGGTAGCCGACGCAGCCGCCGTAGAGCCCCCGGCGGCTGGGCTCCAGCTCCTCGATGATCTGCATCGCGCGCGGCTTGGGCGCCCCGGACAGGGTCCCGGCCGGGAAGCACGCGGTGAGGACGTCGAAGGCGGTACGGCCCGGGGCCACCCGGCCCGTCACGGTCGACACGATGTGCATGACGTGCGAGTACCGCTCGATGGACATGAAGTCGACGACCTCGACCGAGCCCGGCTCGCAGACCCGGCCCAGGTCGTTGCGGCCCAGGTCCACCAGCATCAGGTGCTCGGCCCGCTCCTTGGGGTCGGCGAGCAGTTCCTCGGCGAGGTCGTGGTCCTCCTGCGGGGTGGCGCCCCGGTGCCGGGTCCCGGCGATCGGGTGCACCATCGCCCGCCCGTCCTCGACCTTGACCAGCGCCTCGGGGCTGGAGCCCACGACGTCGAAGCCGTCGAAGCGGAAGAGATATATGTACGGGGACGGGTTGGTGGCCCGCAGCACCCGGTAGACGTCGAGCGCGCCCGCGTGGCACGGGGTCTCGAACCGCTGCGAGGGCACCACCTGGAAGGCCTCGCCGGCCCGGATGCGCTCCTTGATGTCCTCGACGGCGTCCTGGTAGGCCGGGCCGCCCCACAGCGCGGTGTACTCGGGCAGCTCCGACTTCGGCAGCGCCACGGGGGCGTACTCGACCGGCTTGGCCAGGTCCGCCTCCATCGCGTCGAGACGGGCGACGGCGTCCGCGTACGCCTCGTCGACGCCCGTGTCGAGGTCGTTGTGGTTGATCGCGTTGGCGATCAGGAGCACCGAGCCGTCCCAGTGGTCGAGGACGGCGAGGTCGGAGGTGAGCAGCATCGTCAGCTCGGGCAGCTTGAGGTCGTCGCCGCCGTGCTCGCCGATCTTCTCAAGCCGCCGCACGATGTCGTAGCCGAGGTAGCCGACCATGCCGCCGGTGAACGGGGGCATCCCGGCCACCAGGTCGCGCGGGGTGTGCAGCGCCTCGACCGTGGCCCGCAGGGCGGCCAGCGGATCACCCGACGTGGGGACGCCGACCGGCGGGGTGCCGAGCCAGTGGGCCCGGCCGTCGCGGGCGGTGAGGGTGGCGGCCGAGCGGACGCCGACGAACGAGTAGCGCGACCAGGACCGGCCGTTCTCGGCCGACTCCAGCAGGAACGTGCCGGGGCGCTCGGCGGCGAGCTTGCGGTACAGCCCCACCGGGGTGTCGCCGTCCGCGAGGAGGCGGCGGCTGACCGGGATGACGCGGCGGTCCACGGCCAGCTTGCGGAAGGTTTCGAGATCCATGCCGCCCGACCCTACTGACCGGCGGCGGGCAACAGCACGTCGGCGTCGAAACACGTCCGGTTACCGGTGTGGCAGGCGGCCCCGACCTGGTCGACCTTGACGAGCAGCGTGTCCGCGTCGCAGTCCAGCGCGACGGACTTGACGTGCTGGAAATGCCCCGAGGTGTCGCCCTTGACCCAGTACTCCCCACGGCTGCGCGACCAGTACGTGCAGCGGCCGGTGGTCAGCGTGCGGTGCAGGGCCTCGTCGTCCATCCAGCCGAGCATGAGCACCTCGCCGGTGTCGTACTGCTGGGCGATGGCCGGGACCAGACCATCGGCGCTGCGCTTGAGGCGGGCGGCGACGGCGGGGTCGAGATTGCTGGTCATGGGTCCATTGTGCCGTGGCGCGGGCGGTCGGCGGGCTGGGGGTCCCTCCCTGCTCGAACGAAGTTGAGAGCTTGGGGGAGCGTCCACTGGGCGGACCGGGCCCACGGTCGTACGCTGACCCCCATGTCGACCCATGCCAAGCGTGAACGGCTTCTGCTCGCCGATCTGTTGGAGGCGGCGGGCCCGCAGGCCCCGACCCTGTGCGACGACTGGACCACCCGGGACCTCGCCGCCCATCTGGTCGTGCGCGAGCGCCGGCTGGACGCGGCGGGCGGGCTCCTGGTCGGCGCGCTCAAGGCGCGGCTCGACCGGGTGCAGGCGGAGTTCGCCGCGAAGCCGTACGAGGAGCTGATCCAGCTGATCCGTACGGGGCCGCCGAAGTTCTCGCCGTACAGCCTCAAGCAGGTCGACGAGGGGGCGAACGCGGTGGAGTTCTACGTCCACGCCGAGGACGTCCGCCGGGCGCAGCCCGACTGGACCCCGCGTGAGCTGGATCCGGTGTTCTCGGACGTGCTGTGGTCGCGGCTGGAGAAGATGGCGCGGCTGATGGGGCGGCGCTCGCCGGTCGGCCTGGTACTGCGCCGTCCCGACGGCCAGACGGCGGTCGCGCGCCGGGGGACGCCGGTGGTGACGGTCACCGGCGAGCCCGGGGAACTGGCCCTGTTCGCGTCGGGCCGCCAAGCCGCGGCGGCGGTCCAGATCGAGGGCGACGAGGACGCGGCGGCGAAGGCGCTGGAAGCGAAGCTGGGGGTCTGAACTCGTTCGTCTGCGGACCGTGTGTGGTTGCGCGCGCAGTTCCCCGCGCCCCTGAAGGAGGGCCCGAAGGGCCCATCAAGGGGCGCGGGGAACTGCGCGATCAGCCCCCACCGGGCCGCAGACGAACGTGAGCCCCCGGCAGGGTTTCGGGAAGGGGCGGGGTGGGGGATTCTCAGCGGACCGGGTGGCCCGCGTCGCGCAAGGCCGACTTCACATCCCCGATCCGCAGGTCACCGAAGTGGAACACCGACGCCGCCAGGACCGCGTCCGCGCCCGCCGCCACCGCCGGGGCGAAGTCGGCGAGGCGGCCCGCGCCGCCCGAGGCGATCACCGGCACGGTGACATGGCGGCGCACCGCCGAGATCATCTCGACGTCGTACCCGTCCTTCGTCCCGTCCGCGTCCATCGAGTTGAGCAGGATCTCCCCCGCCCCCAGCTCCGCCGCCCGGTGCGCCCACTCCACCGCGTCGAGGCCGGTGCCCTTGCGGCCGCCGTGGGTGGTGACCTCGAAGGACCCGGACGCGGTGCGGCGCGCGTCGACCGACAGGACGAGCACCTGACGCCCGAAGCGCTCCGCGATCTCGCGGATCAGCTCGGGGCGCTCGATCGCCGCCGTGTTCACGCCCACCTTGTCCGCCCCGGCCCGCAGCAGCCGGTCCACGTCGTCGGCGGAGCGCACCCCGCCGCCCACCGTCAGCGGGATGAAGACCTGCTCGGCGGTGCGCCGGACCACGTCGTACGTGGTCTCGCGGTTGCCGGAGGACGCCGTGATGTCCAGGAACGTCAGCTCGTCCGCGCCCTCGGCGTCGTAGAGCCTGGCCATCTCGACCGGGTCGCCGGCGTCGCGCAGGTTCTGGAAGTTGACCCCCTTGACCACCCGGCCGTTGTCGACGTCCAGGCAGGGGATGACTCGGACCGCGAGGGTCATGCCAAGGCTCCTTCGGGGGCGCCGCCGGCGGCGCCCCGGTACGCGTCTACTTCTACTTCGACCAGCACGCGCGGGTCGACCAGGCCGGTCACGATGACCAGCGTGGCCGCCGGACGGACGGCGTCGAAGAGCTCCTTGTGGGCCCGTCCCGCCTCGTCTATGTCGCGCGCGTGGGTCAGGTACATCCGGGTGCGGACCACGGACTCGACCCCGAGTCCGAACTCCGCCAGCGCGGCCAGCGCGTTGGCGAAGGCGACCTTGGCCTGTTCGTACGGGTCGCCCTCGCCGTACAGGACCGTGCCCTTGAAGGGTGTGGTGCCCGCGACATGTACATGGTCGCCCGCCGCGACGGCGCGCGCGAAGCCGAACGCCTCTTCCCAGGGACTGTCGCTCTGTACCCGCCGCGCACCGGTCATGCTGACACAGCCTCCAGGGCCTCTTCGAGGGTGAACGCCTTCGCGTACAGAGCCTTGCCCACGATCGCCCCCTCGACACCCAGCGGCACCAGGCCCGAGAGCGCCCGCAGGTCGTCGAGCGAGGAGACGCCGCCGGAGGCCACCACCGGCTTGTCGGTGGCCGCGCAGACGTTGCGCAGCAGCTCCAGGTTGGGGCCGGTGAGCGTGCCGTCCTTGGCGATGTCGGTCACCACGTACCGGGCGCAGCCCTCGGAGTCGAGGCGGGCCAGCGTCTCGTAGAGGTCGCCGCCGTCGCGCGTCCAGCCGCGGCCGCGCAGCGTCGTCCCGCGGACGTCCAGGCCCACCGCGATCTTGTCGCCGTGCTCGGCGATGACCTTGGCGACCCACTCGGGGGTCTCCAGCGCCGCGGTGCCCAGGTTGACCCGGGTGCAGCCGGTGGCGAGGGCGGCGGCGAGCGAGGCGTCGTCGCGGATGCCGCCGGACAGCTCCACCTTGATGTCCATGGCGGCGGCGACCTCGGAGATCACCGCGCGGTTGTCGCCGGTGCCGAAGGCCGCGTCCAGGTCGACCAGGTGCAGCCACTCGGCGCCGGACTTCTGCCAGGCGAGCGCCGCCTGGAGCGGGGAGCCGTAGGAGGTCTCCGAGCCGGACTCGCCGTGGACGAGACGGACGGCCTGGCCGTCGCGGACGTCGACGGCGGGGAGGAGTTCGAGCTTCGCGGAGGACATCACAGGGTTCCGATCCAGTTGGTCAGCAGCTGGGCGCCGGCGTCGCCGGACTTCTCGGGGTGGAACTGGGTCGCCCACAGCGCGCCGTTCTCCACCGCGGCCACGAACGGCTCGCCGTGGGTGGCCCAGGTGACCTTGGGGGCGCGGATGTTGACGTTGCCGACTTCCAGCGTCCAGTCGTGGACCGCGTACGAGTGCACGAAGTAGTAGCGGGTGTCGGCGTCCAGGCCCGCGAAGAGCTCGGTGTCCTCGGGGGCCTTGACCGTGTTCCAGCCCATGTGCGGGACGACCGGGGCCTTCAGCGGCCCGACCGTGCCGGGCCACTCGTCCAGGCCCTCGGTCTCCACGCCGTGCTCGATGCCCTTGGCGAAGAGGATCTGCATACCGACGCAGATGCCCATCACGGGGCGCCCGCCGGAGAGCCGGCGGCCCACGATCCAGTCGCCGCGCGCCTCGCGCAGCCCCTGCATGCACGCCGAGAAGGCGCCGACGCCGGGCACCAGGAGCCCGTCCGCGTTCATCGCCGTGTCGTAGTCACGCGTGATCTCGACGTCCGCGCCGACGTGGGCGAGCGCCCGCTCGGCGGAGCGGACGTTGCCGAAGCCGTAGTCGAAGACCACGACCTTCTTACGAGGAGCGGTCGTGCTCAATTCCACACCTCCAGGCGCAGGACGCCGGCGGCCAGGCACAGCGCCGAACTGATCGCGAGCAGCGTGATCAGGCTCTTGGGCATCTCCTGCTTGATGAAGGAGTAGACGCCGCCGGCGAGGAAGAGCCCGAGGACGATGAGGATGGTGTTGAGGCCGGTCACAGCGCGCCCTTGGTCGAAGGAAGGATGCCCGCGGCACGCGGGTCGTGCTCGGACGCGTACCGCAGCGCACGGGCCAGCGCCTTGAACTGGCACTCCACGATGTGGTGCGCGTTGCGCCCGTACGGGACGTGGACGTGCAGCGCGATCTGCGCCTGCGCCACGAACGACTCCAGTATGTGCCGGGTCATCGTGGTGTCGTACTCGCCGATCATCGGCGCCATGTTCTCGGGCTCGGTGTGCACCAGGTACGGGCGGCCGGAGAGGTCCACGGTCACCTGCGCCAGGGACTCGTCGAGCGGGACCGTGCAGTTGCCGAACCGGTAGATGCCGACCTTGTCGCCGAGCGCCTGCTTGAAGGCGGCGCCGAGCGCGAGGGCGGTGTCCTCGATGGTGTGGTGCGAGTCGATGTGCAGATCGCCGTCGGTCTTGACCGTCAGGTCGAAGAGGCCGTGGCGGCCGAGCTGGTCGAGCATGTGGTCGTAGAAGCCGACTCCCGTCGACACATCGACCTTTCCGGTCCCGTCGAGGTCGATCTCGACAAGGACGGACGTCTCCTTGGTAGTGCGTTCGACACGGCCGACGCGGCTCATGCTCTCTGCTCCTTCGGGGGTTTGGGGGTGTCCCCCATTGGGCTCAGCAGTTGACGGACCGCGTCCAGGAACGCGTCGTTCTCGGTCGGGGTGCCGGCGGTGACGCGCAGCCACCCGGGCACTCCGTTGTCACGGACCAGGACACCCTGGTCGAGGATCTGCTGCCAGGCGGTGTGGGAGTCCTCGAAGCGGCCGAACTGGACGAAGTTGGCATCCGATTCGGTCACCTCGTATCCGGCCGTGCGCAGCTCGACGACCAGCCGGTCCCGCTCCCGCTTCAGCTGCTCGACATAGCCGAGCAGCGTGTCCGTGTGCTCCAGGGCCGCGAGCGCGGTCGCCTGGGTGACGGCGGAGAGGTGGTAGGGCAGCCGGACGAGCTGGACCGCGTCGACCACCGCCGGGTGCGCGGCGAGATAGCCGAGCCGCAGCCCGGCCGCGCCGAACGCCTTGGACATGGTCCGCGAGACGACCAGGCGCGGGCGGCCCTGGATGAGCGGCAGCAGGGAGGCGCGGTGGCTGAACTCGACGTACGCCTCGTCGACGACGACCAGCGACGGCTTCGCGGCCTGCGCGGCCTCGTAGAGCGCGAGGACCGTCTCGGCCTCGACCGCCGTGCCCGTCGGGTTGTTGGGCGAGGTGATGAAGACGACGTCCGGCCGGTGCTCGGCAATCGCCTTCTCGGCGGCCTCGACGTCGATGGTGAAGTCCTCGCGCCGGGGCCCGGAGATCCAGCCGGTGCCGGTGCCGCGCGCGATGAGGCCGTGCATCGAGTACGAGGGCTCGAAGCCGATCGCGGTGCGGCCCGGACCGCCGAAGGTCTGGAGCAGCTGCTGGATGACCTCGTTGGAGCCGTTGGCCGCCCAGACGTTCTCGGCGCCGACCGGGTGCCCGCCGGTGCGGGTGAGATAGCGGGCGAGCTCGGTGCGCAGCTCCACCGCGTCCCGGTCGGGGTAGCGGTTGAGCCCGCGCGCGGCCTCGGCGACCCGCTCGGCGATCCGCGCGACCAGCGGCTCGGGCAGCGGGTACGGGTTCTCGTTGGTGTTCAGCTGGACCGGCACGTCGAGCTGCGGGGCCCCGTACGGGGACTTGCCGCGCAGCTCGTCCCGGATCGGGAGGTCGTCGATGCCGATGTCGTGCGTGCTCACTGGCCGGGCACCTGCCATCCGAACCTCGCCTTCAGGGCCGCCCCGTGCGCGGGCAGGTCCTCGGCCTCGGCGAGCGCCACCACGTGGTGGGTGACCTCGGCGAGGGCGTCGCGCGTGTAGTCGACGATGTGGATGCCGCGCAGGAAGGACTGCACGGACAGGCCCGAGGAGTGGCAGGCGCAGCCGCCGGTGGGCAGCACGTGGTTGGAGCCCGCGCAGTAGTCGCCGAGCGAGACCGGGGCGTACGGGCCGACGAAGATCGCGCCCGCGTTGCGGACCCGGCCGGCCACCGCGGCGGCGTCGGCGGTCTGGATCTCCAGGTGCTCGGCGCCGTACGCGTCGACCACCTTCAGGCCCTGCTCCAGGCCGTCGACCAGGACGATCGCGGACTGCTTGCCGGCCAGCGCGGGCTTGATCCGGTCCTCGACGTGCTTGGTCGCCGCGACCTGCGGCTCCAGCTCGCGCTCGACCGCGTCGGCGAGCGCGGCGCAGTCGGTGACCAGGACGGCGGCCGCCATCGGGTCGTGCTCGGCCTGGCTGATCAGGTCGGCGGCGACGTGCGCCGGGTCGGCGGTCTCGTCCGCGAGGACGGCGATCTCGGTCGGCCCGGCCTCGGTGTCGATGCCGATGCGGCCGGTGAAGTAGCGCTTGGCGGCGGCGACCCAGATGTTGCCGGGGCCGGTCACCATGTTCGCGGGCGCACATCCGTCGGGTCCCGAGGTGCCGTACGCGAACATCGCGACGGCCTGGGCGCCGCCCACCGCGTACACCTCGTCGACCCCGAGCAGCGCGCACGCGGCGAGGATCGTCGGGTGCGGCAGGCCGCCGAACTCCTTCTGCGGCGGCGACGCGAGCGCGATGGACTCGACGCCCGCCTCCTGGGCCGGGACGACGTTCATGACCACGGACGACGGGTAGACCGAGCGCCCGCCCGGCGCGTAGAGGCCCACGCGCTCGACCGGCACCCACTTCTCGGTGACCGTGCCGCCGGGCACCACCTGGGTGGTGTGCTCGCTGCGGCGCTGCTCGCGGTGGACGATCCTGGCCCGCCGGATCGACTCCTCCAGAGCGGCCCTGACCTGCGGGTCCAGCTGCTCCAGCGCCTCGGCGAGCGCCTCGGCGGGCACCCGGACGCGCTCCAGGGTCACACCGTCGAACTTCTCCGCGTACTCGATCAGCGCCGCCGTGCCACGATGATGCACGTCCTCGCAGATGGGCCGCACCTTCTCCAGGGCGGCTTCCACGTCGAACTCGGCACGGGGCAGCAGGTCGCGCAGGGCGGCGCCCTCGGGGAGGGCGTTGCCGCGCAGATCGATTCGAGAGATCACGGAACCAATTCTCTCAGACTGCTTCGCGCCACCGGTCGCCCGTATCACTGGCTGATACGTGTCCCGCCCGTCCCGCACGCGCGCGGTGACCACTAGCGTTCACCGCGTTACACACGCACGCGAGGGTGCGGGACCAGCAGGGGACGAGGGGGACGGCAGTGACCGTGGCGCCGGACGACGAGACGCCGCCGGACTGGTTCAGCCCGGTGGAGCGGGGGATGTGGACGGCCTTCCGCAACGGCAGCACCTACGACCTGCGCACCCGCAATCCGCTGCGGGACGACCCGTTCTCCGGGCGGGCCTGGGGGCCCGAGCGCACGGTGCGCGGGCGGGCGGTGGCGCGGGTGCTGCTCAACGGGCCGTCCGCGATGCCCGGGCGGGTCGCCGCGCTGAAGCTGAACGGCGTGCAGATCATGGGCGCCCTCAACCTCGCCGGCGGCACGGTCACCCCGTACGTCGAGCTCAACAACTGCCGGTTCGAGAACGAGGTGCTGCTGCCCGAGTGCCGGGTCACCACCGTGCGGATGGTGCGCTGCGCCATTCCCCGCCTTGAGGCGGCCCGCCTGCAGACCGAGGGCGATCTGCATCTGCCGCGTTGCCGGATCGCCCACGGCATCCGGCTCACCGACGCCCACATCGGTACGGATCTGCTGCTCAACGAGGCGGTGATCCACGCCGACCGCAAAGGCCGCTCGCTCGCGGCCGACGGCCTCTCGGTCGCCCAGGACCTCCAGGCCGAGCTGATCGAGTCGTACGGCGAGGTGAGCCTGCGCTCCGCCAAGGTCGGGGTGACGCTGAGTCTGCGCGGCAGCAAACTGGTGAATCCGGAGGGCCGCCGCGCGCTCAACGCCCCGCAGCTCACCGTGGAGCGCACGGTCTACATGACGGCGGCCGCCGTCGCCCCGGGCGCGACCGAGACCACCACACCGCCGTACGGGACGAACTACACCAGCACCCCGGCGCGCGGCACCCGCGTCCAGCCGTTCGTCTGCGAGGGCGGGCTGCGCCTGGACGACGGGCGGTTCGGGGACGCCCTGGACCTGCAGAGCGCGCGCTTCGTGATGCGGGACTACCAGGAGCTGTCGCTGCGCCGGGTGCAGACGCCGGAGCTGCGCTTCCTCGGCGAGCGCCCGGAGCACGGCAAGGTGGTGCTCTCGGGCGCCCGGGTCGTGAACCTGGTCGACATGTCGACCAGCTGGCCGGGGCCCGGGGGCCTCGCGATGGGCGGCTTCAGCTATGAGAACCTGATCCCGCGCGGACTGTTCCCGCTGGCCAGACGGCTGGAGTGGGTGGCGGCGGCGACCCCCGAGTACGCGCCGGAGCCGTACGAGCGCCTGGCGACGGTGCTGCGCAACAGCGGCGAGGACGCGGACGCGCGCGAGGTGCTGCTCGCCAAGCAGCGCCGGCGCCGCGAGACGCTGCCGCTCGCGGGCAAGCTGTGGGGCGTGCTCCAGGACGTGACCGTGGCGTACGGCTACCGGCCCGGCCGGGCCGCGCTGTGGATGGCGGTGCTGTGGGCGATGGGCGCGCTGGCGTTCTCGCACTACGACCCGCAGCCGATCAAGGCGGACGAGCACCCCGACTGGAACGCGTCCCTGTACGCCCTCGACCTCCTGATCCCCGTGGTCAACCTCGGTCAGGACGGCTACTGGAAGCTGCACGGCGGCTGGCAGTGGGTCTCGGCGGTGCTGATCCTGCTGGGCTGGATCCTGGCGACGACGGTGGCGGCGGGGGCCTCACGGCTGCTGCGACGGGGCTGAGGCGGTCGCGGGCCGGCCTTTCCGATGCGGCCGCGGCTTCGGGGCGGGCGCGGCTTCGGGGTCGACGCCCTGCACAACCGACCCCCCGCCATGGACGAAATTTGCACGGCCTTGACCCGCGCCCGTACAACCGTCACGGCCGCCACAGACTCTTCACCGCACACCACTGGCGGAGCTCCCACCTGCGGTTTTGAATGGTTCGCACCATGTCATTCGTACGCGCCCTGATCCGTGCCGTCCGCGCGGTCAGGCACACCCCGCACCTCGCGGCCGCCCTCCCGGCCGACGAGGAACTGCTCCTCGACGCGCCCGACGGGCGGCTCGGTCCCGCGCTGGTGGCCGCCGCCCGGGGCGAGTACGGGGCGGTGGCCGAACTCCTCGCCACCACCCGGGAGTCCGCCGAGTGGGAGAACCGCGACCGGTACACGATGCGGCTCGCGGCGTTCGCCGCCAGCCGTCCGGACTGGCTCGCCGACTGGCTGGCCGCCGCGCCACGGGACCCGGACGCCCTGCTGGTCAAGGCGGAGCTGGCGATCGTACGGGCCTGGGGCTCGCCCGCCCGCGCGGAGCTGCTGCGGGAGGTCGCGCCGCTGATCGACGCGGCGGCCTCGGCCGAGCCCGCCGACCCGGTGCCGTGGCGCATCGCGCTGGACCACGCGCGCGGCACCCATGCGCCGCACACCGTCTTCGAGTCGCTGTGGGCGGAGGCGGTCGGGCGCTCCTCGCACCACTACGGCTGCCATGTCGCCGCCCTGCAGTATCTCTCCGCGCAGTGGTACGGCTCGCACCGCGAGTGCTTCGGGTTCGCCGAGGAGGCGGCGGCGGACGCGCTGCCCGGTTCGCTGGTGCAGGCGCTGCCGGTGCGGGCCGCGTTCGCGTGCCTGGCCGCCGGGGCGCCGCCGCTGCCGGGGCGGCAGAGCCCGCAGGAGCTGTTCAGCGACCGGATCGACACGGCGGCCGACCTCGCCATCGCGCTCTCCGCCGCGTACGAGGTGGGCGACCCGTGGCCCGCCGAGGTGCGCAACCTGCTGGCGTACGTCCTGGTCGTGCGCGGGCGGTGGGAGGAGTCCCTTGAGCAGTTCCGGCGCATCGGCCCGTATGTGACCGCCTTCCCGTGGGCGCGCCTGGACGACGACCCGCTGGGCCGCTTCGTGGAGCTGCGCGACGGGGCGCGCAAGGAGGTGGCGGCGAGCATCCCGCTGGGGCGCGAGCAGGGTCCGGCGGCACATCCGGCCAGCCCGGTGGACCCGCTGCGGGACGCACCGGCGAAGGCCGTCGACCGGGCCGCCGGGCCGCCGGGTGCGAGCGCCCTCGGGAAGCCCGGACGCAGCCGGTCCGGCGACCATTACGCTTGAGCGTTGTGACCACCGCACGCCTCCCCCTCTTTCCGCTCAACTCGGTACTGTTCCCCGGCCTCGTCCTGCCGCTGAACGTGTTCGAGGAGCGGTATCGCGCCATGATGCGCGATCTGCTGAAGTCCGGCCCGGACTCCGGCTCCGGCGCGGACGACGACGAGCCGCGCCGGTTCGCCGTGGTCGCGATCCGTGACGGCCGGGAGGTCGCGCCGACCGGGCCCGGCCTGCCGGACCAGACCGCGCTGCCCGAGAAGGGCCCGGCCGCCGGGTTCGGCCCGGACCCGATCCAGGCGTTCCACCAGGTGGGCTGTATCGCCGACGCGGCGACGATCCGGGAGCGCTCGGACGGCAGCTTCGAGGTCCTGGCGACCGGCACCACCCGCGTGAAGCTCCTCTCGGTGGACGCGAGCGGCCCGTATCTGACGGCCGAGCTGGAGGAGCTGCCGGAGGAGCCGGGCGAGGAGGCGGGGGCGCTCGCGGAGGGCGTGCTGCGGGCGTTCCGGTCGTATCAGAAGCGGCTGGCGGGGGCGCGTGAGCGCTCGATGACGGGCTCGGCCGAGCTGCCCGACGAGCCGTCGGTGGTCTCGTACCTGGTGGCGGCGGCCGCCGTCCTGGACGTACCGGCCAAGCAGCGCCTGCTCCAGGCGCCGGACACGGCGACGCGGCTGCGCGAGGAGCTTCAGCTGCTGCGCGCCGAGACGGCGGTGATCCGCCACCTGCCGTCGCTCCCGGCGGTGGACCTGACCCGCGCTCCCACGAGCCCCAACTGACGTAAGGAACAGGCGCGTTGGCGAAGAAGAAGGCGGCCGGGGGCACACCGGCGACGGTGGCGCTGGCGGCGGCGGGCACGTCGTTCACCCTGCACGCGTACGAGCACGACCCGGCCTCCCCGTCGTACGGCGAGGAGGCGGCGCAGGCCCTCGGGGTCTCCCCCGACCGCGTCTTCAAGACGCTGGTGGCCGACGTCGACGGCGAGCTGACGGTCGCGGTGGTCCCGGTGGCGGGCTCGCTCGACCTCAAGGCGCTGGCGGCGGCGGTGGGGGGCAAGCGGGCGGCGATGGCGGATCCGGTGGCGGCGGAGCGCACGACGGGGTACGTCCGGGGCGGAATCTCACCGCTGGGCCAGCGCAAGCGCCTTCGTACGGTCGTCGACGCGTCGGCGTCCGCTCACGCGACGATCTGCGTCTCGGCGGGGCGCCGGGGCCTGGAGGTCGAACTGGCGCCGTCCGACCTCGTGGCCCTGACGGGCGCGGTGGTGGCGCCCGTGGGCCGCGCGTGACCGGTAATCAACCTGGACACATCGCCGCGGGGCGAGCACGTTGCCCCCATGTCGAAACGCACCCGCAAGCGCAAGTGGCGCATCCGCAAAGCCAAATCCAACCACGGCCACCGCCCGGCGTAACGACGGCGGTATCCCCCACCCCGCCCCTTCCCTGAACCCTCCGGGGGTGGGCGGGGGTGAAGGTGGTTTCCCGGGGGCGAAGCCCCCGGACCCCCAGCGGGGCCTGCGGCCCCTGCACCCCGCTACGGGGCTCCGCCCCGGACCCCGGTCCTGGGGCTGGGCGGAGCTGCGCCCCGGACCCCAAGGCATGGGGGTGGACTCCGGAGCTGAACCCCGCTCTGTGGCCGCACCCCTCAAGGGGCGCGGGGAACTGCGCGACCAGCCCCCACCGCCCCGCAGCCGAAAACGGGGAGCCGAAGCTCCAGCGGGGCGCAGGGGCCGCAGGCCCCGCAAGGGAGCGTGGGGAGCAAAGCTCCAGCGGGGCGCAGGGGCCGCAGGCCCCGCAACGGGGGCCGGGGGCCCAGCCCCCGGGAAAACCGCCTTCGCCCCCACCCACCCCCGGAGGGTTCAGGTGAAGGGGCGGGGTGGGGCTAAAGCTCCGGTGGGGACCAGAGGTCCGGGGTCGGGTCCGGGTCGCGGGGGGCGAACAGGGCCGTGAGGCCCAGGTGGACCGCCATCGCGGCCACCGGCCACGCCAACAACGCCCCCTTCGCGTTCAGCTTCAGCGGAGCAGAGAACGTCACCCCTTTCCCCGCCGCCCGCGCCGCCGCGACCACGTCCTGGTTCGGCCCCAGCCATATCCCCACCCGCCACGCCAGCAACGACCCGAGCAGCGCACCGAGCGCGAGACCGGACACCACCGGAATCCCGCCCCGCTTGCGCAGCAGGAAGACGACGGCCGCGCACACCACCCCGAACCCGAGCGCGAGCAGGATGAACGTTCCGTCCGCCCCGATCGCCTCCTCGCCCTCCGTGTCCTTCAGGAACACGGCCTTGTCGTCGGCGACGAGCGGCACCCGGGGCGCCAGCCACACCCACAGCAGTCCGAGCAGCACGCCCGACACCGCCACCGCGACCGCCGCGACCACGGCGTCCCGCAGCTCCGCCTTCAGCTCGGTCCGCATCCCGCTTCCCTCCTCGCCGACGGGCATGGCATCGGCGGAGCCCATGGCCCCGGGCCCGGAGCCGGGCGTACGGTCCTGCCGGGCGTCGTCGTGCGGCGGCTGCTGGTGAGGCGGCGTCAGAGGTGCGGTCACCCCGCCATCGTGCCAGGCGCTCCTGTGCGCCGCCTCACCGGGAGACCGCCGCCCGGCGGTACGCCCAGGTGGCCAGCGCGAGCGAGACGACCCCCACCGCCGCGCAGACCCCCAGGTCGAGCCCGACGACGGCCCAGTCGGGATGCCCGCCGAAGGTCCGCGCGAACGCCTCCACCCCGTACGTCGAGGGCAGCAGATCACGCGCGTACGCGATCGGCCCCGGCAGCCGGTCCGCCGGGAGCACCCCGAGCAGCAGCGCCGCCGACATGCCCAACTGGCCGAGCAGGGTCGCCAGTTCCTGCCGGGGGGCGAGCAGCCCGAGCGCCGCGCCCAGGCCCGCCAGCGCCGCGCCCGACAGCGGGATCACCGCCGCGAGCACCCACAGATGCGCCAGCGGCAGCCCGAAGAGGACGCACCCTGTGACGGCGGTGACCAGCGTGCCGGGCACGGTGAACGAGGCGTACGCCGCCGCCGCGCCCAGCACCACGGAGGCGGGCGGCACCGGCAGCGTCGCGTAGTGGTCGAGCCCGCCGCCCGCCCGCAGCTGTCCGAAGTACTGGGCGAGCAGGTTGAGCGCGACGAACGCGACCACCAGGACGCTGGATCCGGCGACCACGGCCCGCGCCTCGCTGCCGCCGTCCACGACGCCCCGCATCAGGACCATGATCCCGATGGACTGGAAGGTCGCCACGAACAGCAGCGGGATGCGGGCCACCTTCGCCCGGGAGAGCTGGGCCCGGTAGACGGCCGCGAGGGCGGGGAACAGCCGGGCCCGGGGCGCCAGCGGCGCGGCGGTGTGTACGCGCGCACCGGGGGCCGCCGCCTCCACGGAAACCTCCAGGGGAATCGCGCTCACGCCTTCACCAGACCTTCCATGCGTCCGCCGAGGGCGAGGTAGACGTCTTCCAGGCTCGGCGTGGCCAGCGTGAAGTCGTCGAGGGCGGCGAAGGCCGGACCGCCGGTGACCGCCGCGACGGCGGCGCGCGCCGCGTCCGGGCCGAGCCGCAGCACCCAGCGGCGCCCCGACTCCTGCGCCGACGCGCGCAGCGCGGCGACCTCGGGCAGTTCCAGGGGCGCCCGCTCGCGCCAGACCAGTTCGACCCGTACCTCGTCCGCGACCCGTTCCTTCAGGCCCGCCGGGGTGTCGCAGGCGATGACCTTGCCGCGGTCGAGGACCGCGACCCGGTCGAGCACTGTCTCGGCCTCGATGACGTTGTGGGTGACGAGCAGCACGGTCGCGCCGCGCTCGGCCCGGCGCCGGTCGACGGCGCCCCAGACGGCCCGCCGGGCCACCGGGTCCATCCCGGTCGTCGGCTCGTCGAGTACGAGGACGGGCCGGTCGCCGACGAGTACGGCGGCGAAACAGGCGAGCCGCCGCTGGCCGCCGGAGAGCTTCTTCAGCGGCCGCCCGGCGATCTCGGTCAGCCCGAGCTCCTCCAGTACGGCGTCGCGCTCGGCCCGTGCGTCGCGGGCGCTCAGCCCGCGCAGCCGCCCGGTGGTCTCGGCCGCGAGCGCCACGGTCAGCTCGTCCAGGGCCGTCGACTCCTGCCCGAGGTAGCCGATCAGCCGCGCCGCCCGCTCCGGGTGGCGCACCAGGTCGTGGCCGAGCACGTCGACGCTGCCGGAATCCGGCCGCATCAGCCCGGTCAGCTGGCGCACCAAGGTCGACTTGCCCGCGCCGTTGGGCCCGAGCAGGCCGAAGATCTCGCCGCGCCGCACGTCGAGGTCGACCCCGTCGGTGGCCCTGATCTCGGGCGTACCGGCCCTGCCACGTCTGCCGCGCGCGGCAGGGTACGTCTTGACGAGGCCCCGCACCGCGCACACGGTGCCGCCCCCCGCCACTGCTGTGCCGATACTCACGGACAACGAGCCTACGGGGTCATCCAGCCAGCCCGACCCCCGGACCCCCAGTTACTTCCACACGCCGAACGACTACCCCAGCCGATCAGGGGCGCGGGGCGGTGACATGTGCGGCTCCGCCGCGATGGTGGTCCCCCCCCCTGTTCGAGCGGAGTCGAGAACTTGGGGGAGCGACAAGCCCCCACCGGCCCGCGGACAACCAGCGACCGGGCAGGCCCGCGGCCGCACACCGCGCCCCAAACCTTCGTCACTCCCCGACAGGGGCCCGCTCCGCCGCCGCCCGGACGTCGATCTCCCGCCAGAACCCGGCCCGGATCGCATACCGGTCGTGCTCGTCGATCTGATCGTCCTTGTGGGCGAGCAGCCCGAACCTCGCCGCGTACCGCAGCAGTTCCCCGTCGATGCGGTGCGGAATGCGCGGGTACATCGTGGACAGCTTCTGTACGTGCGCGGACTCCGGCAGCCGCTCCATCCAGCGGCGCGCGAAGACCTGCCCCACCTCGTACGGGTCGCCCCCGACCGTGGTGATGTCCTCCTCGCGGTCCGCCCACCGCTGCTCCGCGCTGGTCAGCTGGGCCAGCGTGGGCAGCGAGGCGGTCTCCGGGGACTCGCCGAGCGTCGAGCCGGGCCGCTCGACCCATCCCTTGTCGGAGGACCAGCGCAGGGTCGCGTGCGGGGCGTGCGGCGACGCGGCGGGCGCCCCCGGCCCGCGCAGGCCCGCCAGGTCCTTCGGGGTGGGCACGCCCTTGACGCCGGGCCCGGGCGCCGGGGCCGAGGCGCCGTTGCCGTTGGCCGTCGCGGGCGGCGCCGTCCCGTTGCGTACGGCCGCGGCCTGGGCCTCGGCGGCCCGCTCGGCGGACGCGGCGAGCGCCGACTCGGGCAGCGGGGCCGAGAGGATCGCCGCGATCTCGGGGCGGGGGGCGGCGGCGGGGGCGTAGATGGTGGTGAGGTCCTTGACCCGGACCGCCTGGGTGATCCACGCCCGGTCGAGCACCCGCCGCTCGTCGGCCTCGGCCACCAGGTCCTCGGACTGGTTGTAGTCGCCGTCGGCGGCCTGCACGGCCCACAGGTGCACGGCGACCCCGTGCTCCTTGGCCGACATCAGACCGGGCAGCAGATCGCCGTCACCGGTCACGAGCACCACATCCGAGCAGGCACGATTTCTGGCCAACTCGGTGAGCTCGGCATGCATCGCCGCATCGACGCCTTTCTGCGCCCACCGCCCGTCGCTGCGGGTCAGTGCGCCGAGCCGGACCGTCACCCGTGACATCACCCGCAGCCTGCGGTGTTCCGGCTGCGGTACGCGGTCGGGGGCCCCGTCGAACCAGTAGATCCGCAGCAGCGGCTGCTCGGTGTCGGCCTCCGCCCGTTCGCGCAGCGCCTGGATCAGGGCGGCGTGATCGACGGTGATCCGTGAACGGGCCGGCTCTCCGGCCAGAAGGCTCGCGGCGGCGCCCAACAAGTAACCGGCATCCACCAGGACGACGCAGCGGTCCACGCGTTCCACCCTCTTTCATAACCTCGAAAATCAAAAGATCAGCGGCAAAGAGATCAGGGAGATAAGAGTGCAGGAGATCGAGAGATCAGGGAACGAACTTCGGGTTTCCTTCGAGTCTGCCCGACCTGGTGAGCCTTAACGGCCGGAACTCGATCATCGGCGTGGCGAACCCGCACGCTCCGCGTCCCTCACGAGCAACTACGCACGGTAATGATCCGAAATGCGCGCTTTGTCAAGGTGTGTGAGTCTGACAGCGGCCCTGGCCCCTAGTCCCCCCAGGAGGCAACACCATGGCCAAGAACAAGCAGAACCGCAAGGAGAAGCAGGCTTCCCAGGCGGAGCGCGGTCAGCAGCAGGCGCAGACCTCCGCGATGGAGGCCCAGGCCCAGCCGCAAGCTCAGGCACAGGGCAGCCCTGCGGATGTTGCCCGTAAGCACCAGCGTCGCTTCGGTCACAACTGATAACTGCACACGCACCAGGCACACAAATACGGAAGGGGCGCGCCCCAATTGGACGCGCCCCTTCCGTATGCCCTTATGTCCGTACCCGGCCGTACGCCCCGTACAACTGCGGGAAATAAAAGCCGTCGGCCCGCTCAGCCCGCCAGGCAGGACGGGCCGAGCAGCACCTTGAGATCGCCGAAGAGCGCCGGGTCCGGCTGGACCCGGTGGCGGTCGAGCCGGAGCACCGTGGTCTTGCGCGGCCCCTGGAGCTTGATCCGCACCTCGGTGTTGCCCTTGTGGTGGCCGAGAATCTCGCCCAGGCGGCTGACCATCGGCGGCGTCACCTTCACCGTCGGGATGGTCAGCACCACCGGCGCGTTGGTGCCCGCCGACGACAGGTCGGGGACCATCAGCTCCATCGCGACCAGGCGCGGGATGTCCTCGCGCTTGTCGAGGCGGCCCTTGACGAACACCACCGCGTCCTCGACCAGTTGGGTCGAGACCAGCTGGTAGGTGGCCGGGAAGAACATGCACTCGATGGAGCCCGCCAGGTCCTCCACGGTGGCGATCGCCCAGGCGTTGCCCTGCTTGGTCATCTTGCGCTGGAGGCCCGAGATGATGCCGCCGATGGTGACGATCGAGCCGTCCGCGTAGTCCCCGCCGGTGAGCTGGCCGATGCCCGCGTCCGCCTTGTCGCTGAGCACGTGCTCCAGGCCGAAGAGCGGGTGGTCCGAAACGTACAGGCCCAGCATCTCCCGCTCCTGGGCGAGCAGATACGCCTTCTCCCACTCCACGTCGCCGAACTCGACGTCGAGCCCGAAGCCCGGCTCGTCGGCGCCCTCGTCGCCCATCCCGCCGAAGAGGTCGAACTGCCCCTCGGCCTCCTTGCGCTTGACCTGCACCACGTTGTCGATCATCGGCTCGAACTGCGCGGTCAGACCCTTGCGGGTGTGGCCCATGGTGTCGAAGGCGCCGGCCTTGATCAGCGATTCCGTGGTGCGCTTGTTGCAGACGACCGCCTCGACCTTGTCGAGGTAGTCGGGGAACGAGGCGTACTTCCCCTTGGCCTTGCGGCACTTGATGATCGAGTCCACCACGTTCTGGCCGACGTTGCGCACGGCGGTGAGGCCGAACAGGATCACGTCGTCGCCCTGCGCCGAGAAGTTGGACTCGGACTCGTTGACGTTGGGCGGCAGCACCTTGATGCCCATGCGGCGGCACTCGTTGAGGTAGACCGCCGACTTGTCCTTGTCGTCCTTGACCGAGGTCAGCAGCGCCGCCATGTACTCGGCGGGGTAGTTCGCCTTCAGGTAGGCGGTCCAGTAGGAGACGAGGCCGTACGCGGCGGAGTGCGCCTTGTTGAAGGCGTAGCCGGCGAACGGGACCAGCACGTCCCACAGGGCCTGGATGGCCTCGTCGGAGTAGCCGTTCTTGCGGGCACCGCTCTGGAAGATGGTGAAGTTCTTCGCCAGCTCGTCGGGCTTCTTCTTGCCCATCACACGGCGCAGGATGTCGGCCTCGCCGAGCGAGTACCCGGCGATGATCTGGGCGGCCTTCTGCACCTGCTCCTGGTAGACGATCAGGCCGTAGGTGACCGCCAGGACCTCTTCGAGCGGCTTCTCCAGCTCGGGGTGGATCGGGGTGATCTCCTGCTGCTTGTTCTTGCGCAGCGCGTAGTTCGTGTGCGAGTTCATGCCCATCGGGCCCGGGCGGTAGAGCGCGGACACGGCGGAGATGTCTTCGAAGTTGTCGGGCTTCATCAGCCGCAGCAGGGACCGCATGGGCCCGCCGTCGAACTGGAAGACGCCGAGGGTGTCACCGCGCTGGAGCAGTTCGAAGGTCGTCGGGTCGTCGAGCGGCAGGGCCAGCAGGTCGAGTTCGACGCCCTTGTTGGACTTCACCATCTTGACGGCGTCGTCCATGATCGTCAGGTTGCGCAGGCCGAGGAAGTCCATCTTCAGCAGGCCGAGCGACTCGCACTGCGGGTAGTCCCACTGCGTGATGGTCACGCCGTCCGTGTGCCGCACCCAGATCGGGGCGTGGTCGACGATGGGCTCGCTGGACATGATCACGCCGGCCGCGTGCACACCCATCTGCCGGACCAGGCCCTCGACGCCCTTGGCGGTGTCGATGACCTTCTTCACGTCCGGCTCGTTCTCGTACATCGCCCGGATCTCGCCCGCCTCGCTGTAGCGGGGGTGCTTGGGGTCGGTGATGCCGTTGAGGTCGATGCCCTTGCCGAGGACGTCGGCGGGCATCGCCTTGGTGAGCCGGTCGCCCATCGCGTACGGGTAGCCGAGGACGCGCGCGGAGTCCTTGATGGCGTTCTTCGCCTTGATCTTTCCGTACGTACCGATCATGGCGACCTTGTCGGCCCCGTACTTCTCGGTCACGTACCTGATCACTTCGACGCGCCGACGCTCGTCGAAGTCGATGTCGACATCGGGCATCGAGACGCGCTCGGGGTTGAGGAACCGCTCGAAGATCAGACCGTGCGGGATCGGGTCGAGGTCGGTGATGCCCATCGCGTACGCCACGATCGAGCCGGCCGCGGAGCCTCGGCCGGGGCCGACCGCGATGCCCTGCTTCTTCGCCCACATGATGAAGTCGGCGACCACGAGGAAGTAGCCGGGGAAGCCCATCGAGATGATGGTGTCCATCTCGTACTCGGCCTGCTTCATGCGGTCCTCGGGGATGCCTCCCGGGAAGCGGCGGTGCATGCCGCGCATGGTCTCCTCGCGGAACCAGGTGACCTCGGTGTAGCCCTGGGGGATGTCGAACTTCGGCATCAGGTTCTTGGCCTCGAACATGCCGCTGACGTCGACCTGCTCGGCGACGAGCGCCGTGTTGGCGCAGCCCTGCTGCCAGGCGTCCGAGGAGTCGATCGCGTACATCTCGTCCGTGGACTTCAGGTAGTAGCCGGTGCCGTCGAAGCGGAAGCGGTCGGGGTCCGAGAGGTTCTTGCCGGTCTGGATGCACAGCAGCGCGTCGTGCGCGGTCGCCTCGTGCGCGTACGTGTAGTGCGAGTCGTTGGTGACCAGCGGCGGGATGCCGAGCTCCTTGCCGATCTTCAGGAGGTCGTCGCGGACCCGGCGCTCGATGTCGATGCCGTGGTCCATGAGCTCCAGGAAGTACCGGTCCTTGCCGAAGATGTCCTGGTACTCGCCGGCGGCCTTGCGGGCCTCCTCGTACTGCCCGAGCCGCAGCCGGGTCTGGAGCTCGCCGGAGGGGCAGCCGGTGGAGGCGATCAGGCCCTCCGACCACTGGGAGATGGTCTCCTTGTCCATCCGGGGCCACTTCTGCAGCCAGCCCTCGGCGTACGCGTCGGAGGAGAGCCGGAAGAGGTTGTGCAGTCCGGTCCGGTTCGCCGCCCAGATCGTCTTGTGCGTATAACCACCGGAACCGGACACATCGTCCCGCTTCTGGTGCGGCTGGCCCCACTGGATCTTGCGCTTGTTGCGCCGGGACTCGGGGGCGACGTACGCCTCGATGCCGATGATCGGCGTCACACCGGCCTTCTTGGCCGTGTGGAAGAAGTCGTACGCCCCGTGCAGGTTGCCGTGGTCGGACATGGCGATGTGCGTCATGCCCATCTCATTGCACGCGTCGAACATGTCCTTGAGCCGCGCGGCACCGTCCAGCAGCGAGTACTGGGTGTGGACGTGAAGGTGCGTGAACGGCGGCTTTGACACGGCTGCGGCCTCCGGCGGCTTGGGGGGTCTCATAGCGAGGGGACAGCCTGGAAGTCTACGTGGCCCCAGTGACACTCGGAGGGCTCTGTGGACGACCGCGGCGGGTGCGGGACCCCGGGCACTACGAGGTACGGTCGCGCGTTGAAGGGGCAGCACAGCCGTCCACTTCGTCACGCAGCACGACCTCGTCACCCAGCTTGACACGCACCAGGAGGCACCCGGAGATGTCGGTCCCGCAGCACACCGCCGAGCAGCGCGGCGAGCAGATCCTCTCCGTCTTCGACACCGCCTTCGGCGAGCTCCTGGCCGCCGACCCGGCCGCGTTCCGGGTCAAGTTCCGCAAGATGGCGGCCTCCGCGTTCGCCTTCTACCGGGGCACGGCGTGCCTGTTCTACGCGGACCTGGACGCGGAGAGCGCCGGGCAGGGCGGCACCGCCATGGCGAGCGGGCCGTACCTGGACGAGCGCACCGGGCGGGTGTGGATCCACGGCGATCTGCACGCCGAGAACTTCGGTACGTACATGGACGCCAACGGCCGGCTGATCTTCAATGTGAACGACTTCGACGAGGCGTACGTCGGCCCCTTCACCTGGGACCTCAAGCGCTTCGCCGCCTCGCTCGCGCTGATCGGCCACGCCAAGGCGCTCAGCGACAAGCAGATCACCGAGCTGGTGCGGACCTACGCCGCCGCCTACCGCGAGCGGATCCACGTGCTGGCCGCCGGCGCCAACGATGACGAGGTGCCGTCGTTCACGCTCGACACGGCCGAGGGGCCGCTGCTCGGCGCCCTGCGTTCGGCACGCGCGCGTACGCGCTTCTCGCTCCTTGACTCGATGACCGAGATCCGCGAGTACGAACGCCGGTTCACCGAGGGCGACGGCTCGATCGAGCTGGACGCGGCGACCCGGTACAAGGTCCTGGCCGCCTTCGACGGCTACCTGGAGACGCTGCCGGACTCCAGCCTGCTGCGCCCCGACTCCTACCGGGTCAAGGACGTCGTCGGCCGGCGCGGGATCGGGATCGGCTCGGCCGGTCTGCCCTCGTACAACATCCTGCTCGAAGGGCACAGCGACGCCCTGGAGAACGACGTCGTGATCTACATGAAGCAGGCGCAGACCCCGGCGGTCTCGCGGCACGTCACCGACCCCTCGGTGCGCGGCTACTTCCAGCACGAGGGCCACCGCACGGTGATCTCGCAGCGGGCGCTGCAGGCCGCCGCCGACCCGTGGCTGGGCTGGACCGAGCTGGACGGGGCCGGGCAGCTGGTCGCCGAGGTCTCGCCGTACGCGGTGGACCTGGACTGGTCGGACATCGACGACCCGGAGCAAATAGCCGCGGTCGTCGCCGACCTCGGCCGTGCGACGGCCACCATGCACGCGGCGGCGGACGACGAGAGCGGCCACTCGGATCTCGTGCAGTTCTCCACCGAGCGGGCCATCGACGCGGCGATCGCGGCCGACGAGGAGGGCTTCGGCGAGCTGCTGGTCGACTTCGCGCACGACTACGGGGCGCGGGCCCGCGCCGACCACCAGATCTTCGTCGACCTGTTCCGCAACGGCCGGATCCCGGGTCTGTAATCTCACTCCGGGTCGGCAGTCTCACCGATTTCTTAGGCGCCCCCGACAGCGGCCCGTGGGACACTCGTCGCCGACGACAGCATTCCCGGGGACCCTCCCCGGACCCCGGATCACCCCGAGGCCAACGCAGTGGACATATCGGATACGCGACTCAGAGCGGCACGCGCGGCGCTTTTCACGGCGCTCGTCGTGACGCTCTCCAGCGCGTCCCACGTCCTGCTCTCCCGGGTCCCGCTGCCGACGCCGCTGGTGGCCGGGGCCGCCGCGACGGTCTTCCTCGTCGCGTACGCGCTGGCGGGCCGCGAGCGCGGCTTCTGGTCGATCGCCGGGCTGCTCGTCCCGCTGGAACTGGCCGCCGACACCGTCTTCTCGACCGGCCAGCACGTCTGTTACGGGCCGTCCGGCGGCCCGGTCGCGGGCGCGCTGAAGGCGGTCGGCGTGAACGTGCTGTGCGGCGGGGGCATGGGCGGCGAACTGCCCGGGGTGGCCGGCTCCCGGGCGCGCGCGGCCGCGCTGCTCGCCGGGCCCGGACCGGCCGTGCCGTGGCTGCTGCTCGCGGCCCATCTGGTGATCGGGCTGCTGGCCGCGCTGTGGCTGCGGCGCGGTGAGGCGGCGCTGGCCCGGCTTGTCCGCACGGTCGCGCTGCTCGCGTTCCGGCCGCTGCTGCTCGCGGTCGCCGTGGTGGGCGGGGCGTTCCGTACCGTACGGCCGCGGGTACGTCCCGTACGCGTCCATCAGTCGGCGTCCCGCGCGCGGCTGCTCGTGCACTCCGTGGGCCGGCGGGGACCGCCCTGCTCGGCGCTGCTCGCGGCCGTCTGAGCACGGCCGCCGTCGAACACAGCAGTCCCCACAGCACTTTCTCACCTGCCACACCTGCCACACGGAGTAAACGATCATGAGTTCACGCAACAGCCAGGCCAACAAGGCTGCCGCCCGCGACCGGCTGCGACTGGAGCGCGAGCGCCAGGCCAAGAAGGACAAGGCCCGCCGCCAGGTGGTCGTCGCCGCCTCGATCGTCGGCGTCCTCGCGATAGCCGGCGGCGTCGGCTACGCGGTGATGCAGGCCAACAAGCCCGACGCGTGGGACGCAGCCAAGGACAAGGCGCTGGTGAAGCCCGCGAACACCACGGGCACCGACGGCACCACCGTCGTCATCGGCAAGCCGACGGCCAAGAAGACCCTGGAGATGTACGAGGACCCGCGCTGCCCGATCTGCTCGGTCTTCGAGGAGCAGGTCGGCCCCACGGTGAAGAAGGACGTCGACGCCGGCAAGTACAAGATCCAGTTCATCGGCGCCACCTTCATCGACAACGGCAGCCCGGGCACCGGTTCCAAGAACGCGCTCAGCGCGCTCGGCGCCGCGCTCAACGTGAGCCCCGAGGCGTTCATGGAGTACAAGGCGCAGCTCTACTCGGCCAAGTGGCACCCGCAGGAGACCAGCGACAAGTTCGCCAAGGACGACTACCTGCTCCAGGTCGCCGACACCGTGCCCGCGCTCAAGGGCAACGCCAAGTTCCAGAAGGACGTGCAGGACGGCACGTTCGACAAGTGGGCGCTCACCATGTCGAAGAAGTTCGACGACAGCGGTGTGACCGGTACGCCTACGCTCAAGATGGACGGCAAGAAGATCACCGCCGACGGCAGCGACAACGCGCCGCAGGACCCGGCGTCGTTCACCAAGGCCATCGACAAGGCCCTGAAGGGCTGACCTGCGTAGGTAACGGTATGTGAACGGGCGGACGAACATTGGCCGTGAGTCTGCCCGTTCTCACTACCCGTCAGTAAGGTGTGCGGCTGTGACCAGTCGATTCACCTCAACGCCCACCCGCCGCACGGTCGTCAAGGCCGCCGCCGCCACCGCTGTCGTCGCCGCGCCCCTGGTGGCCGGTGTGACCGCCGCCGTCGCCGACACCGCGCCGACGGCCCCCGCCTTCCTGCACGGCGTCGCCTCCGGGGACCCGCTGCCCGACGGGATCCTGCTGTGGACCCGGGTCACCCCCGTCCCCGAGGCCGTGCCGGGCTCCGGCAAGGGCCCGGACACGGATGTCACTTGGGAGATAGCCGAGGACAAGGGCTTCGGGCGGATCGTCGCCAAGGGCACCACGACCGCGACCGCCGCCTCGGACCACACCGTCCGGGCCGATGTGCGCGGTCTGCGCCCGGCGACCTCGTACTGGTACCGGTTCACGGCGGGCGCCACCGTCTCCCCCGTCGCCCGTACGCTCACCGCGCCCGCCACCGACGCGACGGCCGCCAACGTCCGCTTCGGCGTGGTCTCCTGCTCCAACTGGGAGTCCGGCTACTTCTCCGCGTACCGCCACCTCGCCGCCCGCTCGGACCTGGACGCGGTACTGCACCTGGGCGACTACATCTACGAGTACGCGACGGGCATCTACCCCGCGGCCAAGTACGTCGTACGACAGCACCAGCCGACGCACGAGATCATCAGCCTCGCCGACTACCGCACCCGGCACGGCCAGTACAAGTCGGACGCCGACACCCAGGCGATGCACCACGCGCACCCGATGATCGCGATCTGGGACGACCACGAGTTCGCCAACGACGCCTGGAACGGCGGGGCGGAGAACCACACGCCGGGCGCCGAGGGCGACTGGTCGGACCGGGTGGCCGCCGCCAAGCAGGCGTACTTCGAGTGGATGCCGGTGCGCCCGTCGATCGCGGGCACCACCTACCGCCGCATCCAGTACGGCAAGCTGGCCGATCTGCACCTCCTCGACCTGCGCTCCTTCCGCTCGCAGCAGGCGAAGGTGGGCAGCGGCAAGGTGGACGACCCGGACCGCACGATCACCGGCCGGGCCCAGCTGGACTGGCTCAAGAGCGGGCTCTCGCAGTCGCGGGCCGCCTGGAAGCTGGTCGGCAACCCGGTGATGATCTCGCCGGTGGCCTTCGGCTCGCTCCCGGCCGAACTGACCGCGCCCATCGCGGAGTTGCTGGGCCTGCCCCGGGAGGGCATCGCCATCAACGTCGACCAGTGGGACGGCTACACGGACGACCGCCGCGAGCTCCTGAGTCACCTGGTGGACAACGGCATCTCCAACACCGTCTTCCTCACCGGTGACATCCACATGGCGTGGGCCAACGACGTACCGGTGAAGGCGGGCACGTACCCGCTGTCGAAGTCGGCGGCAACCGAGTTCGTGGTGACCTCCGTGACCTCCGACAACCTCGACGACACCCTCCATGTGCCCGCGCACACGGTCTCGCTGGTCGCGGCCGCCGCGGTCAAGGCCGCCAACCGCCATGTGAAGTGGGTCGACATGGACGGGCACGGCTACGGCGTCCTGGACGTCACCGCCCAGCGCTCGCAGATGGACTACTACTCGCTGTCCGACAAGCGCCGCCGCGACGCGACGGCCTCGTGGACCCGCTCGTACCGCACGCTCACCGGCACCCAGAAGGCCGAGCGGGTCTACTCGCCGGTCGTCTGACGACCAGGGCTTGCGACGGCCGGGACTACAGCGTTTCGAGGAAGGCGAGCGCGGTCCGCCAGCTCCGCTCGGCGGCCGCCTCGTCGTAGTCGGGCAGCCCGGGGTCGGTGTAGAGATGCCCCGCCCCCGGGTACCGGTAGATCTCGGCGTCGGCCCCGATCCGGCCCATGCGCAGGTACCAGGTGTTCAGCCAGTCGTGCGTCTCGAACGGATCCGGGTCCGCCACGTGCAGCTGTACGGGCAGCTCGTCCACCGAGGCGCCCTCGGCGATGTCGGCGGTGCCGTGGAAGAGCAGCAGCCCGCGCGCCTTCTCGTCGCCGAGCGCCACGGTCTGGGCGAGCGAGCCGCCCAGCGAGAACCCGGCGTAGACCAGACCCTCGTCGGAGTGCGGAGCGGCGGCCAGGATCGCCCGCTTGAGCAGCTCGTCGTTGCCGATCTCGTCGCGGATCGTCATGCCCTCCTCCACCGTCTCGGCAGTGCGCCCGTCGTAGAGGTCGGGCACGTGCACCAGGTGTCCGGCGGCGCGCAGCCGCTCGGCCGCCTCGTGCACGGCGGGCCGCAGGCCGTAAGCCGAATGGAAAAGCATGATGTTCATGAGGCCATGGTGCCAGCTACGGTCGGGGGCATGGAGAACGTGCTGCGCCCGTTGATCGTGATCGGCGGCTCGGTCGTGCTCACGCTGGCCCTGGTGTGGCTGGCCGACCGACTGCTGCGACGAACCGACGCCCGGCACAGCGAGACCCCGCTGTGGGGCCTGCTGCGCCGCTGCCGCGTCCCCTTGCAGGTCGTGGTCCTGGCCGCGCTCCTGAGAGGGACGTACGGCCAGATCAAATGGCGGCCGGTAAAGGACCACGAGGAGGGCCTGGGACAGACGCTCTCGCTGGTCCTGATCGGCGCGAGCGCCTGGCTGGTGGTACGGATCGCGGCGGCGGTCGTCGAGGCGTCGTACGCCCGGTACGCGGCCTCCGCGCTGGATCCCGCGCGCGTGCGCCGGGTGCGTACCCAGGTGACGCTCATCCAGCGCGTGGTGACGGCGGTCGTGGGCGTGGTCGCGGCGGCGTCGATGCTGCTGACGTTCCCGGCGATGCGGACGGCCGGGGCCTCGCTGCTCGCCTCGGCCGGCATCATCGGCATCGTGGCCGGTGTGGCCGCCCAGTCGACCCTCGGCAACCTCTTCGCGGGCCTGCAGATCGCGTTCGGCGACATGGTGCGGATCGGGGACACGGTGGTCGTGGACGGCGAGTGGGGCGTGGTCGAGGAGATCACGCTGACCTTCCTCGCGGTCCGCACCTGGGACGAGCGCCGCCTGACGATGCCGGTCTCGTACTTCACCAGCAAGCCGTTCCAGAACTGGTCGCGCGGCGGGGTGCAGATGACCGGCACGGTCTTCTTCCACCTGGACCACGCGGCGCCCATCGCGCTGATGCGCGAGAAGCTGGCGGACATCCTGCGGGAGTGCGCGGCCTGGGACGGCCGCGACAGCGCCCTGGCCGTCACGGACACCACCCCGTCGACGATCGTGGTCCGCGCGACGGTCACGGCGAAGGACGCGGGCGACATCTGGACGGTCCGCTGCACGGTCCGGGAACAAATGATCGCCTGGCTCCACACCCACCACCCGTACGCCCTGCCACGCATCGCCACGGCGGAGGCGGACGAGCCCAGCCCACCCCCGAGCCCCGGTCACGGCTGAGCCGGTACTACCCAGGGCCGAGGGGCTGTGACATTGTGCGGCTCCGCCGCGATGGGGGTCCCCCCTGTTCGAGCGGAGCCGAGAACTTGGGGGAGCGACCAGCACCCCCCAGGGGCACGGGGACGGGCCACCAGCACCCCCCAGGGGCACGGGGAACTGCGCGACCAGCCCCTACGGTCCGCAGACGAACAGGGGGTTCGGGGGCGAAGCCCCCGACGTCCAGGTCACCGCAAGCTCCGCACGTCGAGCTGGCGCAGGACCCGGTCCACGATCTCCGGGTCCGCGCCCGCCTCACTGCGCGCGGACAGCACTTCATGCCGCGCCGCGGACATCATCTCCCGCTGAATCCGCTGCACCGTCCGCAACCGCTCCACCCGCTTCGCGTACGCCTCCCGCCGCTCCTCGTCCACCATGTCCGGACTGATCCTCGCCCCCACGTCGTACGCCCGCCGCAGCAGCTGCTCCATGACCTCCTCCGGCAGCTCCTCCACGTCCTCGATCTCCCGCAGCCGCCGCTTCGCGGCCTTCGCCGCGCGGATCGCGAGCTCGCGTTCGAGCGCCCGCTCGGCGTCGGTGTCGGCCCGTACGCCGAGCCGCCGCACCAGGGACGGCAGCGTAAGACCCTGGAACACCAGCGTGGTCATGATCACGCAGAAGGCGATGAACACGATCTCGTCGCGCCCGGGGAAGGGCGACCCGTCGTCGGTCGTGAACGGGATCGCGAGCGCGAGCGCCACCGAGGCCACGCCGCGCATCCCGGCCCACCACATGACGATGGTCTCCCGCCAGCTGGTGGGGATCTCCTCGTCGTAGTCCCGCCGCGTGTGCAGCCGCTTGGCGAGCCAGGTGGCGGGCAGCAGCCACAGCAGCCGTACGCCCACCACGACCCCGACGACCGCCGCGCCCCAGAACGCCATCTCGCCCACGCGGCCGGTCGCGGTGCCGAACACGTTGTGCAGTTCGAGGCCGATAAGCCCGAACGCGATCCCGGTGACCAGGGTGTCGACGATCTGCCAGAACGTGGCCCCGGCGAGCCGCCCCTGCACGTCGTCGGCGTCGAGCGCGTGCTCGGCCAGGAACAGCGCGAGCGTGAGCACGGCGAGCACCCCGGACCCGCCGAACTCCTCGGCCAGTACGTACCCGACGAACGGCACCAGAAGGGTCAGCCCGATCTGGAGGGTGGCGTCGTCGAGCAGGCCCATCAGTTTGTTGGCGGCCCAGCCGAGTGCGAGCCCGACGGCGACGGCCACCACGGCCGAGAGCACCAGCTCGCCGACCGCGTCGGGCCAGGAGAAGTCGCCGCTGACGGCCGCCGCGATGGCCACGTGGTACAGCACGATCGCGGTGACGTCGTTGAAGAGACCCTCGCCCTCCAGGATCGACACCAGCCGGCGGGGCAGCCCGAGCGAGCCCGCGACGGCGGTGGCGGCGACGGGGTCGGGCGGTGCGACGAGGGCGCCGAGCGCGACGGCGGCGGCGATCGGCAGCCCCGGCACGACCGCCTGCGCGACGGCCGCGACGGCCGCCGTGGTGACGAAGACGAGCGCGACCGCGAGCAGCAGGATCGGCCGTACGTTGGCGGCGAACTGCCGCCAGGAGGTGCGCTGTACGGAGGCGTAGAGCAGCGGCGGCAGAACGAGCGGAAGGATGTAGTCCGGCGGAACGGCGACGTTCGGGACGTACGGGATGAGCGCGAGGACGCCGCCGAGCAGGGTCATCAGAACCGGCGCGGGCAGTCCCAGCCGGTCACCGATCGGGACCGTGACCACCGCTCCGAGCAGCAGCACGAACAGCAGGGCCAGCTGATCCACGGATGCCCTCCGGGCGACGATCCGACCAAGACCCTCAGCGTGCCACGGGGAATCCCCTCGAATAGGGGTAAACCCCCCGAGTCGCCAAACTGCGAACCGTGCTGGGCTGGTCGCGCCCACGCGGCGGAGCCGCACAATGTCACAGCCCCGCGCCCCTACAGGAGGGCCGAAGGGCCCATCTAAGGGGCGCGGGGAACTGCGCGACCAGCCACATACACCCGCAGACGAAATGCGGGCTCCCGGCGCTTACAGCGCCTTGCGCATGGCGATATGCGCAATCCCCGCATCGGGGAACTCCGGCCCGTACGCCACGTACCCCAACCGCTCGTAGAACCCCACCGCCCGCGTCTGCGCATGCAGATCCACGGCCGCCAGGCCGAGCCGCCGGGCCTCGTCCTCGATGGCCCGGACCAGCGCGACGCCCACGCCGAGTCCACGCGCGGCGGCCGTCACGGCGAGGCGCCCGAGCGAGCCCACGGAGGCGTCGCCACCGGTCCGCCCAACCGCCGCCGCACCGTGCAGCAGCCGCCCCGTACCGAGCGGAGACCCGCCCACGCCGTCCGCCAGGACATGCACCGCGACCGAGTCGTACGCGTCGTACTCGATCTCCTCCGGCACACCCTGCTCGACGACGAAGACCTCCCGGCGTACCGCGAAGCACGCCTGGAGGTCACCCGGGCCGTCGACGACCCGGACGGCGAACGCCGTCACTCGCTCTCCGCGCGGATCACGTCCAGCGCGTGCTGGAGGTCGTCCGGGTAGCGGCTCTCGAACTCGACCCACTCGCCGTCACCGGGGTGCGTGAAGCCGAGGCGCACCGCGTGCAGCCACTGGCGGGTCAGCCCGAGGCGCTTGGCGATGGTGGGATCCGCGCCGTACGTCAGGTCGCCCACGCACGGGTGGCGATGGGCGGACATGTGCACGCGGATCTGGTGCGTGCGGCCCGTCTCCAGCTTGATGTCGAGCAGCGAGGCCGCCCGGAACGCCTCGATCAGGTCGTAGTGCGTCACGGACGCCTTGCCCTCGGCCGTGACCGCCCACTTGTAGTCGTGGTTGGGGTGGCGCCCGATCGGGGCGTCGATCGTGCCGCTCATCGGGTCCGGGTGGCCCTGGACCAGGGCGTGGTAGCGCTTGTCGACGGTCCGCTCGCGGAACTGCTGCTTCAGCGAGGTGTACGCCCGCTCCGACTTGGCGACGACCATCAGGCCCGAGGTGCCGACGTCGAGCCGGTGGACGATGCCCTGGCGCTCGGCGGCGCCCGAGGTCGAGATCCGGTACCCGGCCGCCGCGAGGCCGCCGATGACCGTCGTCCCGGTCCAGCCCGGGCTCGGGTGGGCGGCGACGCCGACCGGCTTCACGATGACGACGAAGTCGTCGTCGTCGTGCACGATCTCCATGCCCTCGACCGGCTCGGCCACGATCTGCACCGGCGCGGGCGCCTGGGGCATCTCGACCTCCAGCCACGCACCCCCGTGCACCCGCTCGGACTTGCCCACCACGGAGCCGTCGACCAGGACCTTCCCCGCCGCGGCGAGTTCGGCCGCCTTCGTACGGGAGAACCCGAACATGCGGGAGATGGCGGCGTCGACGCGCTCGCCCTCCAGGCCGTCGGGAACGGGCAAGGTGCGGATCTCGGGAATCGTACTCACCCGTCGAGTATGCCTTGTCGCACCGACAACCCTGGTCGCACGAGGTGGTGGATCAGTCCTCGTGAACCGTTGATCAGCCCGTTGATCAGGCCTTTGATCAGTCCTTGTGGACCGTTCCGTCCGGGTCCAGACCCCGGAACGAGAGGATCACGATCAGGAAGCCGCCGCAGACGATCGCGGAGTCGGCCAGGTTGAAGACCGCGAAGTGGGCCGGGGCGATGAAGTCGACCACCGCGCCCTCGAAGACGCCCGGGGAACGGAAGATGCGGTCGGTGAGGTTGCCGAGCGCACCGCCGAGGAGCAGCCCGAGCGCGATCGCCCACGGCAGGCTGTAGAGCTTGCGGGCGAGCCGGAAGATCACCACGATGACGGTCGCCGCGATGACCGTGAAGATCACCGTGAACGCCTCGCCCATGCCGAAGGCGGCTCCCGGGTTCCGGATCGCCTCCAGCTTCAGTACGTCGCCGAAGATCTCGATCGGCTCGTGGTGCTCCAGCCTGGCCACCACGAGCATCTTGCTGCCGAGGTCGAGGAGGAACGCGAAGAGCGCCACCGCGAACAGCACGGCGATCCTGCGCCTGCCCCTGGGCCGCTCGGCGGGGACAGCGGCCTCGTCGGGCCCGTCTACGTCCGGCGTACCGATGATGCGCTCCGCCTCTGCCACGTGAGTCCCTCAACCAACCCTAGGTACTTGACTGAGGACGAGGGTACGACACACCCGTACGGGCTCAGCCCCGCCGTTCCTGCTTCTGCTTGTCCTCGACGCAGAGGGTCGCGCGCGGGAACGCCTGCATCCGCGCCTTGCCGATCGGATTGCCGCAGACCTCGCAGTAGCCGTAGGTCCCGGCGTCGAGCCGTTCCAGGGCCCGCTCGGTCTGTTCCAGCATCTCGCGCGCGTTGGCGGCGAGCGCCATCTCGTGTTCGCGGGTGATGTTCTTGGTGCCGGTGTCGGCGTCGTCGTCGCCCGCGCCGTCCCCGGAGTCGCGCATCAGCCCGTTCAGGGCCTGCTCGGACGACTCGATCTCGCTGCGCAGCCGCAGCACCTCGCTGGAGAGCTCGTTACGGGCCTCGGAGACCTCCAACGGGGTCCACGGGTCCTCGCCGGGCCGCACCGGCAGCACGCCGGGCACAGCCGAGTCGACGGCCCTCGCCTTGGGCACGGTCGACGCCGCCGTGGACTTCCTGGCCTGCGCCCCGTCCGCCGTGTTCTTGGCAACCACCTTCTTGGCTCCCCTCTGCTCCGCGGCCTGGGCCGCCCCCTTGGCCGCGGTGGCGGCCTTCTTCGCTGCCCCACCGGCGGCCTTGCCCGGTAGTGCCTTCTTGGCAGACGCCGTCTTCCTGGCGGCAGCCTTGTCGGCCGGAGCCGCCTTTTCAACGGCGGCCTTCTCGGCCACGGCCTTCTTGGCCGGAGCCCTCTTGGTCACCGCCTTCTTGGTCACGGCCTTCTCGGCCACGACTTTCTTGGCCGGAACCTTCTTGGCGACGGCTTTCTTGGCCGGAGCCTTTTTGGCGACGGCCTTCTTGGTACCGGTCTCGTCGGCCGCGGTCGTCTTGGCCGCGGCCTTCTTCGGCGTGGCCTTCTTGGCGCCGGCCTCCTCGGTCACGGTCTTCTTGGCCGGCTCGGCCGGGGTCTTTCGGGCCGCGGCCTTCTTCGGGGCCGCCTCCTTCTTGGCCGCGGTCTTCTTCCCGGAGGAGCCCTTCGTGGCCGCGGCCTCCACGGCGTCCTTGGACGCCAACGCGGTCTTCTTCGCCACCATGGCCGCGGCCCCTTCACATATTGTGATCTTGCTCGCGAATCGTGCTGGGACGATAAATCGACCCCAGGCCCGCGGCAACGGGGCACGCCGCCGGTCCGGCCCCGCCACGCACGCCCGGAGACGAACCTGCATCCGTTGTGCCCAGCTCCGTGGCCCGTAATCCGCCACACGGGCGGAGCCGGACTCCGCCCGGCCACGTATGGCCATTCGGGTCATCCGCGCACGCGTGGGCGGCGCCGACCGGACCACTCCCGGACCGCCCGCCCCGGTCCGCCGAAAAGCGGTCGGCCGCTGTCGGTGCGGGCCCGTACACTGGGCGGAGCGAGAGGCGTGAATGGGACGAGTAGCGTCGTACGCAGCCAAGAGCGATCCGGGGACGGTGTGAGCCCGGAGGCGAGCGCGATGTGAAGATCACCCCGGAGCCGCCGGAAGAAAGCACCCGCGCCCCGCGGGAGCGAGTAGAACCGGCTTCGCGACCCCAATGAGGGGGCGGTGTTCCGCACACCGCCAAGGAGGGTGGTACCGCGGGAGCGCGGGGCCGTACGACGGCCGCAGCTCTCGTCCCTCCGACGGAAACGTACGACGATCCGCCGGAGGATGAACGGATGTCGCAGTACCGCCAGGTGCCCGCCCAGGTCGACCTGCCCGCGCTTGAGCACGCCGTGCTCGACTTCTGGCGCGAGGCCAAGGTCTTCGCGAAGAGCCTCGACCAGTCCGAGGGCCGCCCCGAGTGGGTCTTCTACGAGGGCCCGCCGACCGCCAACGGCATGCCCGGGGCCCACCACATCGAGGCCCGCGTCTTCAAGGACGTCTTCCCGCGCTTTCGGACCATGCAGGGCTACCACGTGGCCCGCAAGGCCGGCTGGGACTGCCACGGCCTGCCGGTCGAGCTCGCCGTCGAGAAGGAGCTCGGCTTCAACGGCAAGAAGGACATCGAGGCGTACGGCATCGCCGAGTTCAACGCCAAGTGCCGCGAGTCCGTGACCCGCCACACCGACGCCTTCGCCGAGCTCACGACCCGGATGGGCTACTGGGTCGACCTCGACGACGCCTACCGGACGATGGACCCCGAGTACGTGGAGTCCGTCTGGTGGTCGCTGAAGGAGATCTTCAACAAGGGCCTGCTGGTCCAGGACCACCGCGTCGCCCCCTGGTGCCCGCGCTGCGGCACCGGCCTCTCCGACCACGAGCTGGCGCAGGGCTACGAGACGGTCGTCGACCCCTCGGTCTTCGTCCGCTTCCCGCTCACCGGCGGCCCGCTGGCGGGCGAGGCGGCGCTCCTGGTGTGGACGACGACCCCGTGGACCCTGGTGTCCAACACGGCGGTCGCGGCCCACCCCGAGGTCACGTACGTCGTCGCCACCAATGGCGAGGAGAGGCTGGTCGTCGCCCAGCCGCTGCTTGAGAAGGCGCTCGGCGAGGGCTGGGAGGCCACCGGCCAGACCTTCACCGGCGCCGAGATGGAGCGCTGGACCTACCAGCGCCCCTTCGAGCTCGTCGAGTTCCCGGCGCCCGCCCACTACGTGGTGAACGCCGACTACGTCACCACCGAGGACGGTACGGGTCTGGTCCACCAGTCCCCCGCGTTCGGCGCCGACGACCTCCTGGTCTGCAAGGCGTACGACCTGCCGGTGGTGAACCCGGTCCGCCCCGACGGCACCTTCGAGGAGGACGTCCCGCTGGTCGGCGGCGTCTTCTTCAAGAAGGCCGACGAGAAGCTGACCCAGGACCTGGCCGACCGCGGTCTGCTCTTCCGCCACGTGCCGTACGAGCACAGCTACCCGCACTGCTGGCGCTGCCACACCGCGCTGCTCTACTACGCGCAGCCGTCCTGGTACATCCGCACCACCGCCGTCAAGGACGCGATGCTGCGGGAGAACGAGAAGACCAACTGGTTCCCGGAGTCGGTCAAGCAGGGCCGCTTCGGCGACTGGCTGAACAACAACATCGACTGGGCGCTCTCCCGCAACCGCTACTGGGGCACGCCGCTGCCGATCTGGCGCTGCGAGGACGACCATCTCACCTGCGTCGGCTCGCGCGCGGAGCTCTCCGAGCTGTCCGGCCAGGACCACGCCGAGCTGGACCCGCACCGCCCGTACATCGACGACGTCACCTTCACCTGCACGGCCGAGGGCTGCTCGCACACGGCGGTCCGCGTCCCCGAGGTGATCGACGCCTGGTACGACTCGGGCTCGATGCCGTTCGCGCAGTGGGGCTACCCGTACAAGAACAAGGAGTTGTTCGAGAGCCGGTACCCGGCGCAGTTCATCTCCGAGGCGATCGACCAGACGCGTGGCTGGTTCTACACGCTGATGGCGGTCGGCACGCTCGTCTTCGACAAGTCGTCGTACGAGAACGTGGTGTGCCTGGGCCACATCCTGGCCGAGGACGGCCGCAAGATGTCCAAGCACCTGGGCAACATCCTGCAGCCGATCCCGCTGATGGACCAGCACGGCGCCGACGCGGTGCGCTGGTTCATGGCGGCCGGCGGCTCCCCGTGGGCGGCCCGCCGGGTGGGCCACGGCACCATCCAGGAGGTCGTGCGCAAGACGCTCCTGACGTACTGGAACACGGTGGCCTTCCAGGCCCTGTACGCCCGTACGTCCGGCTGGGCGCCCAGCGCGGCCGACCCGGCCCCGGCCGAGCGCACGGTCCTGGACCGCTGGCTGCTGAGCGAGCTGAACGCGCTGGTCGACCAGGTGACGCAGGCCCTGGAGGCCTACGACACCCAGCGCGCGGGCAAGCTCCTGTCGGCGTTCGTGGACGACCTGTCCAACTGGTACGTACGCCGTTCGCGGCGCCGGTTCTGGCAGGGCGACAAGGCGGCGCTGCGCACGCTGCACGACGTGGTGGAGACCGTCACGCGGCTGCTGGCCCCGCTGACGCCGTTCATCACCGAGCGGGTGTGGCAGGACATGGTGGTGCCGGTGACGCCGGACGCCCCGGAGTCCGTGCACCTGTCGTCGTGGCCGAAGGCGGACACGTCGGCGATCGACCCGACGCTGTCGCAGCAGATGCTGCTCGTGCGCCGGCTGGTCGAGCTGGGCCGCGCCACGCGCGCGGAGTCGGGCGTCAAGACGCGTCAGCCGCTGTCGCGCGCGCTGGTGGCGGTGGCGGGCTTCGAGTCGCTGTCGCCCGAGCTGCACGCGCAGATCACGGAGGAGCTGAACGTCTCGTCCCTGGCCTCGCTCTCCGAGGTCGGCGGCTCGCTGGTCGACACCACGGCCAAGGCCAACTTCCGTGCCCTGGGCAAGCGCTTCGGCAAGGGCGTCCAGGACGTGGCCAAGGCGGTCGCGGCGGCGGACGCGGCGGCGTTGTCGGCGTCCTTGCGGGACACGGGGGCCGCGTCGGTCGAGGTGGGCGGCGAGCAGGTGTCGCTGGCCCCGGACGAGGTGATCATCACGGAGACGCCGCGTGAGGGCTGGTCCGTGGCCTCGGACTCCGGCGCGACGGTCGCGCTCGACCTGGAGATCACCCCGGAGCTGCGCCTCGCGGGCCTGGCCCGGGACGCGATCCGGCTGATCCAGGAGGCGCGCAAGAACAGCGGGCTCGATGTGGCGGACCGGATCGCGGTGCGGTGGTCGTCGACGGACGCGGAGGTTTCCTCGGCGCTGACGGCGCACGCGGAGCTGATCGCCGAGGAGGTCCTGGCGACGGACTACGCGTCCGGCGAGGCGGACGCGTCCTACGGCGCCCCGTTCACGGACGAGCCCCTGTCCCTGACGTTCCGCCTCCGCAAGGCATAGCCAACAGCCCTGGCCAACGGCCCTGAGCGGCCCGCTTCCCCGCACGCCGGGGTGGCGGGCCGCTTTCGCATTCCCCACCCCGCCCCTTCCCGAAAGCCCTGGGCGGGCAGCCGGGGTCTTCGGCTGCGGACCGTGCGTGGCTGGTGGCGCAGTTCCCCGCGCCCCTTCAGGCGAAGCCCCGAAGCGGCGCCGTAGGCGCGAAACGGGCCGGGCCCCCGGAATGATCCGGGGGCCCGGCCCTCAGCCTGCCGACGGCTACGCGCGCGTTACGCGCGACGCGCCCGTCAGTTGTCGTCCTCGTCGATAAGGAAGCCGCGCATCGGCGACGGAGCCTGCTGCATCGGCGACGGGCCCTGCGGCCGCACCGGCGCCATCGGCTGCGTCATCGCGGGCGACATCTGCTGCTGCCCGCCGTACGACGGCGCGCCACCCATGGACGGCTGGCCACCCATCGTGTGCCCCATCGAGCCCGCACCGGCCGACGCCATCGACCCGCTCATCTGCGGGGCCGGCGGCAGCGACGCGGTCGCCGGGGTACGCGGCGGAGCCAGCGAGTCGTCCGCCTGGGTCTCCAGCTGACGCAGCTGCGACTCCAGGTAGGACTTCAGACGCGTACGGTACTCGCGCTCGAAGCCGCGCAGGTCCTCGACCTTGCGCTCAAGGGTGGCGCGGGCGGACTCCAGGGAGCCCATCGCGACACGGTGCTTCTCCTGCGCGTCCCGCTCCAGCGCGTCCGCCTTGGCGCGGGCGTCCCGCTCCAGGCCCTCGGCACGCGACCGGGCCTCGCCGACGATCTTGTTGGCCTCGGAGCGGGCCTCGGCGATCGCCTGGTCGGCGGTCTGCTGGGCCAGCGAGAGGACACGCGCGGCGCTGTCGCCACCGGGGCCCTGGCCGGGCTGCCCCATCTGCGGACCGTGGCCGCCCATGGGGCCGCCCATCGGCTGGCCCATGGGGCCCTGGCCGAGCTGGTTCTGGCCCATCTGGCCCTGCTGGCCCATCGGACCCTGGCCGAGCTGGTTCTGGCCCATCGGACCCTGACCCATCGGACCCTGCTGGCCCATGGGGCCCTGGCCGAGCTGGTTCTGGCCCATCGGACCCTGGCCCATGGGGCCCTGGCCGTGCTGGCCCTGCGGGCCGTGGCCACCGGGGCCGGCCGGCAGCTGCGGGGCACCGCTCGGCAGCTGGGGCGGACCGCCCATCTGCGGCTGCTGCTGCACCTGCGGCGGTCCGGATATGGCGGCGGGCACGGGAGCGCCCGGGCCTCGCTGGTCCTGCGGCTCCGGCTTGCGCATGCCCTGCTGCTGGTTCTGCGCGGCGGCACGCGTCGCGGCGGCCAGCTTGGCGCGCAGGTCCTCGTTCTCGCGAAGCAGGCGGGTCAGTTCGGCTTCGACCTCGTCCAGGAAGGCATCGACCTCGTCCTCGTCGTAGCCTTCTCGGAGGCGGACGGTCGTGAACTGCTTGTTCCGCACGTCCTCAGGGGTCAGCGGCATCTCTTCTTCACCTCTACGTAGTCGTCGGCAGTCGGCAGGAACCCGTATCGCTCACATCTATCTCCCCACGCTCGTGACGATGGAGATCAGGATGTAGACGATGATCATCAGAACGAAGAAGGACAGGTCGAGTGCCACGCCCCCGAGACGCAGCGGCGGAATGAACCGCCGCAGAAGCTTGAGCGGTGGATCGGTGACAGTGTAGGTGGCCTCAAGAACGACCACCATCGCCTTGCCGGGTTGCCATGAGCGGGCGAACTGCAAGACGTAGTCCATGACAAGCCGGAAGATCAGCACGATGAGGAAGCACATCAGCGCGATGTAGACCACCTGTAGCGCCACGCTCATCTCGCGCTTCCCTCTCCCCTTGCACTCAATGCCCCGGCCGCTCGGCCGGTTCGTTCCCGGTGTCGTGTTCTCAGCTCTGGTTGAAGAAACCGCCCTCTGCGATACGGGCCTTGTCCTCCGCCGTGACATCGACGTTAGCAGGCGACAACAGGAACACCTTCTGCGTCACCCGTTCAATGCTGCCGTGCAAACCAAACACGAGTCCGGCGGCAAAGTCGACAAGTCGCTTCGCATCCGTGTCGTCCATCTCGGTGAGATTCATGATCACAGGCGTGCCCTCGCGGAAGTGTTCCCCGATGGTACGGGCCTCGTTGTACGTCCGCGGGTGCAGCGTGGTGATGCGGTAGGGCTCTCGCTCGGACACGACCTTGGGCATGATCACCGGTGCGTTCTTCTCCAGGCTCGGACGTTCGGGTGTGATGGACGCCACGGGGGCGATTCGCGCCGGACGCCCTGATTCCGCAGGCAGAGCGGCCGCGTGGACCATCGGCTCGCGCTGCGCGGGGGGTTGTACGGCTCGTACCGGTTCGTCCCGTTCGACCTGATGCGGGGGCTGGTGCCGCCGACGGTCGGGCTCCGGCTCGGGTTCGAACTCGTCATCGGGGTCGAACCCCGGGCCGTCGTACCCGTCGTCCTCCACGAGACCGAGGTAGACCGCCATCTTGCGCATCGCGCCGGCCATTCTCCGATTCCTCCGCTCTGTGGTGGATCGCCCTTGTAGCCATATGTCGCAGTGTCACCAAGTGCCCACGATCCACTAGGTCTGCCCACCAAAGAGTGGGAATGACCATATTTTCTACTGTGGTCCGACTTGCTTCGCGACGTTACCCGAGCCTGGGTCGGACTCCGAGTACCGCCGTACCGACGCGTACATGTGTCGCTCCGGCCGCAACAGCCTCTTCGAGGTCCGCACTCATCCCTGCTGACACCATGTTCGCAGCCGGATGAGCGCGGCGCAGGTCAGTCGACAAATCCATCAGCCGCTCGAACGCGGCCCGTTGCCTGTCCGCGTACTCGCCCGCCAGCGGCGCCACGGTCATCAGGCCGTCCAGGCGCAGACCGGGCGCGTCCGCCACAAGTCGGGCCAACTCCTCGATTCCGTCCGGGGCGGTGCCCCCTCGGTCGCCCCGCGCGCCCGACTCCGCGTCCAGCGCCACCTGGATCAGGCACCCCACCTCCCGCTCCGCCTTCACGGCGGCGGCGGAGAGCGCGGTGACCAGCCGGGGCCGGTCGACGGACTGCACCACATCCGCGTAACCCACCACGGAACGGACCTTGTTCGTCTGGAGCTGCCCGACGAAGTGCCAGCGCAGTCCGTCGAGGTCGGCACAGGCGGCGGCCTTGGGGGCGGCGTCCTGGTCCCGGTTCTCGGCGACCTGACGCACACCCAGTTCATGGAGGAGTCGTACGTCGTCGGCGGGGTAGGTCTTGGTGACCACGATGAGCGTCACCTCGTCCCGCTTGCGCCCGGCGGCCGCGCACGCCGAGGCGATACGTTCCTCCACCTGGGCCAGATTCGCGGCGAGTTCCGCCTTACGGTCCGTCATGCCCGCTTCCTCCCTCGGCGTCCAGCCAGACGTACCCGGCGAGCCGACCGGTGGTGCGGTCGCGGCGGTACGAGAAGTGGTCGCGCGATTCCAGGGTGCACACCGAGGAGGCCTGCCGGTCCGTCACGCCGAGCGCTTCGAGCTGGGCGTGCACCCCGGCGGTGACGTCCACCGCGGGCGTACCCCAGCTGGTCTCGGACCGGGCGGCCGGTTCGGCCAGGGCGACCTCGTCCCGCATGGCGGCCGGGACTTCGTAGCACCGCCCGCACACCGCGGGCCCCGTCCGGGCCGTGATGCGGGACGGCTCGGCGCCGAGCGAGATCATCGCCCGTACCGCCGCGGGCACCACGCCCGCGACCATCCCAGGCCGCCCCGCGTGCGCGGCGGCCACCACCCCGGCGACCGGGTCGGCGAGCAGAACGGGTGTGCAGTCGGCGGTCAGGACCGCGAGGGCGAGCCCACGACGGGCCGTCACCACCGCGTCCACCGACGGAATCTCCGCGCCCGTTCCCCATGGCCCGTCCACCACCGCGACGTCCGGCCCGTGCACCTGGTTCATCCAGACCACCAGGCCGGGGTCGAGCCCCAGCGACCTGGCGGCGAGCTCGCGGTTGGTCCGCACCGACGCGGGGTCGTCGCCGACCGCCCCGCCGAGGTTGAGCTCCTCGTACGGAGCGGCGCTCACCCCGCCCCACCGGTCGGTGAAGGCGAAGTGCGCGCCGCTCACGAGGGAGTGCTGCCCTATCACTTCAAGAAGTCCGGGACATCCAGCTCTTCGGCCTGGCTGTCCTGGTACGGGCGGGCCGTCGGCACGTGCGGCGGGTTGGCCTCGGCGACCGGGGCGGGGTCGACCGGCGCGGGCGCCGGGGTGTCCTCGCGGGCGCTCACGGTGCCGAGCCCGCCGAGCGGGCGCTCGGTGGCGCGGACCGGCGTGGGCTCCTCGCGCTTGGCGCCGGCGCTGCCGAGCACGTTGTCCCGGCGGGCCGGCGGCTGTCCGCCGTCGAACCCGGCCGCGATGACCGTGACCCGGACCTCGTCGCCGAGCGCGTCGTCGATGACCGCGCCGAAGATGATGTTGGCCTCGGGGTGGGCGGCCTCGCTGACCAGCTGGGCGGCCTCGTTGATCTCGAACAGGCCGAGGTCCGAGCCGCCGGAGATGGAGAGCAGCACGCCACGGGCGCCGTCGATGGACGCCTCCAGGAGCGGCGAGGAGATCGCCATCTCGGCGGCGGCCACCGCGCGGTCGTCGCCGCGCGCCGAGCCGATGCCCATGAGCGCCGAACCGGCCTCGGACATGACCGACTTGACGTCGGCGAAGTCGAGGTTGATCAGGCCCGGGGTGGTGATCAGGTCGGTGATGCCCTGAACGCCGGAGAGCAGCACCTGGTCGGCCGACTTGAACGCGTCGAGCACGCTGACCTGGCGGTCCGAGATGGACAGCAGCCGGTCGTTGGGGATGACGATGAGGGTGTCGACCTCTTCGCGGAGCTCGGCGATGCCGTCCTCCGCCTGGTTGGCGCGACGGCGGCCCTCGAAGGTGAACGGCCGGGTGACCACACCGATCGTGAGGGCGCCGAGCGAGCGCGCGATGTTGGCGACGACGGGCGCGCCGCCGGTGCCGGTGCCACCGCCTTCGCCCGCGGTGACGAAGACCATGTCGGCCCCCTTGAGGACCTCCTCGATCTCCTCGCGGTGGTCCTCTGCCGCCTTGCGCCCGACTGCCGGGTTGGCTCCGGCCCCGAGGCCGCGGGTGAGTTCACGGCCGACGTCGAGCTTGACGTCGGCGTCGCTCATCAACAGAGCTTGTGCGTCGGTGTTGATCGCGATGAACTCGACGCCCTTGAGACCGACCTCGATCATTCGGTTGATGGCATTGACACCACCGCCGCCGACACCGATGACCTTGATGACTGCGAGGTAGTTCTGCGGTGCTGCCACGTCGAAGGCCTCTCGCCTCGAGTTACGGGTCGTCACGTGCGGTTGCCGCACGGCGACGACGACTGCCGATGTGGGACGGTCCGAACGCCGACCCGAACCCTAACGTTGAAGTTTAGGGTTACCAATGTGTCTGTTCCCTGGACTCTTCCGAACAGGACACTAAGTCGACAAGTGGCGCACGTTCAACGAACACGCCGAACCTCCCGTTTTTCTTTTCACCCTATGTGATCACCCGTAGCGATGACCAACCAGGGTGCTGGCCAGCGCAAATGTGCGTCAACTCCCCGATACCGCAGGGGCGGTGGGCGCACTCACATCGAAGTACCGCGCCCTGGCCGCCGCTTTCATGAGAGCGACCAGGGTACGGGCCTTGAGTTCACCGTCCTCGTCACTCCCCCACAGGACGGTACGCCCGCGGCTCAACTCCAGGGAGACGGCGTCGTACGAGGTGACTCGGACCAGTCGGGTGTCCCTGGCCACCGGCGCCGGGAGTTCGCCCGTGACCTTCACCGCCTCGCGCAGCAGCGCTTCGGCCGGAAATCGGCGCAGAGCCGGTGAGTTGTCCGGGTTCAGCTCCAGCAGCGGTACGCCCGTGGGCGCCTTGGCGACCGTGGCGAACCGCACACCCTTGGCGTCCACTTCGATGAACTTCGCGCCTTTTCGCATGAGGAGAACGGGCTTTCGCTCGGTCACCTCCAGGGTGATGCCGTGCGGCCAGGAACGGCCGACGTCCACCGAGTCGATGCGCGGCAGCGCGCGCAGCAGCCGCGCCTCGATCGCCCCCGTGTCGACCGAGACCAGCGGCGAGCCGACCGGCACCTTGGCGGCCGCCTCGACCTCGGCGGCACTCAACACCTCGGTCCCGGTGGTTTTCACCCGCTCGACCCGCAGCCAGGTGGAGCCGTACAGCACCCAGGTGGCGGCGGCGCCGAGCACCACTACGGCGGCCAGCACCAGCAGCACCCGGGGCCGCAGCGGCAGCCGAAGGCGCGGGCGCGGCCGGCGGGGGCCGGACGGGCCGGACTTCTTCGCCTGCCCCGCCCCGCGTCGAGCGGTCGCCTGTCCGGCCACGGTCCCCTGCCTTCTGCCGCTCCGTCAGCGCGCGGCGATCGCCTCGTACACCATGCCGACGAGCAGGTCGTCGGCGTCGCGGCGGCCGAACTCGCTGGCCGCTCGGGACATCTCGTAGAGCCGGTGCGGGTCGGCGAGCACGGGCAGGACCTGGCCCTGCACCCACTCGGGGGTGAGCTCGGCGTCGTCGACCAGCAGACCGCCGCCCGCCTTCACCACCGGCTGGGCGTTGAGCCGCTGTTCGCCGTTGCCGATCGGCAGCGGTACGTAGGCGGCGGGCAGCCCGACGGCCGAGAGTTCGGCGACGGTCATCGCGCCCGCGCGGCAGAGCATCATGTCGGCCGCGGCGTACGCGAGATCCATCCGGTCCACGTACGGTACCGGGATGTAGGGCGGCATTCCGGGCATGTTGTCGGCGCGCGGCAGTTCGTTCTTCGGGCCGACCGCGTGCAGGATCTGGATTCCGGAGCGCTGGAGCACCGGCGCGACCTGCTGGATGACCTCGTTGAGGCGGCGGGCGCCCTGCGAGCCGCCGGAGACCAGCAGCGTCGGCAGGTTGGGGTCGAGCCCGAACGCGGCGCGCGCCTCGGGGCGGACCCGGGCGCGGTCGAGGGTGGCGATGGAGTGCCGCAGCGGGATGCCGATGTAGCGCGCGCCCCGCAGCTTGCTGTCGGGCGTGGCGACGGCGACCCCGGCCGCGTACCGCGAGCCGATCTTGTTGGCCAGGCCCGGGCGGGCGTTGGCCTCGTGGACCACGATCGGCACCCCGAGGCGCTTGGCCGCGAGGTAGCCGGGCAGGGCGACATAGCCGCCGAAGCCGACGACGCAGTCCGCCTTGGTGCGCTCCAGGATCTGCTCGGCGGCCTTGATGGTGCCGCGCAGCCGCCCCGGGACGGTGATCAGTTCCGGGGTGGGCCTGCGGGGCAGCGGAACGGCCGGGATGAGCGCGAGCTCATAGCCGCGCTCGGGGACGAGCCGTGTCTCCAGGCCCTTCTCCGTACCGAGTGCCGTGATCCCCACGGTGGGGTCCTGCCTGCGCAGGGCGTCCGCGAGGGCGAGCGCGGGCTCGATGTGGCCGGCGGTCCCCCCACCGGCGAGTACGACATGCACCGAAATTCACCGCTCTCCGGACGGACGCTTCTTGACGCGCCGTCTCATCGACTTCCAACTCACCCGAGGCTGCCGCATGGCCAGCGCCGCCCGCGCCGCGGGGTCGTCCCGCGCGAACGAGATCAGCAGCCCCACGGCGAACATGGTCGGCAGCAGGGCGGACCCACCGTAGGAGAACAGCGGGAGCGGGACACCGGCGATCGGCAGCAGGCCGAGCACCGCACCGATGTTGATCACGGCCTGGGCCACGATCCAGGTGGTCACACCTCCCGCGGCGTACCTCACGAAGGGGTCCTCCGTGCGTCCGGCCACGCGGATACCCGCATAGCCTAGAGCCGCGAACAGGGCGAGCACCGACAGTGTCCCCGCCAGGCCCAGTTCCTCACCGGTGATGGCGAAGATGAAGTCGGTGTGCGGTTCGGGGAGTTGACCCCATTTTTCCACACTCGCACCCAGGCCGGAACCGAACCATCCGCCCGAGGCCAGCGCGTAGATTCCATGGACCGCCTGCCAGCACTTGTCCTGCGGGCCGGGGTCGGTGGCGCCGATGCAGGCGAGCCGGCCCATCCGGTTGGGGCTGGTCTTGATGAAGAGCACCGCGAGCGCCCCGGCCACCGACAGGACGCCCGCGAACAGCCTGGTGGGGGCGCCGGCGAGCCACAGCAGACCGAAGAGGATGGCCGACAGGATCATGGTGGTGCCCATGTCGCCGCCGAGCATGATCAGCCCGAGCAGCAGGAACGCGACCGGGACCAGCGGCACCAGCATGTGCTTCCACTGGGTGAGCAACCGTTTGTCCTGTTTGCGGGCGAGCAGGTCGGCGCCCCACAGGACCAGCGCCAGCTTCCCGAACTCGCTGGGCTGGAGCTGGAAGGGGCCACCCAGATAGATCCAGTTCTGGTTGCCGTTGACCCGCATCCCTATCCCGGGGATCTGCACCACGATCATCAGGAAGACGGTCACGACCAGGATCGGGTACGCCAGCGCCCGGTGCAGCTTGGCCGGCATCCGGGCGGCCGCCGCCATCAGCGCCCCGCCGATCAGCGCGGCGAGGAACTGCTTGCGGAAGAAGTACGAGGCCGGCAGCGAGAGCTCAAGGGCCTTGATCATCGAGGCCGAGTAGACCATCACCAGGCCGAGCACGGTGATCAGCAGCGAGCTGCCGAGGATCAGGTAGTACGCGGTGAGCGGCCGGTCCCAGGCCCGCCGGAGCTGCTCGAAGAGGCGTCTGGGACCGCCCCGGGGAGTACGGCCGGAGCCGCTGGTTGTGGTGCGCCGGACCGCCGGGCGGCGAACGGCTCCGACGGCACGGCTGCGCAGTACGAGCCCGGGCGGGGTCGCTTCGGCCGGCATGTGTGCTGTCCCCTCCAGTCGTGCCCGGCGCCGCCGGTCCGCGGGACGGGTCCCGACCGGCTAGGCGCGCTCCGCGGCGAGTTCGCGGACCGCTTCCGCGAACGCCTCGCCGCGCTTGTTGTAGTTGGTGAACATGTCCATCGAGGCGCAGGCCGGGGCCAGCAGGACGGTGTCCCCGGCCTTCGCGAGCCCGGCCGCCTCGCGGACCGCCGCGGACATCGCCCCAGTGTCGGTCCGGTCGAGGTCGACCACCGGTACCTCGGGGGCGTGTCGCGCCAGCGCTTCGGCGATCAGGTGGCGCTCGGCGCCGATCAGGACGACCCCGCGCAGCCGCTGCGCCGCGCCCCGCACCAGCTCGTCGAAGGACGCGCCCTTGGCGAGCCCTCCGGCGATCCAGACGATCGACTCGTACGCGGCCAGCGACGCCTCGGCGGCGTGCGTGTTCGTCGCCTTGGAGTCGTCCACGTAGGCGACCGAGTCGACGTCCGCCACGTGTGCGATCCGGTGGGCGTCGGGCGTGAAGGCCCGCAGCCCGTCCCGTACGGCCTTGGGCTCGACGCCGAAGGCGCGGGCCAGGGCCGCCGCCGCGAGGGCGTTGGCGATGTTGTGGGGGGCCGCCGGGGTGATGTCGGCGACCTCGGCCAGCTCCTGCGCGTTCTTCTGCCGGTTGGCGACGAAGGCGCGGTCGACCAGGATGCCGTCCACGACGCCGAGCTGGGACGGGCCGGGCGTGCCGAGGGTGAAGCCGATCGCCCGGCAGCCCTCCTCCACGTCCGCCTCGCGCACCAGGGCCTCGGTCCCGGGGTCGGCCACGTTGTAGACGCAGGCGACCGTGTTGCCCTCGTAGATCCGGCCCTTGTCGGCGGCGTACGCCTGCATGGAGCCGTGCCAGTCGAGGTGGTCCGGCGCCAGGTTGAGCACGGCGGCCGAGTGGGCGCGCAGCGAGGGCGCCCAGTGCAGCTGGTAGCTGGAGAGCTCGACGGCGAGCACGTCGTACGTCTCCTCGCCGAGCACCACGTCGATGATCGGGGTGCCGATGTTCCCGACGGCGGCGGTCCGCAGACCGGCCGCGCGCAGGATCGAGGCGAGCATCTGGGTGGTGGTGGTCTTGCCGTTGGTCCCGGTGATCGCCAGCCACGGCGCCGCGTTCTCGCCGCGCAGCAGCCAGGCGATCTCGACGTCGCCGACCACGTCGACGCCCGCCTCGGCGGCCGCCGCGAACAGCGGGGAGTCGGGCTTCCAGCCGGGCGAGGTGACGACCAGGTCGGTCCCCTCGGGGAGCGTTGCCGCGTCCCCCAGGCGTACGGAGATACCTTCCTCCGCCAGGTCCGCCGCGCGCTCCCGGTGCGTACCGGAGTCGCCGCCGTCCACGACCGTGACCACGGCGCCGAGACCGGCCAGGGCGCGGGCGGCGCTGATGCCGCTCACTCCGAGACCGGCGACGGTGATCCGCCTGCCCTGCCAGCTCTGACTCACTTGTCGGCTGCCCATCCCGCGTAGAAGAGTCCCAGACCCACGATGACGCACATGCCCTGGATGATCCAGAACCGGACCACCACAAGGACTTCGGACCACCCCTTGAGTTCGAAGTGGTGCTGGAGCGGCGCCATCCGGAAGACCCGCTTGCCGGTCATCTTGAAGGAGCCGACCTGGATGACCACCGACATGGTGATCATGACGAAGAGGCCGCCGAGCAGCGCTATCAGGAACTCGGTCCGCGAGCAGATCGCGAGGCCGGCGAGCGCGCCGCCGAGCGCCAGCGAACCGGTGTCGCCCATGAAGATCTTGGCGGGCGAGGTGTTCCACCACAGGAAGCCGAAGCAGGAGCCCATCAGGGCCGAGGCGACCACCGCGAGGTCCAGCGGGTCGCGCACCTCGAAGCAGGCGTTGGGGTTGGTGAGGGTCTGCGCGTTGGCGCAGGACTCCTGGAACTGCCAGAGCCCGATGAACGTGTACGCACCGAAGACCATCACCGACGCGCCGGTGGCCAGACCGTCCAGGCCGTCCGTCAGGTTCACGCCGTTGGACATGGCGAGAATCATGAACAGCGCCCAGACCACGAACAGGACCGGGCCGATCGTCCAGCCGAAGTCCGTGATGAACGACAGCTTGGTGGAGGCCGGGGTGTTGCCGCGGTGGTCGGCGAACTGCAGCGCGAGCACCGCGAAGGCGATGCCGACGATCAGCTGACCGGCCATCTTCGCCTTGGCCCGCAGACCGAGCGAACGCTGCTTGACGATCTTGATGTAGTCGTCCAGGAAGCCGACCAGGCCCATGCCGGCGGTCAGGAAGAGCACCAACAGGCCCGAGAACGTCGGGTCCTCACTGGTGATCACCTTGGTGGCGGCGTACGCGATGAGCGTGGCCAGGATGAAGGCGATGCCACCCATGGTGGGTGTGCCCTTCTTCCCGGCGTGGCCGCGCGGGCCGTCGTCGCGGATGAACTGGCCGTAGCCCTTGCGGGCGAGCAGCTTGATGAGCAGCGGGGTGCCGACCAGGGTCAGGAAGAGACCGATGGCTCCCGCGAAGAGGATCTGCCTCATCGGGCGGCGACCTCGCCCTCGACGCCACCGTCGAGCAGCGCGAGTGCCACCCGTTCCAGGCCGATCGACCGCGATGCCTTCACCAGCACGACGTCTCCCGGGCGCAGTTCACTGCGCAGCAGGTCGACGGCCGCCTGTGCGTCGGACACGTGCACCGACTCCTCACCCCACGAACCCTCGTTATATGCGCCCAGTTGCAGCCAGGACGCTTCCCGGTCCCCGACTGCCACGAGCTTGCTGACGTTGAGCCGGACGGCGAGCCGTCCGACCGCGTCGTGCTCGGCGAGCGATTCGTCGCCGAGCTCGGCCATCGGACCGAGCACCGCCCACGTCCGTCCCCCCTTTGCCCGTGAGGCCTCGCCCATGGCCGCGAGCGCGCGCAGGGCGGCTCGCATGGACTCGGGGTTCGCGTTGTAGGCGTCGTTGACGACTGTCACACCGTCCGGACGCTCGGTGACCTCCATACGCCAGCGGGAGAGGGTGCCCGCCTCGGAGAGCGCGAGGGCGATCTCGTCCACAGGCATGCCCAGCTCATGGGCGACGGCGGCCGCGGCGAGCGCGTTCGACACGTGGTGCTCACCGTACAGGCGCAAGGTCACGTCGCTGCACCCGGAGGGTGTGTGAAGCCTGAAGGAGGGCTGTCCGGCAGCTGTGAGCCGGACATTCTCGGCGCGTACGTCCGCGTCCTCGGCCTCGCCGAACAGCACGACGCGCGCCTTGGTGCGCGGCGCCATGGCCCGTACCAGCGGATCGTCCGCGTTGAGCACCGCGCAGCCGTCCGGCGGCAGCACCTCCACCAGCTCGCCCTTGGCCTCGGCGATCTGCTCGCGGCCGCCGAACTCGCCGATGTGGGCGGTCCCGACGTTGAGGACGAGACCGATGCGCGGCGGGGTGAGCCCGGTCAGATAGCGGATGTGGCCGATTCCGCGCGCGCCCATCTCCAGGACCAGGTGCCGGGTCTCGGCGGTGGCGGTGAGGGCGGTGAGCGGCAGGCCGATCTCGTTGTTGAGCGAGCCCGGCGTGTAGACCGTCGGGGCGTGGCGCTGGAGCACCTGGGCGATCAGGTCCTTGGTGGACGTCTTGCCGGACGAGCCGGTGAGCGCGACCACGTCGGTGCCCAGGCGCAGCACGACCTCGCGGGCCAGCGCGCCGAGCGCGCCCTGGACGTCGTCGACCACGATCGCGGGCACGCCGACGGGGCGGGTGGCCAGCACGGCCACCGCGCCCGCCTCGTACGCCACGCGCGCGTAGTCGTGGCCGTCGAGGTGCTCGCCCGCGAAGGCGGCGAAGAGGGAACCGGGCGCCACCTGGCGGGAGTCGATGACGACGGAACCCGTGACCTGGACGGCCGGATCCGGTATGTCGCACGACTGCCCGCCGACGATTGCGGCGATCTCGGCGAGGGAGAGGGCGATCACTGCTTCATCCCTGACTGTTCTTGGCGGTGTTCGATCGGCGTTCTTCGATCGCGGCCCGGAGCACCAGGCGGTCGTCGAAGGGGCGGACCACTCCGGCGGTGTCCTGGCCCTGTTCATGGCCCTTGCCCGCGACCAGGACGGTGTCGCCCGGCTCGGCGCGGGCCACGGCCGCGGCGATCGCCGCGGCCCGGTCGGCCTCGACCACGACGTCGCCGCGCTCGTGCGCGGGCACCTCGGCGGCGCCCGCGAGCATGGCGGCGAGGATGGCGAGGGGGTCCTCGGAGCGGGGGTTGTCGGAGGTCAGCACGGCGGTGTCGGCGAGCCGTGCGGCGGCCGCGCCCATCGGGCCGCGCTTGGTCTGGTCACGGTCGCCGCCGCAGCCCAGCACGATGTGCAGCCTGCCCCTGGTGACCTTGCGCAGCGAGCGCAGAACCGATTCGACGGCGTCCGTCTTGTGCGCGTAGTCGACGACGGCCAGGAACTCCTGGCCCGCGTCCACCCGCTCAAGGCGTCCGGGCACGCCGGGCACGGCGGCCACACCGTCGGCGGCGGTCTGCGGGTCGATGCCCGCGACGGCCAGCGTGACGATCGAGGCGAGCGTGTTGGCCACGTTGAAGGGGCCGGGCAGCGGGGCGGTGGCCGAGATCCGCTCGCCCTTGGGGCCGACAGCCGTGAAGGTGGAGCTGTCCTGGCGTACGTCCACGTCCTCGGCGCGCCAGTCGGCGTCCGGGTGGCCCTCGGCCGAGAAGGTGGTGACCTCGATGCCGGACTCGCCGGCGGCCAGCCTGCGGCCGTACTCGTCGTCGAGGTTCACCACGCCCAGCCGCGCGCGCTCCGGTGTGAACAGCTGCGCCTTGGCCCGGAAGTAGTCCTCCATGTCGGAGTGGAACTCCATGTGCTCCGGGCTCAGGTTGTTGAAGACGGCGACGTCGAAGACGCAGCCGTCGACCCGGCCGAGCACCAGCGCGTGGCTGGAGACCTCCATGGCGACCGACTCGACCCCGCGCTCGCGCATCACCGCGAACAGGGCCTGCAGATCGGTGGCTTCGGGGGTGGTGCGCTCCGACTTGATGCGCTCGTCGCCGATGCGGGTCTCGACGGTGCCGACCAGGCCCGTGCGGTGCCCGGCGCCGCGCAGCCCGCCCTCGACGAGGTACGCGGTGGTGGTCTTCCCCGAGGTCCCGGTGATGCCCAGCTGGAGCAGGTCACGGCCGGGGTGGCCGTAGATCTCGGCGGCCAGGCCGCCCATCACGGCCCGCGGGTCCGCGGTGACCAGCACCGGCAGGCCGGTGGCGGCGGCGCGCTCGGCGCCCGCCGGGTCGGTGAGGACGGCGGCCGCGCCGAGGCCCGCGGCCTGGGCGGCGAAGTCGGCGCCGTGGAAGCGGGCACCGGGCAGCGCGGCGTAGAGATCGCCGGGGCGGACCGCGCGGGAGTCGTGGGTGATGCCACTGACCTCGCCCGATCCTGGGTTCCCGGCGCCCAGCCGGTCGGCCAGCTCGCCCAGGGATGTCGGGCGGACCTGGTCCGGGCGGGGCGCTCCCGGCTGCTGCTCGGGGGCGTCCTTCGGGGCGGTTCGGTACTGATCAGCGTGTGGCACGGCGGTGAGCGTACCGGGCGTACCCGCCGGGTCGCCAAAAGAGGGGGGCGGGGCGTGGTGGTTGCGGTCCTGGTTCCCCGGGCCGGGGGTGATGGTTGTCACTGATGGTTCCGGATTCAGTCGTTGGCGCCGAAGGAGACGGGCAGATTGGGGGCGGCGGCGCCGGTCGGCGGGACCTGCAGGGTCTTGAGCGCGAACTCCATCACCTGCTTGTAGATCGGGCCGCAGATCTGGCCGCCGAAGTAGCTGCCCTTGGTGGGGTTCTGGATGGCGCAGTAGACGGTGACGGCGGGCTTGTCGGCGGGGGCGAAACCGGCGAAGGACGCGGTGTAGCCGTGGTAGCGGCCGGTCTTGGGGTCGACCCGGTTGGCCGTGCCGGTCTTGCCCGCGACCAGGTAGCCGGGGATGCGGGCCTTGACTCCGGTGCCCTCCTCGTCCCCGACGACCGACTCCAGCATCTGCGCCAGCGTCCTGGCGGTCTTCTCGCTGACCACCCGCGACTGCTTGGGCGCGGGCGCCGGCGCGAACCTGCCGTCGGGGCCCTTGGTGCCCCGTACGAGCGTCGGCTCGATCCGCACCCCGCCGTTGGCGATCGTGGAGTACACGGAGGCCGCCTGCATGGCGTTGAGCGAGAGGCCCTGGCCGAAGCGGACCGTGTACTGCTGGGAGGTGGACCACTTCTGCGGCGGGGCGAGGATGCCGGGGGTCTCGCCGGGGTAGCCGAGGCCGCTCGGCGAGCCGATGCCGAACTTGCGCAGATACGAGTAGAGGACCTGGTCGGCCTCGGCGTCGGTCTTGCCCAGCTGCTCGACCGCCAGGATCGTGCCGATGTTGCTGGACTTGGCCAGGACGCCGTTGAGCGTCAGGTTCCAGGTGGCGTGGTCGATGTCGTCCTTGAAGAGCCGGTCGCCCCGGTGCAGCCGGTTGGGCACGGTGACATGGGTCAGCGGCGTCGCCGCGTTCTCCTCCAGGACGGCCGCCATGGACATGACCTTGGCGGTGGAACCGGGCTCGTACGCGTCCTGGACGGCGGCGTTGCCCATCGCGGCCCTGTTCGCCTGCGAGAGGTCGTTGGGGTCGAAGCCGGGGGCGTTGGCCATGGCCAGCACCTCACCGGTGTCGGTCCGCTGGACCACCACATAGCCCCGGTCGGCCCGGGACTTGCGGACCTGGTCCGTGATGGCCTTCTGCGCCATCCACTGGATGTCCCGGTCGATGGTCAGCTCGACGCCCGAGCCGGGCACGGCCGGGGTCTCGTGGGTGCCCGCCGTGGGCACCCGGCGCCCGCCCGACTGCGCGTAGGTGATCTTGCCGTCCTGGCCGGCCAGAGCCTTGTCGAGCTGGGCCTCCAGGCCCCCGCCGCCGCGGCCCTCGGCGTTGACGTAGCCCAGTATCCCGGCGGCGAGGTCGCCGTTCGGGTAGACCCGCTTGCTGCTGGACTCGTTGAAGACACCGGCGAGCACATTGGCGCCGCGGCCGCCCTTGGCCAGGTCGGCGCGGGCCTTCCCGGCGAAGACCTTCTTCAGGTCCTTGATCTGGTTCCAGACCTGCGGGGTCTGGCGCCGGGCGAGGACCACATAGCGGCTCTTGGGCGTCTTCAGCTTCTTGGCGATCTCCTCCTGGTCCTTGCCGATCAGCGGCGACAGCAGCGCCGCGGCCTGCTCCGGGGCGTCGTCGGCCTTGCTGGACGCGGGGGTGAACAGCGACGGGTCGGCGGTGATGTCGTACGCGTCGACGCTGGTGGCCAGGGCGACGCCGGAGCGGTCGGTGATCTCACCGCGCTCGGCGGGCAGCGCGTAGCTGGCGTACCGGTTCTTCTCCGCCTTGGCGGAGTACGCGCTGGCGTCGACCGCCTGCACCTGGAGCAGCCGCACCACGAAGGCGATCATCACCAGCGCGAGCAGCACGCTGACCAGGCGCAGCCGGGGCCGGGGGCTGCCGAGCCTTATGCGGGCGGGGGCCTTGGGGCGGCGCTGCGCGGGGCGGGCCGCCGGACGCGGCCGCGCGGGCCCGGGCACCCGGCGGCGCGGAGGTTCCTGGGGGCTCACTGCGTCACCTGCCGGGGGTCGGGGAGGTCTTCGCGGGGGCGTGCGCCGGGGGCTCGGCGAGGTGCGGCGAGGCGGCCTGCGGGGTGCGCGCGGCGGGCTCCGGGGCGGGGTGCGCGGACGCGGCCGGTTCGGGCGCGGGGCGGGCCGGGGAGGCGGCGGGGGCCGGGGGCTCGGCGGCCGGGACCGTCACCGCCGCCCCCTGGACCAGCTCGGGGCTGAGCGCCGGGGACGGCTGGACGGAGCCCGCGGCGGGGACGCCCTTGACCGTGCCGTCCGGGTTGAGGAAGAGGGGGCTGCCGCCGGGGACCATGCCGAGCTCGGTGGCCCGGCGGGAGAGCGCGTCGGGGGCGGACAGGCCGTCCACGTCGTGCTGGAGCGCCTGCTGCTCGTCGGTGAGCTCGGTGGTCTTGCGGCGCAGCTCGCTCAGTTTGAACGAGCCTTCGTTGAGCGAGGAGTTGAGCAGCAGCAGACTGATGAGGCCGCCGCCCAGGAGCGCCACGACCAGCAGCACGAACGGGGTGCGGGCGGCGCTGCGCCCGCCGGTGGAGGGCAGCAGCCTGCCGAGCCGCGCGGCCCGCCCCCTGAACTGCCCGGCCGGTTCGCTCACAGATCCTCCCGGATGCGTTCCGCGCCCCTGAACCGGGCGGGGGCGGCCCGCCGGTTCTCGGCGATCTCCTCCTCCGTCGGCAGTTCGGCGCCTCGGGTCAGCAGCTTCAGACGCGGCTGGTACTGCTCGGGCACGACCGGCAGGCCGGGCGGGGCGGTGTTGGCGGCCCCGGCCGCGAAGACCTGCTTGACCAGCCGGTCCTCCAGTGAGTGGTACGACAGGACCGCGATCCGGCCGCCCACGGCGAGCGCCTTCACCGCGGCCGGGATCGCCCGCTCCAGGACCGAGAGCTCGCCGTTGACCTCGATGCGCAGGGCCTGGAAGGTGCGCTTGGCCGGGTTGCCGCCGGTGCGCTTGGCGGCCTGCGGCAGCGAGTCGCGGATCAGCTCGACGAGCCGGGCGCTGTTGCTGAACGGCTCCTTCTCGCGCTCGCGGACGATCGCCGACACGATCCGCTTGGCCTGCTTCTCCTCGCCGTACGCCCGCAGGATCCGCACCAGCTCGCCCGGCGGGTAGGTGTTCAGGACCTCGGCGGCGCTGACACCGGTGGTCTGGTCCATGCGCATGTCCAGCGGGGCGTCCTGCGCGTACGCGAAGCCGCGGTCGGCCTCGTCGAGCTGCATCGAGGAGACGCCGAGGTCGAAGAGGACGCCCTGGACGCGCGGGACGCCGAGCCGGTCCAGTACGTCCGGGAGCTCGTCGTAGACGGCGTGGACCAGCGTGGCGCGCTCTCCATAGGGCGCCAGGCGCTCACCCGAGAGCCGCAGGGCCTCCTTGTCCCGGTCGAGGGCGATCAGGCGCGCCTCGGGGAACCGGGTGAGCAGGGCCTCGCTGTGGCCGCCGAGGCCCAGGGTGCAGTCGACGACGACCGCGCCCGGCTCGGTCAGGGCCGGGGCCAACAGGTCCAGGCACCGCTGGAGCATCACCGGGACGTGTCGACTCTGTCCCTCCCGTCGCCCACCGCCACCCTTGCAAGGAAGCGCTTCGCGCCCTGTCACTTTGGCCCTCTCAGGTCCGGCGGACGCCGCGCATACTGCCGGGCCCCCGCCCTCCCCCGGCTGACGCCGGGAGGTGCCCCTCGTAAGGGGCGGGTCTGCTGGCGCCGGGGAAGTGGCGTCAGCCGACCGGCGAGCGGGAGGAGGCCGAGCCGTACGCACGCCGCGCACGCGGGGGGAAACTGTGCAACTGCTCTGTACTGCGGACACGAGGTGTGTCCCCGCAAGCGGGCCGGAGCGTGTCACCCCTCCCACTTCGCGTCACTTTAGTCCACCGGTCCTTTCGGTCAATCAACGGCCCAGCGCGTCGCGGGGTTCGCTTTTCACCCGTACGGATTACCGGTTAGCACTCTTGTGGGTTACCTCACAACCGACCGAGTTGACGGGATTTTTCCCTCTCCAGGACGCGACTGGACGATCTCCGGCGACTACCGTCATAGACATGTCGACTCCTGCGCACCGCCCCGCAGAGCCCCCCGTCCGCCCCCACCTCGCGGTCAGTGACGGAGGAACCGTCACGGACCGGCTGGTCGACGCGAACCGCAGGTACGCGGACGCGTTCAGCGACCCGGGCATGGACGCCCGGCCGGTCCTGCGCGTCGCCGTCGTGGCCTGCATGGACGCCCGGCTCGACCTGCACGCCGCCCTCGGCCTGGAACTCGGCGACTGCCACACCATCCGCAACGCGGGCGGCGTGGTCACCGACGACGTCATACGCTCGCTCACGATCAGCCAGCGGGCGCTCGGCACCCGCAGCGTCATGCTGGTCCACCACACCGGCTGCGGCCTGGAGGCGCTCACCGAGGACTTCCGCCATGAGCTGGAGGACGAGGTCGGCCAGCGCCCCGCCTGGGCCGTGGAGTCCTTCCGCGACGTCGACCAGGACGTACGCCAGTCCATGCAGCGGGTGCGCACCTCGCCGTTCCTGCCGCACATCGACGACGTACGCGGCTTCGTCTTCGACGTCACCACCGGTCTGCTGCGCGAGATCGACCCGGCGGACTGAGGCCTCGCCGGGCCCGAGCGGCTCTCGGGGGCTCTCGGGGGCTCTCGGGGGCTCTCGCAGGACAAGCGGAAGCATCGCTTCGGCATCTTTTCGCCGTGCCTTCGGGGATAAAAACACGGCAACCCCCGACATATCCCCTCCAGTTATCCACAGGCGAGTGACACAACGCGGCGACGGCAACAAGAATGCGGTTGTGACACCGTCCGAACGCCTCGGGCCAGGTGTCCGTATGTCGAGGTGGGCCGGGCCGCTCTCAGCGCGCCGGCCCACCAGGTAACTGGGGTATCCCTGCTCGACGAGCGCGGGGAAGGGCCGAGGAGGGCCGGGTGACGACCTATGACGAGCGAGCGAGCCTCACAGATCTGACCGCCACTGCGGAGCGTGTCCGCAGGTCGGTGGAGGGTGTGATCGAGGGCAAGCCCGAGGTCGTACGGCTCTCGCTGACCGTACTGCTCGCGGAGGGGCACCTCCTCATCGAGGACGTGCCCGGCGTGGGCAAGACCATGCTGGCCAAGGCGCTGGCGAAGTCCATCGACTGCTCGGTGCGGCGCATCCAGTTCACGCCGGACCTGCTGCCGTCGGACATCACCGGCGTGTCGATCTACGACCAGCAGCGGCGGGACTTCGAGTTCAAGCCGGGCGCGATCTTCGCCCAGATCGTGATCGGCGACGAGATCAACCGCGCCTCGCCCAAGACCCAGTCGGCACTCCTGGAGTCCATGGAGGAGCGCCAGGTCACCATCGACGGGCAGACCTACGAACTGCCCAGCCCGTTCATGGTGGTGGCGACCCAGAACCCGGTGGAGATGGAGGGCACCTACCCGCTCCCCGAGGCCCAGCGCGACCGCTTCATGGCCCGCGTCTCGATCGGTTACCCGTCGGCCGAGGCCGAGCTCCAGATGCTCGACGTGCACGGCTCGGTCTCGCCGCTGGACGATCTGCAGCCGGTGGCGCACGCGCACGACATCGTCAAGCTGGTCGACGCGGTCCGCAAGGTGCACGTCGCCGACGCGGTCCGCAGATACGCGGTGGAGCTGGTCGGGGCGACCCGCAGCCACCCGGACCTCAGACTCGGCGCCTCGCCGCGCGCCACGCTGCACCTGCTGCGCGCGGCCAAGGCGTCCGCCGCCCTGAGCGGCCGGGACTACGCGCTGCCGGACGACGTCCAAGCGCTCGCCGTGGCCGTCCTCGCACACCGCCTGCTGCCCACCGCCCAGGCCCAGTTGAACCGCCGCACCGCCGAACAGGTCGTCCTGGAGATCCTGCAGCGCACCCCGGTGCCGCAGGCCGGCGGCCCGCTCTACGGCCAGCAGCAGCCCGGCAACCGGCGGCTGTGATGGCGGGCGGCGGACCCTCGGCGGGAGCCGGACCCGAGGACGCCGAGAAGGGCGGCGTGCGCGCCGCCCTGTCCGGGCTCACCACCCGCGGCCGCTCGTTCCTGGCGGCCGGCATCGCCGCCGCGATCTGCGCGTACGTCCTCGGCCAGGAGGATCTGCTGCGGGTCGGGCTGCTGCTCGCCGTGCTGCCGCTGGTCTGCACGACGGTGCTGTACCGCACGCGGTACCGGGTCGCGGGCAGCCGCCGCCTGTCCCCCGCGCGCGTGCCCGCCGGCTCCGAGGCCCGGGTGCACCTGCGGGTCGACAACGTCTCGCGGATGCCCACCGGCCTGCTCATGCTCCAGGACCGCGTTCCGTACGTGCTGGGGCCCCGGCCCCGGTTCGTGCTCGACCGGGTGGAGGCGGGCGGCAAGCGCGAGGTGTCCTACCGGGTCCGCTCCGACCTGCGCGGGCGCTATCCGCTCGGGCCGCTCCAGCTGCGGCTCAGCGACCCGTTCGGGATGTGCGAGCTCACGCGCGCGTTCAGCGCGTACGACACCCTCACGGTGATACCGCGCACCGAGCCGCTGCCGCCGGTGCGGCTGTCCGGCGAGGCCGCCGGGTACGGCGAGGGGCGCCAGCGCTCGCTGGCGCTGGCCGGTGAGGACGACGTGATCCCGCGCGGCTACCGGCACGGCGACGACCTGCGCCGGGTCCACTGGCGCTCCACCGCGCGCTACGGCGAGCTGATGGTGCGCCGCGAGGAGCAGCCGCAGCGGGCCAGGTGCACGGTGCTGCTGGACACCCGTGACATCGCGTACGCGGGCGCGGGCCCCGACTCGGCCTTCGAATGGGCCGTCTCGGGCGCGGCCTCGGCGCTGGTGCACATGCTGGAACGCGGCTACTCGGTACGGCTGCTGACCGACACCGGCAGTTCGGTCCCGGGCGAGGGCGGCGGCGGGTTCGCCGGCTCCTCCCAGGACTCCTCGGACTCGGCCGGGCTGATGATGGACACCCTCGCGGTCGTCGACCACTCCGACGGCGGCGGCCTCTCACGCGCCTACGACGTGCTGCGCGGCGGCAACGAAGGGCTGCTCGTGGGGTTCTTCGGCGACCTCGACGACGAACAGGCCGCGGTCGCGGCGAACATGCGGCGGCGCAGTGGCGCGGCGGTCGCCTTCGTACTCGACAGCGACCTGTGGACGCACGGCTCGCCGCCGCCCGGCGGGCCGAGCCCGGCCGAGCGGTCGCTGCGGCTGCTGCGCGAGGCGGGCTGGTCGGCGCTCGCCGTGCCGCCCGGTGCGCAACTCGCCGCGCTGTGGCGCCAGGCGGGTCAGGAACGGACGGGCTCGGGCGCCTCCTTCACCAGCGCCACGCACGCGTCGGGAACCTCGGGAATGTCGGGAGCATGGTCATGAGCGGGCGCGGACGGCTGGCGCTGTGCGCCTTCGCCGCCACGGTGATGGCGTCGTGCTCGCTGTTGCCGCTGGTCAATCCGGCGAGCTGGATCCTGCAGGCCGCGTTCCTGCTGGCGATCCAGAGCGGGGTGGGCGCGCTGGCCCGGCGGGTGCCGCTGGCCAGGCCGCTCACCGTGCTGGCGCAGGCCGTGGTGACGCTGGTGGTGCTCACCCTGGTGTTCGCCCGGGACCAGGCGCTCGGCGGGCTGCTGCCCGGCCCGGAGGCCTTCGAGCACCTCTCCACCCTGCTCGGCCAGGGCTCCGACGACGTCGGGCGGTACGCGATCCCGGCGCCCGCGACCGACGGCATCCGCCTGATGGTGGTCGCCGGCACGCTGGTGATCGGGCTCGCGGTGGACGCGCTGGCCGTCACCTTCCGCAGCGCCGCCCCGGCCGGGCTGCCGCTGCTCGCGCTCTACTCGGTGGCCGCGGGGCTGTCGAACGGCGGGGCGAGCTGGCTGTGGTTCGTGCTCGCGGCCGCGGGCTATCTGCTGCTTCTGCTCGCCGAGGGCCGCGACCGGCTCTCGCAGTGGGGGCGGGTGTTCGGCGGCGCCGCGCCGTCCCATCGGCCGCAGGCACTGCTGGAGGGGGACGGCGCCCCGCTCGCGCCGGTGCGCACCGGGCGGCGGATCGGCGCGCTCGCGCTCGGCATCGCCCTGGTGATCCCGGCCGCGCTGCCCGCCATGGGCAGCGGGCTGCTCGGCGCCGGCGGCGGCAGTGGCGAGGGCGGCGGGGGCGGCACGATCTCGGCGGTCAATCCGCTGGTCTCGCTCCAGAACAGCCTCAACCAGCCCGAGGACCGCGAGGTCCTGCGCTATCGCACCAACGCGCAGGACAGCCAGGACATGTATCTGCGGATCGTGGCGCTCGACCAGTTCGACGGCACCTCCTGGAAGTCGTCCGAGCGCAAGATCAGGGACGTGCCGGACGTACTTCCGCAGCCCGAGGGGCTGAGCCCGGCGATCGGCACCGCCGAGATCAGGACGAGCGTGTCGGCCGCCGGCTGGTACACCCAGAACTGGCTGCCGATGCCGTATCCGGCGACCAAGGTCGACATCAGCGGGCACTGGCGGTTCGAGCCGGTCGGCCGGACCCTGGTCGGCGACCGGGGGCAGACCACGCGTGGCGCGCAGTACCAGGTCAGCAGCCTGCAAGTGCGCCCGACGGCGGACCAGTTGGCCTCGGCCCAGCCCGCGCCCGCGGCTCTCGTACGGGAGTACACCCAGGTCCCGCCGTCCCTGCCGCGCGTGGTGAACAGCACCGCCCGCCAGGTCACCAAGGGCGCGACCAGCGACTACCAGCGGGCCGTGATGCTCCAGGACTGGTTCGCGGTGCGCGGCGGGTTCACGTACGACACCCAGGTGGAGTCCGGCAGCGGTACGGAGGCGATAGCCCGCTTCCTCAAGGACAAGCAGGGGTTCTGCGTCCACTTCGCGTTCTCGATGGCCGCGATGGCGCGGACGCTGGGCATCCCGGCCCGGGTGGCGGTGGGCTTCACGCCCGGCGACCCGCGCCCGGACGGGACGATGTCGGTGGGTCTGCGGGACGCGCACGCGTGGCCCGAGCTGTACTTCGAGGGAGTGGGCTGGACCCGCTTCGAGCCGACCCCCTCGCGCGGCTACGCCCCCGACTACACCCGGCCGGACACCTCGTCGGGCTCGCCCGTCAACCCGGTGAAGCCCTCCGCGGGCCCCTCCGCGCAGCCCTCGGCCGAGCCGGCCCCCTCGTCCTCCTGCACGGCGCAGCAGCGCAAGCAGAACGACTGCGGCCCGGTCGCCCCGGCGGCCACCACGGTCGGCGGTCACAGCGGGACCCCGCTGGCCACCGTCGCCGCGGTGTCGCTGGGCGTGCTGGCCGCGCTGGGGCTGCCGCTGCTGCCCTGGCTGTGGCGGGTCCGGGTGCGGTCCAGGCGGCTCGGCGCGGGCGGGCATCCGGACGCCGACCCGACCGCCGCCACGCTGGCCGTGTGGCGGGAGATCATCGACACGGCCTGGGACCACGGCCTGGTCCCCGACGAGTCGCTGACCCCCCGCAGGGCGGCCGCGCGGATGGTGCGGCTCGGCCGGCTGGACGGCGCGGCGGCGGAGTCGGTGCACCGGGCGGCGAGCGCGGTGGAGCAGGTGCTGTACGCGCCACGGCCGCAGCCGGTGGCGGACCTCGCCGAGGATGCCCACCGCACCCGCGCGGGCCTGCGCGCCTCGGTCACCGCCTGGACCCGCCTGCGCGCGAACCTGGCCCCGCGCTCGGCCGTACGGGTGCTGTGGTCGGCCTCGGCCCGCTGGGAGAAGGCGACTGCGGGCTTGGCGGCGCGTGCGACGACGCTGATCCGGAGGCCTTCGCGACAGCGGGGGTAGGCGTTCTTCTGCGAACGCCGGGCGGGACTGTCAGCCCGTCCGGCGTTCGAGGACGAGCAAGGCCGCAGGCCGAGCGTTCCCCCCGCTCCGGCCTGCGGCCGACGCGGGTACCGGGGCACGTCATGCCCGCGAACACGACTGAGGGGTGATCACCTCACAGGTGATCACCCCTCAGCCACATCCAGGTGCAGGGCCGCCAGGCCTAGCGGCCGCCTTCGTCGCGGCGCCGCTGCCAGCGCTGCTCGATACGGTCCATCATCGACTGCTTCGGTGCGCGCGCGGCCTGCCGCCGCGTCGCACCGCCGCCGCCCGCCGGCTGCTCACCGCGCCGTGGCGCCTTGCGCCAGCCGGTGACCGCGAGCACGGCACAGCCGAGCATGATGAGGAACCCGACCACGCTGATCCAGATCCCCTGCCCGATACCAATCATGAGGAGCGCGATACCCACCAGGAAGCCAGCGACCGCCTGGTAGACCCGTCGTCGGGTGTACGTACGCAGCCCGCTTCCCTCAAGCGCTGTCGCGAACTTGGGATCTTCGGCGTACAGCGCTCGCTCCATCTGCTCGAGCATGCGCTGCTCGTGCTCCGAGAGCGGCACGGAGTCCTCCTACTCGTCGGTCGCGGGGGGCGACCGGATGCGGCCCCTTCAGGATAGGCAGGGAATCGCCCCCGTGAAACCCGCCCTCTACGCCAATTCGCCAATCCGAGCCGCCACGGCGGCTCGGCCGGTGGGGAGTCAATGCCCCATCGACCGACCCGCCATGCCGGACCATGTACCTCGATCATACGGGGCGGAGCCGCCGATCGGGTGGCCTGTGGCGTACTCCATGCGCTACGCCGTCCGGGACTGCGCCGCTGATCAGCGCCGGGACGGCCGGGCGCGGGCCCGCCGGGTGCCAAGGACGCGTGCGCCGGGTTCGCCCCGGATCGGTCCGCGCCGCCCGGCCGGGCTCAGGCGCGCTTCTCGCCCAGGACGTGGAGCTGGGTCGCCACGGCGTGGAAGGCGGGCAGCTCGGCGGCCGCCGCCTCCAGCTTGAGCAGCGCGTCCAGGGCGCCCGGCTCGGTGTCCACCAGGACCCCGGGGACCAGGTCGGCGAAGACCCGGACGCCGTGCACCGCGCCCACCTCGACGCCGGTCGCGGCGACCAGCGCGGTGAGCTGCTCGGCCGTGAACCGCCGGGGCACCGGGTCGCCGTCGCCCCAGCGGCCGGCCGGGTCGCCGAGCGCGCGGCGGGCCTCGGTGAAGTGCCCGGCGAGCGCGCGGGCGAGCACCGCGCCGCCGAGCCCGGCGGCGAGCAGGCTGAGCGCGCCCTCGGAGCGCAGCGCGTCCACCGCGTTGCGCACGCCCTCGGCCGGGTCCTCGACGTATTCGAGGACGCCGTGGCACAGCACCGCGTCGTAGCCGCCGCGCTCGACCACGTCGAAGAGCCCGAGCACATCGCCCTGGACGCCGCGCACCCGGTCGGCCACCCCGGCCTCGGCGGCGCGGCGCTCAAGGGCGAAGAGCGCGTTGGGGCTGGGGTCGACGACGGTGACGCGGTGGCCGAGGCGGGCGACGGGCACCGCGAAGTTGCCCGAGCCGCCGCCGGTGTCGAGGACGTCCAACGCCTCGCGCCCGGTCGCCTTGACCCGGCGGTCGAGAGCGTCCTTGAGGACGTCCCAGACCACGGCGGTACGGAGGGAGGCGCGGGGGCGCATGGGGTCCGGCACGGCAGTTGACTCCTCGGCGCGGTGCCGCCGCGTGACGGCGGGGCAAATAACGGTGAAGACCCGTCCACCCTATTGCCTCGCGTGCCCGCCCCGGCTCATCCCCGCACCTCACCCCCCGCGCATGCCGTCCGTCCCACCCGGCCCCGCCCCATGCCTCACCCGGCGTCCGGCTCCCGGGGCCTGGGCTGGGGCAGCAGCGGCTGGAGCACCAGGAGCCGTTCGACCAGACGCAGGAACATGGCGGCGTCCCGGATCAGGTCGTCGGCGTCGCGGCCCGTCGCCGCGCCCGGTATGCCCGCCTCCGCCCGGGCCCGGCGGGTGGCGCCCGAGGCGAACAGCGCGCTCCACTCGGTCAGTTCGGGCGCTATCTCGGGCAGCACCTCCCACGCGCTGCGGATCCGGCGGCGCCGATGGGGCGCGGTCTCGGGGCGGCCGCGGGCGGCGAGGACGGCGGCGGCGGTGCGCAGCGCGGCCAGATGCGCCGTCGCGTACCGCTCGTTGGGGGTTTCGAGCACGGCGGCCTCGTCCAGACCGCCGCGGGCCTGGGCGAGCAGATCGAGGGCGGCGGGTGGTGCGCCGTCCCGGCGCAGCACGGGGTGGATGTCGCTCGCGGGACCGGTCAGTGAGGGGGCAGGGCCGGTGGTGCGGTGCCGCTGGGCGGCTGCCGCGCGATGGCTGGCCATGACGAACCTCCTGTCGTCGTGTGACGGCGCTGTGGCCGTATGTGTCCATCGTGAGGGCCACCACTGACAATCGGCTTTCGCGCCCCCGCGGCCCGCCGCCGGGCCGCCGAGGGCCCGCCTCCGGCCCGCTCTTGACCTGCCCCTTTGTCCCGTACGCAGGTTCGGGCTATCTTTTGTACTGACCAGTCAGTTCAAAAGTTGCCTTGCACGAGGGGGGACCGTGGACAGCCCGCACGGGGCAGGCGTCAGCGCCGAGGACTTCGGACTCAAGGGCCCACGCGGCTGGGCCTTCAGGGGCGTGCGCCTCGACGCGGCGCCCCGCTCGCTCATCGCCGTCGAGGGACCGTCCGGCTCGGGCCGCACCTGTCTGCTGCTCGCGCTCACCGGCCGTATGAAGCCCGCCGAGGGCCATGCCGAAGTGGGCGGCGAGCGGCTGCCGCGACGGATGGCCGCCGTGCGCCGGTTCAGCGCGCTCGGTCAGGTCTCCGGGGTCAGCGAACTCGACCCCGCCCTGACCGTCGCCGAGCACCTGCGTGAACGGGCCCTGCTGGGGCGCTGGTTCGACGGCTCCGTACGCGCCCTGCTGCGCTCCCCCGCCGAGCGGCGGGCCGAGGCGAAGGCCGCGATCGCGCGGGCGCTGAAGGAGGCCGGGCTCGACCTCGGCGCCCTGCCCAAGGGCGAGCGCACCTCGGTGCGCGATCTGGAGCGCCTGGAGGCGCTGCGGCTGTCCGTCGCGCTCGCGCTGATCGGCCGGCCCCGCCTCATCGGCGTGGACGACATCGACCTGAAGCTCTCCGACGCCGAGCGCGCCGAGGCCTGGGCCCTGCTGCGGTCGGTCGCGGACGCCGGTACGACGGTGATCGCCGTCTGCAGCCAGGCTCCCGGGGACGCCGACATCACCGTACGAAGTACGGAAGACGCCCACGGCATACCGACGGACGACGTACGCACGGACATGAGCACGACCGGACCGGTCCCGGGGGACGGGGCTCGGCAGAACGACGAGGAGGGGGCGGGGGATGCGTTCGCCGAAACTGGCCGCGCTTGAGCTCAGGCGGTTCGGCAGGGGGAAGATGCCGCGCCTCGCGCTGATCGCGCTCCTGCTGCTGCCGCTGCTGTACGGCGGCCTGTACCTGTGCTCCTTCTGGGACCCGTACGGGCGGCTCGACAAGGTGCCGGTCGCGCTGGTCAACGAGGACAAGGGCGCGGATGTCGGCGGCCAGAAGATCACCATGGGCGACGGCATCGCCGAGCGGCTGCGCGCGAGCAAGACGTTCGACTGGCGGGAGGTCAGCGACGCCGAGGCGCGCAAGGGCGTCGAGGACGGCACGTACTACCTGTCCCTGACGATGCCCGCCGACTTCAGCAAGAGGGTCGCGTCGAGCTCCGGGGACTCCCCCGAGACCGGCGCCCTCCAGGTGCGCACCAACGACGCCAACAACTACATCGTGGGGTCGATCTCCCGCACGGTCTTCTCCGAGGTGCGCTCGGCGGCCTCCGCCAAGGCGTCCCGTACGTTCCTCGACAAGATCTTCATCTCGTTCTCCGACCTCCACGACGCCACCGAGAAGGCCGCCAAGGGCGCCGCCGACCTCAAGGGCGGCCTCGGCAAGGCGAAGAAGGGCTCCAAGGACCTCGCGGACGGGCTCAGCGACGCCAAGGACGGCAGCGACAAGCTGGCGGGCGGCATCAAGAAGCTCGACTCCGGCTCCGCCGACCTCCAGGACGGCGCCCGGCAGGTCGCCGCGGGCACCCAGACCCTCGCGGACAAGGTCAACACCACGGCGGACAAGGCGCGTCCGTTCCTCAAGGAGAACGCCAAGGCGATCGGCGACACGGCCAAGCTGGTCGACGACTCGGTGCAGCCGGTGCGCGACCACCTCGCCGACGTCATCAAGGCGGCGCCCGCCGCCGCGTCCGCGTCCCGCAAGGCCTCCGAGCGCCTGAACGACGACTACAAGTCGCTGTGCCAGTCCACCGCGACGCCCGGCGCCCTCTGCCCGAAGCTGAAGGACGCCAAGGACGCGGCGGCCACCGTCGCGACCATCGCCGACGACCTGAACACCGTCGTCAAGGACCAGAACAGCGACGTCAGGACGCTCGACAGGAACCTCGCCGACCTTCAGAAGCAGGCGCGCAGGCTCGCCGCGAACGCCCCGACGCTCGCCACGGACCTCGACAAGGCCGTGGGTGACGTCAACGCCCTCAACAAGGGCGCCAAGCAGGTCGCCAAGGGCGCGGGCGCCCTGCACACGGGCCTGGCCTCCGCCAAGTCGGGCGCCGGTGAACTCGACACGGGCGTCGGCAAGCTCAAGAAGGGCGCGGGAACCCTCGACGGCGGCCTGCTCAAGCTCTCCGACGGCTCCGCGGAGCTCGCGGGCGGCCTGCACGACGGTGTCGGCAAGATCCCCGACTACGACAAGCAGGACCGCGACAAGCGCACCGGCGTCATGGCCGACCCGGTCCAGCTCGCCTCGCACGCGCTGCACAAGGCCCCCAACTACGGCACCGGCTTCGCCCCGTACTTCATCCCGCTCTCCCTGTGGGTGGGCGCGATGGTCGCGTACATGCTGATCCAGCCGATGAACCGGCGGGCGCTCGCGGCGGGCGCCTCGGCGTGGCGGATCGCGCTGGCGGGCTGGCTGCCGGTGGCGGCGGTCGGGGTGCTCCAGGTGGGCGCGCTGATGGCCGTGCTGCACTTCGGGCTCGGCCTGGAGATGGAGCGCGCGGCCGGGACGATCGGCTTCCTGGTGCTGGTCTCCGGCTGCTTCGCGGCCATGGTGCAGTGGCTCAACGCCCGCTTCGGAGCGGCCGGACGCATCCTGGTGCTCGCGGTCCTGATGCTCCAGCTGACATCGGCGGGCGGCACCTATCCGGTCCAGACGAGCCCGGCGTTCTTCACCGCGATCCACCCGTATCTGCCGATGAGTTACGTGGTGGACGGCCTGCGGCGGCTGATCACGGGCGGCGGGCTCGGCCCGGTCTGGCAGGCGTGCGCGGTGCTGGCCGCGTTCACGGCGGGGTCGCTGGCCCTGACCGCGCTCTCGGCCCGCAAGAAGCAGGTCTGGACGCTGGACCGGCTCCACCCCGAGCTGAGCCTCTGAGGGGCGAAGACCTGTGAGAATCGACGGCATGGACAGCAGCACCAGACGGCAGGCGACCCGGCAGAAGCTCTACGAGGCGGCGGTGACGCTCATCGCCGAGCAGGGCTTCTCGGCCACCACCGTGGACGAGATCGCCGAGCGCGCCGGAGTCGCCAAGGGCACGGTCTACTACAACTTCAAGAGCAAGACCGAGCTCTTCGAGGAGCTGCTGCGGCACGGCGTCGGGCTGCTGACCGTGTCACTGCGGGACGCGGCCGACGCCACCCACGCGCGCGGTGGCACCCGGGTCGAGGCGCTGGACGCCATGATCCGGGCCGGTCTGGAGTTCATCCACCGGTATCCGGCCTTCACCCAGCTGTACGTGGCCGAGCTGTGGCGGACGAACCGGGCCTGGCAGTCCACCCTGATGGTGGTGCGCCAGGAGGCGGTGGCCGTGGTCGAGACGGTGCTGCGGGAGGCCGTCGCGGAGGGCGAGCTGAGCGAGGAGATCGACATCCCGCTCACGGCGGCCGCGCTGGTCGGGATGGTCCTGGTGGCCGCGCTCGACTGGCAGGCGTTCCAGAGCGAGCGCTCCCTCGACGAGGTGCACGCGGCGCTCTCGCGGCTGCTGCACGGGCGGGTCAGCGGGCGCTGAACCGAAGGGCGCCGCTGAGCCCAAGGGCTCCGACGCAGGGGGCCGCCGACGATAAGGGGCCGCCGATGAAGGGGGCCGGGCCGGGCGCGTGGGCCCGGGCACGTCCCCGCGCCCCCTTCACGGGGCTCTCCCCCGTACCCCGTTCGTCAGGGGAGGCGCGCCGTTCCGCCGCCCCGTGTCGGCGGTCCGGACGCGTCTGCCCCCTCCGTGCGCTCCACTCTCCCGTTCGCACAGGTGGCACCCCATCCGCGCTCCTACTCATCTCATGTTCTAAGTACGGATACTCAGGCGTCCGCGCTCAACCTCAGCCACGGCAAAGTCGGAAATCGTTACGATCATGTCCGTGTCCGTTCTCCCCTTGGTATTCACCAGCGGCTGGGCCAGCGGGGTCAACGCGTACGCGGTGGTCCTGCTGCTCGGCGTCTTCGGCGCGACCGGCGTCACCGACCAGGTGCCCGACGCGCTCCAGCGCCCCGACGTCCTGATCGTCGCCGGCGTGCTCTTCCTCTGCGAGGCCGTCGCCGACAAGATCCCGTACGTCGACTCGGTCTGGGATTCCGTCCACACGGTGATCCGGCCCATCGCGGGGGCCGTGGTGGGCGCGCTGCTCGCCGGGCAGAGCGGGTCGCTGCCCGACATCGCGGCGGGCGCGATCGGCGGCTCCAGCGCGCTGCTGAGCCATGTGGTGAAGGCCGGGACGCGGATGGCGGTGAACACCTCGCCCGAGCCGTTCAGCAACATCGCGCTCAGCACGGCCGAGGACCTGGGCGTCGCCGCGCTCATAAGTTTCGCGATCTTCCACCCGCTGGCGGCCGCGATCATCGCGGGCGCCCTGCTCCTGCTCGGCCTGGTGACACTGGTCGTCCTGTGGCGCCAGATCCGCCGCTTCCGGCGCCGCCGCGCCCAGCGCCGCGAGGAGAAGCGCCTGGCCGCGGCTGGTGCGACGGGCCCTGAGCGATAGCTCGCCGCGCCCGCCGGAGCCCGTTGTCAGTGGCGGCGGATAAAGTCCCCGACATGGCAAGGATTGCGGTGATCGGCGCCGGGATGGGCGCCATGGCGGCTGCCGCCCGGCTGGCCGTGGCGGGCAACCGGGTGACGGTGTACGAGCGCACGTCGACGTACGGCGGCGCGCTGGGGCGGTACGAGCGGGACGGGTTCACCTTCGACACCGGCCCAGGTCTGCTGCGCCTGCCCGCGGTCTACCGGGATCTGTTCCTCAAGACCGGCAAGGAGCCGCTGGAGGACCGCGTCGAGCTCGCGCCGACCGACCCCGCCTCCCGCCATCTCTTCGCCGACGGCACGGCGCTCTCGCTGCCCAACGCCTCGCGCGCGGGCGTGGTCTCGGCCCTCGACGCGGCGCTCGGCGCGGGCGCGGGCGAGAAGTGGGGCGACTTCCTGGGCCGGGCGCGGGACGCCTGGGACCGCTCGCGCCGGCCGCTCCTGGAGGAGCCGCTGTGGCCCGACTGGCAGGTCCTGGCCCGCGACCCGTATCCGGCGCCCAAGCAGCGCCGCCTGCTGCGCTCCGCGCGCCAGGCCACCACGCTGGCCGAGGTCGGCGCCTGGGAGCTGGGCGACCCCCGGCTCGCCGCGCTGCTGAGCGGCTACGCGCTGGCGGAGGGCCTGGACCCGCGCACCGCCCCGGCGAGCGCGGCCCTGCTGCCGTATCTGGAGCAGACGTTCGGGAGCTGGTACGTGCGCGGCGGCATGCGGGAGCTGGCGCGCGCGGTGTACGAGCGGTGCCTGGCCCGGCGGGTCACGTTCGTCTTCGACGCCGAGGTCACCGGCATCCACGAGAAGGACGGCCGCGCGGCGGGCGTGGAGCTCGCCGATGGCACCGTGCAGGAGGCCGACTCGGTGGTCCTCGCCGCCCAGCCCCGCCCCGGCAACGGTCCGCTGCGGGAGCGGGAGCCCTGGCAGGACGGTGATGTGCGGCCGCGCGGGACGCCGGCCCCCGGCCGGTTCACGGTGCTGCTCGCCCTGCGCGGCGAGCGCCCGGCGGACACGGTGCACCGTACGGTGATCCACTCCCCCGACACGGCGGCGGAGGCGGCGTCGGTCTTCACCACCCGCCACCCGGCGATACGGCCGACGGTGACGGTGCTGCGCCCCGACGACCCCACGACCCGCCCGGACGCCGCCCATGAGGCCGTCACGCTGACCGCGACGGTGGCCCCGCACGGCCCGGTCGACTGGACCGACGCGGAGCTGCGCGAGCGCTACGCGGACACGCTGACGGAGATCGCCGAGGCGGCGGTGCCGGGGCTGCGGGAGCGGACCCTGTGGCGGGTGGTGCGCACGCCCGCCGAGACGGCGGCCGAGACGGGCGCCGAGGGCGGCTCGGTCCCGGCGCCCTCGCTCGCCGGAGCGCGGGCCCACCATCTGCACCCGGGCAACAGGACCCGGCTGCCCGGGCTCTACCTCGCGGGCGGCTGGGCCCATCCGGGCGGCGGGCTCGCGCACGCCGGGATGTCCGGGTCGCTGGTGAGCGGACTGATCGTGGAGGGCGACGACTTCCGCGGCTCGCAGTGAACCTGTGCGGCCGAGGTGAGCGGGGGCCGCGGCGCCGAGGCCGCGGCCGCCGCGCCACCGTCACTCAATAGTGGTACGGCTGCTGCTCGTTGGTGTAGCCGGTGCCGTTGCCGTACGCGCCGCCCGGCGGGTACGGCGGGGGCTGCTCCTCGCCGTACTGCTGCGGCTCGCTGTCGCGCTGCTGCGGCACCCAGACGCCTCCGGGCGGCGTGTCCATGCCGTACTGCTGGGTGTAGGGGTCGCCGTAGGGCTGCTGGGGCGCGGCATAGACGTCATAGGCACCGGAGCCGTACGCCTGGGTGGTGCTGCCGATGTACGGGTCGGAGTACGCGGCGTACTGCTGCTGTCCGCTCTCCGTGCCGTAGCCGTACTGGCCTGCGTACGGGTCGGCGTACTGCTGCTGTCCGGCGTCGTAGCCGCCGTACGGCTGCTGGGAGTTGGCGTACGCCGTCTCGGTGTAGATGCCGTACTGGCCGGTCTCGTCGGGCAGCGGCTGCGGCTCGTAGACGGAACCCGCCTGCGTGGCCGTGGCCGGGTCGGCGGCGTCGGCCGGGTGCTGGGAGGTGGCGTCGAAGTCGGTGGCCGGGCCCTCGGACTCGTCGCGCATGTCCGAGACCTGGAGCACCGGGTCCTGGAGCGGGGCCGCCCTGCCCGCGCGGCGCCGACGACTGGCGCCGGGCCTGCCGCCGACCGCCCACCCGGTCGAGAAGCCCCGGCGGAACGAGAGCGTGACGTAGGTCTGGCCGACCGCGAAGGCGATGGCGCCCACGATGATCACGAACACGGACGGGAGGAGCACGCCGAGGACCACGCCCATGAACCCCGCGAAGGCCAGCAGCCGCCAGCGCAGCCGCGCCTTGTACTGCAGGAGCACCTCGCCGAGCAGCCAGAGCGCGACGACGCCGAACGCGATGTAGAGGACCGCCCAGCCCATGTACGCCCCTCTTCCCGACGGCCGCCGCCCCCTGTCGGGACGGTCGGCCGGTACACCTGATGCGACAGATCAGGGTTGCTGGTGCAGCCCCAGATTCTCGTAGATTTCGAGCGTCGCCGTGGAGTTGTTGAGGGTAATGAAATGCAACCCGGGTACGCCATCGGCGAGCAGCCGCGCGCAGAACTCCGTGGCGAACTCGATGCCAATGGAGCGTACAGCGGCCGCGTCGTCCTTGACCGCGAGGATCCGCTCTTTCAGCTCGGGCGGGAATTCGGCGTTGCTGAGCTGCGGCAGCCGCTCCAGCTGCTTCACGCTGGTCACGGGCATGACCTCGGGGATGATCGGGGTCGTGCAGCCCGCCGAGGCGACCTTGTCGCGCAGCCGCAGATAGCTCTCGGGGCGGAAGAACATCTGGGTGATCGCGTAGTCGGCGCCCGCACGGCACTTGTCGACGAAGTGCCGGACGTCGGTGTCCCATTCGCTGGAGCGCGGGTGCATCTCGGGGAAGGCCGCGACGCCGACGCAGAAGTCGCCGGACTCCTTGATCAGCCGAACGAGGTCGGCCGCGTAGGTGACGCCGTCCGGGTGCCGGACCCAGTCGCCCATCGGGTCGCCGGGTGGGTCGCCCCGGACCGCGAGGATGTTGCGGATGTCGGCGTCCGCGTACTGCCCGATCATGTTGCGCAGCTCGGCGACGGAGTGGCCGACGGCCGTGAGGTGCGCGACCGGGGTCAGCGTCGAGTCGGCCGCGATCTGCTCGGTGGCTTTGACCGTGCCCGAGCGGGTGGAGCCGCCCGCACCGTAGGTGACGGAGACGAAGCTCGGGGCGACCGCCTCGACCCGGCGCAGCGCGTTCCAGAGGTTCCGCTCGCCCTTCTCGGTCTTGGGCGCCCAGAACTCGAACGAATACGTCGTCTCACCGGTCGCGAGCATCTCGCGCACGGTGCGCGCGCGATGAGTCCTGGTGGAAGCTGTGCCAAGGGCCATACTCGCAGGTTAGCCAGGCCCTGCCGGTCGCCCAACAAGGGGAAGGTAATTTGTCCGCGTTGTCGGACTCTTGTCCACCCCTCGGACAAATGACCTTTACCGAGCCACCGCGCGTTCACGTATGCGCTTCGCCAGGTTCGCCGTCGCCGCCGCGGGGTCGTCCGCCTCGGTGATCGCGCGGACGACCACGATCCGGTCCGCGCCCGCGTCCAGCACCTCGTCGAGGTTGCTCGCGTCGATGCCGCCGATGGCGAACCAGGGCCGCGTGGTGCCGAGCGAGGCCGTGTAGCGCACCAGGTCGAGGCCCGGGGCGTGGCGGCCCGGCTTGGTCGGGGTCGGCCAGCAGGGGCCGGTGCAGAAGTAGTCCACGCCCGGCTCGACGGCGGCCGCGAAGGCCTCCGCGTCGGCGTGGGTGGAGCGCCCGATCAGGACCTCGTCGCCGAGGATCGCGCGGGCCGCCGGGACCGGCAGATCGCCCTGGCCCAGGTGCAGCACGTCCGCGCCGACGGCGTGCGCCACGTCCGCCCGGTCGTTCACCGAGAGCAGCTTGCCGTGCCGTCGGCAGGCGTCGGCGAAGACGGCCAGGTGCTCCAGCTCCTCGGCGGCCTCCATGCCCTTGTCCCGCAGCTGGACGATGTCCACGCCCGAGGAGAGCACGGCGTCCAGGAACGCGGGCAGGTCGCCCTGGCGCCTGCGCGCGTCCGTGCAGAGGTAGAGCCGGGCGTCGGCGAGCCGCTCACGGGCCGTGGGCATGAAGGTCCCCCGTTGGGTCCGGTGCGGTACGGACCGGGCGATCCGGTCCGTACCCACCTGTCGAACGATCAGGTCAGACGGCGAGCGCCTGGGCGCGGCGCTTCACCTCCGTGCCGCGATTCTCGCTCAGGGCCTGCGCGGGGGTGCCGGGCAGGGTCGGGTCGGGGGTGAAGAGCCATTCCAGCATCTCTTCGTCGGAGTAGCCGTCGTCCCGCAGGAGCGTCAGGGTCCCGGCCAGGCCCTTGACGACCTTGTCGCCGTCGATGAAGGCGGCGGGCACCTGCAGCGTCCGCCTCTCACCGCGGCGCACGGCGATGAGCTGGCCCTCCTTGACCAGCTGCCGCACGCGCGTCACCTCGACATCGAGCATCTCCGCGATGTCGGGGAGGTGGAGCCAGGCGGGGACGAGTGCATCGGTTTTTGCGTCAATCTCGGTCACGGGACAAGCCTGCCATCTGCCACTGACAGCCGGTAGCCGGAGCTCAGCCAGCTGCCGCCTTGAGAGGGACGGACGGGTCGGCGGCGCGGGCCGGATCCAGTGCCGCACCTGCCTCGATGAGCTTGCGGCCCTGCGCCAGATCGCGCGGTCGGCCGACGGCCAGGAGGGCGACGAGCACCCCGTCCCGCAGCCAGCACACGGTCCACGCGGCGCCCGACGGGTCGCCCCGCCACAGCAGCCGGTCGGCGCCGCGGTGGTGGCCGACGTACTGCACGAACCGCCCGAACTGCTCCGACCAGAAGTACGGCACCGGGTCGTACGGCCGCACCGCCTCGCCGACGATGTCCGCGGCGACCGTGCGCGGCCCCTGCAGGGCGTTGTCCCAGTGGTGGATGAGCAGCCGCTCTCCGTACCTTCCCGAAGGGAAGGAGGCGCAGTCGCCGACCGCGTACACATCGGGCAGCGAGGTGCGCAGCCGGTCGTCGGCCGTGATGGCGCCTTCGCGGCCGCGCTCGATGCCGGTGCCCTCCAGCCAGTCGGTGGTGGGCCGGGCGCCGATGCCGACGACGACCGCGTCGGCCGCCAGGCGCCGCCCGTCCGCGAGCAGGACAGCGCCGGGTTCGAGGGCCGCCACGCGCGCGCGGGTGAGCAGTTCGGCGCCGCTCTCCGCGTACCAGGCCGCCATCGGCTCGGTGACCTCGGCGGGCAGCGCGCCCGCGAGCGGCCGCTCGGCCGCCTCGACGACGGTGACCGCGCAGCCCGCCTCGCGCGCGGCCGTGGCGAACTCGGCGCCGATCCAGCCCGCCCCCACCACCACGATCCGCCGCTGGTCGCTCAGGACCGCGCGCAGCCGTCCGGCGTCGTCCAGGGTGCGCAGCAGATGCACGTCGGGCAGCTCCGAAATACCCGGCAGGGTGATGGGTTCCGCGCCGGAGGCGATCACCAGGACGTCGTACGGGACGGGACCGGACGCGGTGTCGATCTCGTGCTCACGCGCGCGTACGCCGGTGACGCTCTCGCCCAGACGGAGCGCCACGCCGAGCCCGTCGAAGTCCACCTCGAAGGCCGAGCCCTCCGCCTTGCCGAGCAGCACCGCCTTGGAGAGCGGGGGCCGGTCGTACGGCTGGTGGGGCTCGGCCCCGATGAGGGTGATCCGGCCCGGAAAGCCCTGTTCACGCAGGGCCACCGCCGTCTGGACGCCGGCCATGCCCGCGCCGACGACGACCACGTGCCGCTGTTCCGCATGCGTCTGCTGTTCGCTCACCTGATCACCATAAACATCTGACGAAGCGTCAGGTACCCCGGCTCGGACGCTCCCTACTGCCGACGGGGCGCTGGGGTTAGTCTGGCCGACGTACCGCCGTCGTCCAGGGGCCCTGCCCCGAGGGCCCCGGCGGGACGAAAACCATCTCGCGGGAGCCCGGACGCACCGGGCTGAGAGGGAGGCTGAGGCGGCCTCCGACCGTACGAACCTGATCCGGGTCATGCCGGCGAAGGGAGGGGCTGGACGCCCATGCATTCATCCGAGAACGGGTCGGACGTGCTCGTCGTCGGAGGCGGCATCATCGGCCTCGTGACGGCCTGGCGGGCCGCGCAGCGCGGGCTGCGCACCGCGCTCGCCGACCCCGAACCGGGCGGCGGGGCCGCCCAGGTGGCCGCGGGCATGCTCGCCGCCGTCACCGAACTGCACTACGGCGAGGAGACACTGCTCGGCCTCAACCTGGCCTCCGCACACCGCTATCCGGACTTCGTGGCGGAGCTGGAGCAGGCGAGCGGCCAGGAGACCGGCTATCGCGCCTGCGGCACGCTCGCGGTGGCCCTGGACGCCGACGACCGCGCCCATCTGCGCGAACTGCACGCGCTCCAGCAGCGCTCCGGGCTCGACTCGCAGTGGCTGACCGGGCGCGAGTGCCGACGGCTCGAACCGATGCTGGCACCCGGCGTACGCGGCGGCCTGCGCGTCGACGGCGACCACCAGATCGACCCGCGCCGGCTCGCCGGAGCGCTGGTCGTGGCGTGCGAGCGGGCCGGGGTCCGGTTCCACCGCGCGTGGGCCGAACGGCTCTCGGTGGTACGGGAGCGGGCCACCGGCGCCGTCCTGACCGACGGGAGGGCGCTCACCGCGGACCAGGTGGTGCTCGCGGGCGGCAGCCTCAGCGGGCGCCTCGCGGGCGTCCCGGCCGAGCTGCTGCCGCCGGTGCGGCCGGTCAAGGGCCAGGTGCTGCGGCTCACCGTGCCGCCCGCGTACGCGCCGTTCCTGTCCCGCACGGTCCGCGCGGTGGTCCGGGGCAGCCATGTCTATCTGGTGCCGCGCGCCGACGGCGAGCTCGTGGTGGGCGCCACCAGCGAAGAGCTGGGCTGGGACACCACGGTCACCGCCGGCGGGGTCTACGAGCTGCTGCGCGACGCGCACGAGCTGGTGCCCGGCATCACCGAGCTGCCGCTGACCGAGACCCGCGCCGGGCTGCGCCCGGGCTCGCCCGACAACGCGCCGCTGCTCGGCCCGACCGCGCTGCCCGGCCTGCACCTGGCCACCGGCCACTACCGCAACGGGGTGCTGCTCACCCCCGTCACCGGCGACGCGCTCGCGCACGCGCTGACCACCGGTGAACTGCCGGACGAGGCCCGACCCTTCACCCCCCGCCGTTTCACCTCCGCCCCGGCGGAGTCCGCACCGCAGGAGCTGACCGTATGACCGTCTCCGTGCTGACCGTCTCCGTGAACGGCGAGGTACGCGACCTCGCCGCGGGCACCACCCTCGACGCGCTCGTCGCCACCCTGACCCCCGCCCCCGCCGGGGTCGCCGCCGCCGTCAACGAGAGCGTGGTGCCGCGCGGCGAGTGGGCCGCCACCACGCTCGGCGACGGCGACCGCGTCGAGGTCCTGACCGCCGTACAGGGAGGCTGAGCCATGGCCGACGACCTGTTCACGCTCGGCGGTACGACCTTCTCCTCGCGCCTGATCATGGGCACCGGCGGGGCGCCCAGCCTGGACGTCCTGGAGCGCTCCCTGGCCGCCTCCGGCACCGAGCTGACGACGGTGGCGATGCGCCGCCTGGACCCGACGGTGCAGGGTTCGGTCCTGTCCGTCCTGGAGAAGCTGAACATCGCCGTCCTGCCGAACACGGCGGGCTGCTTCACGGCCGGGGAGGCCGTGCTCACCGCCCGCCTCGCGCGCGAGGCGCTCGGCACGGACTGGATCAAGCTGGAGGTGGTCGCCGACGAGCGCACCCTCCTGCCCGACCCGATCGAGCTCCTGGACGCGGCGGAAGTGCTGGTCGACGACGGTTTCACGGTGCTGCCGTACACCAACGACGACCCGGTGCTGGCGCGGAAGCTCCAGGACGTGGGGTGCGCGGCGATCATGCCGCTCGGCTCGCCCATCGGCTCCGGGCTCGGCATCCGCAACCCGCACAACTTCGAGCTGATCGTGGACCGCGCGACGGTCCCGGTCATCCTGGACGCGGGCGCGGGCACGGCGTCCGATGTGTCGCTGGCGATGGAGCTGGGGTGCGCGGCGGTGATGCTCGCGTCGGCCGTCACGCGCGCGCAGGAGCCGGTGCTGATGGCGGAGGCGATGCGGTACGCGGTGGAGGCGGGCCGTCTGGCCCACCGGGCGGGCCGCATCCCCCGCCGCCACTTCGCCGAGGCGTCGTCGCCGACGGAAGGCCGTGCGGTCCTGGACCCGGAGCGCCCGGCGTTCTGAGCGGCGCGCTCCGGCTCCGCCGGGAGTTTTGCGACTGCCGGCCGGTGCGGGCTGGTCGCTCCCCCAAGTTCTCGACTCCGCTCGAACAGGGGGGACCCCCATCGCGGCGGAGCCGCACAATGACACAGTCCCGCGCCCCTCGGAGGGCCTGCGGGTCGCCTTTGTCTGCGGGCCGTGCTGGGTTGCTCGCGCAGTTCCCCGCGCCCCGGGATGGGCCCTTCGGGCCCCCTAGGGGCGCGGCCAGCCCCGCCAAAAGCCCCTCGCGTCACAGCTCCGCTGCAGTCCCGCCCCGAAAACACCCAGGGCGGCAGCCCTGTCCGTGGCCGCTCGTAGACTCTCCTGCGTGGATACGACCCTTCAGGACCCCCTCGTCGGGCAGGTGCTCGACGGCCGCTACCGAGTCGAGGCGCGCATCGCCGTCGGCGGTATGGCCACGGTCTACCGGGCCGTCGACACCCGGCTCGACCGGGTTCTCGCCCTCAAGGTGATGCACCCCGCGCTCGCCGCCGACGGCTCCTTCGTCGAGCGGTTCATCCGCGAGGCCAAGTCCGTGGCCCGGCTCGCGCACCCCAATGTGGTGGGCGTCTTCGACCAGGGCACGGCCGGCGGATACGTGTATCTGGCGATGGAGTACGTGGCGGGCTGCACCCTGCGGGACGTGCTGCGCGAGCGCGGCGCCCTGCAGCCCCGGGCCGCGCTCGACATCCTGGAGCCGGTCCTCGCCGCGCTCGGCGCCGCACACCGGGCCGGGTTCGTGCACCGCGACATGAAGCCCGAGAACGTGCTGATAGGGGACGACGGCCGGGTCAAGGTCGCCGACTTCGGCCTGGTACGGGCGGTGGACGCGGTGACCAGCACCACCGGCAGCGTCCTCGGCACCGTCTCCTACCTGGCGCCCGAGCAGATCGAGCAGGGCACCGCCGACACCCGCGCCGACGTCTACGCGTGCGGTGTCGTCCTCTACGAGATGCTGACCGGCGCCAAGCCGCACACCGGCGACACCGCCGCCCAGATCCTCTACGCCCACCTCCACGAGGGCGTGCCCGCGCCGTCCGCCGCCGTGCCCGGCCTCGCCGTCGAGCTGGACGACCTGGTCGCGTCGGCGACCGCGCGCAACCCCGACGTCCGTCCGTACGACGCGGTGGGGCTGCTGGCGCAGGCCCGCCAGGCCCGTGCCGCGCTGGGCGACGAGCAGCTGGACGCGGTGCCGCCGCAGGCCCGCCCGGCCGCGGGCACCTCCGGCTCGGAGGACCGTACAAGCGTCATACCGCGCGCGGTGGCGACCCCGGCGCGGCCCTCCGCGACCCCGGCGGGCGCCGCCCCGCTCCCGGCCGAGCAGGACCCGATGAACCGGACGAGCAGGCTGGTCATGCCGCCGCCCGAGCCCGCCCCCGCGCGCGGGCACGGCGGGCGGCGCCCCCGGCTCGTACTGAACGGGCGGCGCGGCCTGATCGCGCTGATCGCCGCCGTGCTCCTGGTCCTGGGCGTCGGTGCCGGTGTCTGGTACATCAACTCCGGCCAGTTCACACACGTCCCGGCCGTCATCGGGCAGAGCGAGAGCGCCGCGAAGAAGCGGCTCTCGGACGCCGGTCTTTCCGTACGCAAGGTCGACCGCCGCTACAGCGACACCGTCCAGCGCGGCCAGGTGATCGAGACGGACCCGGCGACGGGCGCGCGCGTGCGCGGCAACGCCTCGGTGACCGTGGTGGTCTCGCGCGGCCCGGAGATGGTCAAGGTCCCGGACGTCACGGGCAAGTCGCTGGACGAGGCCAAGAAGGCGCTCACCGACGCGGGGCTGACCCCGGGCTCGGTGACCCAGGAGTTCAACGAGGACACCGACCAGGGCTCGGTCGTCAGTACGGCCCCGGCCGCCGGCGCCCCGCGCCGCGCGGACTCCGCCGTCGCCCTCGTCGTCAGCAAGGGCGCCCCCGTCGAGGTCCCCAAGGTCGTCGGCGACTCGGTGGCGGACGCCACCGCCGCCCTGAAGGACGCCGGTCTGAACGTGGAGATCGCGCCCGATCAGGTCAACTCGCCCGAGGACGCGGGCAAGATCGCGGCCCAGTCCGCGGCCGAGGGCTCCCAGGCCGCCAAGGGCGACACCGTCACGCTCACCGTCTCCAAGGGCCCGCGGATGATCACCGTGCCCAAGGTGACCGGCGAGAAGTCGGGTGACGCGCAGAAGGAGCTGGAGAAGGCGGGCTTCAAGGTCAAGGTCGACCACGGCTTCCCGTTCCTCAGCGACGAGATCGCCAGCCAGTCGGTGGACGGCGGCCAGCAGGCGCCCGAGGGCTCCACGATCACCATCAAGACCAAGGGACTCTGAACCACTCCATGCGCAACCCCATCGGCGGCCACGTCCCGGTGGCCGGCGGCCTCGCCACGGTCGGCCTCGGCTACGCGCGCGAGCTGGAGGCGGAGACCGTCCAGGTCTTCGTCGCCAACCCGCGCGGCTGGGCCACCCCCGTCGGCAACCCGGCCCAGGACGAGCTCTTCCGTACCCGGTGCGAGGCCGAGCGGATCACGGCGTACGTGCACGCCCCGTATCTGATCAACTTCGGCTCGCACACCGAGGCGACCGTCGAGAAGTCGGTGGAGTCGCTGCGGCACTCGTTGCGGCGGGGCCGGGAGATCGGCGCGCTCGGCGTGGTCGTGCACACCGGCTCGGCGACCGGCGGCAGGCCGCGCGCCGAGGCGCTGGCGCAGGTGCGCGAGCGGCTGCTGCCGCTGCTCGACGAGCTCACCCGCGACGACGACCCGGATCTGCTCCTGGAGTCGACGGCCGGGCAGGGATACTCGCTCTGCTCGCGGACCTGGGACTTCGGCCCGTACTTCGAGGCGCTGGACGCCCACCCCAAGCTGGGCGTCTGCCTGGACACCTGCCACATCCACGCGGCCGGGCACGACCTGGCCGGACCCGGCGGGGCGGCGCAGACGCTCGACCTGCTGGTGGAGACCGTGGGCCCGGGCCGTCTGAAGCTGATCCACGCCAATGACTCCAAGGAAGCGGTGGACTCGCACCTGGACCGCCATGTGAACATCGGCGCCGGCCACATCGGGGCGGAGCCGTTCCGCGAGCTCCTGGCCCACCCGGCGACCGAGGGCGTACCGCTGATCATCGAGACGCCCGGCGGCAAGGAGGGGCAGGCGGCGGACATCGCCCTGCTGAAGAAGCTGCGTCCATGACAACGAAGTCGTTCATGAACCCTTGAGGAATACCCCTGGGGGGTATACCGTTCCAGTCATCGACAGGGACGGTCATCCGGCGTTGGGGGAAGTCATGCGGCACGAGGGACACGTACAGACCGAGCACACCGAGCACCACGGCCACGACGAGCACGCGGCGCACCACCAGCACCATGAGCACGCCGGGCACGAAGGCCACGTCGGGCACACGGGCCACGAGGGCCATGCCCTGCACGTCCCGCACGCCGAGCACACGGGCCACGAGGGTCACGCCGGGCACGGGGGCCACCAGCACCACGGCCACGGCGGCGGCAAGGTCACCTGGGCCATGGCCGCTCAGGCCACGCTGCACTGCCTCACCGGGTGCGCCGTCGGCGAGATCCTGGGCATGATCGTGGGCACCGCCTTCGGGTGGGGCAACATGGCGACGATGGTCCTGGCGACCGTGCTCGCCTTCTTCTTCGGCTACTCGCTGACCCTGCGCGGGATCACCAAGGCCGGTGTCGACTTCCGTACGGCGTTCAAGGTCGCCCTCGCCGCCGACACCCTGTCGATCGCGGTCATGGAGCTGATCGACAACGGGGTGATCGCGGTGTGGCCGGCCGCCATGAACGCGACGCTCGGGCAGGGGCTGTTCTGGGGCTCGCTGGCCCTCTCGCTGGCGCTCGCCTTCGTGGCCACGACGCCCGTCAACAAGTGGATGATCGGCCGCGGCAAGGGCCACGCGGTGGTGCACCGGTACCACCACTGACCGGCCGGAACCGGCGCGGCGGCAGGACTCAGAGCTCGGGGCCGTCCCCGGGCTCTTCCTGGTACGAGTAGCGCTGCTCCCGCCAGGGGTCGCCGATGTTGTGGTAGCCCCGCTCCTCCCAGAAACCCCGCCGGTCCGCGGTCATGTACTCGATGCCGCGGACCCACTTCGGGCCCTTCCAGGCGTACAGATGCGGCACGACCAGCCGCACCGGGAAGCCGTGCTCGGCGGTCAGGAGCTCACCGCCCTTGTGGGTGGCGAAGACCGTGCGGTCGGAGAGGAAGTCGGAAAGGCGCAGGTTGGAGCTGAAGCCGTACTCGGCCCAGACCATCACATGGGTGGCGTCGGGGGCGGGCGGCGCGAGTTCGGCGACCGTACGGGCGAGGATTCCGCCCCATTCGGCCCCCGTCATCGAGAACTTCGTGACACAGTGCAGATCGGCGACCACGGTGGCGAACGGCAGCGCCGTGAACTCCTCGTGGTTCCAGCAGTGCTTGTCACCGTCGGCGGTCGCCCCGAAAACGCGGAACTCCCAGCGCTCGGGCTTGAACTTGGGGACCGGGCCGTAGTGGGTGACCGGCCAGCCGCGCTGGAGCCGCTGCCCCGGGGGAAGCTCCGACTGCGCTGCTTCCCGTTGCTCCGGGCGTTCCGGCTGACCCATGACTCCATGGTGACAGACGGCGAGGGGTGGTCATGACCAGCTGCGCCCGGATTCGGGCAACTCGTACTAAGCGTGCACTTACTGGACGGTCATTGCGCGCGATGCGAGGATGCGCGCGAATCTGCCCCTCTCCCCCGTGGAAGGAGCCTCTGCGATGCAGGGCGACCCCGAGGTCATCGAGTTCCTGAACGAGCAGCTGACCGCCGAGCTGACCGCGATCAACCAGTACTTCCTGCACGCGAAGATGCAGGAGAACTTCGGCTGGACGAAGCTCGCCAAGTACACGCGACACGAGTCCTTCGACGAGATGAAGCACGCGGAGGTGCTGACCGACCGGATCCTGTTCCTGGACGGGCTGCCCAACTACCAGCGGCTCTTCCACGTCCGGGTGGGTCAGACCGTCACGGAGATGTTCCAGGCGGACCGGCAGGTGGAGGTCGAGGCGATCGACCGGCTCAAGCGCGGGATCGAGGTCATGCGGGCCAAGGGCGACATCACCTCGGCGAACATCTTCGAGTCGATCCTGGCGGACGAGGAGCACCACATCGACTACCTCGACACCCAGCTGGAGCTCGTGGAGAAGCTGGGAGAGGCGCTGTACATCGCGCAGCTGATCGAGCAGCCGGAGAGCTGACGCTCCCGGCGCGCCTAGGCGGCTTCGGCCAGCTCCTGGTCGGTGGCCAGCACAGCACTGACCTCGCCCTTCTCCAGCAGCTCCCGGCGGGGGCAGGCGCCCCGGCCGAGCAGGCCCTGGATGGTGCGCACGCAGGAGCCGCAGTCGGTGCCCGCCTTGGTGGCGGAGGCGATCTGACGCGGGGTGCAGGCGCCGGCGGCCGCGTGCTGCTCGACCTGCTTGTCGGTGATGCCGAAGCAAGAGCAGACGTACACGCGGTTCACCTCCCTGACAGGAACGGTCCGACCAGCCATCCCCGTATTCGGTGAGGCTTACCTAACCGTACCCAATGTCGGGGTGGACGGAAAGCCCCGGATACGCCCGTGGGGCGCGGATCACAGATCCACGCCCCACGGCTCGTAGGAAGCTGCCTATCGCAGGCCGCTCACTGGTCGCGGTACATCTCGGCGACCAGGAACGCCAGGTCCAGGGACTGGCTGCGGTTCAGGCGCGGGTCGCAGGCCGTCTCGTAGCGCTGGTGCAGATCGTCGACGAAGATCTCGTCGCCGCCGCCCACGCACTCGGTGACGTCGTCACCGGTGAGCTCGACGTGGATGCCGCCCGGGTGGGTGCCCAGCGCCTTGTGGACCTCGAAGAAGCCCTTGACCTCGTCGAGCACGTCGTCGAAGCGGCGGGTCTTGTGGCCGGAGGCCGCCTCGAAGGTGTTGCCGTGCATCGGGTCGGTGACCCAGGCGACGACCGCGCCGGAGGCGGTGACCTTCTCCACCAGCTCGGGCAGCTTGTCGCGGACCTTGTCGGCGCCCATGCGGACGATGAAGGTCAGCCGGCCGGGCTCGCGGTCCGGGTCGAGCCGGTCCACGTAGGTCAGCGCCTCGTCGACCGAGGTCGTGGGGCCGAGCTTGATCCCGATCGGGTTGCTGATGCGGGCGGCGAACTCGATGTGCGCGTGGTCGAGCTGGCGGGTGCGCTCGCCGACCCAGACCATGTGGCCGGAAGTGTCGTAGAGCTTGCCGGTACGCGAGTCCACCCGGGTGAGCGCCGACTCGTAGTCGAGCAGCAGCGCCTCGTGCGAGGCGTAGAACTCGACGGCCTTGAACTCGGCCGGGTCGGTGCCGCACGCCTTCATGAAGTTCAGCGCGTTGTCGATCTCGCGGGCCAGCTGCTCGTAGCGCTGGCCGGACGGGGACTGCTTGACGAAGTCCTGGTTCCAGGCGTGCACCTGGCGCAGATCGGCGTAGCCACCGGTGGTGAAGGCGCGGACCAGATTGAGCGTGGAGGCGGACGCGTGGTACATCCGCTTCAGCCGCTCGGGGTCCGGGACGCGGGCGGCCTCGGTGAAGTCGAAGCCGTTGACCGAGTCGCCGCGGTAGGTCGGCAGGGTCACGCCGTCGCGGGTCTCGGTGCCCTTGGAGCGCGGCTTCGAGTACTGGCCGGCGATCCGGCCGACCTTGACGACCGGCACGGACGCGGCGTACGTCAGCACGGCGCTCATCTGGAGCAGGGTCTTGAGCTTGGCCCGGATGTGATCGGCCGACACGGCGTCGAAGGCCTCGGCGCAGTCGCCGCCCTGGAGCAGGAACGCCTCGCCCTTGGCGACGGCCCCCATCCGGGCGCGCAGCTGGTCGCACTCGCCCGCGAAGACGAGCGGCGGATACGACTCAAGGTCCGCGATCACATCGCGCAGAGCCTCGGCATCCGGGTACTCGGGCTGCTGCGCCGCGGGAAGGTCACGCCAGGTGTTTTCGTTCACGGTCACCTCCACAACCTTACGGGGTCCGCCAAGACGTCCAGCCCCGCGCCCACCCTGTGAGACGTGAAGAAACCAGCCGGTGGCGGAAAAGCATCGCTCGCCTGCCACGCGATGGTCGGCCCGAGCGATCTGAACGGTGACGGCGACCCGGACCTGCTGGCCCGGGACTCCTCCGGCGTGCTCTGGATCTACCGGGGCACGGGCAGCGCGACGGGCGCCCCGTTCGCCGGGCGCACCCAGGTCGGCGGCGGCTGGCAGATGTTCAACCTGCTGGTCTGAGCCGGACCGGCGGTACATGGAAGGGCCCGCTCCATCCAGTGGACGGAGCGGGCCCTTCGGGATGAGAGGGCAGGACGCCAGAACTTCCGCTAAGGTGCGGGGCATGTTCGCGCACTCGAACCAGAACTGGTGGTGGACCGCTCATCCGGCGGCCCACTGATCGCGCGTACACGAAAACGCGAAAGGCCGCCCGAGGGGCGGCCTTTTCTGCTTTCCGCAGGCCGTTCCTCTCCGATGCACCGGAAGGAACCCCATGCCGTCCACGAACACGCACACCGCCCTCGCCCTCGCCCGGCTCCTCGACCCCGACTGCCCGCCCTTCGCCCTGCTCCGGCGCCGCACGCCGGGCCGCGACCACGAGGTCGTGGAGCTGCTGATCGGCGAGGTGCGCGAGGTGGAACGGCTCGCCGACATCCCGTACGGCGAGCGGCCGTCCCTCTCCCTCGTCCCGTTCCGCCAGATCCGCGAGCGCGGTTTCGACGTACGCGACGACGGCACTCCGCTGGCCGTACTGGTCGCCGACGAGACGTACGAACTGCCGCTCGCCGAGGTCCTGTCGGCGCTTCCCACGCACGAGGTACAGGTCGAGGAGGGCGGCTTCGACGTCTCGGACGAGGAGTACGCCCAGGTCGTACGGCGGGTGATCGAGGACGAGATCGGGCAGGGCGAGGGCGCCAACTTCGTCATCCGGCGCACCTTCACCGGCGAGATCCCCGGTTTCGGCCGGGCCGACGCGCTCGCCCTGTTCCGTCGGCTGCTCGCGGGCGAGCGCGGGGCGTACTGGACGTTCGTGGTCCACACCGGCGAGCGCACGCTGGTGGGCGCGAGCCCCGAGGTGCATGTGCGGATGTCGGGCGGGACGGTGGTGATGAACCCGATCAGCGGGACCTACCGCTACCCGGCGGCCGGTCCGACGCCCGAGGATCTGCTGACCTTCCTCTCCGACCGCAAGGAGATCGACGAGCTGTCGATGGTGGTGGACGAGGAGCTGAAGATGATGTGCACGGTGGGCGACCGGGGCGGCGTGGTGATCGGCCCCCGGCTCAAGGAGATGGCCCATCTCGCGCACACCGAGTACGAGTTGCGCGGCCGCACCTCGCTGGACGCGCGCGAGGTGCTGCGCGAGACGATGTTCGCGGCGACGGTGACCGGCTCACCGGTGCAGAACGCGTGCCGGGTGATCGAACGGTACGAGCCCGCCGGCCCGGACGGCCTCGGCCGCGGCTACTACGCGGGCGCCCTGGCTCTGCTCGGCCGCGACGAGGGCGGCGCCCAGACCCTGGACTCCCCCATCCTGATCCGTACGGCCGACATCGCGGCGGACGGGCGGCTGCGGGTCCCGGTCGGCGCGACGCTGGTGCGCCACTCGGATCCGGCGGGCGAGGTGGCGGAGACGCATGCGAAGGCGGCGGGGGTGCTGGCGGCACTGGGCGTACGGGAGGGCCGCCCGGCCGGTCCGGGCGCCTCCCCCGCACCGGCTCTCGCCGATGACCCCCGGGTGCGGGCGGCTCTGGACGCCCGGCGGGCCGACCTGGCGCCGTTCTGGCTGCGGATGCAGGACCGGGTGGTGGAGCCGGTGGGCGAGGCGCTGGTGGTGGACGCGGAGGACACCTTCACGGCGATGCTGGCGCATCTGCTGCGCTCGTCCGGGCTGGGGGTCTCGGTGCTGCGCTACGACACGCCCGGCCTGCGGGAGCGTGCGCTCGCGCACCCCGGCCCGGTGATCCTGGGCCCCGGCCCCGGCGACCCGTCCGACCCGGACGACCCCAAGATGCGCCTGCTGCGCCCGCTGACCGCCGACCTCCTGCGCTCCCACCGCCACGGCCTGCTGGGCGTGTGCCTCGGGCACGAACTGATCGTGGCGGAGCTGGGGTTGCCGATCGTGCGCAAGCGGGTGCCCCAGCAGGGGGCGCAGGTGCGGGTCGACCTGTTCGGTCGGGAGGAGACGGTGGGGTTCTACAACAGCTTTGTGGCGCGGTGGGACGGGGTGGTGCGGGCTGGTGTGGAGGTGTCGGCGGACCCGTCGACGGGGGAGGTGCACGCGGTGCGGGGTCCGGGGTTCGCGGGGGTCCAGTTCCACCCGGAGTCGGTGTTGACCCTGCGGGGGCCGGGGGTGGTGGGGGAACTCCTGTCGGCCGTGCGGGATTCCCTCCCCACCCCGCCCCTTCCCTGAAGCCTCCGGCGGATGTCGTTCGTCTGCGGGCCGGTGGGGGCTGGTCGCGCAGTTCCCCGCGCCCCTCAATGGGCCCTTCGGGCCCTCCTGGAGATGGGCCCGAAGGGCCCTCTTAGGGGCGCGGGGCTGTGTCGATTTGCGGCTCCGCCGCGGTGGGGGTCCCCCCTGTTCGAGCGGAGTCGAGAACTTGGGGGAGCGAGCAACCCAGCACGATCCGCAGACGAGCACGCTGCTACCCACCCACCCCAGGAATCCGGGGCGGAGCCCCGAAGCGGGGTGCAGGGGGCGCAGCCCCCGCCCGGGGGTCCGGGGGCCCAGCCCCCGGGAAACCACCTCCGCCCCCACCCACCCCAGGAGGGTTTGGGGAAGGGGTGGGGAGGGGCCTCACCCCCGGGGGACCAGGACGTTTTCGTTCCGGTGGCCCGCCACATAGTCCGCCACGTTCCGGACCGTCGCCGCCACGATCTGCCCCACCGCGTCCCGCGTGTAGTACGCCTGGTGCGACGTCACCACCACGTTCGGGAACGTCACCAGCCGCGCCAGCGTGTCGTCCTCGACGACCTCCAGCGACTTGTCGAGGAAGAAGAGGCCCGCCTCGGCCTCGTACACATCGAGCCCCACCCCCGCGAACCGCCCCGCCCGCACCTCGCTCACCAGCGCCTCCGTGTCCACCAGCCCACCCCGACTGGAGTTCACCAGGATCGCGTCGTCCTTCATCAGCTTCAGCGCCGCCCGGTCGATGAGGTGATGCGTCGACGGCAGCAGCGGCACATGCAGACTGACCACGTCCGCGTCGGCCAGCAGCTCGTCCTTCTCGACGTACTTCATGCCGAGCTCCAGGCACGCCGGATTCTCCGCCGCGTCCCAGCCGAGCAGGTTCATGCCGAACCCATGGGCGATCCGGGTGAACGCCTCGCCGATCTTCCCGGTGCCGAGCACCCCCGCCGTACGCCCGCGCAGATCGCGGCCCATCAGCCCGTCGAGCCGGAAGTCGAAGTCCCGGGTGCGGTTGGAGGCGCGGACGATCCGGCGGTTGACCGCCATCGCCAGGGTCCAGGCGAACTCGGCCACGGAGTGCGGCGAGTAGTACGACACCCGCGCCACCGTGATGCCGAGCCGCTCCGCGACCTCCAGGTCGATGTTGTTGAACCCCGTCGAACGCTGGGCGATCATGTGCGTCCCGCCCACCGCCAGCGTCTGCAGCACCGACCGGTCCAGGACGGCGTTCACGCTGGTCGAGATCACCTCGTACCCGGCCGCGATGGGCGCGGTGTCCTCGGTGAGGAACACGTCGAGGCACCGGACGTCGTGCTGCCCCACGAAGCCCGCCTCGATCAGCGGCCGCTCGTCAGCCTGCACACCGAAGGCCAGGATGTCCATGGGTCTCACCTAGGGTCGGGGGCGCGGGCGGCGGCGATCACGGGCCGGACGGTCCCCCGCCCTTTGCCCCGAATGGCGCATATCGCGCGCATCACGCCGAATATCGCGAATATACGGCCCATCCCCGCGCCCCGCCCGCCGCCAGGCACCCGCACCCCGCCTGCTGCCCCCTGCCCGCAGCAAGGCGACACCCCTCAGCCGAAGAACACCCCCACCTCCGCATACAGCGCCGGATCCACCGTCTTCAGCCGCGACGTCGCCTCCGCGATCGGCACCCGGACGATGTCCGTGCCTCGCAGCGCGACCATCTTGCCGAAGTCGCCGTCCCGTACCGCCTCGATCGCGTGCAGCCCGAACCGGGTGGCCAGCCAGCGGTCGAAGGCGCTGGGAGTGCCGCCGCGCTGGACGTGGCCCAGGACCGTGGTGCGGGCCTCCTTGCCCGTGCGCTTCTCGATCTCCTTGGCCAGCCACTCCCCCACGCCCGAGAGCCGCACATGGCCGAAGGAGTCCAGCGTGCCGTCCTTCAGGACCAGCTCGCCGTCCTGCGGCATCGCGCCCTCGGCGACCACCACGATCGGCGCGTACGACGCCTTGAAGCGGGAGGTGATCCAGCCGCAGACCTGGTCGACGTCGAAGCGCTGCTCGGGGATGAGGATGACGTTGGCTCCGCCCGCCAGGCCCGAGTGGAGCGCGATCCAGCCCGCGTGGCGGCCCATCACCTCGACGACCAGGACCCGCATATGGGATTCGGCCGTGGTGTGCAGGCGGTCGATGGCCTCCGTCGCGATGCCGACCGCCGTGTCGAAGCCGAAGGTGTAGTCGGTCGCGGAGAGGTCGTTGTCGATCGTCTTCGGCACGCCGACGCACTTGATCCCGTACTCGTCGCTCAGCCGGGTCGCCACACCCAGGGTGTCCTCGCCGCCGATCGCGATCATCGCGTCGATCTCGTGCTTGGCCAGGTTCTCCTTGATGCGGCGCACCCCGTCCTCGGCCTTGAGGGGGTTGGTGCGCGAGGAGCCGAGAACGGTGCCGCCACGGGGCAGGATGCCGCGCACGGCGGGGATGTCGAGCTTGACGGTGTCGCCCTCCAGCGGGCCGCGCCAGCCGTCCTTGAACCCGGTGAACTCGTATCCGTACTCCTGCACGCCCTTGCGGACGACGGCCCGGATGACGGCGTTGAGCCCGGGGCAGTCGCCGCCTCCGGTCAGTACTCCGACTCGCATGGAATTGTCCCTTCGCCGTGGCAGACGCGTGGAAAGACCTATACGGGCCACGCTAATGGTGACCCAGGTCACTCCGGGATGGGACGAAACGTCAATTCCGGGAATTCAAAGGGGTGTTGACGGCCTTTCATTCACCCGTACGAGCGTTGTACGGGCGGACGCCCGCGCCCCACCCCCGTACCCGGCGAACGACCGCTCAGCCCTCGTCCAGGCCCTGCTCTATCGCGTACCGGACCAGCTCCACGCGGTTGTGCAGCTGGAGCTTGCCCAGGGTGTTCTGGACGTGGTTCTGGACCGTGCGGTGCGAGATGACCAGGCGCTCGGCGATCTGCTTGTACGAAAGCCCCTTCGCCACCAGCCGCAGCACCTCGGTCTCGCGCTCGGTGAGCTGCGGGGCCTTCGGCTCGTCGGGGGCGGCGGGCGCCGGGTCCGAGGCCAGCCGGCGGTACTCGCCGAGGACCAGACCGGCCAGGCCCGGGGTGAACACCGGGTCGCCGGCCGCCGTGCGGCTCACCGCGTCCGTCAGCTCCTCGGTGCTCGCCGACTTCAGCAGATAGCCGGTCGCGCCGGACTTCACCGCCTCCAGGACGTCCGCGTGCTCGCCGGAGGCGGACAGGACCAGGACCCTGAGCGCCGGGTTGGCGCCGACCAGCTCCTTGCAGACCTGGACGCCCGGCATCCCGGGCAGGTTCAGGTCCAGGACCAGCACGTCCGGCGTGACCGCCTGGGCCCGGCGGACCGCCTGCGGGCCGTCCCCGGCGGTGGCCACCACGTCGAACCCGGCGGCCGCCAGGTCGCGCGCGACCGCGTCGCGCCACATCGGGTGGTCGTCGACCACCATCACCTTCACGCTCTGCCGCTCGATCGACTGCGTCATACCTTCGCCCTCCCCCGTGGAACCTTCAGCTCTACTTCCGTGCCCTGGCCCGGCACCGAGATCAGCTCGGCGGTGCCGCCCAGGTCCCGCAGCCGGCCGCGGATCGAGAGGGCGACGCCCAGGCGCCCCTCCCCCTCGGCCTGCGCGAGCCGGCCCGCCGGGATTCCGGGACCGTCGTCCCGTACCGTGACGATCACTTCGTCCCCCCAGTCCTCGACCAGGATCCAGGCCTGGGCGGACTCCCCCGCGTGTCTGTGGACATTGTCCAACGCGGCACTGACAGCGGCGGCCAGCTCGCGCGCCGCCGGGGGCGGGAGCAGCACCGGAGCGCCGGGCTCCGCCAGTGAGACCCGCGATCCGGCGTGCGGGGCGAGCAGCGCGCGCAGGTCGAGCTCGGCCCCTTCGGGGTCCGCCCGTCCGTCGTCATCGTCGTCGACCGTGCGGACCAGGGCGCCGAGCGCCGGGTCCTCGGACGCGCGCGTGGTGGGCACCAGGCCGCTGGAGACCAGGGTGCGCAGCGCGACCTCCTGCTCCCCGGCCATCCGGCCGAGCTCGGCCGCCTCGCCGCCGAGCGCCGTGCCCCGGCGCTGCACCATGGCGAGGACCTGGAGGACGCTGTCGTGGATGTCCCTGGCCAGCCGCTCCCGCTCGCGGGTGGCGGCCTCGATCTCCAGGGCGCGGGCGAGGGTGGCCTCACTCGCCCGGGCGACCTCCACCACGTAGCCGATGGCGACCGAGGCGACCCAGACGAGCAGCACGTTGTGGAGCGTGTCGCGGGTGGGTGCGCCGCGCTCGACCAGGTTGGCGGCGGCGACCAGGGACGAGGCGAAGGCGGCCCAGCGCCAGCCGCCCTTGATGGCGAAGGCGAGCACGGAACCCGCGGCCCATATGGTCGGCAGGGTCGGCCCGTTCACCGTCCGGGCGTCGGCGTCGGCCAGCGGGGTGATCAGGATGCCGGTGAGCGCGATCGTGAGGTCGGCGCCCAGGAACCGCTTGGTGCAGCTCGCCGCGTTCGCCACCCGGGGCAGCGTCGCCAGCGTCCACACCGCGAGCACCGACAAGAAGGCGATGCCCACCCAGGGGCGCTCGTAGTGCCGGTACTCCGAGACGAAGACCAGCACCGCGTACACCATCGTCAGTACGCGGTACGCGGTGAGCGCGCGCCACAGCGGCAGCTCGACCGACATCCTGATGACGCGCTCGCGCTTCGCCATGCTCCCCAACCCCTGAGACGAACGGGCCCAGCCGACTGAGCGGACGTGCGGCAGTCCGATGCGGTTCCGGGCGCCTTGAGGGGCGCGGGGAACTGCGCGACCAGCCACGCACGGTCCGCAGCCGAATCGACCGCACTTCCGCGGAGCGGTCAGTCTCCCGGCCGTTCCGCCCGCTTGGCCTGCTCGGCCTCGCGGGAGCGCTCCGCCTTCTCGGCGGCCTTCTCCTCGTCGGCCTTGCGCTTCGCCTCGTCCGCGATCTGGCGCTTGGCCGCGGTCGCGTAGATGTCCACGTACTCCTGGCCCGAGAGCTTCATGATCTCGTACATGACCTCGTCGGTCACCGAGCGCAGGATGAAGCGGTCGCCCTCCATGCCGTGGTAGCGGCTGAAGTCGAGCGGCTTGCCGATGCGGATGCCCGGGCGCATCAGCTTGGGCATCACCTTCCCGGGCGGCTGGATCTTCTCCGTGTCGATCATCGCGACCGGGATCACCGGCGCGCCGGTGGCGAGGGCCACGCGCGCGAGGCCGCCGGGCTTGCCGCGGTAGAGGCGGCCGTCGGGCGAGCGGGTGCCCTCCGGGTAGATCCCGAACAGCTCACCGCGCTCCAGGACCTCGATGCCGCTCTTGATGGCCGCCTCGCCCGCGCCGCGCGCGCCCGAGCGGTCCACCGGGAGCTGGCCGACGCCCTTGAAGAAGGCGGCCGTCAGCTTCCCCTTCACACCCGGCGAGGTGAAGTACTCCGCCTTGGCGATGAAGGTCACCTTGCGGTCGAGGACCGCCGGCAGGAAGAAGGAGTCCGAGAACGAGAGGTGGTTGCTCGCGAGGATCGCCGGCCCCTCGGCGGGAATGTTCTCAAGGCCCTCCACCCAGGGCCTGAAGGCAAGCTTCAGCGAGCCGCCGATGGAGAACTTCATAGCGCCGTAGATCAACTCGGATGCCTTCCTTTGTCTGTCGAACAGACCTTAACCCGTGTCGGAGCCCCCCTCCCGCGCGCGGGCCGGTGACGGCTCTGGTCGGTGTCAGTCCGGTCGCGTACCGTGAAGTACAACTCCCCCGCCCCTGCTCATGAACAGGAGATCCCGGTGCCCGTCCTCCCTGGAGCCGAGCCGTTCCGCCACGAGGGCGGAGAGGTCGGCGTCCTCCTCTGCCACGGCTTCACCGGTTCCCCGCAGTCGCTGCGCCCATGGGCCGACCATCTGGCCGAGCGCGGCCTGACGGTCTCGCTGCCGCTGCTGCCGGGACACGGCACGCGCTGGCAGGACATGCAGCTCACCGGCTGGCAGGACTGGTACGCGGAAGTGGACCGGGCGCTGCGCGAGCTCCTTGAGCGCTGCACCCAGGTCTTCGTCTTCGGCCTCTCGATGGGCGGCGCGCTCGCGCTGCGGCTCGCGGCGAAGCACGGCGACGACATCGCGGGCCTGGTCCTCGTCAACCCGGGCAACAAGGTGCACGGCCTGGCCGCCCACGCCCTGCCGGTGGTCCGCCACCTCGTCCCGTCCACCAAGGGCATCGCCAGCGACATCGCCAAGGAGGGCGCGGCGGAGGTCGGCTACGACCGGGTGCCGCTGCACGCGGCGCACTCGCTGCGAAAGTTCTTCCAGCTGGTGGACCGTGAACTGCCGCAGGTGACCCAGCCGTTGATCGTGCTGCACAGCCCGCAGGACCATGTGGTGCCGCCCGCCGACTCGGCCCGCGTGCTCGCCCGGGTCTCCTCCACCGACGTCACCGAGATCCTGCTGGAACAGAGCTACCACGTGGCGACGTTGGACCACGACGCGGAGCGGATCTTCGAGGAGAGTTACGCGTTCATCGGCCGCCTCGCTCCGAGCGTCGGGAAGAAGGGGAGCACAACCGGTGGCTGAGCACGACGCGGACCGCGAACCGCAGCCGATCGACGAAGAGGCTGCGTGGGCGGCGATCGTGGCGGGGTACGGCGAGGAGCCGGCCGACCCGCCGGGGACGAAGCCGTTCAAGTCGGTGGAGGACCTGGCGGTCCTGGAGGGCGAGCGGAACGGGACGCCGGGTCCGGCGGCGGACAAGCCCGAGTCGCCGGAGCCGCCGGTGCCGCCCGAGCCGAAGCCGCTGGGCAGCTCGATCGTGTTCGCACCCGGTGTGGGCGGCACCGGCGGCCCGCGCGACTTCAGCGTCGCGGAGCCGTCCGAGGGCGACCTCGACGACGCGGACGAGGGCCACTTCATCCCGCCGGAGCCGCCGCCGCTGCCGGAGGCGGACGTCACGGCGAAGTTCGCCTGGCTGGCGGTGATCGGCGGGCCGCTGCTGATGCTGCTGGCGGCGGTCTTCCAGTGGGAGTTCACCTGGTGGCTCACGACACTGGGCGTGGGCGGCTTCATCGGCGGCTTCGGCACACTGTTCGCCCGGATGAAGCACGACGACGAGGACGACGACGACCCTGGGCGGGGCGCGGTGGTCTGACCCTCACCCCTGGCTCGTCGGGACCCGCAGCGCCGCCAGTACCGGCAGGTGGTCGGTCGCCGCGCGCAGGTCCGCGTCCGGCAGGCCCGTCGGGACTCCGCATCCCAGGACCTCGATCCCCGGCGTCGCGAAGATCGCGTCGATGCGCTGGTGGGGGTCGGCCGGGGTCGAGGTGTACTCCGTACCCCACGGGCGTACCGACCAGCAGTCCTGGAGCGCGGCCGACAGGCGGCGGAACGCGCGGCCGTCCGGGCGGTCGTTGAGGTCGCCGCCCGCGACCGCGTGCTCGACGCCCAGCGCCGCGAGGCGGTCGAGCAGCATCTGGGCCTGGGCCTCGCGCTCGTCCGCCTGGAGGCTCAGATGGCAGCTCAGGACGCCCAGGCGGGCGCCGCCGACCCGTACCACCGCCGTCGCGAAGCCGCGGCGGTGCAGCCCGGGGGTGAGCGGGAGCAGGACGTCCTCGGTGCGCTCCACCGTCGCCCGAAGCGAGCACAGCAGCAGCGGGCCCGCGGCGGTCGCGCCGCCGCTGAGGACCACCAGTTCACTGGCCGCCGCCAGGCGCGCGGCCGCCTTGCGCCAGCGGAAGAACCGCGGCGCCTCCTGGATCAGCACCAGATCGGGGTCGCAGGCGCGGATGACTCTGGTCAGGGCCGCGTTGTCGTCCCGCATCGAGCGGATGTTGTAGCTGAGGACGCGGAGCACGGCCGAGCCGTTCTCCGTACGGGACGCGGGAAGATCCGTGAGCGGCATGGCCCACAACATAGGGCAGCGCCCGCCGCTTCCCCAGGGGACGCGACGGGCGCCGAACATGCGTACGAGCGTGCGTACGGGCCGTGCGGTCAGCCCTGGCGGGCCAGGTCCGCCGCGCCCACCAGACCGGCCTTGTTGCCCAGCTGCGCGGCCAGGACCTGTGCGTGCGGACGCCACTGGCCGCCGATCAGCCAGCGCCGGAACGACTTGCGGATCGGGTCGAGGACCAGCTCGCCCTCGTCCGAGACACCGCCGCCGACGATGAACGCGGAGGGGTCGAAGAGCGAGGCCAGGTCGGCCAGGCCCGCGCCCGCCCAGCGGGCCAGCTCGCGGAAGGAGTCCACCGCGACCGGGTCGCCCTGGCGGGCGGCGGCGCTGATGTGCTTGCCCTCGATGCCCTCGATCGTGCCGTCGCCCAGGCCGAGCAGGATCTCGGCGTTCTCGGGGGTCGCGTTGGCGCGCTGACGGGCGTACCGCACCAGCGCGCGCCCCGAGGCGTACTGCTCCCAGCAGCCCTGGCTGCCGCAGCCGCACAGCAGGCCGTCCGGCACGACCCGGATGTGGCCGAACTCGGCGGCCACGCCGAAGCGGCCGCGGCGCAGCTTGTTGCCGATGATGATGCCGCCGCCCAGGCCCGTGCCGAGCGTGATGCAGATGACGTCCTCGTGGCCCTGGCCGGCGCCGAACTTGTACTCGCCCCAGGCCGCCGCGTTCGCGTCGTTCTCGACGACCACGGGCATCCCGACGCGCTGCTCGACCTTGTCCTTCAGCGGCTCGTGGCGCCAGTTGATGTTGGGCGCGAAGAGGACGGTGGCGCGCTTGTCGTCGACGTAACCGGCGGCACCGATGCCGACGGCCTCGATCTCGTGCCCCTTGCCCGCCCCTTCGACGGCGGCGCAGATCGCGTCCACGATGGCGTCAGCGGTCGGCGGCGTGGGCACGGTGTGCGTTTCGAGGATGTGGCCCTCCTCGTCGACCACTCCCGCCGCGATCTTGGTGCCGCCGATGTCGACGCCGATGGTGAGTCCCATTAAGTCCCTCAGTTTTCGGTCGAGCCCCGCTGAGGCCAACCGTACCCGAGGGCGGGCACCGGATCGTCAGTCCAGGTCGATGTGCTCGGCCGGGCCCGGGCCGCCGCCGTCCTCGTCCTTCTTCGGCCGCTGTGAGGCCCAGCGCCGCTCATGGCCCTCGACGGCGGAGCGGTAGGCGGCGAGCAGTTCGCCGCCGGCCGCGGCCAGGTGGTCGAAGACGTCCGGGTTGCGCTCGATGACCGGCTCGACCGCGGCCTTGGCCTGGCTGATCAGCTGCTGCACGGCGCTCTGCGCGGCCATGCCGGGCAGCGAGGACTGGATCCCCGAAAGACCGGCGACCTTGTCGGCGACGGCGTCGACCAGCTTGCGCAGCTCCTCGGCGGCCGAGCCGGGCGGCTGGCCGTGCTCGGCGCGGCGGCGCGCCTTCTCGGCTGCGAGGTCCTCGGCGCACGCGTCGGCCCAGGCATCCGCGTCGGAGGCGGGACGCTCGGTGGCTTCGCTCATGGCGGACTCCAGCTACTGAGGAGAAGGGTCGTGTTCTCTCGACGTTACCCGAATGGGGGTACGGCGTTCAGTGTGCGCGGGGCCACAGGGCGGGGTCCGGCGTGAACCGGATCCGCAGGACGCCGTCGGCGAGGGCCGCGCCGGAGACGGTGCAGCGGCGCAGCGCGGACGGCAGGGCGACGATCCGGCGGAACGGTCCGGCGTCCAGCAGGAGTTCATCGCCCCGGCGCACCAGGCCGAGCGCGTCCTTGGCCGCGCCGGGCAGCGGCAGCACCCAGACGAGGACGCCGTCGTCGGCGAGGCGGTCCTCGACGGCCCAGGGCTCGCGCTGTCCCCCGTCGTCCGCGTGCCACAGGCCGCTCTCGCCGGTCGGTCCCCCGACAAGCCCGATCAGTTCGTCGAGCTCGTCGGCGCCCTGCGGCTCGCGCCCCAGGTGCGGGACCTCGTGGACCGCTGCGGCGTCGAACTCCTCGGCCAGCTCCTTGAGCGCGCACTGCTGGCGCCCGGAGAGCCCGGCGAGGAAGGGGTCGGCCGAGCCGGTGGGAAGGACGCGGTTGGCGACCACCGCGTCCAGGCGCAGCCCGTGCAGGGCGAGGCCGAGCCGGGCGGTGCGCAGCGCGGCCGAGGCCGCGGGCCCCGGCTCGGCGACCAGCCGTACGGTCGTCGCCGGGTCGTCCACCACGGCCTGCACGGCGGCCAGCTCGGCGTCCCAGCGGGCGGCCGTCTCGTACAGCGAGCGCGCGGGCATCGGGACGCCGGCCAGCTGGGCGAGGACCGGGCGCAGCGAACGCGCGGCCTGCCGCTCGGGCGGAAGGAGCCGGCGCAGATAGCGGCGCAGCTGCCCGGGCAGGGCGAGGGCCGCGACGCAGGCGTGGGTGGGCGGCATGTCGACGACGACCAGGTCGTGGTCGCCGGTGGCCGACTCGCGCAGCGCCTTGAGCAGGGCGAGCTGGTCGGCGCCGGGCAGCTCGGTCAGCTCCTCGCCGTCCAGGCGGCCCGCGCCGAGCAGGTCGAGCGCCGTCGCGGCGCGGTCCTGGAGCGCGAGGAGTTCGGCGCGGAAGTGGGCGCCCGCGTCGATCCGTACGACGTCCAGGCCCTGGATGTCGTCGCCGCCGAGCAGCCGGGCGAGGCCGTCGTCGCGGTCGGTGTGCAGCAGCAGGGCGCGCTCGCCGCGCCGGGCCGCCGCGAGCGCGGTCGCGGCGGCGACGGTGGTGCGGCCCGCGCCGCCGGGACCGGTGACGAGGACCGTACGCACGATCAGGCCTGCTCGGCCCCGGCGGCGCCGCCGCTCTCGACACGCTTCTTCAGCCCGGCCAGCGCGCGGTCGATGATGACCTTCTCGGCCTTGCGCTTGATCATGCCGAGCATCGGGATCTTGACGTCGACGGTGAGCTGGTAGGTGACCTCGGTGTGGCCGCCGGGGGCGTCCGCGAGGCTGTACGAGCCGTCGAGGGTGCGCAGCATCTGGGACTTGACCAGGCTCCAGCTGACCTGGTCGGTGCCGTGCCAGGCGTACTTCAGGGTGTGGTCGTCCTTGATGGCGCCGGCGTCGAGGACGAGCCGGACCTGCTCGGCGCGGCCCTCGGCGTCCTTGGACAGCACCTCGGCCTCCTTCACCTCTCCGGTCCACTCGGGGTACCGGGCGAAGTCGGCGATCACCCCCATCACGTCGGCCGGTGCCGCCTCGATGGTGATAGACGAGCTGGTGTGTTCCGCCATCGTCGTGGCTCCTCCAGTGCGCGGGCCGCTGTGTGGGGTGGTGCTGTGCAGGCTATCGCGTGCCCGCCGGGCCTCATGCCGGAGGCCGTCTCACCACTCAAGGGCGAACGGCTTGGAGGTGGCGGCGAAGTGGCCGACGTTCACGCACTCGGTGCGCCCGACGCGTACCCGGCGGGCCAGCGGCTGGTGGACGTGGCCGAACAGGGAGTACCGGGGCCTGGTGCGGCGGATGGCTTCGAGGAGCGCGCGCGAGCCGCGCTCGAAGCGGCGGGCGACCGTGTCGTAGACGAGCTCGGGGACCTCCGGCGGGATGTGCGAGCAGAGCACGTCCACCTCGCCGAGCGCTTCGACCTTGGCCGCGTACTCCTCGTCGGAGATCTCGAACGGCGTGCGCATCGGGGTCCGCAGGCCGCCGCCGACGAAGCCGAAGACCCGGCCGCCGATCTCGACCCGCTGGCCGTCCAGGACGGTGGTACCGGGACCCGCGTACTCCGGCCACAGGGACGGTATGTCGACATTGCCGTAGGTGGCGTACGTCGGGGTGGGAAGGGCGGCGAACATCTCGGCGTACTGACGGCGGACGGCCGACTCGATCGCCGCCTCCCGGTCGAGGCCCGCCCAGAGCGAGCGGCCCAGCTCACGGGCCTCCTCGAAGCGGCGGGCGGTGCGCAGGGCGACGATGCGGTCCGCGTTCTCGACGCCGAAGAGGTCGGGGAAGATCCCGCGCGAGTGATCGGCGTAATCGAGGAAAAGGACGAGGTCACCCAGGCAGACGAGGGCGTCCGCGCCGTCCCCCGCCTTCGCCAGTCCGTCGGTGTTCCCGTGCACATCGCTGACCACATGTACTCGCATGCCGACCACCCTAGGCCGCCGGACCTGCGGTTACTTCCGAGTCGCGAAAGGAGTGGACTACTGTGCGTGGAGCGGTGCGAACCGTGTGACGCAGCGAACATCTGGCCAGGACCCCCTATCGGGAACCCACTACCCATGGGTAACGTCCGGGCAGTCCAGTCGTGCTCGGAGCAGATCCCCAACAAGTTGCTCCGGGCACCTGCCCGATCTTGGACCGCAGCCGGTGCGTCACACAGAGCCGTGGCACCGGCGCCCGATGAGGAGCAGCAGTCTTGCGCGAGTTCAGCCTTCCGGCCCTGTACGAGGTCCCCACGGACGGCAACCTGACGGATCTGATCCGCCGCAATGCCGCTCAGCATCCCGATGTCGCGGTCATGGGCCGCAAGGTCGCGGGACAATGGACCGATGTCACCGCCACCCAGTTCCTGGCCGAGGTCCGGGGCGTGGCCAAGGGCCTGATCGCCGCCGGCGTGGAGCCGGGCGACCGGGTGGCCCTGCTGTCGCGGACCCGTTACGAGTGGGTCCTGTTCGACTTCGCCGTCTGGAGCGCGGGCGCGGTCACCGTTCCCGTGTACGAGACGAGCTCGCCCGAGCAGATCCAGTGGATCCTCGGCGACTCCGGCGCCACCCTGTGCGTCGTCGAGTCCGAGGCGCACCTGGCGGCCGTGACCTCCGTGCAGGCCGGGCTGACCGGGCTGAAGGGCATCTGGCAGATCGAGTCCGACGCGGTCGCCGAACTCACCGCCAAGGGCGCCGAGATCTCCGACGAGGTGCTCGACCAGCGGATGTCGTCGGCGCACGCGGACGACGCGGCGACCATCGTCTACACCTCCGGCACCACCGGCCGCCCCAAGGGCTGTGTGCTCACCCACCGCGCCTTCTTCGCGGAGTGCGGCAACGTGGTCGAGCGCCTCAAGCCGCTCTTCCGCACCGGCGAGTGCTCGGTCCTGCTGTTCCTGCCGACCGCGCACGTCTTCGGCCGGCTGGTCGAGGTGGCGTCCGTGATGGCGCCGATCAAGCTCGGCTGCGTACCGGACATCAAGAACCTCACCGATGAACTGGCCTCCTTCCGGCCCACGCTGATCCTCGGTGTGCCGCGCGTCTTCGAGAAGGTCTACAACTCGGCCCGGGCCAAGGCACAGGCGGACGGCAAGGGCCCGATCTTCGACAAGGCCGCGCACACGGCCATCGCGTACAGCCGCGCGCTGGGCACCCCGCAGGGCCCCTCGATCGGCCTCAAGATCAAGCACAAGGTCTTCGACCGGCTCGTCTTCAGCAAGCTGCGCGCGGTGCTCGGCGGCCGGGGCGAGTACGCGATCTCCGGCGGCGCGCCGCTCGGCGAGCGCCTGGGCCACTTCTACCGGGGCATCGGCTTCACGGTCCTGGAGGGCTACGGCCTCACCGAGTCCTGCGCCGCGACCGCGTTCAACCCCTGGGACCGGCAGAAGATCGGCACGGTCGGCCAGCCGCTGCCCGGCTCCGTGGTGCGCATCGCGGACGACGGAGAGGTGCTGCTGCACGGCGAGCACCTGTTCACGGGGTACTGGAACAACGAGGCGGCGAGCGCCGAGGCGCTGGCCGACGGCTGGTTCCACACCGGCGACATCGGCACCCTCGACGAGGACGGCTACCTCGCGATCACCGGCCGCAAGAAGGAGATCATCGTCACGGCGGGCGGCAAGAACGTCGCCCCGGCGGTGATCGAGGACCGCATCCGCGCGCACGCGCTGGTCGCGGAGTGCATGGTGGTCGGCGACGGACGGCCGTTCGTGGGCGCGCTGGTCACCCTCGACGAGGAGTTCCTGGCCCACTGGGCCGCCGACCACGGCAAGCCGGCCGGCTCGACGGCGGCCTCGCTGCGCGAGGACGCGGAGCTGCTCGCGGAGGTGCAGCGGGCGGTGGACGACGGCAACGCGGCGGTCTCCAAGGCGGAATCGGTGCGGAAATTCCGCATTCTCACCTCCCAGTTGACGGAGGAGGCGGGGCACATCACCCCGTCGCTGAAGCTCAAGCGCAATGTCGTGGCGAAGGACTTCGCGGACGAGATCGAGGCGATCTACGCCCACTGATCAGTCGGGCCTGATCACTCGGGTGTGATCACTTCGCGGTGTCCTGCGCGAGGACGCGCTGGACGTTGCGCTCGGCGAGCGCGGTGATCGTGACGAACGGGTTGACGCCGATGGAGCCGGGGATGAGGGCTCCATCGGTGACGTACAGGCCCGGATACCCCTTCACCCGCCCGTAGTCGTCGGTCACCCGCCCCAACGGGCAGCCGCCGAGCGGGTGGTAGCAGAAGCCGTCGGCGAACGGCGTGTTGTTGCCGAAGAGGTCGTACCGGTAGATCGTCGCGTTCATGAGGTTGATCCGGTCGAAGAGCTTCTTCGTCGCGTCGACCGCGGGCTGGTTCTGCGCCCTGGTCCAGTCGAGCCTGGCCGAGTCGGTCGCCGGGTCGTACGAGAAGGTGCCGCGCTGCGGGTTCTTGGTGATCGCCAGATACAGGCTCACCCAGTGCTCGAACCCCATCGGGAGCGGGGCGATCTCGGCGAAGACCGGGTTGGCGGTGTTGTCCCAGTCGTCGATGCCGAGCGCGGGCATCGTGGCCTCGTTGGCACCGACGGTGTCCCACATGTGGTTGGCGCGGGCCGTCATGATGTTGCCGTTGGTGCCCCAGCCGGTGCCGACGGCGGGGTCCAGGGCGGGCAGGGTGCCCGTCTCGCGGGCGCGCAGCAGCAGTTCGGTGGTGCCGAGGCTGCCCGCGCCGAGGAAGAGCTTCCCGCAGCCGATCTCCCGTGTCTCGACGACCTTGCCGCTCGGATCGGTCCGGTCGGCGGTGACGACGTACGTGCCGTCCGGCTGCCTGCGGATGGCGCGGGCGTGGTGCAGGGTCTCGATGGTGACGTTGCCGGTGCCGAGGGCGGCGGCGAGGTAGGTCTTGTCCACCGACCGCTTGCCGTAGTTGTTGCCGTAGATGACCTCGCCCGCGAGCGCGGACTTGGTGGCGGTACCGGCGGCCTCGCGCTGCATGTACCCGAAGTCGTAGACGTTGGGTACGAAGACGGTCTTGAGGCCGGCGTTCTGCGCCGCCTTGCGCGAGGTGCGGGCGAACTTGTACCACTCGGTGGACTCGAACCAGGCCGGGTCGATCGTGTTCACGCCGAGCATGGCGTTGGCGCGCGGGAAGTACGTGGCGTACATCTCGGCGGCGTCGACCTGGGGCAGGACCTCGGCGAAGTAGTCGCGGCGGGGGGTGACGGCCATGCCGCCGTTGACGAGCGAGCCGCCGCCGACGCCGCGGCCCACGTAGACGGACATGTCGCCGTAGTTCACCCGGTCCAGTACGCCGGGGTACGGGCTGATCGTCTTGTTGACGACATCGAGCCAGAGGAACGTGGCGAGAGGGGCCTCTGTGCGGGTGCGGAACCACATCGATCGCTGGTCCGGGTCGGCGGTCGAGCAGAAGATCTTGCCGTCCGCGGCGGGGGTGTTCCAGAGTCTGCCCATTTCCAGGACAAGGGTCTGGATGCCGGCCTGCGCGAGTCTCAGTGCGGCCACGGATGCGCCGTAGCCGGAGCCTATGACCAGGGCGGGGGTGTAGGTGGCGTCTTGCGGCTGCTTGGGCTCTGCCGCGTGGGCGGGGGTGAGGGTGATTTTGGTGAGGCCGAGGAGTGCGGCCGCCTGGAGGGCGCCGAGGCCCAGTAGGTGACGGCGCGTCAGATTTGGTGTCATGCGCGCAGCATGGGCGGAATTTGGGCTTCCGCCCAGCGTTCACGTTGTCTTAAATCTGAGTGACCGTCAGGGGTGGGAGTGTGGTGGGCCGGGGCGCGTTGTCGTTTGGCTGCGGCCCGGCGGGGGGCTGGTCGCGCAGTTCCCCGCGCCCCTTGATGGGCCCTTCGGGCCCTCCTAGGGGCGCGGGCGAGCCCCGACGGACCGCAGGCGACCATCCGGCCGCGCCGGGACGACCCACCCCCTACAGCAGCTCGCGCAGCTTGTCCGCCAGTAGGTCCCAGCGCCATTTCTCCTCCACCCAGGCCCTGCCCCGCTCCCCCATGCGGCGGCGCAGGTCCGGGTCCTGGAGGAGGGTGGTGATGCGGTCCGCCGCGTCCTCCGGGGAGCCTCCCCGCACCACCCAGCCCGTTTCGCCGTCCAGGACCGCGTCGGGAGCGCCGCCCGAGTCGCCCGCCACCACCGGCAGGCCGGTCGCCGAGGCCTCCAGGTAGACGATGCCCAGGCCCTCCACGTCGAGGCCGCCCCGGCGCGTACGGCAGGGCATGGCGAAGACGTCGCCGGCGCCGTAGTGCGCGGGCAGTTCGGCCCACGGGACGGAGCCGGTGAAGCGGACCGAGGGCGCGACCCCGGTCTCCTCGGCCAGTTTGCGGAGCTCCTTCTCGTACGGGCCGCCGCCCACGATCAGCAGCACCGCGTCCGGCACGCGCGCGAGGATCGCGGGCATCGCGAGGATCAGGGTGTCCTGGCCCTTGCGGGGGACCAGGCGGGAGACGCACACGACCACCGGGCGGTCGGTCAGGCCGAGGCGGGCGCGGACCTCGGCGCCGCCCGAGCCCGGGTGGAAGGTCTTCTCGTCCACGCCCGGCGGCAGTTGGACCATCCGGTCGGCGGCCCGCTCGGTGAGCGCCGTCGCGATCCGGGACCGGGTGTACTCACCCAGATAGGTGATCGTGTCCGTGCCCTCGCCGATCCGCCGCAGCAGTTGGCGCGAGCCGGGCAGTTGGGCCCAGCCCGCCTCGTGCCCGTGCGTGGTGGCGACCAGGCGTTCGGCGCCCGCCCGGCGCAGCGCGGGGCCCATCAGGCCGAGCGGCGCCGCCGCCCCGAACCACACCGAGGAGCAGCCGTGCTCCTTGAGCAGGCCCACCGCGCGGCGGGTCACCCGGGGCGTCGGCAGCAGCATCGTGGTGCTGTCGCGCACCACGGTGAAGGGCTGCTCGGCGTCGAAGGCCGCGGTCGCCTCGACGCCCTCGCGGCTGCGCTTCCAGGTCGAGGCGTAGACGACGAGCCGCTCGGGGTCGAGCCGCAGCGCCATGTTGTGCAGGAACGCCTGGATGCCGCCGGGGCGCGGCGGGAAGTCATTGGTCACGATCAGGGTCTTGTGCATCGCCGCCGACAGTACCGAACGGCCCCGCCTCATCGCTCGGGCACGCCCCCGCCCGGCATCATGACTGCTCCGGCCACGGGAATGACCGCAGGGACGACGGACGAGGTGTGGATGTCCTCAGCTAACGGCGTGGGACGAGGGAAGGGCGCGGGCGCGATCATCGCGGTGTTCGCCGTCAGCCGGTGTCTGCTGCTCCTGTGCGTCTTCCGGGTCCTGGTCGTCCCGGGCCCGGACGTCACCAGCGACGTCGACGTCATCTACCAGGGCTGGTACGAGGTGCTGCGCACCGGCACGTATCCGCTCGACGACGTCACCTGGCAGTACCCGCCGGCCGCGGCCCTCGCCATCCTCGCGCCCGGCGCCGTCCCGTTCCTCGGCTACCCGTCCGCCTTCTTCGTCCTGGCGTCCCTCGCCGACTGCGCGGTCTTCGCACTGCTGTTGTACGCGAGCGGGCGGGCCGGGAAGTCCCGTACGGGCTCGTGGATCTGGGTCTGGGGCGTGGCGCTGCTCGGGCCGACCGCGTACGCGCGCTACGACCTGATGGTGACGGCCGTCGCGGTGGCCGCGCTGCTCGCCGGGGTGCGGCGGCCGCGGGTGCTCGGCGCGCTCGCCGCGTTCGGCGCGCTGCTCAAGGTCTGGCCGGTGCTGCTGCTGGCCCGGGCGCCCCGCCGGGCCTGGGCGAGTGCGGCGGTGACGGCCGTCGGGTTCCTGCTGCTGTGCCACGCGCTCGCGCCCGGCGCCTTCGCGTTCCTCACCTTCCAGCGCGAGCGGGGCACCGAGGTCGAGTCGCTGGGCTCGCTCGTCTTCCATGTCGCCCGCCACGTCGGCTGGCAGGGACACGTGCAGCTCAACTACGGGTCGGTGGAGTTCCTGGGTCCGTATGTCCCGCTGGTCTCCACGCTGGCCATGGGGCTGACCGCCGTGGCGTTCGGCTGGCTGCTGCTGTGGCGGCTGCGGGCCCGTGGGGGCGGACCCGGCACGCTCGCGGACGCCGCCTTCACCGCCGTTCTGCTCTTCACCACCACCAGCCGGGTGATCAGCCCGCAGTATCTGATCTGGTTGGTCGGGCTCGCGGCGGTGTGCCTGGTCTTCCCGGACAGCCCGATGACCCGCCCGGCGAAGCTGGTGCTGGCCGCGGCCGGGGTGACGCTGCTCGAATTCCCGCTGCTGTTCTCGCATGTGGTGGCGAGCGACTGGCTGGGGGTGCTGCTCCTGCTCGTACGCAACGGACTGCTCGTCGTGGCGTCGGTCGGCGCGTGCCGGCGGCTGTGGCGCGCCACGGTCCCGGGCCGGGACGCGTCGGCCGGGGTGGCCCGGGTGTTCTCCGCCCTGGCCGCTCAGGCCAGCCGGTCGCGTACGTAAGCGCGCCACAGAGCGGTGAACTCCCTCGGCGTGGTGCCCAGTTCGTCGTTCATCGCCTTCTCCACGGCGCCCTCGCGGTGCTTCTGCCCGCCCACCTCCGCGTAGAACGCGGCGAGCCTGTCCTCGCCCCAGCGCTGGGCGATCAGGGAGCAGGCCAGCCAGCCGCCCTCGTACGCGCGGGCCAGCCGGTCGGCGCCGCCCTCGAAGCCGAAGTCCGCGTCCAGGGGCAGCTCGTCGGGCAGCTCGCCGCGCCGCACCGCCTGCTGGAGTTCGGGCGCGGCCTGGGCGGCGGTGCGCCCGGTGCCCCGGTAGCCCACCCAGTCGGCATAGCCCTCGGAGAGCCACATCGGGGTCGCGGGCGAGGTGCGGGCGCGGGTGGCGACATGGGTGGTCTCGTGGGTGAGGACGACCTGTTTGCCGAGGTCGCCGAGGACTCCGTACGCCTCGGGGTTGACGATCACCCGGTCCGCGGGGGCCGCCGCGGACGCGCCCGCCTCGCCGGTGGTCACCGCCGCGATCCCCCGGTACGACGCGGCGGGCGCCCCGAGCAGCGCCGCCATCGAGTCGAGCGAGGCGGGCACCAGGACGACCACCTTGCCCGCCCACCTGCCGGGCCAGGCCGCCGAGACGGCGGGCACCGCCCGGTCCTCGGTCCGGGCGATCTCCTGGAGCAGCGCGCGGTCCTGGCCGACGCCGAGGACCAGGCTGTGCGTGCCGCGCAGCACGGTGACCGGGCCCTGCTGCCACAGCGGCTGGGCGGCGCCCTCGTCCGGCCGGTCGGAGGTGACGTACCAGCGCCCGGCGCGCTCGCCGAGCTCCACGACCCGGGCCGAGACCACCGGCGCGCTGTCGTACCCGTCGACGCGGTAGCTCAGCTCCACCCGGGCGCTGGCCCGCGCGCCGGTGTGGCTCAGGCCCGTCACCCGGTACGCCCAGGCGCTCAGCGGGACCTGGCGCAGATTGCCGAACTCGGCCCGCTGGGCGTCCCGCAGCGTCCCGGCGGCCGGGTCCACCGCGTCGAGGTAGCCGCGCTCGTCGTGGCGCAGGACGGCGGCCGCGCGGCCGTCGAGGGTGCTCTGGATCTGTCGGGCGGTGGTGTCGGGGGCCGCGGCCGGGGCCGAGCAGGCGGAGGCGAGCAGCAGCGCCGCGAGCCCGCAAGCCGCCGTGCGCCGCCGCCACCCGCCGCTGAACCGCCGTATCGCCATCCCCCCGATCGTACGGGTCAGACGCGGGTGACCGAGGAGACGGGCATCATGCCCACCGGGTCGTAGCGCACCGGCGCGCCCGGGTAGGGGGCGTGGATGACCTGCCCGTTGCCCACGTACATCGCGACATGGCTGGCGTCCGCGCGATAGACGACGAGGTCGCCGGGGCGCGCCTCGGAGAGCGGCACCTGGTGTCCGGCGTACCGCTGCGCCTGCGAGGTGCGCGGCAGGCCCACGCCCGCCTGGGCGTACGACCACTGCATCAGGCCCGAGCAGTCGAACCCGGACGGCCCGTTGGCGCCCCAGATGTAGGGCCGGCCGAGCGCCTGGCGGGCCGCGAGCACGGCGGCCGCGGCCCGGCCGGAGGCGGGCACCGCACCGCCCAGGTCCGGGGTGCGGCCGCCGCCGCGCGAGGCGCGGTCGAAGGCGGCGCGGTCGGCGGTCGGCAGCGCGTTGAGCGCCCGGCGGGCCTCGGCGAGCTTGGACTCGACGGTCCGCTTGTGCCGGGCCACCTCGACACGGCTGCGCTCCAGCTCGGCGAGTTTGCGGGTGGCCTCGGTGCTCTGCTGGCCGATCCGCCGCATCTCCTGCTGGAGTTCGCGCAGCTGCGTGCTCTGGCGCTCGCTGAGCCGGTCGAGGGCGGCGGCCTTGTCGAGATAGCTGTCCGGGTTCTCGGAGAGCAGCAGCGCGAGCGAGGGGTCCAGGCCCCCGGAGCGGTACTGGGCGCCGGCGATGGCGCCGAGCGCGCCCCGCATCCGGTTGATCCGCTCCTGGCCCCGGGCGACGCTGTCCTGTGCGTCACGGACCTGCCGGCGCAGCTCACCGGCGCGCTCGTCCGCCTTGTCGTACTCCTCGGTCGCCTTCTCCGCCTGGGCGAAGAGGCGGTCGACCCGGGCCTTGCCGGAGTCAGCCGGGTCGGCGCTCGCCGGTGCCGCGAAGGCCGCGGCCGCGGTGGCCGCCGCCGCTGACAGAACGGTGACCCGGGTGCTCTGGCCGAGGCCGGGCTGCGTGGGACGGCGATGGGACGCCACGTGAAGCCGCACTCCTTCCGGCGGTGCGGCCCCTGCCGCCCGGGCGGGCGGACGAGTGGGAGGTTCACGGGGGCACCGCACGCCGGACAGTAGCCGGACAGCTGCGGGCGGCCAACGACCCTTGCGTCTACGCAAAGTGACGCCCCACCGGAGAACACAGGTCACCGGCGGGGCGTGGCGTCAGCGTGAGTTGCCGGAATTCGCCCGTTCGGGCGCCGTCGGCAGTCGACCCTTATGGGCCGTACGCGTCATGCGGGGCGTCAGCCGATGCGGACGCCGAACTGGAACGGCATGTTGTCCATCGCCTCGTAGCGCACCACCGCGCCCGGCTTCGGGGCGTGCAGCACCTGGCCGTTGCCCGCGTAGAGGCCGACGTGGTGCAGGTCGCCGTAGAAGAGCACCAGGTCGCCGGGCTTGAGCTGGCTGCGGCCTATCTGGGTGCCGGCGGTCGCCTGCTCCTGCGAGGTGCGGGGTATGTTCACGCCCGCCTGGCGGTAGGCCCAGGAGGTGAGCCCGGAGCAGTCGAACGAGGCGGTGCCGGTGGCGCCGTAGACGTACGGCTTGCCGAGCTGGGACTGGGCGGCCGAGAGGGCCGCGGCGCCGCGCTGCGAGGCGGGGACCTCGTTGCCGAGGTCGGCGCTGCGGGTCTCGGTGCGGTTGGCGCGCGCGTCGTCGGCCGCCAGCGACGCCTTCTCGGCGGCGGTCAGCGAGTTGAGGAGCTTCTGCGCGTCGGCGAGCTTCGTCTGGGTCTCGGCCTTCTTGTCGCCGAGCTCCTTGCGGGTGTCCGCGAGGTCCTTGAGCTTGTCCTGGGCTTCCTTGCGCTCCTGCGCGAGGCTGCGCTGCTTCGACTGGATCTTCTGCAGCGCCTCGGTCTGCTTGGCGCTGAGCTGGTCCAGGGAGGACGCCTTGTCCAGGAAGTCGTCCGGGTTGGAGGAGAGGAAGAGCTGGACCGAGGGGTCGATACCGCCCGAGCGGTACTGCGCCGAGGCCATCGAACCCAGGCCGTCGCGCAGCTTGTTGAGCTCGTCCTGGCCGCGGGCCACCTTGTCCTGGAGCGCGCCGACCTGCTTCTCCAGCTGGTCCTGCTTCTCCTTGGCGCCGTTGTACTTCTCCGTCGCCTGCTCGGCCTCGTCGTAGAGCTTGTCGACCTTGGCCTTCACTTCGCTCTTCGAAGGCTTCGGGTCCGCGTGCGCGGCCTGGGACGTGAGAGCGACGGCCGCGGCGGCGGTCGCGGTGAGCACGGTCACACGGGTACGGCTCGCGGGCTTGGGTCGACGGTGGGACGCCACGAAGGCGAGCTCCTTCTTCCTCAGCCGCCGAACAGCGCAGACTCGGCGGGACCTTCACGGTCACCCCGGACGAGTGATCAACCGCGTGAAGGTTCGAGCCCTGACCCTAGTGACCTTCTTGTGATCAGTTCAAATCCCGATGGGGAAAAACTCGGTCGCAAGGAGGATTCTTTACTGTCATCCCACGCGTAGTAATGAGCACTTGACAGAACGCCGGGAACCGATCACCCGAATTCGGGCATTGAACGCACTAGTTGCTAGACGCGCGAAAGCCGCTTCAAGAGCATGACGGACGCGACGGGCCGCGCACCGGCCTTGGCGACGCCGTCCGCGACCTCGCGGTCGGTCGAGACGACCACCACCGGACGCCCCGACGGCTCGGCCCGCACCAGCTGACGGATCAGCTCGTCGGCGGTCACACCGGGCTTGGAGAAGAGCACCCGTACGCCTCTGGGCGGCGCCAGGAGCACCGGGGCGGCGAGCTCGGCCCCGTCGAAGACACAGGTGATCTCGGCGCCGGTCTGCGCGGCGAGCATCGACAGACCGCCGAGCAGCCGCAGCCGCTGCTTCTCCAACGGCATCGTCGGATAGCCGGTCTTGGTGACGTTGTAGCCGTCCACCACCAGGTGCACCTGCGGCAGCGCCAGCAGCTGGTCCAGGAGCGCCGGGTCGGTCTCGGAGAGCGCCCGGGCCGCGATGTCCTTCGGGGTCATCTGGCCGGGGGCGACCGCGTCCACGGTGTCCGCCGGGCGCACCGAGGCCGGGGGCAGCGCCAGTTCGCGCCGCAGCCCGGAGGCCGCGTCCAGGACGGTGTCCAGCAGCAGCCGCAGCCGCATGTCCTCGATGGAGCGCCCCTCGCGCACCGCGCGGCGGCCGGCCTCGACGGACGCCTCGGCCTCACTGAGCCGGGTCTTGAGCCGGCGCGACTCGCTCTCGGCGGCGGCCACCCGGGCCGCCGCCTCCGCTCTGATGCCGTCGATCTCCCCGGTGGCCTTGCGCAGGGCGGCCTCGCCGCGCTTGACGTCGCTGAGCGCGCTGCGCAGCTTGCGCTGGAGCGTTTCGGCTTCCTTGCGGGCGGCGGCCAGGTCGGCGCGCAGCTCCTCGTGCTCGGCGCGGCCCCGCTCGTGCGCCTCGGCCAGCTCCGCGCGCAGCCGCTCCAGTTCGCGCCGGCCCTCCTCGTCGGCGCGCTCGGCGTCGGCGCGCTGCGCCTCCTCGCCCGCGGCGGCGACGAGCTTGACCCAGCCGGTGGGGCGCAGCACATACGCGGCGGCCGCGACGTCCACGGGGTCGGCGGCCGCGGGCGGCGCGCCGGACTCCAGGGCGTCGGCCAGCTCCGGCTGCGCCTCCTTCAGGCGCTCCCCGATGCGCTGGCGGAACAGCGGGTCGGACTCCAGCGCGGCCGCCATCGCGTTGCCCGCGAACTTGGCCCGCCGGATCGGGGTGAACCGGGCGTACTGCCGCAACTGGGCCGGGAGTTCGGTGACGGTCAGCCCGCCGAAGGCGTCCGAGACCAGCGCGACGACCCGGCGCCGCACCCCTTCGGGCAGCGGGCGGTCGAGCACTTCGGCGGGGCCGTCACCGGCAGCACCGGCCGGTTCGGCACCGCTTGCATGCTCCACAATCCGTCACCTCAACTGTCGTCCGTCGCTCACCGGGGCCCCGTCACTGGGAGCCGGAACCCGGCCTGTCCACGAGCTCGATCTGGTCCACCGCGTTGCACCAGCGGCAGCGCACCGACTCGATGGTCTCACTGACCACCTCGCGCTCCTCGACCTTCGGCTCTCCGGCGAGGTCCAGATGGACGTACTCGACGACCTTCGACGAGCGGGTGACGTCGAAGCGGGTGAGGTTGCCGCAGAGCGTGCAGCGCCACCGGGTGTCGGCGGTCGGCTGGGGAACGGTGGTCATGGAGTGCGTCCTTCTTCCATGCTGTCAATGATCGGCCATGGTCCAGGATCTCGCGGTGCGCCGTCGAACTGCGGATGTACTGCCCGTAACCCTACGGCCTACCGGCTGTGCCGGGGCACGGCGAGGCGGTCTGTACCGTTCGCTCCCGTTACGCCATGCTCTGGTCATGATCAAGTGGAGTGCCCTGCGGGGGACGGTGGCGCGGGGCCCGGCGGTCACCTACACGGTGCTCGCGCTGTGCTGCCTGATCTTCGTCGTCAGCCCGGTCTCCGGACTGAATCCCTCCTACGGGACGGGGGACGCGCTGCTCGCCGCGCAGAGCGCGTATTTCGCCCGCTGGGGTGTCATCCCGAACGAACTCACGACCGGCGACCCCGGCGCCCTCCTCACCCCCCTCACCGCGCTGTTCGTCCACGGCAACTGGCTGCATCTGCTGGGGAACATGCTCTTCCTCTACGTCTTCGGCGCGATGGCCGAGGAACGCATGGGCAAGATCGCCTTCGCGCTGTTCTATCTGGGCGTGGGCTATCTGGCCCTGCTGGCCTACGCGGCGGCGCACGCCACGTCCGACCAGACGCTGGTGGGGGCGTCCGGCGCGATCTCGGGCGTACTGGGCGCGTTCTTGTACCTCTTCCCCCGGGCGCGGGTGACCAGCCTCTTCCCGTTCCTCTTCTTCCTGCCGCTGCGCTTTCCCGCCTGGATCGTGCTGGTCTTCTGGTTCGTGCTCCAGTGGCTCGCGGTACGGGCGGCGCCGGCCGGGCCCGGGGTGGCGTATCTGGCCCATCTGGTCGGCTTCGGCCTGGGCTTTCTCTACGCCTGGGGGCGCTATCGCGGTACGGCTAGAGTGAAACGACCGAAGCCGCCACCGGCGTCGGCCGCCACCGAGGGAGAAGACCAGCCGTGATCACCGCGATCGTGCTCATCAAGACCAGCGTGGACCGGATCCCCGAGATCGCGGAGTCGATCGCGGCGCTGGAGAACGTGTCCGAGGTCTACTCGGTGACCGGCACGTACGACCTGATCGCCCTGGTCCGCGTGGCCCGCCACGACGACCTCGCGGACATCATCCCCGGCCGCATCAGCAAGATCCCCGGCGTCGAGGCCACGGACACGCACGTCGCGTTCCGCACGTACTCCCAGCACGACCTGGAGGCGGCGTTCGCGATCGGCCTCGACGCCTAGCCCCACCCCGCCCCTTCCCTAAACCCTCCGGGGGTGGGTGGGGGTTGAGGGGGGTTCTCCCGGGGGCTACGCCCCCGGACCCCCGGGCGGGGGCTGCGCCCCCTGCACCCCGCTACGGGGCTCCGCCCCGGACCCCGGCACGGTGGGTGGGTAGCGGGGCTCCGCCCCGAACCCCGGCAAGGTGGGCGGGTACGCGGGGCTCCGCCCCGGGCCCCGGCACGGTGGGTGGGTAGCGGGGCTCCGCCCCGGGCCCCGGCACGGTGGGTGGGTAGCGGGGCTCCGCCCCTGCACCCCGCTTCGTTCGGCTGCGGACCGTGCTGAGTTGCTCGCTCCCCCAAGTTCTCGACTCCGCTCGAACAGGGGGGACCCCCACCGCGGCGGAGCCGCAAATGTCACAGCCCCGCGCCCCTGAAGGAGGGCCCGAAGGGCCCATCCAAGGGGCGCGGGGAACTGCGCGAGCAACCCAGCACGGCCCGCGGGCAAACACGACCGGGCACCCCCACCTCCCAGGGGCGCGGGGAACTGCGCGCAACCCAGCACGATCCGCGGACGAACGTCAGCACCGCGGGGTGCAGGGGGCGCAGCCCCCGCCCACGGCCCGCAGACGAAGCGGGGGTTCGGGGCGCAGCCGCGAAGAGGGGCCCGGGGCCGAGCCCCGGAGCGTCACACGGCCGGGACGCAGCGGCCCTCCTCCGTTCGGTACGTCCACTTCGCTCCGTCCCGCACCAACTCCACCACCGCCCGCACAAACCGGTCCACATGCTCGTCCGGCGTGCCCGCGCCGAAGCTGACCCGGATCGCGTTCAGGGAGCGCTCACCCGGCTCCGCCTCCGGCGCCCCGCACTCGCCCGGATCCTGCGGCTCACTGCCGAGCAGCGTCCGCACCAGCGGGTGCGCGCAGAACAGCCCGTCCCGGACCCCGATCCCGTACTCCGCCGACAGCGCCGCCGCGAAGTGCGAGCTGTTCCAGCCCTCCACCACGAACGAGATGACGCCGACCCGGGGCGCGTCGTCGCCGAAGAGCGACAGGACGCGCACCTGCGGCACCGCCGCGAGCCCCGTGCGCACCTTCGAGATCAGGTGCTCCTCCCGCTCCACCAGCCCCTCGAACCCCGCCTCGGTCAGCGCCTTGCAGGCGGAGGCGATGGCGTAGACACCGATGACGTTCGGTGAACCGGCCTCGTGCCGGGCGGCGGTGGTGTGCCACTCCACGTCGACCCCGCCGTCACCGCGCCGGGCGACCCGGCGCGAGGCGCCGCCGCCCGCCAGATACGGCTCGGACGCCTGGAGCCAGTCGGCCCGCCCCGCGAGCACGCCCGAGCCGAACGGCGCGTACAGCTTGTGACCGGAGAACGCGATCCAGTCGACGTCCAACTCCCGTACGGAGACGGGGTGATGGGGCGCGAGCTGCGCCGCGTCCAGGACGATCCGCGCGCCGTGCGCATGCGCGGCCGCCGCCAACTCCCGTACCGGCCACAGCTCACCGGTCACATTGGAAGCGCCCGTCACACAGACAAGCGCCGGGCCGTAAGGCTCGCGGTCCGCGAGCGCCCGCTCAAGCGTGGCCACCGCCTGCTGCGGCGTACGCGGCGCGTTGAGGTAGGTCACGCGCGCGTCCCGCCACGGCAGCAGCGAGGCGTGGTGCTCGGTCTCGAAGACGAAGACCTGGCAGTCGGCCGGGATCACCTGGGCGAGGAGGTTGAGGGAGTCCGTCGTCGAGCGGGTGAAGACCACCTGGTCGGTGGGGCGGCAGTCGAGGAACTCCGCGACCGCCGCCCGGCTGTTCTCGAACAGGTCGGTGGAGAGCTGCGAGAGGTAGCCCGCGCCCCGGTGCACGCTGCCGTAATACGGCGCGTACGCGGCGACGTCGTCCCACACCCGCTGGAGGGCCGGCGCGCTCGCCGCGTAGTCGAGGGCGGCGTAGGTCACCTCGCCGCCGGTGACCAGCGGGACGGTGACATCGCGGCCGAGCACCGGCAGCGGCGCGGCGCAGCAGGGCTCTTCGGAGGCGGAGGCGGCGGTGGACGTGGCGGTGGACGTGGACGCGTATGCGGACATGGCGGTATCTCCCGGCAGGTCAAGGCGAACTGACTGTGAAGGCCCCGCGCGACGGCTCGACAGCCGTCCGGCGTACGGGGGTTGACCTCGACGTACGCGAAAAAGGGGCGTACGGAGGTGTACAGAAAGAGGGGCCGAAGGCCCTATCGCATTCGCTTGCTCACGAGACTGCTCCCTTGAGGACCAGGACCCCAGGGGCGCGCCACTCAGGAAATGAGTGCGCAGGGGTCCGCGCTTGCCGTAGACCTCGCTGCCTACGGCCTGGTCTTCACCCGGGGCACCCCGCCACGGACGGAGGGTTGCCGGACAGCGGGCCGGGGCCGTAGTCGCTGTCACTCATGACCTTGGAAAGCATCCTGCCATACGTCCGCGTACGCGCAAGGCGCGGTCCGGATGCCGGACTGCGCCCTGCGTCACACTCGTACGGGTCCCCGTGTTCGGGTCTGTTCGTCCGGACTACGCGTTGCTGGCCGCGACCCAGCGCTCCAGGGCCCGGCGGGCCGCCCCCGAGTCCACCGCCTCGGCCGCCTTGTCGATCTTGGCCCGGATCTGCTCCGCCAAAGTGCCCTCGCCCGGCTCCAGGGCGACCAGCGCGGCCGCCGAGTTGAGCAGCACCGCGTCCCGCACCGGCCCTCTCTCCCCGGCGAGCAGCCGCCGCGCCACGTCCGCGTTGTACGAGGCGTCCGCGCCGCGCAGCGCCTCGACCGGCACCAGGTCGATGCCCACGTCCCTCGGGTCGAAGGGCTCCTCGCGCACGGCGCCGTCCCGCACGATCCAGACCCGCGAGGTCGCGGTGGTCGTCAGCTCGTCGAGGCCGTCGTCGCCGCGGAACACCAGCGCCGAGGAGCCGCGCTCGGCGAGCACCCCGGCCACGATCGGCGCCACCCGCGCGTCCGCGACCCCGGTGGCCTGGGCCCCCACCCGGGCCGGGTTGGTCAGCGGGCCCAGGAAGTTGAAGGTCGTGCGGATGCCGAGCTCCCGGCGGGCCTGGGCCACGTACCGCAGCGCGGGGTGGAACGTCACCGCGAAGCAGAAGGTGATGCCCGCCTGCTCGGCCACCTCGACCACCCGCCGGGGGGTGAGGTTGAGATTGACGCCGAGCTTCTCCAGGACGTCGGAGGCGCCGCTGGCCGAGGACGCGGCCCGGTTGCCGTGCTTGACGACCTTCGCGCCGGTGCCCGCCACCACGATCGCGGACATGGTGGAGATGTTGACGGTCTTGGCGCCGTCGCCGCCGGTACCGACGATGTCCACCGTCGGGCCGGGCACCTCGATCAGATTGGCGTGCTCGTACATCGCCCGGACCATGCCGGTGATCTCGGCGACCGTCTCGCCCTTGGCCCGCAGGGCCACCATGAAGGCGGCGATCTGGGCGTCGCTCGCCTCGCCGCGCATGATCCGGTTCATCGCCCAGGCGGTCGCGTCCGCGCTCTGGTCGGTGCCGCTGAGCAGCGCGTCCAGTACGCCCGGCCAGGAGTAGGCCGCCACGCTGTCGCCGCCGACCGGGGTCACAACGTTCATGGTCCGCTCCTGGGTCCATCTACGGGTATGGGATGGGAACACCCTATCCAGCCCGGGGAACGGCGAAGGGCCCCGTCCATCGCCTGGACGGGGCCCTGTGCTGTGTGGCGTACAGCGGTGTCGCTAAGAGGGGATCAGTGGTGGCCGTGGCCGCTGGTGATCTCCTCGAACTCCTCGGAGGTCGGCTTGGCGATCTGGCTCTGCTCGCCGAAGTACCCCTTGTGGATCTTGACGCGCAGCTTCTCCATACGGGAGACCTTGCGGGCCACACCGTTCTCGTCGACGGCCGCGGGCAGCTCGTGCGGACGGGTCTGCTCGTGCGCGGTGAGCTTGTACAGCTGGCCCGCGTCGAGCGGCTCGTGCACCTCGATGAACTCACCGTGCGGCAGCCGCTTGATGATGCCGGTCTCGCGACCGTGCAGCACCTTCTCGGCGTCCCGGCGCTGCAGGCCCAGGCAGATCCGCTTGGTGATGATGAACGCGACGACCGGGCCGGCGAAGAACGCGATCCGGACGAACCAGGTGATGGCGTTGAGCGACAGGTGGAAGTTGGTCGCCCACAGGTCGTTGCCACCACCGACCAGCATCACCATGTACGCGGTGATCCAGGCCACGCCGATGCCGGTGCGCACCGGAGCGTTGCGCGGGCGGTCGGCGATGTGGTGCTCGCGCTTGTCCTTGGTGATCCAGGCCTCGATGAACGGGTAGGCCGCGATCGCGAACAGCACCAGCGGGAAGATCACCAGCGGGATGAACACACCGAGGACCAGCGTGTGGCCCCAGGCGTTGATCTCCCAGCCCGGCATCACTCGGATCAGGCCTTCGGCGAAGCCCATGTACCAGTCGGGCTGGGCGCCGGTGGACACCTGGTCCGGGCGGTACGGGCCGATGGCCCAGATCGGGTTGATCGAGGCGACCGCCGCGATGACCGCGATGACACCGAAGATCAGGAAGAAGAAGCCACCGGCCTTGGCCGTGTAGACGGGCAGCAGCGGCGCGCCCACGACGTTCTTGTTGGTACGGCCGGGGCCCGCGAACTGCGTGTGCTTGTGGTAGAAGACCAGGATCAGGTGCGTGACCATCAGGCCGAGCATGATGCCGGGCAGCAGCAGGATGTGGACCGAGTAGAACCGGGCCACGAAGTCGCCGCCGGGGAACTCGCCGCCGTAGATGAAGAACGACAGGTACGTGCCGACCACCGGGACGCCGAGGACGGCGCCCTCCATGAACCGGACACCGGTGCCCGAGAGCAGGTCGTCCGGCAGGGAGTAGCCGGTGAAGCCGGTGAACATGCCGCAGAAGAACAGCAGGAAGCCGAAGAGCCAGTTGACCTCGCGCGGCTTGCGGAACGCGCCCGTGAAGAAGACACGCATCATGTGCACGAACATGGCCGCGAGGAAGATCAGCGCCGCCCAGTGGTGGATCTGCCGGATCAGCAGACCACCGCGCACCTCGAAGCTGATGTGCATGGTCGAGTTGAACGCCTCGGACATCTGCACGCCCTGGAGCGGAACGTAGGAGCCGTCGTAGACGACCTCGTTCATGCTCGGGTGGAAGAACAGCGTCAGATACACACCCGTGAGGATGATGATGATGAAGCTGTACATGCAGATCTCGCCGAGCATGAAGGACCAGTGGTCCGGGAAGATCTTGCGCATGTTGGTCTTGGCCAGGGTGTAGATCCCCAGCCGACCGTCGGCCCAGTCGGCGAACTTCTCGCCGTTCCCGGGCTCGCGCCGCTCGTCGGTCGTCGTGGTGGTGCTCATCCGCGCTCCCAGAAGGCAGGACCGACGGGCTCTTCGAAGTCGCCGAGCGCTTCGAGGTAACCCTCGCTGTTCACGCCGATCCGCAGCTGCGGCAGAGCGTGACCGGCCGGGCCGAAGATGACGCGGGCCCCGTCGGAGAGGTCGAAGGTGGACTGGTGGCACGGGCAGAGCACGTGGTGGGTCTGCTGCTCGTACAGGCTGATCGGGCAACCGACGTGGGTGCAGATCTTGGAGAACGCCACGATGCCCTGGTGCGACCACTCCAGCTCGCGCTTGTCCTTGATGTTCTCCGGCTGCAGCCGGACGATCATCAGGGCCGCCTTGGCGATCTGGGTCTGGAAGTCGTGCTGGTCCTCCTCCAGGCCCTCGGGCTTGGCGAAGGTCAGCGAGCCGACCGCGACGTCCTCGGGACGCAGCGGCTCGTTGGTGTTCATGTTGATGAGGGCCTTGCCCTTGGCCCACATCGTCTTGCGCAGCTTGTCCTCGGGCAGCGTGCCCAGGTCGCGCAGGAGCACCACACCGGCGAGCGGCACCATGGCCAGCGCGCCGTACATGGTGTTGCGGATCAGCTTGCGGCGGCCGAAGCCGGACTCGCGGACGCCGTCCGCCCAGTCCTGCATGACCTTCTCGCGGACCTCCGGCGGCGCCGCGATCTCGTGGCGCTCGTCCGACATCTCCTCGTCCGACATCAGCGTGCGGGCCCAGTGGACCGCGCCGGCGCCGATGCAGAACAGCGCGACACCCAGGGTCAGACCCAGGGAGAAGTTCAGCGCGCTGACGTGACCGATCGGGAAGATGTAGACGATCTTGTCGATCGGGAAGATCACGAACGACGCGATGAAGGCCACGGTCGCGATCATCGACAGCGTGAAGAGGCCGGCGACCACGCGCTCGGAGCGCCTGGCGGCCGCCTCGTCGATGTCCTGGACGCGCGGGCGGTGGGGCGGCAGCCCCGGGTCCGCGAACGGGTCACGGGCACGCTCTACCGAGCCGTGCTCGGGGTCCTGCTCGCTGGGCAGGTTCTCGGAATTGTCTTGGCTACTCATGACTTCTTGGCCTTAGCGGAGTGGGCCGCGATCCAGATGGCAACTGCGATGAGGGCACCCAGACCGAAGATCCAGGCGAACAGGCCCTCGCTGACCGGGCCGAGGCCACCCAGCTCAAGGCCGCCGGGGCTGGCGGTCTTCTCGCTGTTCACAGCGTCCAGGTACGCGATGATGTCCTGCTTCTGCTTCTGCGGCATCGTCGTGTCGGGGAACGACGGCATGTTCTGCGGGCCGGTCTGCATGGCCTCGTAGAGGTGCTTGGGTGTCACGCCCTCAAGGCTGGGGGCGAACTTGCCGTGCGTCAGCGCACCGCCCTTGCCGGAGAAGTTGTGGCACTGGGCGCAGTTGGTACGGAACAGCTCGCCACCCTTGGCGATGTCCGCACCGTCCGGGCTGTACTGCTTCTCGGTCGGCTTGATCGGACCGGCGCCGAGGGAGGCGACGTACGCGGCGAGCTGGTCGATCTCGGCCTGCGTGTAGATGACCTTCTTCTTCGGCACCTGAGCGCCGGGCTGCTGCGCCGGCATACGGCCGGTGCCGACCTGGAAGTCCACGGCGGCGGAGCCGACGCCGACCAGCGAGGGACCGTCAGAGGTGCCCTGACCGCCGGTTCCGTGGCAGCTGGCGCAGCCGACGGAGTAGAGCTTCTTGCCCTCGTCGATGGCGAGGGACTGGGCGGTTTCGTCGGCCTTCGCCTTGTCCGCGGGCGCGAACGCGGCGTACAGCCCCCCGGTGGCCGCCAGCGCGAGGAGTAGGACGACGAGCGCCGCCAGCGGATGGCGTCGTCGTGCGGAGAGCTTTTTCACGGATTACCCCGGTGTCAGGATCTTCTGCGTCGATGCGGGATGGGTTCGGGCCTGCGGGCCCGATTACTTGATCAGGTAGATCGTGGCGAAGAGGCCGATCCAGACGACATCGACGAAGTGCCAGTAGTAGGACACGACGATGGCGGCGGTTGCCTGTTCGTGGGTGAACCTCTTGGCCGCGTAGGTCCTGCCGAGGACCAGCAGGAAGGCGATCAGACCGCCCGTCACATGCATGCCGTGGAAGCCGGTGGTCAGGTAGAACACCGAGCCGTACGGGTCCGAGGACAGCGAGAGGCCGTCCTTCTTCACCAGCTCGGTGTACTCGAAGACCTGGCCTCCGATGAAGATCGCACCCATCACGAACGTGATCGTGAACCAGGTGCGCAGCTTCTTCACGTCGCCCCGCTCGGCGGCGAAGACGCCGAGCTGGCAGGTGAGAGAGGAGAGCACCAGGATCGTGGTGTTCGTCGCCGAGAACGGAAGGTTCAGCGAGGACGCCATTTCCTTCCAGTGCTCGGCACCCGTCACCGATCGCAGGGTGAAGTACATCGCGAAGAGGGCCGCGAAGAACATCAGCTCGGAACTCAGCCAGATGATGGTTCCGACGCTGGTGAGGTTCGGCCGATTGACCGACGGGTGCGCGTGCCCGGTTTCTACTGTCGTTGCTGTCGCCACGACCGACATTATGTCGGTCGCTTATCTCGCGCTCACTCCGGGGGGTGCCGTTCGGTGTGTCCGCGCCCCGTGTCCTGCTCGAACGGCCCATCCGGGCGCTCGCCGAACCGGTGTTGACAGGGTGTCGGACGGAGTAGCATCCGCGCATCGGCTCCCGAGCCCGTACCGCCGTCGATTCGGAGGAACAATGCATTCGAGCGCCACCGTACTTGTCTACAGCGACGACGCGAGCACCCGTGAGCAGGTGCGGCTCGCCGCCGGACGCAGGCCCGCCGCCGATGTTCCCCCGGTGACCTTCCTGGAGTGCGCGACGCCACAGGCGGTCCTCAAGGAGCTGGACCGCGGCGGCATCGACGTGTGCGTCCTGGACGGGGAGGCCGTCCCGGCCGGCGGCATGGGCATCTGCCGGCAGATCAAGGACGAGATCTTCCAGTGCCCGCCCGTGCTGCTGCTCATGGGGCGCCCGCAGGACGCCTGGCTGGCCACCTGGAGCCGCGCGGACGCCGCGGTGACCCTCCCGGTCGACCCGGTCGAGTTCCCGGCCGCACTGGCCGCCCTGCTGCGCTCCCGGCGCACCGACGGCGCCGTGGCCCGTAGCTGATCCCCGGCCCCCCACCGGGCCCTCAGACCTGCGGCCGCAGCCGGGCGGAGTTCAGCTTGCTCTGCCCGGCCTTCAGGTCGGCCTGGAGCACGCTGCCCTTGTGCCACTCGTTCCAGTCGAGGTTCCAGTCGCCGAAGCCGTTGTCGAACGGCGTCATGTCCTCGCCGATGCTGTTGACCACCTTGACGATGTCGCCCTCGGTCACGGTCTCGTAGAACCAGGCCGCGTTGCCGGTGGACATGCCCGTACAGCCGTGGCTGACGTTCTCGGAGCCCTGTGAGCCGACCGACCAGGGCGCGGCGTGCACGTACTCGCCGCTCCAGGTGACCCGGGTGGCGTAGTAGACGGGCAGGTCGTACCCGTCCGAGCTGCTCGCCGAGATGCCGACGGTCTCCCCGCGCATCCGTACGAAGTACTGCTTGCCGAGCACCACCTTGACGCCGTTACGGGTGGAAAAGCCCGGCTTGCCGGTGGTGATCGGGATGGTGTTGATCACTTCTCCGTTGCGTTTGACCGTCATGTAGTGCGACGAGGCGTCCGTGATGGCCTCGATCCGGTCGCCCGTGGTGATCTTCAGGGGGTGCGCGGGGCCGCCGTAGAGCTTGTTGGCGATTTTCACGCCCTCCAGGCGCGAGGAGGCTCTGATCGTCGCGTCGGTCGGCCAGTAGTCCTTGGGCCGGTAGTGGAGCATCTTGTCGTTGACCCAGTACCAGGCGCCCTCCACCTTGGGCGTGGACTCGACCTTGAGCGCGCGTTCGACGATGGCGCGGGCCGCCTTGTCCTTGACCGGCTTGCTGAGCTCGGCCGTGATGGGCTGCCCGACGCCGTACTTGCCCGCGTCCGGGCCGAATTCGACCTTCACGGCATCCTTGGGCGCGGCCGTGTCGAACGTCAGCGTACGGCGGCCCGGAGAGCCGTCGGAGTCCTCCGTGGAGACCAGCACCGTGTAGTGGGTTCCTGCCACCAGCGGGGCCGTGGAGTGCCAGCGGTGGCCGTCGCCGTCCAGTTCGCCCGCCAGATAGCGGCCCTGGGCGTCCGTGGCCGTCACGTCCGTGAGGCGGCCGTTGCCCCGGGCGGAGATCTCCAGGGGGCGCTCCGGATCCGCCTTCGCGCTGCCCGCCGGGCCGTTGTAGACGACCTGGCCGGCCGCGTCGTACGGCTTGGCCGAGAGCGGGTTGCCGTCGGACCTGCCGCACGCGCCGGCGCCCGCCCCGAGGGACACGACCAGCAGGGTGCAGCCAAGGACGGTACGGGTACGCGGTGCGTGACTCATGACCACACGTTATGAAAAATAGTCATATTAAGCGCGCGGTATGACTGCAAACGGGCCGCCCTCACCCGGACGGCGCAGAAAAGCGAGGACCCCCACGGCTCGGAGTGAGCCGTGGGGGTCCTCGGAAGTGCTGCGGCGCACCTACTGGTTCTGGTTCTCGCCGCGGTAGTACTCGAACACCCAGCCGTAGATGCCGACCACGATCAGCGGCGCCGAGAAGTACAGCAGCCACCAGCCCATCGCGATGGCGAGGAAGGCGAGCGCGCCGCCCACCGCCAGCGAGAGCGGCTGCCAGCTGTGCGGGGAGAAGAATCCCAGCTCACCGGCGTCGTCCGCGACATCGGCCTCCTTGTCGTCCTGCGCGCCCGCGTCGACCCGCTTGGCCGTGAAGGCCAAGTAGAAGCCGATCATCACGCTCAGGCCGAAGGCCATCACGAGAGCGGTCGCACCGGCCGGCTCCTTCGACCACACGCCGTACACGACGGCCATGATCAGGATGAAGACGGAGAGCCAGAGGAACATCTTGCCCTGGATCTTCACTTGCCCGCCTCCTTGCCGCCGGCGAGGGCCTTGTCCCCATGACCGTGGTTCTCAAGCTGGTCGAGAGCCGCGATCTCCGGGTGGTGCAGGTCGAACGCCGGGGATTCGGAGCGAATACGCGGCAGGGTGAGGAAGTTGTGCCGCGGCGGCGGGCACGACGTCGCCCATTCGAGCGAACGGCCGTAGCCCCACGGGTCGTCGACCTCGATCTTCTTGCCGTACTTGGCGGTCTTCCAGACGTTGTACAGGAACGGCAGGATCGACAGGCCGAGCAGGAAGGAGCTGATGGTCGAGATCGTGTTCAGCGCGGTGAAGCCGTCGGCCGCGAGGTAGTCCGCGTAACGACGCGGCATGCCCTCGGCACCGAGCCAGTGCTGCACCAGGAACGTGCCGTGGAAGCCCACGAACAGCGTCCAGAAGGTGATCTTGCCCAGCCGCTCGTCCAGCATCTTGCCGGTGAACTTCGGCCACCAGAAGTGGAATCCGGAGAACATCGCGAAGACCACGGTGCCGAAGATGACGTAGTGGAAGTGCGCGACGACGAAGTACGAGTCGGAGACGTGGAAGTCCATCGGCGGCGAGGCCAGGATGACGCCGGTCAGACCACCGAAGGTGAAGGTGATCAGGAAGCCGACGGCCCAGAGCATCGGTGTCTCGAAGGACAGCGAGCCCTTCCACATCGTGCCGATCCAGTTGAAGAACTTCACACCGGTCGGTACCGCGATGAGGAACGTCATGAACGAGAAGAACGGCAGGAGCACGCCGCCCGTGACGTACATGTGGTGGGCCCACACGGTCACGGACAGACCGGCGATGGCGATCGTCGCGCCGACCAGGCCCATGTAGCCGAACATCGGCTTTCTGGAGAACACCGGAATGACTTCGGAGATGATTCCGAAGAAGGGCAAGGCGATGATGTACACCTCTGGATGGCCGAAGAACCAGAAGAGGTGTTGCCACAGTAGTGCGCCGCCGTTGGCCGCGTCGAAGACATGGGCACCGAACTTGCGGTCCGCCTCCAGGGCGAACAGCGCGGCCGCGAGGACCGGGAAGGCCAGCAGGACCAGCACACCGGTCAGCAGGACGTTCCACACGAAGATCGGCATACGGAACATCGTCATGCCCGGAGCGCGCATGCAGATGATCGTGGTGATGAAGTTGACCGAGCCGAGGATCGTGCCGAAGCCGGAGAAGGCCAGACCCATGATCCACATGTCGGCGCCGACGCCCGGCGAGCGGACCGCGTCCGACAACGGGGAGTAGGCGAACCAGCCGAAGTCGGCCGCGCCCTGCGGGGTGAGGAAGCCACCGACCGCGATGGTCGAGCCGAACAGGTAGAGCCAGTAGGCGAACATGTTCAGCCGCGGGAACGCCACGTCGGGCGCGCCGATCTGCAGCGGCATGATCCAGTTCGCGAATCCGGCGAACAGCGGCGTCGCGAACATCAGCAGCATGATCGTGCCGTGCATCGTGAACGCCTGGTTGAACTGCTCGTTCGACATGATCTGCGTGCCGGGACGGGCGAGTTCGGCGCGCATGAGGAGCGCCATCACACCGCCGATGCAGAAGAACACGAACGACGTGACCAGATACATCGTGCCGATCGTCTTGTGGTCAGTGGTGGTCAGCCACTTCACGACGACGCTTCCCGGCTTCTTGCGCCGGACCGGCAGCTCGTTCTCGTACGAGTCGTCTGCTGCCGCGGCACCCTGAGATTCGTTGAGGATGCTCACAGTTTGTTCGTCTCCGCGTTCTTGGCGGGGTCGGTCTGAGCGATGCCCGCCGGCACGTAGCCGGTCTGGCCCTTCGCCGCCAGCTCCTTGAGGTGCTGCTGGTAGCGCTCCGGGGAGACGACCTTCACGTTGAAGAGCATCCGGGAGTGGTCGACACCGCACAGCTCGGCGCACTTGCCGAGGAAGGTGCCCTCCTGGGTCGGGGTCACCTCGAAGGAGTTGGTGTGCCCCGGGATGACGTCCTGCTTCATCAGGAAGGGGACCACCCAGAAGGAGTGGATGACGTCACGCGACGTCAGCACGAAGCGGACCTTCTCGCCCTTGGGCAGCCACAGGGTGGGCCCGGGGTTTCCGGTCTGCGGGTTCCGTGTGCCGGGGATGCCGACGTCGTAGACGCCGTCCGCGCCGGCCGGGAAGTCCTTGGTGAAGCGCTCCGGAATGGCGGAGAGCTCCTTGGACTTCGCGGCGTCGCCCGTGGCCGGGTTGCCGTCCACGTCCTCGACGTAGTTGAAGCCCCAGCTCCACTGGTAGCCGACCACGTTGACGGTGTGAGCCGGCTTCGGGGTGAGCTCAAGGAGCTTCGACTCATCACGCGCGGTGAAGTAGAAGAGCACCGAGACGATGATGAGGGGGACGACCGTGTACAGCGCCTCGATGGGCATGTTGTACCGGGTCTGCGGAGGTACCTCGACCTTGGTGCGGCTGCGCCTGTGGAAGATGACGCTCCACAGGATCAGGCCCCAGACCAGCACGCCCGTGGCGAGCGCTGCCGCCCACGAACCCTGCCAGAGGGAGAGGATCCGCGGAGCCTCTTCCGTCACCGGGGTGGGCATACCGAGGCGAGGGAAGTCTTTCCAGTTGTACGAGCAACCGGAGGCGGTAGCCAGGACCAGGCCCGCGGTCAGCACCTGCAGCAGCTTCCGCCGCATCGGGCGCCGCGACGAGCGGTCGGAGCCGTTGGGACTCACGTAGCGCCTTCCCGAGAGTCTCGCCCGCGCCGGCCGGCTACGGCCGTCCGTCTCGCTGGTCGGTCGCCGCCCTGGCCGCGGGCAGGGGTTTGGATGTTTATGCGGACCAAACCCTACTGGACGCTATTTGGGGTCGCGCGGGGAGGGTGCCCAACGCGCCGCCCGGGCCCCCGAAGGGGTGGAATACGGGCCTCCGGGCGGGTATCTGACGGGTCTTTCTGTACGGGGTCCACTACGAAGCCGTGCCCTGCGTCGTGCGGCACGGTGCAACCTCCCGGGGCGCGGGGCTGTGACATTTGCGGCTCCGCCGCGATGGGGGTCCCCCCTGTTCGAGCGGAGTCGAGAACTTGGGGGAGCGACCAGCCACAAACGGCCCGCAGCCAAACGACGACGCTGCCGACCGACCGCACCGGACCCCGCCCGCGTTAGCGTGAGGCGTGCCCTACTTCGACGCCGCCTCCGCCGCCCCGCTGCACCCCGTGGCCCGCCAGGCCCTGCTGGCCGCCCTGGACGAGGGCTGGGCCGATCCGGCCCGGCTCTACCGCGAGGGGCGCCGGGCCCGGCTGCTGCTCGACGCCGCCCGGGAGGCCGCCGCCGAGGCCGTCGGCTGCCGTCCGGACGAGCTCGTGTTCACCTCTTCGGGGACACGCGCGGTGCACTCCGGAATTTACGGAAGCCTTGCCGGGCGCCGGCGCGTCGGCCGCCATCTGGTGGTGTCGGCGGTCGAGCACTCCTCCGTCCTGCACACGGGGGCGGCCCTGGAGGCGGACGGCGGGTCGATGACCGAGGTCCCGGTCGACCGGAGCGGCGCGGTCTCCCCCGCCGCGTACGCCGCCGCCCTGCGCCCCGACACCGCGCTCGCCTGCCTCCAGTCCGCCAACCACGAGGTGGGGACTGTCCAGCCGGTGGCCGAGGTGGCCGAGGCGTGCCGGGCGGCCGGGGTGCCGCTCCTGGTGGACGCGGCCCAGTCGCTGGCCTGGGGCCCGGTCGAGGACGGCTGGTCGCTGCTGGCCGCGAGCGCGCACAAGTGGGGCGGCCCGGCGGGGGTCGGGCTCCTCGCGGTCCGCAAGGGCGTCCGGTTCGCCCCGCAAGGCCCGGCGGACGAGCGCGAGTCGGGCCGGGCGCCCGGCTTCGAGAACATCCCGGCGATCGTGGCGGCCGCGGCGTCACTGCGGGCGGTCCGGGCGGAGGCGGCGGCCGAGTCGGTACGGCTGCGGGCCCTGGTCGACCGGATCCGCACCCGGGTGCCCGAGCTCGTCCCGGACGTGGAGGTGGTCGGCGACCCGGCGCGGCGGCTGCCGCATCTGGTCACCTTCTCCTGTCTCTATGTCGACGGAGAGACGTTGCTGCATGAGCTGGACCGGGTGGATTTCTCCGTTTCCTCCGGTTCGTCGTGCACCAGCAGCACGCTGACGCCGAGCCATGTGCTGCGGGCGATGGGGGTGCTGAGCGAGGGGAACGTACGGGTGTCGCTGCCGGCCGGGACGGCCGAGGCGGACGTGGACCGGTTCCTGGAGGTGCTGCCGGAGGTGGTCGCGTCCGTACGCGAGAAGCTGGGCGCGCCGGTGGCGGCGCCCGCCCCCGCGACCCCGTCCGGTGATCTGACCGTGGACGCGCTCGGCCGGCGCTGCCCCATCCCGGTGATCGAGCTGGCCAAGGTGATCAATGATGTGCCGGTCGGCGGGACCGTCACGGTCCTGGCCGACGACGAGGCGGCCCGGCTCGACATCCCGGCCTGGTGCGAGATGCGCGGCCAGGAGTACGTGGGGGAAGAGGCTCGGGAGCGCGGGGCGGCGTACGTGGTGCGGCGGATGAGCTGAGCGGCCGTGCCGTGGTGCGGGGGTACGGCGTACCCCCGCACGGGGGACTACGCCAGATGGGCGCGGACCTCGGCCGCCGCCTCGTCGCCATACGCCTTGGTGAAGCGGTCCATGAAGTGGGCGCGGCGCAGCTGGTACTCCTGGGTGCCGAGCGTCTCGATCACCAGCGTCGCCAGCATGCAGCCGACCTGCGCGGCCCGCTCGTGGCCGACGCCCCAGGACAGACCGGACAGGAAGCCCGCGCGGAACGCGTCGCCGACGCCCGTCGGGTCGACCTTCGCGTCCTCCTCCGGGCAGCCGACCTCGATCGGGTCGTGGCCGACCTGCTCGATGCGGACACCGCGCGAGCCGAGCGTGGTGACCCGGTAGTCGACCTTGGCCAGGATCTCGGCGTCGCTCCAGCCGGTCTTGGACTCGATGAGCCCCTTCTCGTACTCGTTCGAGAAGAGGTAGGTCGCGCCTTCGAGCAGCGTGCGGATGTCGTCGCCGGACATCCGGGCGATCTGCTGGGAGAAGTCGGCCGCGAACGGGATCGCGCGGGCCTTGCACTCCTCCGTGTGGCGCAGCATCGCCTCGGGGTCGTCGGCGCCGATGAGGACGAGGTCGAGGCCGCCCACGCGCTCGGCCACCGACTGGAGCTCGATCTGACGGGCCTCGCTCATCGCGCCCGTGTAGAAGGAGCCGATCTGGTTGTGGTCGGAGTCCGTGGTGCAGACGAACCGGGCGGTGTGCAGGACCTCGGAGATCCGCACCGAGTTGGTGTCCACCCCGTGGCGGTCCAGCCAGGCGCGGTACTCGTCGAAGTCGGAGCCCGCGGCGCCGACCAGGATCGGGTTGCCGCCGAGCTGGCCCATGCCGAAGCAGATGTTCGGGCCGACACCTCCCCGGCGTACGTCGAGGTTGTCGACCAGGAACGAGAGGGAGACCGTGTGCAGCTGATCGGCGACCAGCTGGTCGGCGAATCGGCCGGGGAAGGTCATGAGGTGGTCGGTGGCGATGGAGCCGGTGACAGCGATACGCACGGCTAGGACACTCCTGCGTGGAGGACTGTTGACAGTTAACGCTACCGGGTCGCACGGGCTCCCCTGAAGTGCGGAAACTACCCAATAGTAGGTCTTTTTTCGCATGGTTCCTGATGCGTACGGTGCGGAATATGGAAACCATGAAGCGCACCGGGAACGTCCCGCCCGCCGATTCGGGCCTGGCGGAGCTGCGCGGCGACTGCGCGCGGATGGCGCCGCACTGGGTGGTCCCGGCGGCGGCCGCGACCGCGCCGGTGCCGCCGTCCCTGATCCACGGGGTGTCGGTGCCGTCGGACTCGGTCCGGCTGATCGCCGGTATGTCCGAGTACGGGGACTGAGCCGGGCGAGCCCGCGAGGCGGCCGAGTCAGTCGGGCAGCGCGCGAAGGGAACCGCGCGCTCCCCCGCTCCGTCCAAGGCGTGTCCCCCGTAAAGGGGATGCGGGATACGACTGGACAGGAGCGATGCGGTGAGCAGCGAGCACACGCAGGAAGAGTCGCGTCAGCGGCGGACGCGACGATCCCCCTTCGTCCTCGCCTCGGTCGCGGCCGCGGTGCTGGTCGCGGGCGGCGGCGGGGCGTACTGGGCGTCCACCGCCTCGGGCGGTTCGTCCGCCGACGACAAGGCGGCCGGGGCGGGCGCGGGCTCCACCCCGCCACCGCTGGCACTCGACAGCGGCAGCGGCGGCGGGCCGGGCATCGCCCCCGGCGAGCCCGACCCCAACGGGGTGGTCTACCGCGCCGCGGGCAAGCTGCCGGACGGCCCCGCCAAGGCGGCGGTGTACCGGGCGGGCGGCACGGTGGACGAGGCCGAGGTGGCCCGGCTCGCGAAGGCGCTGGGGGTGGACGGCACTCCGCACCTGGAAGGCGGGGTCTGGCAGACGGGCGTGGTCAAGGACGGCGCCGGACCGGTGCTGACGGTCAATCAGAAGGCCCCGGGTTCCTGGACGTTCCATCGCTACGGCAGCGGCGGCTCGGACAACTGCCCCAAGGGCATGATGTGTCCGCTGCACACCACCGGCGCGGACTCCGGCGACGCCGTCCCGGGCGGCCCGCCGGTGAGCGAGCAGGCCGCGAAGGCGGCGGCCGCGCCCGTGCTGAAGGCGCTGGGCGAGGACGACGCCAAGCTGAACGCGACCCAGCTGATGGGCGCGGTCCGGGTGGTCAACGCCGATCCGGTGATCGGCGGGCTGCCCACGTACGGCTGGACGACCGGCGTACAGGTCGGCCCCGACGGCCGAGTGGTCGGCGGCAGCGGCCAGTTGAAGACTCCGCAGAAGGGCGCCACGTACCCCGTACTGAGCGCCGAGGAGACGCTGAAGCAGCTCAACGGGTCGGGCGGCGGGCGCCCGGCGAGCAAGGACTGCACGGGGCCGGTGCCGCTCGGGGACCAGAGCCAGGGCGAGCCGACCAAGGGCAAGCTGCCGAGCGACCCGCAGCGCAAGCTCCCCAGTGACCCGCAGGGCCCCGTCAAGCCGTGTACGCACGCGACGCCCTCGACGGTGACCATCGACAAGGCGGTGTTCGGGCTCGCGGCGCAGTACGTGGACGGGCAGCAGACGCTCGTACCGTCGTGGCTGTTCCAGGTGAAGCCGGCCGGCGCCGCGCAGCCGGTCACGATCACGGCCGCGGCGGTGGCCCCGCAGTACGTGGTCAAGCCGCCGGCACCGCCGTCCGGGACCGGCACCGGCGTGCCCGCCCCGTCCGGGCACCCGTCACCGGCCGGGCATCAGGCGCTGGTCTCGTACGCGATCGCCCAGGACGGCAGGACGCTGACCGTCACCTTCTGGGGCGGGGTGTGCGACACCTACGCGGCGACGGCCGACGAGAGCGGCAAGGACGTCCGGGTACGGGTGGGCGTGGCGCATCACGACGCCAAGAAGATCTGCGTGATGCTCGCCAAGAAGGAGAGCGTCACGGTGGCGCTGCACCAGACGCTCGGGGCGCGCCAGGTCGTGGACGCGGACACCGGGCAGGCGCTGCCGAAGGACTGAGCGCGCCGTGAGGAACGGGGCTTGGCGCCCCCGTGGAGAACGCGGATGGGCGGGGCCCCCGGAGAAATCCGGGGGCCCCGCCCATCTCGCGCCGCGTGGCCGGTCACCGCTGGGGCGGCCGGCGCGCCGCTTAGCTGAAGGAATCGCCGCAGGCGCAGGAGCCCGTCGCGTTCGGGTTGTCGATCGTGAAGCCCTGCTTCTCGATGGTGTCCACGAAGTCGATCGAGGCGCCGCCGAGGTACGGGGCGCTCATGCGGTCGGTGACGACCTTGACGCCGCCGAAGTCCTTGACGACATCGCCGTCGAGCGAGCGCTCGTCGAAGAAGAGCTGGTAGCGCAGGCCGGAGCAGCCGCCGGGCTGGACCGCGACGCGCAGCGCCAGGTCTTCCCGGCCTTCCTGGTCAAGGAGGGCCTTGACCTTGGCCGCAGCGGCGTCCGACAGGAGGATGCCGTCGCTCACAGTGGTGGTCTCGTCCGATACGGACATCTGCTTCTCTCCCGGGTTGTACGGAGACTGCTTGCCGACCGGTGAAACCGGCGGTGCCCCGGATTCATTCCGGGCCATGCGTGTGTCTTGGCTCCCCTTCATGCTCGCATACCCGGCGACCGGCCGGAAAAGACCTGTGGACAACGTCGGAAAGGGGATGTGTCACATAGACGCTATGGCCATCGTCAAACTGACGTGAAGCGGTTATGATAGATAGCGTCATTTAGACGAAAACTCGTCTGCGGAACAGAAAGGGTGCGTGACGTGACCACCGCCCAGACCAGTGTGGACCTCGACGTCCAGCCGTCGCCGCTCGCTCTGCTGCTGCTCGGCCGGGAGGCCGACGCCAAGAGCGAGCGCGGTGTGGAGTGCCCCGGCGACCTGCCGTCCCCCTCCGACCCCGACCTGGTGGCGCGCGCCCGCGCGGCCAAGGAGAAGCTCGGGGACAAGGTCTTCGTGCTCGGCCACCACTACCAGCGCGACGAGGTCATCCAGTTCGCCGACGTCACCGGTGACTCCTTCAAGCTGGCCCGGGACGCCGCCGCGAAGCCGGAGGCGGAGTACATCGTCTTCTGCGGTGTGCACTTCATGGCCGAGTCGGCGGACATCCTGACCGGCGACGACCAGAAGGTCGTGCTGCCGGACCTGGCCGCGGGCTGCTCGATGGCCGACATGGCCACCGCCGAGCAGGTCGCCGAGTGCTGGGACGTGCTGACCGAGGCCGGGATCGCCGAGCAGGTCGTGCCCGTCTCGTACATGAACTCCTCGGCCGACATCAAGGCGTTCACGGGCAAGCACGGCGGCACGATCTGCACCTCGTCCAACGCCAAGAAGGCCCTTGAGTGGGCGTTCGAGCAGGGCGAGAAGGTGCTCTTCCTGCCGGACCAGCACCTGGGCCGCAACACCGCCGTCCGCGACATGGGGATGTCGCTCGACGACTGCGTGCTCTACAACCCGCACAAGCCCAATGGCGGGCTCACGGTCGAGCAGCTGCGCGACGCGAGGATGATCCTGTGGCGCGGCCACTGCTCGGTGCACGGCCGGTTCTCGGTGGACTCGGTGAACGACGTGCGCGAGCGGATCCCGGGCGTCAACGTCCTGGTGCACCCCGAGTGCCGCCACGAGGTCGTGGCCGCCGCCGACTACGTCGGCTCGACGGAGTACATCATCAAGGCCCTGGAGGCCGCCCCGCGCGGCTCGAAGTGGGCCATCGGCACCGAGCTGAACCTGGTCCGCCGTCTGGCGAATCGATTCGCCGCCGAGGACAAGGAGATCGTCTTCCTCGACAAGACGGTCTGCTTCTGCTCGACCATGAACCGGATCGACCTGCCGCACCTGGTGTGGGCGCTGGAGTCCCTGGCGGACGGCAAGCTCATCAACCAGATCCAGGTGGACGCGGAGACGGAGAGCTTCGCGAAGCTGGCGCTTGAGCGCATGCTGGCGCTTCCGTAGACAGCACATGCGTACGTGTAAGGGCCGCTCCCCATGGGGAGCGGCCCTTACACGTACGGCGCTACTCCGCCCTCGGGCGCACCAGGCCCGACTCGTAGGCGATCACGACCAGTTGGGCCCGGTCGCGCGCGCCGAGCTTCGCCATCGCCCGGTTGACGTGGGTCTTCACCGTCAGGGGACTGACCACCAGGCGTTCGGCGATCTCGTCGTTGGACAGGCCCGCCGCCACCTGGGTCAGGACCTCGCGCTCACGCACGGTCAGGGCGGACAGGCGCTCGCCGTGGGCGCCCGGCGGGTCGCCCGAGCCGTCCCAGGTGCCGCCCTGCGCCAGGAACGTGGTGATCAGGCCCTTGGTGGCCGCGGGCGAGAGCAGGGCCTCGCCCGCCGCCGCGATGCGGATGGCGTTCAGGAGCTCGTCCGGCTCGGCGCCCTTGCCGAGGAAGCCCGAGGCCCCGGCGCGCAGCGACTGCACCACGTACTCGTCGACCTCGAACGTGGTGAGCATCACCACGTGCACATCGGCGAGTTCGGGGTCCGCGCTGATCATGCGGGTGGCGGCGAGGCCGTCCGTGCCGGGCATCCGGATGTCCATCAGGACGACGTCCGCCCGGGTGGACCGGGCCACCGCGACCGCCTCGGCGCCGTCCGACGCCTCCCCGACGACCTGCATCCCGGGCTCGGAGTCGACCAGCACACGGAACGCGGAGCGCAGCAGCGCCTGGTCGTCGGCGAGTACCACCCTGATCGTCATGCGCTGCCTTCCCACGGCCCCTCGGCCGCGGCGCTCCGCACGGCGTCGGCCGCCTTGCGGGTCCGCGCCGTACGGGCCGTGTCGGCCGTCTTGACCGGCAGTATCGCCTGCACCCGGAAGCCACCGCCGTAGCGGGGTCCGGCGGTGAGCGTGCCGCCCAGCGCGCTGACCCGCTCGCGCATCCCCAGCAGACCGTGCCCGCCGCCGTCGCCGTCGGCGGTGCCGGTGCCGTTGTCGATGACGGTCACCTCGGCGTTCGGCCCCACCCGCACCACGCTGACCTCGGCCTTCGCGTCGGGTCCCGCGTGCTTGCGTACGTTGGTGAGCGCTTCCTGGATCACCCGGTACGCGGCGAGGTCGACGGCCGCCGGGAGCCCGGCGCGGACGGCCGCGTCGACGGGGGCGAGCTCGACCGGGAGCCCGGCGCGGCGGACCGCGTCCAGCAGGTCGTCCAGGAGCGCGAGGCCGGGGGCCGGCTCGGTGGGGGCCTCCGGGTCGCCGGACTGCCGCAACAGGCCGACGGTGGCACGCAGTTCGTTCAGCGCCGAGCGGCTGGCCTCGCGTACGTGCGCGAGCGCTTCCTTGGCCTGGTCGGGGCGCTTGTCCATGACGTGCGCGGCGACCCCGGCCTGCACATTGACCAGCGCGATGTGATGGGCGACGACGTCGTGCAGATCGCGCGCGATGCGCAACCGCTCCTCGGCGACCCGGCGGCGGGCCTCCTCCTCCCGGGTGCGCTCGGCCCGCTCGGCGCGCTCGCGGATCGACTCGACGATGGCCCGCCGGCTGCGCACCGCGTCACCGGCGGTCGCGGCCAGCGCCGTCCAGGCGAGCACGCCGACGTTCTCCTGGGCGTACCAGGGCGCGTCCCCGAAGAACATCGCGGTGCCGGTGAGAACGGCCATGGTGGCGGTGCCGACGCGGTACGTGGTGGCGCGGTCGGTGTGCACCGCGACCGTGTACAGGGCGACGACCGGGCTGATCGCGATGGGCGCGGGCGAGTTGCCCGAGAGCAGGTCGACGACGGTGACGGCGCTGGTCCAGGCGAGCACGGCCAGCGGGTTGCGACGGCGCAGGACCAGGGCCGCGGCGCCCAGCGTGACCAGCACGAGCGCGGTGGCGCCGGGGGTTCTGGTGCCGAAGACGGGGCCGTTGGAGCCGTGCGGGTCGGCGAAGGAGCCGACGATCATGCAGATGAGGACGGCGGTGGCCAGGCCCGCGTCCCCTGCCAGGGGGTGGGCTCTGAGCCACTCGTGCATTCGGGCGAGCGTCACGGGTCCACGGTACGGGGCACTCCCCTGTCGGGGCTGCGCCCCCGACCCCGTACCCCGGTCAGCCCGGAATCAGGCCGTCGTCGCTCAGCATGTCCTTGACTTCGTCCAGGCTGGCGTCGTGGGCCGGCAGGATCAGCTCCGAGGGCTCCAGAGCGTCGTCCGGGAGCGGTTCGCCAAGGCGGCGGACCGCGTCCAGGAGGGCGCCGAGGGTGCGGCGGAAGCCTTCCTCGTCACCCGACTCCAGCTCTTCGAGCAGTTCGTCGTCGAGCTTGTTCAGCTCGGCGAAGTGGCCGTCGGCCAGCTTCCACTGCCCCTCCCCCATGATCCGTACGATCATGGTGAACTCCTCCTCGGCCTTGGCCTACTGCTTGTCGAAGCGGGGGGTCTGCTGCTGGCGGTCCTGCGGGGTGGACGTGCCGTTGCCGCCCTCGATGGCCGGCTTGGCCGACGTACCGCCGGTGAGCTCGGCCTTCATCCGCTGAAGCTCCAGCTCTACATCCGTACCACCGGAGATCCGGTCCAGCTCGGCCTGGAGGTCGTCCTTCTGCAGGCCGGACTGGTCGTTCAGGGCGCCGGAGGCCAGCAGCTCGTCGATCGCGCCGGCCCTCGCCTGGAGCTGCGCGGTCTTGTCCTCGGCACGCTGAATGGCCATGCCGACGTCGCTCATCTCCTCGGAGATGCCCGAGAAGGACTCGGCGATCCGGGTCTGCGCCTGGGCCGCCGTGTAGGTCGCCTTGATCGTCTCCTTCTTCGTACGGAAGGCGTCGACCTTGGCCTGGAGTCGCTGGGCCGCAAGGGTGAGCTTCTCCTCCTCGCCCTGCAGCGTCTGGTGCTGCACCTCCAGGTCGGAGACCTGCTGGGTGAGGGCCGCGCGGCGGGACAGCGCCTCGCGCGCCAGGTCCTCGCGGCCGAGCGCCAGCGCCTTGCGGCCCTGGTCCTCCAGCTTGGTCGACTGGCTCTGGAGCTGGTTCAGCTGCAGTTCGAGCCGCTTGCGCGAGGTCGCCACGTCGGCGACGCCGCGGCGGACCTTCTGAAGCAGCTCAAGCTGCTTCTGGTACGAGTAATCGAGGGTCTCGCGCGGGTCCTCGGCCCGGTCAAGGGCCTTGTTCGCCTTCGCGCGGAAGATCATCCCCATACGCTTCATGACACCGCTCATGGGCTTCGCGCGCCCCCTTCTGACGGACTCCAGCTCCAGCTGCTGCAACAGAACCCACAGTACGGGCCCTGCATCCATTACCGCACTGTTCGGACACGGATGCGCTCATCCCCAAGGACGACTGCGTCCCCGGGCGCTCCGGCGCAAGGAGTAGGTGACGGTCAGGGACCCCGCACTCACTTCCCGCACACCTTGGCGCGCACACCCCCACAGACGCAAGGCGTTGCCGGATCGTTCCCCACCGGCCTGCGGTCGTCGCCCGCGACCCCGTACCCTTGGGCTTTGTGTTCCGTAGCCGTTCCAAGGAAGAGAAGGCCCCCACCGACAAGGTGACGGCGGACCTCTCCAAGCAGCCCCGCGACCCCGAGGCCCCCAAGGGCCGGCCCACGCCGAAGCGCGCCGAGGCCCAGACCCAGCGCCGTCGGGCGTCGACCGTGCCGACCGACCGCAAGGAGGCCGCCAAGCGCCAGCGCGAGGCCCGCCGTGCCGATCTCGCCAGGCAGCGCGAAGCGCTCGCCAACGGCGACCAGCGCTATCTGCCGGCCCGCGACAGGGGTCCCGTGCGCAAGTTCGTGCGCGACTTCGTGGACTCCCGGTGGTGCATCGCCGAGTTCTTCCTGCCGCTCGCCGTGATCATCCTGGTCCTCTCGATGGTCCGGATCGGCAGCCTGCAGAACATCGCGCTGCTGCTCTGGCTCGGTGTGATCGTGCTGATCCTCATCGACTCGGTCGGTCTGGCGTTCCGGCTCAAGAAGCAGCTGCGTGCGCGCTTCCCGGAGGAGCCCACCAAGGGCGCGGTGGCGTACGGCCTGATGCGTACGCTCCAGATGCGCCGGCTGCGTCTGCCGAAGCCGCAGGTCAAGCGCGGAGAGCGACCCTGAGCACGGAGGTCGCCGGTTTCAGCGGCGCCTCCGGCCACTGGCTGAAGGGCCTGGGCGGGCTGCGCAACACCGTGCGCCAGGAGCTCGTGGCCCGTCAGCTGGACGAGCAGATAGCCGCCCGCTTCCCGGTCGGCCAGCGGCTGCGCGTCCTCGACGTCGGTACGGGACAGGGCACCCAGGCCCTGCGCCTGGCCCGCGCCGGGCACACCGTGACCGGCCTGGAGTCCGACCCCGAGATGCTGCGGGCGGCGCGCGAGGCGCTGTCGACCGAGCCCGAGGGCATCCGTGAGCGGGTGCGCCTGATCGAGGGCGACGGCCACGAGACGGGTGTGCACTTCCTGCCCGGCTCGTTCGACGTGGTGCTCTGCCACGGCGTCCTGATGTACGTCCAGGAGCCGGACGCGATGCTGGCGGGTCTCGCGCGGATGCTGGCCCCCGGTGGGCTGCTGTCGCTGCTCGTGCGGAACGCGGACGCCCTGGCCATGCGGCCGGGTCTGGCCGGGGACTGGGCGGGGGCGCTGGCCGCGTTCGACACGGACGCGTATACGAATCGGCTCGGGCTGTCCGTGCGGGCCGACCGGCTCGACACGCTCACGCGGACCCTGGATGGCATCGCTGCGCCGTTGCATGCGTGGTACGGGGTGCGGGTGTTCACCGACAACGTGCCGAACGAGGTCCAGCTTCCGGCGGCGGATGAGCTGGACCGGCTGCTCGCCGCCGAGGACAAGGCGGGGCGTGTCGATCCGTATCGGCGGGTTGCTGCGCTTCTTCATCTTTGCGGCGTGCGGGGGTAGTTCGTTCGGGTGCGGGCCGGTGGGGGCTGGTCGCTCCCCCAAGTTCTCGACTCCGCTCGAACAGGGGGGACCCCCATCGCGGCGGAGCCGCACAATGACACAGCCCCGCGCCCCTGTAGCGCGCCCCAACCAGTAAGTACTGGACCAGTAAGTACTGGGGTGTCAGGCAAGCTCGGGTTTTTTGCGTCACCCCTGTGTGACCTCTTCCGACACCAGTCCCAAATTGCCCGCCCGGGAGACCTGGCGGGCTTTGTATCGGCATTTTCGGGCTCATCGTGGGGCCGTCGCGCTCGGGGCTCTGTTGACGCTCGTCGGGGCCGCCACCGGGCTCGCTCAGCCGTTGGCCGCCAAGGCTCTGGTGGACCGGCTCGGCGGGGACGAGCCGATCGGCGGGGTGCTGGCGCTGCTCACCGCGCTGGTGGTGCTCGGGACGGTGGTCGAGTCGTTCGGGGCGTACGTGCTGGAGCGCACCGCCGAGTCCGTCGTGCTCGCCGCCCGGCGCACCCTGATCGGACGGCTGCTGCGGCTGCGGCTCCCCGAGGTGGAGCGGCTGCCGCCGGGCGATCTGATGTCCCGGGTGACCTCGGACACCACCCTGCTGCGGGCGGTCACCACCCAGTCCGTGGTCTCGGCCGCCACCGGCGGGCTCACCTTCCTCGCCACGATCGCGATGATGGGGTACATGGACGCCGTGCTGCTCGGCGTCACGCTCGGCGTGATCGTGCTGATCGGCTCGGCGGTGGCCCTGGTGATGCCGAAGATCGCCCGGGCCACGGCACAGTCGCAGGCGGCGGTGGCGCGGATCTCCACGGTCCTGGAGCGGGCGTTCGGCGCCTTCCGTACGGTCAAGGCGTCCGGCGCCGAGGCGCGCGAGAGCGCGGTGGTGGACGCGGCCGCCGAGGAGGCCTGGCGGCACGGGGTGCGGTCGGCCAAGTGGCAGTCGGTGGCCGGGACTTCGGTCGGCCTCGCGGTCCAGGTGTCGTTCCTGGCGGTGCTCGGTATCGGCGGGGCGCGGGTCGCCTCGGGCGCGATACCGGTGTCCACGCTCATCGCGTTCCTGCTGTTCCTGTTCTATCTGATCGACCCCGTCTCGAAGCTCGTGCAGGCGGCCACGCAGTACCAGGTGGGTTCCGCCGCGATCGCCCGGATCGAGGAGGCGGAGCGGCTGGAGACCGAGCCGCTGACCGAGGTCCCGGCGCCGCGCGGCGCGGCCGGCGCGCCCCGGTCCGGGGCCGCCTCGGTGGTCTTCGACGCGGTGGCCTTCCGCTACCGGGACGACCTTCCGTACGTCCATCACGGGGTCTCGTTCGAGGTGCCGGGCGCCGGGATGACCGCGTTCGTGGGGCCGTCGGGTGCGGGCAAGACGACCGTGTTCGGCCTGATCGAGCGGTTCTACGAGGCGACCGGCGGCCGGGTGCTGATCGACGGGCGGGACGTGCGCGAGTGGCCGCTGGCCGCACTGCGCGGCGCCATCGGCTATGTCGAGCAGGACTCCCCCGTGCTGGCCGGCACCGTGCGCGAGAACCTGGTCTTCGGGGCCCCGCACGCCACCGACGCCGAGATCGCCGACGTGCTCGTACGGGCGAAGCTGGACGCGCTCGTGGAGCGGCTGCCGGACGGGCTTGAGACCGTCGTCGGGCACCGGGGATCGAAGCTGTCGGGCGGGGAGCGCCAGCGGGTGGCGATCGCGCGGGCGCTGCTGCGCAGACCCCGGTTGCTGCTCCTGGACGAGGCGACCTCGCAGCTGGACGCGGTCAACGAGCTGGCGCTGCGGGACGTGGTGGCCGAAGCGGCCCGTGACACCACGGTCCTGGTGGTGGCGCACCGGCTGTCGACGGTGACGCTGGCGGACCGGATCGTGGTCATGGAGGCGGGCAGGGTGCGCGCGGTGGGCACGCATGCCGAGCTGGTGGCCGGGGATCCGCTCTACGGGGAGCTGGCGGCGACACAGTTCCTGGCCACCGGCGCCTGATCGGGCCTGATGGCGCCTGATCCGACCTCCAGCGCCCCATCCGCACCAGCACGCCTGATCGGACCTCCACAGGAGGCTGCTCGACCGAGCAGAAGGGACACTCCGGACATGGATGGATTGCTGAACCGCGGCCGCCGGCTCCTGCTGCCCGTGGCCGCCGCCGTCGCCACCGCCACGCTGCTCGCGGGCTGTACGGACACCGGGACACCGGCCAAGGCCGCCGACTCCACCCCGCAGGCCCGCCAGGCCGCCGCCCCGGCCGCGCGCAAGGCCGACGGCAACGGCCTGCAGAGCGACTACGAGCGGGTGATCAAGGACGTACTGCCGTCGGTCGTCCAGATCGACGCGGCCAACAGCCTGGGCTCCGGCATCGTCTACGACGACCAGGGGCACATCGTCACCAACGCCCATGTGGTCGGCGGCGAGCGCAGCTTCAAGGTGTCCACCGCGACCGGCGGCGGCGCGGTGGGCGCCAAGCTCGTCGCGGCCTATCCCGAGCAGGACCTCGCCGTCATCAAGCTCGACTCGGTGCCCAGCGGGATGAAGGCCGCCAAGTTCGGCGACTCGACGAAGGTCGAGATGGGGCAGATCGTGCTGGCCATGGGCTCGCCGCTGGGCCTGTCCAGCAGCGTCACCCAGGGCATCGTCTCGGCGACCGGTCGCACGGTGACGGAGGGCGCCGCGGGCGGCGGTCCGGGCGCCACCATCGGCAACATGGTGCAGACCTCGGCCGCGATCAACCCGGGCAACAGCGGCGGGGCGCTGGTGAATCTGAACAGCGAGGTCATCGGCATCCCCACGCTCGCGGCCGTCGACCCGGACATGGGCGGCAGCGCGGCCCCGGGCATCGGCTTCGCGATCCCGGCCTCGATGGCGAAGACGGTCGCGGACCAGATCATCAAGAGCGGCAAGGTGACCGACTCGGGCCGGGCGGCCCTGGGCATCACCGGACGTACCGTCGTCGACACCGGCTACCGGCCCGCGGGCGCCGCGATCGTGGACGTGAAGCGGGGCGGGGCCGCCGACAAGGCGGGTCTGAAGGCCGGTGACATCATCACCAAAATCGGCGAGACGGAGATCACGACCATCACCTCGCTGTCGGAGGCGCTGGCCGCCGACAAACCCGGCCAGACCGTCCAGGTGACGTACACGCGCGACGGCGGCAGCAAGACCGCCATGGTCACGCTCGGCGAGATCTGACGCCCCCCTGAACACGACGGCGCCCGTGGACCTGTCGTCCGGTCCACGGGCGCCGTCGGGGCCGTCCGCCGCTCAGGACTCGGCGGCGGCGTGCAGGCTCATGGGGCCGTAGATCTGCGTGCTGTCCTCGAACAGGAACACCTGGTCGGCCCCGCCCTCAAGGAGGTCCTTCCAGACCTCGCCGATCCAGGACTCCGCGTCGCCCTGGGTCGTGAACTCCTCCGGCGCCACCGCCGGCTCGACCTCCGTCCCGTCGGACTTCTCGAATCGCCACGTCCACGCCATGTGCGCCTCCCGGGTCACGTTGCTGCCCGCAGCGTAGCCGGGCGCGCACCGAGTGCGGTGACGCGGGAGGATCGTCCTCGTGGAACTGACTCTCCTCGGCACCGGAGCCCCCGACGGGCTGCCGCGCCCCGACTGCCCCTGCGCCGCGTGCGCCTCGGCCCGCGGCGACCAGGCGCGGGCCGCGACCGCGCTGCTCGTCGACTCGGCCCTGCTGCTCGACCTCACCCCCGGGGCCGCGCTGGCCGCCGCCCGGGCCGGGCACTCGCTCACGGGCGTACGCCAGGTGCTGCTCACCCATCCGCACGACGGGCCCGCCGTGGAGCTGCCGCCCGGGCTGCCGTCGGCCGGGCGGGTGCCGGACGGCCGGGTCCTGACGCTGATCAGCGGCCACCGGGTGCGGGCGGTGCCGATAGACTCGCCGGGCACGGGGTACGAGGTGACCTCGCCCGAGGGCGAGCGGCTGCTCTATCTGCCGCCGGGCGGCGCGCCCTCCGGAATGGCCGAGGCACGCCCGTACGACATGGTCCTGTGCGATGTCGTGGGGCGGCCCGACGCGCTGGCCCGGCTGCGCGCGGCCGGGGCCGTCGGGCCGACCACGGACGTGGTCGCCGTCCACATCGGCCACGAGGTGCCGCCCGGGCGCGAGCTCGCCCGGCGGCTGGCCGCGGCCGGGGCGCGGGCGGTGCCCGACGGGGCGACACTGATCGTCGGTGAGTACCACGCGGTGCCCGATCTGCCGCGCCGCACCCTGGTGTTGGGCGGTGCGCGCTCGGGCAAGTCGGTGGAGGCCGAGCGCCGTCTGGAGTCCTTCCCCGAGGTCGTGTACGTGGCGACGGGCGGCACCCGGGACGGGGACGCGGAGTGGGCCGCGCGGGTCGGGCTGCACCGCGAGCGCCGGCCCGGCGCCTGGCGTACCGAGGAGACCTGCGACCTGGTGCCGCTGCTCGCGGCGGACGGGCCGCCGCTGCTCGTGGACTGCCTGTCGCTGTGGCTGACCGACGCGATGGACCGGACCGGGGCCTGGGAGGAGCCGAAGGTCCCCGACGCGCTGCGCGAGCGGGTGGCGGAGCTGGTGGCCGCGGTGCGCGCGACCTCCCGGACCGTGGTCCTCGTCAGCAACGAGGTGGGCTCCGGGGTGGTCCCCGCGACCCGCGCGGGACGTCTGTTCCGCGACGAGCTCGGCAGGCTCAACGCGGCGGTGGGCGCGGAGTGCGAGCACGTCCTGCTCGTGGTGGCGGGACAGGCGCTCGCGCTGCGCGGCTGAGCCGGGCCCGAAAGTCGCCGTACCGGCCGCACCACTGGAAACACGGGACACCTGTGCCGGTACTGTTCGGCGAATGAGCAGGCTGAATCTCGACGACTTCTCCGATCTGATCGAACGCCCCGACAGCGGTGTGCGGCGTGACGCCGAGGAACGCCGGGAGCGGCTGACCGTGCCGTCCGGCGCGCTCGGCCGGCTCGACGAGCTGGGTGAGTGGCTTTCCGCCGCGCAGGGGGCAGTTCCGGTCAAACCCATCGAGCATCCGCGCGTGATCCTCTTCGCCGGTGACCACGGCGTCGCCGAGCTGGGCGTCTCCGCCCGCCCGGCGGGTTCCGCGCACACCCTGGTCCGGTCCGTGCTGGACGGAGCGGGTCCCGTCGCCGTGCTCGCCCGCCGCCTGGGCGCCCCCGTACGGGTCGTGGACGCGGGTCTGGACTGCGACCCGGAGCTGCTGCCCGAGGAGGTCGTACGCCACCGTGTGCGGCGCGGCAGCGGGCGCATCGACGTCGAGGACGCGCTGACCGTCGAGGAGGCCGAGGCGGCCGTACGGCTCGGTGTGAAGATCGCCGACGAGGAGGCCGACTCCGGCACCGACCTGGTGGTCCTCGGCGATCTCAGCGTCGGCGGCACCACGGCCGCGGCCACCCTGATCGCGGCGCTCTGCGGCACCGACGCCTCGGTCGTCACGGGCCGTGGCGGGGCCGGGATCGACGATCTGGCGTGGATGCGCAAGTGCGCGGCGATCCGGGACGCGCTGCGCCGGGCGCGGCCGGTTCTGGGCGACCAGCTGGAGCTGCTGGCGGCCGTGGGCGGCGCCGACCTTGCCGCGACGACCGGTTTTCTGCTTCAGTGCGCGGTGCGCCGAATGCCGGTCATCCTCGACGGGGTGGTCTCCTCGGCCTGCGCGCTGGTGGCTCAGCGGGCCGCCTTCCGGGCTCCGGACTGGTGGCTGGCCGGTCAGCTGAGCGGTGAGCCGGGCCAGTCGAAGGCACTGGACCGGATGGCACTCAACCCTCTGCTCGACCAGGGCGTCACCGTGGGTGAAGGAACCGGGGCCCTGCTCGCTCTCCCCCTCGTGCAGGCCGCCGCCGCCCTGGCAGCGGAGCTGCCCGAGCGCGCGGAGGCCGAGGGGGACCGCGCCGAAGACTGAGCCGTGGTGCGGCCGGGAGATCCCCGGCCGCATCCGCGACCGCCATGACGCGCGCTGTCCATTGCCCCATATGATCGCGTTTCATGGGAGAAGTCCGCTTGACCACCGAGGGATTGAACCGGAGCACCGTCCGGTCGCGTCGCAGTGCGGCATTCGCCGTCTGGTATCTGCGCGCCGTGACATTCATCAACTTCCTGAGCGCCGTATGGGTTTCACTGGGCCAGGACCTTCGGCGTCACAACACGGACAATTATTTCACGCCGTACCTGCTGGAAGCGGGATTCACGTCCGGCGTGCTCACCCTCTTCCTGGCCGTCACCATGCGCCGCCGCAAGCGCGCCGCCTGGATCCTCAACCTCGTGCTGAGCGGCCTGTTCCTGCTGCTGTTCGCGTTCGTCATGGTCTTCCCGGAGATCCGGCAGTACGCGCAGAACTGGGTGTCCCTGGTCCTGACCGGCGCCTTCGTGCTCGCCCTGCTCCTTGGGCGGCGCGAGTTCTACGCGAAGGGCGACCGCTCCAACCCGAAGCTCGCGGCGGGCGTCGCGGCCGGCGGTCTGCTGCTCACCTCGCTGCTGGCCACGCTGCTCGTCACGGTCACCAACACCTACAGCGGCGCGAACCACTCCACCTTCCTGGGCCGCTGGCGCTACGGCGTGATGCGGCTGGTCTCGCTGACGCCGGACGACACCGACATCACCGGCATCGCCACCCCGGGCTGGGTCGACGTGGCCATCAACGTCCTGTCCACGCTGCTGCTCATCGCCGTGATCTACGCGGCCTTCCGCAACCGCAAGGCCGTCGACCCGATCACCGTCGAGGACGAGGAGAAGCTGCGCGCGCTCCTGGACAAGCAGGGTGAGCGCGACTCGCTCGGCTACTTCGCGCTGCGCCGCGAGAAGAGCGTCATCTGGTCCCCCACCGGCAAGGCCGCCGTCACCTATCGCGTGATCAACAGCGTCTCGCTGGCCTCCGGCGACCCGATCGGCGACCCCGAGGCCTGGCCGGGCGCCATCGAGCCGTGGCTGGCCGAGGCCCGCGAGCACGGCTGGATCCCGGCGGTGACCGGCGCCAGCGAGGAGGCCGGCACCGTCTACGCGCGGCACGGCCTGGACGCCCTGGAGATGGGCGACGAGGCGATCGTGGAGATCGCCGAGTTCACCCTGGAGGGCCGCGCCATGCGGACCGTGCGCCAGGCGTACAACCGGGTGAAGCGGGCCGGGTACGAGGTGAGAATCCGCCGTCACGCGGACATTCCTGCCGATGAGATGAGTGAACTGCTGCGCAAGGCCGACGACTGGCGCGACGGCGCCACCGAGCGCGGCTTCTCGATGGCCCTGGGCCGCCTCGGCGACCCGGCGGACGGCCAGTGCGTGATGCTGGAGTGCACCGACGGCGAGGGCGCCCTGCGGGCCGTCCTGAGCTTCGTGCCGTGGGGCCCGAACGGACTCTCGCTCGACCTGATGCGCCGCGACCGGGACTCCGAGAACGGTCTGATGGAGTTCATGGTCATCGAGCTCCTCCAGCGCGCCAAGGAGATCGGGATCACTCAGGTCTCGCTGAACTTCGCGATGTTCCGCTCCGTCTTCGAACGTGGCTCGAAGCTCGGCGCCGGACCGGTGCTGAGGCTGTGGCGCTCGCTGCTCAGCTTCTTCTCCCGCTGGTGGCAGATCGAGTCGCTGTACCGCGCCAACGCCAAGTACCGGCCGATCTGGGAGCCCCGGTTCACCCTCTTCGAGAAGAGCGCCGACCTGCCGCGCATCGCGATCGCGTCGGCGCGCGCGGAGGGCTTCCTGGAGGCCCCCGGGCTGCCCAAGTGGCTGCACCGCAAACACCTGGAGTCCCAGAGGTGATGGTTCCCCGCTCCCTGCCGGGCAACGGACCAGTACGTCGGTTCGTCCGTCGGGAGTGGGGTCCGCTCTACCTCGCCGTCCGCTACGCGCTGGGCACCCAGCGCTGGCGGGCGGTCCCCATGACGCTCGGCGCGGTCGCGCTGACGTCGTTCTTCCAGCTGGTGCAGAACCAGTCCTGGGGCTTTCGGCCGGTGCAGATCCTCGGCTCGGTGAAGGCCGAGGACGCGCTGTGGATCTCCCTGCTCCGCACCCCGCTCTCGCTCTTCGTGCCCGCCCTGGACCTGCCGGTCTGGGGCGCGCTCGCCCAGCTCCTCCTGGTGTTCGGGGTCGCGGAGATCTGCATCGGCCGCCGCTCCACCCTGCTTATCGCGTACGTGGCGACGCTGGCCGGGACGATGTACGCGCGCGTGGGCATCGCGCTCGGCCCCGGCATCCTGGGGCTGCCCGCCTCGGACGCGCAGATGGTCGACACCGGGCCCTCGGCCGCGGTGGTCGGGCTCGCGGTGTACGTGTGCTGGCGCTACCGGGCGTACTGGACGGCCGGCGCGGTGGCCCTGGCCATGGCGGTCGAGGTGGTGCTCAAGGCCAATCTCGCGGGCAAGGAGCACGTCGCCGCGCTGCTCGCGGTGGCGGTGCTCTGCTGGATCACCTCGGTGCGCCAGAAGCGCCGCCGCAGCCGCGCCGCTCAGCGCCGGCGCACCGGCAGCCTGTCCGGGGCGCCCCCGATGAAGTCGTGAAGCCGGCGCCGCAGCCGCGTCCAGCGCCGGTCGTGCCGGTAGACCCGCATCGCCGACCGGGCCCGCGCCCGGGGCCGGTTGCGGTAGAAGCGGCGGGCCCACGGGGAGCCGGGCCGGGCCAGCCGGATCGCGCCGACGAGCGCCACGAACGGGACCAGCGTGCCCATGATCGCCATCCGGAACTTCCCCTTGAAGAGCGCGATCAGCACGAAACAGAAGTTGACCCAGAGGGTGAGGATGAACGACGCCCGGTCGTGCTGCTCCTGCGGTGAGACGTCGTTCACCCCCAGCGGCGAGAACCCGGCGAGCGTGAGCAGCACCAGCGCGGCCGTCAGCACGACCACCTCGACGCTCTTGCGCCCCTGCTCGGTCCAGTAGACGTCGTCCAGGTGCAGGATCAGCGCGAACTCGTCGAGGACGAGCCCCGCGCCGATCCCGAAGACCACCGCGAAGACGCCGGCGCCGACCCCGTGCCGCCCGCTGCCGACCGCGCCGAACCCGCCGAGGACGGTCAGGATCACCCCCGGCACCACATGGTGGATGTGCAGCCCGCCCGGCTTGATGTTGCGGAACGGGCCACGGCCGGCCCGGATGAGCCGGGTGATCGTCCGCGTGACGAGGAAGGTCAGCACGAACGAGCCCAGCGCGAGCAGCATCGGAAGCTTCCCCGGCTCGACGAAGTTCCGGTTGAACCAGTCCATGCCTTCGGCTTCCGCTCCCGTAGTACGCATTACGGGCAATTTACCGCCCGGGCGCACGGAGTGACGGCAGGTCCGACGACAGCCCCACGACCTGGCCCGGCTCGGCCCGGTCGGCTGGGTCCGGCTCGGGATACCCTGCGGCCGATGAATCCCATGGACGGCATACGTTTCGCCTTCGGCACCCTCACCGCGCTGCCGGTCCGGGTCACCCGCTGGGACCGCCCGGCGGCCCGGGCCGGGATGCTCTGGGCGCCGCTGGCCGGTCTGGTGGTCGGCCTGTGCGCGGCGGCCGCCGGGGGCGCCTTCCTGCTCCTGGACTCGGGCCCGCTGCTCGCCGCCGTCGCCACCGCCGCCGTCCCGGCCGCGCTCACCCGGGGCCTGCACCTGGACGGCCTCGCGGACGTGGCCGACGGCCTGGGCAGCGCCAAGCCCGCCGAGGACGCGCTGCGGATCATGAAGCAGTCGGACATCGGCCCGTTCGGCGTCCTCACCCTGGTCTTCGTCCTGCTCGGCCAGGTGGCGGCCCTGTCCGAGCTGTACGCGGCGAGCTGGCCCCGGGGCGCGCTGGCGGCGACGGTCGCGGCCGTGACGGCCCGCCTCACCCTCACCCTCGCCTGCCGCCCGGGCGTACCCCCGGCCCGCCCGGACGGCCTGGGCGCGGCGGTCGCTGGCGCGGTGCCCTTGCGGGCGGCGGCGGGGGTGGCGGTTCTGGTCGCGGCCGGCTGCGCGGCGGCCGGGGCACCGCTGGGCCTCAGCGCGGCCCTGCACCAGGCGCTGGCGATGGCGGCGGCGCTGGGCGCGGCCCAACTGCTCCTGTCCCACTGCGTACGCCGCTTCGGCGGGGTCACCGGGGATGTGTTCGGCGCGTTGGCGGAGACGGCGACAACCACGGCCCTGATCGTGTCGGCGCTGGGGCCGCTCTAGGGGCTGCGGACCGTGTGTGGTTGCTCGCGCAGTTCCCCGCGCCCCTTGGATGGGCCCTTCGGGCCCTCCTTTAGGGGCGCGGGGAACTGCGCGACCAGCCACAACGGACCCGCACTCGAAGAACTCAGCACGCCTTGCGCCAAGTCCCCAGCTCCTTCTCCTTCTCCATCGAGCTGAGCTGAAGCTTCCGCGCCTGGTCGCAGAACTGCCGGGGTTCACGGTCGTACTCGACGTGGAACACGGCCTTACCCGCGCCGGTGAAGGGCGCCAACCGCTCGCACTCACCGAACTCCGCGCACTGCTCGTTCACCGCGAAGTCGAAGTCCCTTACCAGGTCCGGGATTTGATCGAGGTCGTTCTTCAGACCGACCGCCATCCCCCGGTCATGGGCCAGCCGCGCGATGAACCGGTTGTACGCGAGCTGCTGCGCGGCCGTGAGCGGGAAGCCGGTCTCGTTGGCGTAACCGTCCATGTTGTCCGGCTCCACCGCGTCGAACCCCTTCTGCTTGCACATGTCGAACCGCTTGGCCATCAGCGGGCCCAGCACGTCGGTGCGGCGGATGTCGAGCCAGCGCTCGCCCTTCCAGCCGTTGCCCTTGCCGAGGGCCGACTTGGGGAAGCTGTCGGCGTCGGAACGGAAGTCCTCCCAGGCGCCGGTGGAGACGTAGCAGATGACCTTGCGCCCGCGCCGGTGCAGATCGTCGACCTGCGCCTTGGAGATGTTGAAGCCGTCGACGTCGTACACCGGGACGTTCACCGTCGGGTCCAGCGTGCCGGTGAGCTGCCACTGCCAGGCCACCCCCGGCTTCGGCTGCCAGCGGCCGTGGTCGGCCTCGGGGGACGCGGACTGGGTCGGGCCGCCGGACGCGGACGGGGCCTGCGAACCGGACGGAGCCGGCCGGGCGTTGTCGCTCTCGTCCGGGCCGGACCCGTCGTCGGACGAGGAGGAGCACCCCGCCACCACCAGGAGCAGCGGCAGCAGCAGCGCGAGGGCGAGGCGATTCGGGCGTGTCATCGGACGGGCTCCAGGAGGTGCGGAAGGGTGCCCCACGGGTGCGGGGCCTCGCCCGGTACCGCGCAGTGCACCGGGGTGGCCGGGCGCGCGCCGGGCGGGGCGGCGTAGACGAGATGGCAGAACCGGTCCGGCGGATGGCTCCGCGTCCACGGCGGGATCACCACGGTCGGATACGTCGCCCAGGTGCCCTCGTACGTGACGAGCAGGTCGGCCAAGTCGGCGTAACCGGGGTCCGGATGGGCGCCGTGGTTGAGGACCAGGGTATCGGCCCCGGCCGCGCGCGCGGCGACCGAGAGCCGCCGGTAGTGCGCGAGCAGCGCCGGGTCGGTGGCCGCCTGGTCCAGGAACGCGCCGTCGGCGCCGTACCAGTCGCGGTGGCGCAGCAGGTCCCGTACGACGTCGGCGTGCGCGCGGCGGCCGTAGTCGGTGTCCGCGTAGCCGAGGACCGGCACACCCGCCGCGCCCAGCCGGGCCGCGGCCGCGGCGAACGCCGGGTCGGGCGCCTCGCCCGCGCCGCTGGCCGGGTTGAGCACCACCCCGTACAGCCGGGGCGCGGCGGCGATCAGCCGCTCCCAGGCGTCGGGCCGGTCGGCGGGGTGGTCGTAGAACGGTACGAGCAGATCGCGGTGCGTCTGGTGCATGTCGTACGGGGTCTCCGTCCTCGTTGGCGCGGCCGGGGTGTCCGTCGGGCGGGTGCCGGGGTGAGCGGTCATAGCCGATGTGCCGTCGCCCTTCCCAGCAGGACGCCGACGAGCACGGCGAGCAGGGCGGCCGCGACGGCCGCCACCACCGGCCCGACCGTGCTCGGACGGCCCGCCCCGGTCAGCAGCGCGAGGACCTGGATCCCGCCCGCCGTGCAGCACACGGCGGCCGCGCCGCGCACCGCGCCGAACGACTGGAGCAGCAGCGCCGTCCACAGCACCATGCCGGTGGCGAGCAGTCCGGCGAGCCGCAGCGCGCCGAGCTCGGGGGCGCCCGGCCACAGTGCCGTTCCGGCGAGCGTGAGCGCGAGCAGCACGGCCAGATAGCCGCCGAGGCACACCGCGACGGTGGCGGCGACGGCCTTGCGGAAGCCGTACGCCGTGGTGCTCTCCCGCAGTCCGGCCAGGCTCTCGCTGCGGAAGCGGTACAGCAGCCACTCGGCGGGTCCCATGCTCAGCGTCAGCGCGACCGCCGAGGGCGCGGCGACGGCCGAGTCCGCGCCGTCGGCGAGCACGTCGCCAACCGCCGCGTACAGCACCAGCATCGCGGTGCCGAGCCCGAACAGCGCGTACGGGACCGACGCGGTGAGCCGTGGCCCCGGCCGGTCGTCCGCCGCCGCGTCGAAGTCGCCGTCGCCGCCCGCCTCGGCCAGGGCCCGGGCCGCGAAGCCCGCCGCCGCCGCGAGCGAGAGCAGGAGCAGCCCGGTGCGCAGCGCGTCGGGCAGGTCGTACGAGACGGTCGGCGCCGCGCCCGCCGCCAACGGCACCAGCGCGCACAGCAGATCGCGTTCGCGCCCCAGCGCCAGCAGGACGGTCGCCGCCGCCAGATACACCGCCTGCCCGGCGGCGAACGCGGCGGCGGGCAGCTCACCCGGACCGGCCACCGCCAGCGCGACGAGCCCGCTCAGCACCGCCCCGAGCGGCGCCCCGGTGCGCAGCGCCCTGGCCGCGGCCGGGCGGTCGCCGAGGCCGAGCCAGGAGTAGGCGCGGTGCGAGAGGCCCTGGTTCCACACCCACCCGGTGATCGCCCCGGCGAGCAGCGGGACCGTGCCCGAGGGCATGCCGAGCCCGTTCGGCGGGCCCGCGAGCAGCGGCGCCCCCAGCACGTACGCGAGGCCCGGCAGGGCGAAGAGCAGGCCGCGCAGCAGGCAGGCGGGCAGCGACGCGTGCCAGGGGTCGGCGGCCGGGCCCGCGACCCGCGGGTAGCGGCGCTCCACGCGCGCGTAGAGGTCCTCGGCGAGCGCGAAGGAGTCCTGGCGGCCGTAGGTGGTCCTTATGTGCGCGTCGGTCATCCCGTCGGATTCGAGGATGGCCGCCACCTCGTCGGGGTGGACGGCCGCCGCTATCAAGTCCTCCAGCCGGTCCACGAGTTCGTCGACGGGATCGGCGGCCGTGTGCGGGCGCTGGCGCGGGATGTAGGGCAGGGTGTCCTGGCCCTCCCTGCCCAGCCAGAGCGAGCCGCTCACCAGACCGATCCGTCCGACGCCAGCTCCCGGTACCAGGGATCGGTGAGCTGGAGCGTCCAGTCGTCGGCGGCCTCCTGCGGTGTCCCGGGGCGCCGCTCGTCCGCGAACCGCGGCTCGGGGACACCGGCGAGCTCCAGATAGATCCGGCGGAAGCCGTCCACGGACCGGTGCAGCGTGAACCGGTCGACGACCCGGGTACGGGCCCGCGCGCCCAGTTCGGCCCGGTACGCGTCGTCGCGCAGCAGCGTGAGCGTGGCCTCGGCCATCAGCGCGGGCTCGCGCGGCGGGACCACGAGACCGGCGTCACCGACCGCCTCGCGCACCCCGCCGACGTCCGTGGAGACCGTGGCCCGGCCGCAGGACATGGCCTCGATGATGGAGAAAGGGAAGCCCTCACTGATGCTGGAGAGCATCACCACGCTCCCCGCCGCGTACGCGCTGGCGACGTCGCTGATGCGGCCCTCGTAGCTGATGCCGTCGCTCACGCCGAGTTCGGCGGCGAGCTTCTCCAGTCTGGTGCGGTAGTCGGCGTTGCCCGCCGGGACGGGGCCGAACAACCGCAGCCGCACCTCCGGCAGTTCGGCCCTGATCATGGCGTACGCCCGGATCAGCGTCTCCAGGTCCTTGATGGGGTCGACGCGGCCGCACCAGCTGAGGGTGGGCACCGCCGGATCGGGCCCGGCGTGCGGGAAGAGGTTGGGGTCCACGCCGTTGTAGACGGTGCGGATCCGGTCGGCCGGCGCACCGCCGCGCTCCTCCCAGCGCCGGTTGTACTGGTTGCACGGGGTGATGAGGTCGGCCTGGCGGTAGCCCATCGAGTTGAGCTCCCGGTAGAAGCTCAGGATCACCGACTTCACCGGCCAGCTCTGCTCGCCGGTGCGGTAGCCGAGGTAGCGCTCGCGCAGATAGATCCCGTGTTCGGTGAGGAGAAAGGGCACACCGTCCAGGTGCTGGGCGGCGAGCGCGGGCAGGGTGGCGAGCCCGCTGCTGACCGCGTGCGCCACGCAGTCCTCCGGAAGCCGGGCGGCCAGCGGGCGCAGCGCGTGTTCCAGGAGATCGGTGGCGGTGAGGGCGTCGTGCACGGTGGGCCGCGCGGCGGCGATCTGCAGATGCGGCATCGTCCAGATCCACATGAGCGAGCGCAGCGCGGCCTCCGAGCGCAGCGCGGCGGAGAGCCGCCCGGCCCGGGCCAGCCGCGCCAGGGCGTACAGGCCCTGGGTGAAGTCGCAGCCGGACTCCGGGTCGAGCATCGAGAGCAGGAACCGCTCGTAGACGTCTGTGAAGCGGCGCCGTTCCTTGCCGAGGAGCGGCCGCCGTGCCGGTGCCGGTCCCCAGAGCGGGAACGCGGTGTGCCGGTACACGTTCGGCGGCAGCTCCCAGGTGACCGGTTCACGTCCGCTGCCGGTGAGGGCCAGGACGTTGAAGTCCACCTCCGGCATGCCCCGGACGAGTTGGTCGCACCATGTGCTCACACCACCGTGGATGTGCGGATAGGTGCCTTCCGTGAGCATGGTGACATGACGGCCACTGCTCGGCATTGGTGTCCCCCCTGGACAGCGATGACGGACGGCCGGTCAGGCCGGGAGCTTCAGCGTGATCGCCGTCTGGAAGACGTCGGGTGCGGACCAGGCGGAGCGCTGACCGGCGTACGGCGTGCCGAACGCGGCGGTGCCGAGAAGCTGTTGCCTGACCGTGCCCTCGGGAGCGGTGACGGGGGCCATCACGCCGGACGGCGTCTGGACGGTCACGGTGTTCCCGACGCGGTACGCGGTGACCTTGCCGTCGGCGAGGGCCTGGGCCCAGGCGGACTGGCGGCTGAGCTCGGTGCCGATGTCCTTCTGCCGCAGGTTGACGATGGGCGCGCTGTCCGCGAACAGGCCGCGGTAGTCGCCGAGCACCTTGTCGAGGACCGGGTAGGCGATCCGCTCCTCGGCGAGGTTGGACTGGTGCAGGTAGTGCGGGCGCGGGTCGTTGGCCAGCACATGGCGCAGGGCGGTGGAGGCTTCCTGCGGCACGATGTACGACTGGTAGCCGGTGGCCGTGTCCAGCGGCGCGGGCAGGCAGGTCGACGTCGGGTTGTTCTCGCACACCCCGCTGCCGCCGTCCGCCTTCGAGGTGTAGATCCAGTTGTACTCGTCGGTCATCTCGGCTGCCTTGCCCACGTTGTAGTACACGTTCATCGGGTAGCGCGGCACCGTGAGGGCGTTGCCGACCGGGCGCTGCTGCGGCTCGCGCGAGTCGTCGCTCCCGGTCCACCTGACCCCGGCGTCGGCGAGCGCGCCGGCGAGTTCGGGGTTGTCCTGGGGCTGCTGCGGCAGGGTCTTCAGGCCGGAGTGCTCACCGGTGACCAGTTCGGTGCGGTCGACCGGAAGGCCGTTCTGCACACCCCAGTTGTAGTTGTTGATGATCTGGCCGTAAATGTCGCCGCGGCTCACCCACTGGGTGCTGCCGTCCGGGTTCTTGGCGCAGCTCCAGGGCACGGTGGTGGTGTCCTGGACGCAGCCGAGGAACTCATGGGTGTAGGTGTGGTTCTCCCACCGGAACCTGGCCTTGTCGGCGAGCAGCTGGGCGGCGAGGGGGTCGGCGTTGCCGTGCTCGGCCTTCCACTCGTCGCCGGAACCGCCGTTGTAGAGCAGGTCGAGGGTGAGGCCGCTGGACTGCTCCCACTGGGCCGCGTACTGCGCGTCGGCCGCGGTCATCCGGATGTCGCTGGTCGCGCCTGCCCCGCCGGCGCAGTCGAAGTCGCCGGGTGTGCAGTGGAGCGCGGTGTCCCAGCGGGCGTCCGGCGCGAGGACGTCGTCGACATGCACCGCGAAGTAGTTGCGGCTCTGCCCGAGGTGTACGCCCTGGGTCAGCCACTCCACCATGCCCCGGGCCAGCACCTTGAACTGCTCCTGGTACTGGTTGTAGGCGAAGGTGACGACGAGTTCGCTGCGGCCGTCGTGCGTGTAGGAGCCGAGCAGCGAGCCGCCGGTGGGCGCGGTGAGATAGCTGGTGTAGCCGTCCCGGGGATGGGCCGCGTAGCCGTAACTCTCGGAGACGAGCGGGGAGTTGTCCTCGAAGGGGACCGGGCCGTCGAGGTAGCCGAAGGGGCCGGACTTCCCGGCGTCGGTGAGCTGGGTCCTGGCGCCGTCCAGGACGCCGGCCCAGCCGCCGTTCTGGTCGGTGTAGTCGAGCCCGACCTCGGGGTGGGCCCAGGTGTACGCGTCGATCTGGCGGATGCCGAAGGTCTTCTCGTACGTCGCGAGCGCGGTCTGCTCGGGGCTGTCGGCGGAGCCGAACGGTATGTCGTTGGGCGCGATGACGCCCTGGAACTTGGCGCGCGGCCGGCCGTCCACCGTGTCACCGAGGAACGCCGCGTCCACGCTCGGGCGCCCCGAGTCCCCCAGCTTCACCGTCTGGTACGGCAGCCCGATGCTGTTGAGCTCCCACACCAGCGCGTCGACGGCGCTGCCGCCGTCGTCGAGGACCAGCACCTTCAGGTCGATTCTCGGCGGCGTCGTCACATCGGCCGAGGCCGCGGGTATGCCCGCCGCCAGGAGCCCGGCGGTGAGCAGCGCCACCGTCGTTCTGCCCGCGTTCGAGCCGTATGCCTTGTTCATGTTCCCCCCTCATGGGGGCCCTTCCACATGCGTACGCGCAGGGGAGGACCTGTGGAGATGATGCAAAGGAGCCCCGTGCGCCCTTGCCCGAACGGGCCGAGTGTGACCGAGCGATCACAGTCTGGCGGGGGAACATTGAGGAGACACCACGGATGAGTGAATTGCCGCCGCCGTGATCGGAGCACACTTGCGCGCGTACGCTCGTATCCGCGCCCAACTCGGCCGATTTACGATGCGCCGGGGCACAGCCGACCCATCCCTCGGCTCGGAAACTCAACGGAAGAGAGACTTCACCACCGTGACTGCTCTGACTCTCAGCACTGCCGGTGCCGCGACGCTGCGCGCCGACGCCATCGTCGTCGGCGTCGCCAAGGGCGCCAAGGGCGCTGTCGTCGCCCCGGGCGCCGAGGCCGTGGACAAGGCGTTCGGCGGCAAGCTCGCCGGCGTCCTGGAGACCCTGGGTGCCTCGGGTGCCGAGGGCGAGGCGACCAAGCTGCCGTCGCCGTCCGGCCTGAAGGCGCCGGTCGTGCTGGCGGTCGGGCTCGGCGCGGCTCCCGAGAAGGACGAGGCGTTCGGCGCCGAGGTGCTGCGCACCGCCGCCGGTGTCGCGGCCCGCGCGCTGACCGGCACCAAGAAGGCCGCGTTCGCGCTGCCCGTCGAGGCCGCCGAGGACGTCGCCGCGATCGCCGAGGGCGCACTGCTCGGCGCGTACGCCTTCACCGCGTACCAGGAGAACGGGAAGGGCGCGAAGGCGCCGCTGGCCGAGATCGCCCTGCTCGGCGCCAAGCCGCGTGACAAGGCTCACAAGGCGGCCGCCGAGCGCGCCATCATGCTGGCCGAGGAGATCAACCGCGCCCGCGACCTGGTGAACACCCCGCCGAACGACCTCTACCCCGAATCCTTCGCGGCAGTCGCGACGGCGGCGGGCAAGGAGCACGGCGTCAAGGTCCAGGTGCTCGACGAGAAGGCGCTCACCAAGGGCGGCTACGGCGGCATCCTGGGCGTCGGCACCGGCTCGGCCAACCCGCCCCGCCTGGTCAAGATCGCGTACACGCACCCGGAGGCGGCCAAGTCGCTCGCCTACGTCGGCAAGGGCATCACCTACGACTCGGGCGGCATCTCGCTGAAGCCGGCCGGCCACAACGAGACGATGAAGTGCGACATGGCCGGCGCCGCCGCCGTCTTCGCCGCCGTCGTCACGGCCGCCCGCCTCGGCCTGCGGGTCAACGTCACCGGCTGGCTGGCGCTCGCCGAGAACATGCCGTCCGGCACCGCCACCCGCCCGGGCGACGTGCTGCGCATGTACAGCGGCAAGACCGTCGAGGTCCTGAACACCGACGCCGAGGGCCGTCTGGTGCTGGCCGACGCGCTGACCCGGGCCTCGGAGGAGAACCCGGACGCGATCGTCGACGTGGCGACGCTGACCGGCGCCATGGTGCTCGCGCTCGGCAACCGCACCTTCGGTGTGATGGCCAACGACGACGCCTTCCGCACCGCGGTCCACGAGACCGCCGAGGAGGCCGGCGAGCCGTCCTGGCCGATGCCGCTCCCCGCCGACCTGCGCAAGGGCATGGACTCCCCGACCGCCGACATCGCCAACATGGGCGAGCGGATGGGCGGCGGCCTGGTGGCCGGCCTGTTCCTGAAGGAGTTCGTGGGCGAGGGCATCACCTGGGCCCACCTGGACATCGCGGGCCCGGCCTTCAACGAGGGCGCCCCCTTCGGCTACACCCCCAAGGGCGGCACCGGCTCCGCCGTGCGCACCCTGGTCCGGCTGGCCGAGCGCACCGCCGACGGCGAGCTCGGCTGACACCGTATGACCTGGGCCGACGCCCGATGACACGAACGGCCTCGGGCATATGTCCGAGGCCGTTCGTGTTCACCCCCCGGACACCTGCGGTGTCCATGCTCCGATGACGTCCGGATTGCGCTCTGGACGAAATCGACACGTGAGTACACGGCGATCGCCCCCGCAACCGGCGATCAGCCGTCCCACAGCCCGGCCCCGCGTCCCGCCTTCCGGCAACAAGTGCGAAGATGGGTTCTCGGCAGGACAGGGCCCCCACCACAGGGCCGACGAAGACAGCGGCCGAACACTAGCCGCCGACCGGTCAGCGGTGACCGGCGACCGGCGCACATGCATGGAGGACGTGACGTGGCGAACGACGCCAGCACCGTTTTCGACCTAGTGATCCTCGGCGGTGGCAGTGGCGGTTACGCCGCGGCCCTGCGCGGAGCTCAGCTGGGCCTGGACGTCGCACTGATCGAGAAGAACAAGCTCGGCGGCACCTGCCTGCACAACGGCTGCATCCCGACGAAGGCCCTGCTGCACGCCGGTGAGATCGCGGACCAGGCGCGCGAGGCCGAGCAGTTCGGTGTCAAGGCCACCTTCGAGGGCATCGACATCAACGCCGTCCACAAGTACAAGGACGACGTGATCTCCGGCCTGTACAAGGGCCTCCAGGGCCTGGTCGCCTCCCGCAAGGTGACGTACATCGAGGGCGAGGGCAAGCTCTCCTCCGCCACCTCGGTCGACGTCAACGGCCAGCGTGTCCAGGGCCGCCACGTCCTCCTGGCGACCGGCTCCGTGCCGAAGTCGCTGCCGGGCCTGGAGATCGACGGCAACCGCATCATCTCCTCGGACCACGCGCTGACCCTGGACCGCGTCCCGCAGTCCGCGATCATCCTGGGCGGCGGCGTCATCGGCGTCGAGTTCGCCTCGGCGTGGAAGTCCTTCGGCACCGACGTCACCGTCGTCGAGGGCCTCAAGCACCTCGTCCCGGCCGAGGACGAGAACTCCTCGAAGCTTCTTGAGCGCGCGTTCCGCAAGCGCGGCATCAAGTTCAACCTCGGCACCTTCTTCCAGAAGGCCGAGTACACCCAGAACGGCGTGAAGGTCACCCTGGCCGACGGCAAGGAGTTCGAGGCCGAGGTCCTCCTCGTCGCCATCGGCCGCGGCCCGGTCTCGCAGGGCCTCGGTTACGAGGAGCAGGGCGTCGCGATGGACCGCGGCTACGTCCTGGTCGACGAGTACATGCGCACCAACGTGCCGACCATCTCGGCCGTCGGTGACCTCGTCCCGACCCTCCAGCTCGCGCACGTCGGCTTCGCCGAGGGCATCCTGGTGGCGGAGCGTCTGGCCGGTCTCAAGACCGTCCCGATCGACTACGACGGCGTGCCGCGCGTGACGTACTGCCACCCCGAGGTCGCCTCCGTGGGCATCTCCGAGGCCAAGGCCAAGGAGATCTACGGTGCGGACAAGGTCGTCGCTCTGAAGTACAACCTGGCGGGCAACGGCAAGAGCAAGATCCTGAAGACCGCGGGCGAGATCAAGCTCGTCCAGGTCAAGGACGGTGCCGTGGTCGGCGTCCACATGGTCGGTGACCGTATGGGCGAGCAGGTCGGCGAAGCCCAGCTGATCTACAACTGGGAGGCCCTGCCGGCCGAGGTCGCGCAGCTCATCCACGCGCACCCGACCCAGAACGAGGCGCTGGGCGAGGCTCACCTGGCGCTGGCCGGCAAGCCGCTGCACTCCCACGACTAATTGCCCTCGGGCGCGACGACCACTTCCGCAAATCTGTAAGGAGAAACTGAAACCATGTCGGTTTCCGTAACCCTTCCGGCGCTCGGCGAGAGCGTCACCGAGGGCACCGTCACCCGCTGGCTGAAGGCCGAGGGCGAGCGCGTCGAGGCCGACGAGCCGTTGCTCGAGGTCTCGACCGACAAGGTCGACACCGAGATCCCGGCCCCCGCCTCCGGCATCCTGGCCTCCATCAAGGTGGCCGAGGACGAGACCGTCGAGGTGGGCGCCGAGCTGGCGATCATCGACGACGGCACGGGCGCGCCCGCCGCTGCCCCGGCTCCGGCCGCCGAGCCGGTCGCGGCCCCCGCCCCGGCCGCTCCGGCCGCCGAGGCCCCCGCCGCCCCGGCGCCCGCCGCCGAGGCTCCGGCTCCGGCCGCCGCCCCGGCCGGTTCCGCCGCCGGCACCGACGTGACGCTGCCCGCCCTGGGCGAGTCCGTCACCGAGGGCACCGTCACCCGCTGGCTGAAGCAGGTCGGCGAGGAGGTGGCCGAGGACGAGCCGCTTCTTGAGGTCTCCACCGACAAGGTCGACACCGAGATCCCGGCCCCGGTCGCCGGTGTGCTCCTGGAGATCGTGGTCGGCGAGGACGAGACCGCCGAGGTCGGCGCCAAGCTGGCCGTCATCGGTGCCGCCGGTGCCGCGCCCGCCGCCGCTCCGGCTCCGGCCGCTCCGGCCCCGGCCGCTGCTCCGGCGCCCGCCCCGGTTGCCGCCCCGGCTCCGGCTCCGGCCCCCGTGGCCGCTCCGGCCGCCCCGGCCGCGCCCGCCCCGGCTCCGGCTGCCCCGGCCCCCGCGCCGGTGGCCGCTCCGGCTCCGGTGACCCCGGCTCCGGCTCCGGTCGCCACCTCCGGTGACGACGGCGCGTACGTCACGCCGCTGGTCCGCAAGCTCGCCTCCGAGTCCGGTGTGGACCTGGGCGCGGTCAAGGGCACCGGCGTCGGTGGCCGTATCCGCAAGCAGGACGTCATCGCCGCGGCCGAGGCCGCCAAGGCCGCCGCCCCGGCGCCGGTCGCCGCCGCCGCTCCCGCCGCGAAGGCCGCCCCCTCCCTGGAGGCGTCCCCGCTGCGCGGCCAGACGGTCAAGATGACCCGCATGCGCAAGGTCATCGGCGACAACATGATGAAGGCGCTGCACTCGCAGGCCCAGCTGACCTCGGTCGTCGAGGTCGACATCACCAAGCTGATGAAGCTGCGCGCGGCCGCGAAGGACTCCTTCGCCGCGCGTGAGGGCGTCAAGCTCTCGCCGATGCCGTTCTTCGTGAAGGCCGCGGCCCAGGCGCTGAAGGCCCACCCGGTCGTCAACGCCCGGATCAACGAGGACGAGGGCACCATCACGTACTTCGACTCGGAGAACATCGGCATCGCCGTCGACTCCGAGAAGGGTCTGATGACGCCGGTCATCAAGGGTGCGGGCGACCTCAACCTCGCCGGTATCTCGAAGGCGACCGCCGAGCTGGCCGGCAAGGTCCGCGCCAACAAGATCACCCCGGACGAGCTGTCCGGTGCGACCTTCACGATCAGCAACACCGGCTCGCGCGGTGCGCTGTTCGACACGGTCATCGTGCCGCCGAACCAGGTCGCGATCCTGGGCATCGGCGCCACGGTCAAGCGCCCGGCGGTCATCGAGACCGCCGAGGGCACGGTCATCGGCGTCCGCGACATGACCTACCTGTCGCTCTCCTACGACCACCGCCTGGTCGACGGCGCCGACGCGGCCCGTTACCTGACGGCCGTCAAGGCGATCCTTGAGGCCGGCGAGTTCGAGGTCGAGCTCGGCCTGTAAGGCGCGCGGCCGTACGGTCTGTGACGAAGGCGCCCCCGCCCGGAGTGATTCCTGGTGGGGGCGCCGCCGTATTGTCTAGAGGTCACCGCTCGCGTGAAGGAGCCCGTCATGACCCCGCCCGTCGTCCACTCGCTGCGCGAGCAGATCCGCGAGCACATCGTGGAGGGGATCGTCAGTGGCCGCTGGAAGCCGGGTGAGCGGATCGTGGAGCGCCGGATCGCGGTGGAGCTCCAGGTGAGCCAGACGCCCGTGCGGGAGGCGCTGCGGGAGCTGGAGTCCCTGCGGCTGATCGAGTCGGCCCCCAACAAGGGTGTACGCGTACGGAACTTGACGGCGGCGGACCTGGAGGAGAGCTACCCCGTACGGGCCGGTCTTGAGCAGATCGCCGCCGAGCTGGCGGCGGACCGGCTGGCCGCGGACTGCTCGGCGCTTGAGCCGCATGTGGCGGCGCTGTACGAGGCGGATGCCGCGGCGGACGGTACGGCGCAGGTGCGGCACACGGTCGGGTTCCATCGGGAGCTGGTGCGGGCGGCGGGGAACAGTGTGCTGCTCCACACGTGGGAGGGCCTGGGCATCGAGGTCTTCACAGCCCTGTCCATCCGCTGGCTGGGGACGGTACAGAAGTCCTACGCGGAGGAGCACCAGGAGCTGGTGGAAGCGTTCCGCCGCCACGACCCGCGCATCGGCACCCTGGTCAAGTCCCACGTCCTGGGCTGCGCACCTCGGGCATAGCCCGGCTTCGTCCCCCACCCCACCCCTTCCCTGAACCCTCCGGGGGTGGGTGGGGGTGAAGGCGCTTTCCCGGGGGCTACGCCCCCGGCCCCCGAGCGGGGCTGCGCCCCTGCACCCCGCTACGGGGCTCCGCCCCGGACCCTGAACAGGGCTGCGCCCCTGCGGCCCCGGCGCACCCGCTTCGCGTTCACCTGCGGGCCGGTGGGGGCTGGTCGCGCAGTTCCCCGCGCCCCTTAATGGGCCCTTCGGGCCCTCCTGGAAGGCGCGGGTAACCCACACGAGCAACCCATATGGGCCCGGAGGGCCCTCCTAGGGGCGCGGGACTGTGACATTTGCGGCTCCGCCGCGCGGGCGCGAGCAACCGACGACGGCCCGCAGACGAAACCGAACCCGCACCGCCCACCCCCTAGGGGCGTGGGGAACTGCGCGACCAGCCCCCACCGGGCCGCGGACGAACCGAGGGGGCCCGGGGCGAAGCCCCGGTTCGGTGCAGGGAGAGGGGGGATGCGCCCCGCTCATAGTCCGGCATCCCCGCTCATCCGTACCCCACCCCACCTGCGAAAACAAGGCACCCCGTGCCGACTTCCACGGCACCCTGTGCCGACTTTCTCCATATCGAGAAGTTTTTCGCTCAACGCTTTGATCGATCATCGATCGTCGGCTTACAGTCAACGGCGGACTTACCCGGTCCACCGCCCTGTCCTGCCAGACAAGGCCCCTTTTTCTCCACCCCCCTCCAGTCCGGAAGGCGGCGATCATGACCGACCCCGTAGCCAAGTTTCCGAGCGAGCTCGACCAGCTCCCGGACCGTGACACCGAGGAGACCGCCGAGTGGGCGGCCTCCCTCGATGCCGTCGCCAAGGCCGCCGGCCCGCACCGGGCCGCGTATCTGATGCGCCGCACGCTCCAGCACGCCGAGGGTGCGGGCCTGGCCCTGCCGAAGCTGCTGGAGACGGACTACGTCAACACCATCCCCAGCTCCGCCGAGCCCGTCATCGACGGCGACGAGGAGATGGAGCGCCGGATCACGGCGTGGAACCGGTGGAACGCCGCCGCCATGGTCACCCGCGGCGCCAAGCACGGCGTCGGCGGTCACATAGCCACCTTCGCCTCGGCCGCCTGGCTGTACGAGACCGGCTTCAACCACTTCTTCAAGGGCAAGGAGGGGGACGGCTCCGGCGACCAGCTGTACATCCAGGGCCACGCCTCCCCCGGCATCTACGCCCGCGCCTTCCTCGACGGGCGGCTCGACGAGAGCCACCTCGACAACTTCCGCCAGGAAGCCGGCGGCAACGGCCTGCCCTCCTACCCGCACCCCCGCCGCCTCCCCTGGCTGTGGGAGTTCCCGACCGTCTCGATGGGTCTCGGGCCGCTCTCCGCCATTTACCAGGCTCGCTTCAACCGCTACCTCACCAACCGGAAGATCAAGGACGTCTCGGCGTCCCACGTCTGGGCCTTCCTCGGTGACGGCGAGATGGACGAGCCCGAGTCGACCGCCGCACTCGCGCTCGCCGCGCGTGAGGGCCTCGACAACCTCACCTTCGTCATCAACTGCAACCTGCAGCGCCTCGACGGCCCGGTCCGCGCGAACTTCAAGATCGTGCAGGAGCTGGAGGCCCAGTTCCGCGGCGCCGGCTGGAACGTCGTGAAGTCGCTGTGGGGCGGCGCCTGGGACGAGCTGTTCGCGCTCGACACCACCGGGGCCCTCGTCCGCCGCCTGCGCGAGGTCCCGGACGCGCAGGTCCAGACGTACCAGACCCGCGACGCGGCCTACATCCGCGAGGACTTCTTCGGCAAGGACGCCGCGCTCGTCGAGATGGCGAAGCTGCTCTCCGACGACAAGATCCTTGAGTGCTTCCACCTCTCCCGCGGTGGTCACGAGCCCCGCAAGGTGTACGCCGCCTACAAGGCCGCCCTCGAATTCAAGGGCGCGCCCACCGTCATCCTGGCGCAGACCGTCAAGGGCTTCACCCTCGGTGAGGGCTTCGCGTCCAAGAACGCGAACCACCAGATGAAGAAGCTCTCGAACGACGAGTTCAAGAACATGCGGGATCTGCTCGACCTGCCCATCTCCGACGCCCAGTTCGTTGACGGCGTCGTTCCTTACGGCCACCCCGGCGCCGACTCTCCCGAGGTCCGCTACCTCCAGGAGCGGCGCGCCGCCCTCGGCGGCCCGGCCCCGGCCCGCCGCACCCACGCGCTCGCCCCGCTGCCCGCCCCGGCCGACAAGGCGTTCGCCGCCTTCGACAAGGGGTCCGGCAGCCAGTCCATGGCCACCACCATGGCCTTCGTGCGGCTCGTCAAGGACCTCATCCGCGACAAGGAGACCGGCAAGCGCTGGGTCCCGATCGTCCCGGACGAGGCCCGTACGTTCGGTATGGAGTCGCTGTTCCCGTCGCTCGGCATCTACTCGCCGAAGGGCCAGACGTACGAGCCGGTCGACCGCGACCAGCTGATGTACTACCGCGAGGCCAAGGACGGGCAGATCCTCAACGAGGGGATCACCGAGGCCGGTTCGATGGCGGACTTCATCGCCGCCTCCAGCGCGTACGCCACGCACGGCGAGGCGATGATCCCGTTCTACATCTTCTACTCGATGTTCGGCTGGCAGCGCACCGCCGACCAGATGTGGCAGCTCGGCGACCAGCTGGGCCGCGGCTTCCTGGTGGGCGCCACCGCCGGTCGTACGACCCTGACCGGTGAGGGCCTCCAGCACGCCGACGGTCACTCCCCCGTCATCGCCGCGACCAACCCGGCGGCGCTGACGTACGACCCGGCCTTCGCGTACGAGATCGGCACCATCGTCAAGGACGGTCTGCGCCGGATGTACGGCGAGGCGGCCCCGGGCGAGGACCAGAACGTCTTCTACTACCTCACCGTCTACAACGAGCCCATGCCGCAGCCCGCCAAGCCGGCCGGGATCGACGAGGGCATCGTCAAGGGCCTCTACCGCTTCAACACGGCCGAGTCGGCCGGGCTGAACGTGGCCGCCGCCAACCCCCCGCGCATCCAGCTGCTCGGCTCCGGCACCGCGATCCACTGGACCCTTGAGGCCCAGAAGCTGCTCGCCGAGGAGTGGGGCGTGGCCGCCGACGTGTGGTCCGCCACCTCCTGGACCGAGCTGCGCCGCGACGCCCTGGAGGCGGACGCCGCCCTCCTGCGCGGCGAGGAGCGCGTGCCGTACGTACGCCAGGCGCTGGCCGGTGCCGAGGGCCCGGTCCTCGCGGTCAGCGACTACATGCGCCAGGTCCCGGACCAGATCGCGCAGTGGGTCGAGCAGGACTACTCCTCGCTCGGCGCCGACGGGTTCGGCCTCTCCGACACCCGTGACGCCGCCCGCCGCCACTTCGGCGTCGACGCCCAGTCGATCGTCGTCGCGGCCCTGGCCCAGCTGGCCCGGCGCGGCGAGGTCAAGGCCTCGGCCGTGAAGGAAGCCCGCGAGCGCTACGGGCTGTAAGCCCGACGCCCGAGTGCCCTCCCCCTTCCGTACGGAATTCCGTCGGAAGGGGGAGGGCACTCGTGTGTCCGCCCGCTGTCCTGTGAACCGCCCTGCCCGGTACGTCCAATGGCAGGCTTCGGCAGACAACTCTCCTTCATTGGCAGGCCGTTGTAGAGTGGAGGCGTGCCTGGAGACAGCGCTTCACCCGGCGGACAGCGGCGTCCGCGGGACGTGGTCGCGGACGGCCTGCGCGAGCACATCCTGGGCGGCGGCCTGCGCGTCGGCGCCCGGATCCCCACTCAGGCCGAGCTCTGCGAGCGGTACGAGGTCTCGCGCGGCGCGGTGCGCGGCGCCCTCGTCCTCCTGGAGCAGGAGGGCCTGATCAAGCGGGCCCAGCAGGGCACTCCCCCGACGGTCTCGCGGCCCCCGGCCGCCGGGCCCACCGTGCCCGAGGCGCGCCGCCATTCGCCCCGCCCGGCCGGCGTCTTCCTCGGCGAGCGCGTCGCGCAGTGCTTCCGGCGGGACGAGGTCACCATCGACGCGTACTGCCTGAACGGCGAGACGCTGGCATCCGCCCTGGCCGGGCCGCTGGTCGCGGTCGGCGCCGGGGGGCCGCGGCCGGGCCGGGTGGCGGTGCGGGTGCTGCTGCCCGACGCGGAGGCGCCGCTCGCGCTCCCGGCGGTCGTCGGCGACCCGGACAACAGCCGCCCGCGCGAGCGGCTGCGCGAGGCGACCGGGCACATCTACGGCTCGCTGCGGCACTCGCTGCGGATGCTCAAGGTGCGCGGCCTGATCCCGGATGTGTCGGTCGAGGCGCGGAAGGTCTCCATCACCCCGACCCAGAAGGTGTACATCCTCAACGGCGAGGAGGTGCTGGCCGGTCACTACCAGGTGCAGTCGCGCACGGTCGACCTCGACCGGGACCCGATCGAGATCTACGACATGCTCGGCGTGGAGGGCATGCTCTTCCGGCACACGGCGGTCGACGGCGACCATGTGACCGGCGCGTACGTCCAGCAGACCCAGCTCTGGTTCGACTCGCTGTGGGACACCATCGCGCGGCCGCTGGACGGAAGGTGAGCCGCACAGCGGCTCAGCGTGTTGCCGTCAGCAGTACTACCACCACTACCGCCGCCACACACAGCAGCGTCCCCGACGAGCGCGGCGCCTTCGGCTTCTCCGGTGCGCCCGATTCCCTCACCAGCAGCACCCCCAGCACCAGTCCGACCAGCCCCGTCGGGCCGAGTGCCGACGTCAACAGCCCGGCGTGCGACAGCAGTTCGTAAAAGATCTCCATTCGGGTCTGCGCCCCCATGGCACCTCCTCCGGTCGTGGCCCGGACCGGCCGCAATCCATGCGATTGGCGGCCCATTGGCCAAGAGAATCTGTTCCCTTCTCCTACCCGGAGCCATTGGCGGCCATCGGCGTCCGGGTGGCTGCACATCGGTCAACCTGGGCCGGTCGCCCGGGCACCGCCCGCCATCGACCGATCAACCATCCGGTCAAGTACGGCAGTTGACCGGTGGACGCAGGTCTCTGTCCCCGGCCGACCGGGAGTTGTAGCCTCGCGGGGTGGAGATCCCCGAGCACCCCCGCTACCGCTCGGTCGCCGACGATCTGCGCCGCCAAATCCGCGACGGCCGGCTGACCCCGGGCGACCTGCTGCCCAAACAGCAGCAGTTGCAGCGGCGGTACGGGGTGGGGCGGGGCACCGTCCAGAGCGCGCTTCAGGTGCTGCGCGACGAGGGGCTGATCGAGGAGGGCGTGCCGGGGCGGGCCGCCCGGGTCGCCAATCAGATGGCCAACCTCCAGCCATTGGCGTACTACATCGAACGGGCCTTCTCCGCCCGCCGGGTCTCGCTCGACGTCTGGTCGCTCGACACCGAGCAGCTGTCGCGGGCCGTGCAGAACGAGGCCGAGGCGATCCGGCAGGGGCGCCGGCCCAGCCCCGACTCGATCCGGGTGCGGGTGCTGCTGCCCGATCTGACCACCCGGCACCCGTTTCCGCGCGCGGTCGGCGACCCGGACGACATCCGGCCGCTGCTGCGGCTGCGCCATGTGATCCGTACGTACGCGGGAGCGCTTGAGCACTCGCTCACCCTGCTGGCCGAGGAGCGGCTGGTGGAGCGGGTGTCGGTGGAGATCCGGGGGCTGCCGACGATTCCCGGCGAGAAGCGGTACCTCATCAACGACGCCGAGATGATCACCGGCTACTACCGGCTGCGCGAGAGCCGGATGCACAACAACCCGGACGGCGCCGCCATCGACGTACTGGAGCTGCACAGCGACGCGCTCTTCCCCTCGCCGCTGGACGCCAACGGGTCGAGCGCGCTGGAGCGGGCCCGCTTCGAGCAGATAAAGGTGTGGTTCGAGTCCCGCTGGGAGAACATCGCCGAGCCCCTGCCGCTGGGCGACTGACGGGTGATCGGCGGGCCGGCCGGGACGGCTGGGGCGAGTGATCCGAATTCAGCCGCCCGAAGGGCTGATTTGTACGGCTCCGCGTGCGCGGGCCCGCACGAGCCACGATGCTGGATCCCGTGATGGACGAGACGGAATTCTGGGAGCTGATCGACAGCACCCGCGAGGACGCCGAGGGCGACCCCGAGGACCATGCCGAGCTGCTGGTGGAGCGGCTGGTGCAGCTCGACCCGGATTCCGTCCTCGACTTCGCGCGGCACTTCGAGGCCCGCTACAACCGCGCCTACGCCTGGGATCTGTGGGGCGCGGCCGCCGTGCTGCTCGGCGGGGCCAGCGACGACGCGTTCGACTACTTCCGCTGCTGGCTGATCGGCCAGGGCCGGGAGGTCTTCGAGGGCGCGCTGCACGACCCGGACGCGCTGTCCTCCCTGCTCGACGAATTCGACGAGGAGATCGACGGCGACGGCGAGGACCTGGGGTACGCGGCGGACGAGGCGTACGAGCAGCTGACCGGGGTGGTCGCGCCGGACCTCGGTCTGCCGCCGCAGCCCACCGAGCCGCTGGGCACCCCGATCGACTTCGAGGACGACAGCGCGCTGGCGGAACGGTTCCCCGGCCTGTGGGAACGTTTCGGCACGCCGTAGCCGCCGGTGTCGGCGCGGGGCCGGTGTCGGCGCGGGGCCGGTGTCAGCGCGGGGCGAGGGCCAGCAGGGCCACATCGTCCTTGGCGCGCCCGGCGTACCGCGCGAGGTCGTCGCGTACCGCCTCGGTGAGCGCCACGAGCCCGTCGCGCGGGGCCAGCGCGGTCAGCCGGTCGGCGAGCGGATAGAAGACCCCGGCCCCGTCACGGGCCTCGGTCACCCCGTCGGTGTACGCGAGGATCCGGTCGCCCGGCGCGAGGTCCACGCTCGTCTCCCCGGGGGGTTCCAGGTCCGCCAGGCCCAGGCCGAGCGGTGGCGCGGGCTCGGCGGCCAGCTCGTCGGCCGTGGCGCCGCGCAGCAGCAGCGCCGGCGGATGGCCGCAGCTCACCAGGCGGACGACACCGCCGTGCGGCGGGAACTCCAGGAGCAGCGCGGTGGCGAACAGCTCGCCGCTCCCCTCGGACCCGGCGTCCACGACCAGGCGGCGGTCGAGCCGGGCCGCGACGGCCCGCAGCGTGGGCTCGTCGAGCACGGCCTCACGGAAGGCGCCGAGCAGCGCGGCCACCGTGCCGACCGCCGCGAGCCCGTGCCCCTGGACGTCGGCGACCACCGCCCGTACGCCGTACGGCCCCTCGCGCACGTCGTAGAAGTCGCCGCCCACCAGGGTGCCGCCCTGGGCGGGCTGGTAGAGGCCGGCGCAGCGCACCGGGCCGACGGCGTCCGGCAGCGGCGGGAGCACCGCGAGCTGGGCTGCCTCGGCGACCGTGCGGACCGTCACCAGCTGGTGCTCGCGGCGCTGGCGCACCCACGCCACGACGATGCTGAAGACCACGACGACCGCGAGGGTGAGGATGTCGCCGCCGTGCGGATACCAGTCGCGGGTGTGCGGCAGCAGGACACCGGCGAAGGTGATGGCGGCCAGCACGACGGTGCCGACGGGGCCGTAGGCGAAGGCGGCGAGCGGGGGCACGGCCGCGAGGAAGTAGCCGAGCTCCACCCCGTTGGGGGTGCCGAGCTGGGCGGCCGTGATCCCGGCGAGGACCACCACCGGGACCGCCCGCTGCCACAGGGGCCGGGCCGCGACCGGCAGCAGTCCGGACGCGCCCTCGTCCGCCATGGCGAAGCTCCTCAGACGCCCGATCTATGCCGTTACCTCCCTTTCTACGTCACCTTCTACGTCACCGCGCGAGCGAGCGCCCCATCAGCACGTCGTCGACGTACTCGCCGTCCAGGAAGAACTCGCCGGGCAGCACTCCCTCGACCACGAAGCCCTCCGACTCGTAGAGCTCGCGGGCCGGGCGGTTGTGGCCCAGGACCCGCAGGGTGAGCCGGTGCGCGCCCTGGCGGCGGGACTCGGCGCCGGCGGCGCGCAGCAGCGCCCGGGCGACCCCGCGCCCGCGCGCCCGGTCCGCGACGGCGAGACCCTGGATCTGGCGGACATGGCTGTTGCAGACGAGCGGGGTGGGTCGCCCCAGGCGCAGATATCCGGCCACGCGCCCGTCGAGCTCGGCCACCAGGTAGTCCTCGGGCGGATGCCGGGCGTCGAAGAACGGCTCGTACGGCGGCTCGGGCCGGGGCCGCACGGCGTGCAGCGGTGACCACGCGGCCCGGTCGAGCTCGGCGAGAGCGGTTTCGTCGGCGGGGCGCGCGACACGTATGAAGGGCTCGGCCATGGGGCCACTGTGCCAGGAGCGACGGACGAGGAGAGAATGCGGCATGCGGATCGCGATCACCGGCTCGACCGGGCTCATCGGAACGGCGCTGGCACGCTCACTGGAGGCGGACGGCCACGAGGTGGTGCGCCTGGTGCGCCGCCGGGCGCAGCGGCCCGACGAGGTCGAGTGGGACCCGAAGCGGCGGTACGTCGACACGGCCGCGGGCGCGCTCGCCGGGTGCGAGGCGGTGGTCCACCTGGCCGGTGCCGGGGTCGGTGACCGGCGCTGGACGGCCGCGTACAAGAAGGAGATCCGCGACAGCCGGGTGCTCGGCACGGCCGCCCTCGCCGAGGCGCTGGCCTCGCTGGACGTGCCGCCGAAGGTGCTGGTGTGCGGCACGGCGGTCGGCTACTACGGCGATACGGGCACGCGTGCGGTGGACGAGTCGGCGCCGCCCGGCGAGGGCTTCCTCGCGGGTGTCTGCGTGGACTGGGAGGAGGCGGCGGCCCCGGCCCAGGAGGCGGGCATCCGGACGGTGTTCGCGCGGACGGGCCTGGTGGTGGCCCGTGAGGGCGGCGCCTGGGGCAAGCTGTTCCCGATCTTCCGCGCGGGGCTCGGCGGTCGGATGGGCGACGGCCGCCAGTACTGGTCGTTCATCGCGCTGCACGACCACATCGCGGCGCTGCGGCATCTGATCGACACCCCTCAGCTGTCCGGCCCGGTCAATCTGACGGCCCCGGATCCGGTCACCAACCGGGAGGCGACGGCCGCGATGTCCCGCGTCCTGCACCGCCCGGCCCTCTTCCCGGTCCCGGCCGTGGCCCTGCGCCTGGTCCTGGGCGACTTCGCCGAGGACGTCCTGGGCAGCCAACGTGTGCTCCCCCGCCGTCTGTTGGACTCCGGCTTCCGCTTCGCGTTCCCGACGGTGGACGAGGCGATCGGGGCGGCGCTGCGCAAGTAGCGGCGGCGCACTCCCGGACCCGGCGCCGTCGCCGCGAACGGACGGTGTGCGCCCATGTGCTCCGGTGCGATGCCCCGTGCGCGACGCGCCAATTCGACCGCGCTTTCTACTCTCTCCCCGAACTCCTGCATTTCGTTGGCCCGTTGGGGGCATGAGGCCTCCACCTAGCCGCGCCGACCTCTGGGAGGGGCACGTGCTCAGCACCGCGCACCATGCGGACGTCGTCATCGTCGGAGCCGGCCTCGCGGGCCTGTCAGCCGCCCATCAGCTGACCGGCGCGGGAGTGACGGTCATGGTTCTGGAGGCCGCCGGGGAGGTGGGCGGGCGGATGTCCACGGAGCACCTGGACGGCTTCCGCCTCGACCGGATCGGCCAGCTGCTCTCCACCTCGTATCCGGAGCTGGCCCGCTCGCCCGGCCTGGAGGGCCTGGGCCTGAGCGCGTTCTCGCCCGGAGTGCTCGTCCACAGCGCCGGGCGGCACTACCGGGCCGGCGTGCCCCGGAGCGCGCGGGGCGCACTGGCTGCGGCGCGCGCCCTCGCGAGCGCCCCCCGGGGTACGGCCCGGGGAGCCGCGCGAGGAGCCGCCCGGGGGGTGCCCAGAAGCGCCGTGCGGGGCGCCCCGACCCCGCTGGGCGGGGCGCTCGACCAGGCCCGCCTCGGCGCCGCGCTGGCCCGGCTCGCCACGACCCCGGTCGAGCGGCTGCTGACCCGGCCCGAACTGCCCATCGGGGCCGCCCTGAAGACCCGCGGCCTGCCCACCCGCACCCTGGACGGCTTCGTGCGGCCGCTGCTTTCCGCGCTGCTCTGCGACCCGGACCTCACCACGTCGAGCCGGTGCGCCGACCTCGCGCTGCGCGGCTTCGCGCGCGGGCGGCTGTGCGTGCCGTCGGGGGGCGCGTCCGTGCTGCCCGAGCTCCTCGCGGCGGCGCTGCCGCCGGGCACGGTCCGTACGAACGTGAAGGTCACCTCGGTCGCCACGACCTCCGTGAGCACCGCCGACCACGGCGTCATCGGCTGCCGTTCGCTGCTGCTCGCCACCGACGCGCGCGCCGCCGCCGAGCTGCTGCCCGGGCTGCGCGTGCCCGCGTTCCACCCGATCACCGTGCTGCACCACACGGCTCCCGAGCCGCCGCTGACGGACCCGGCGCTGCTGCTCGACGCGGACCGGGCCGGGCCGGTGGCGTACACGGCGGTGATGAGCGAGGTCGACCCGGCGCGCGCGCCGCGCGGCCGCGCCCTGGTCAGCTCCACGGTCCTGGGCACCCCGCCGCCGGACCTGGAGGCGGCGGTCCTGCGCCATCTGGCCCAGCTCTACGGGACGTCGACGGACGGCTGGGAGCTGCTGGCCGTCCGCCACACCCCGGAGGCGGTCCCGGCGATGCCCGCGCCCCACGACGTACGCCGTCCGGTCCGGGTGCTGGCCGGTCTGTACGTCTGCGGCGACCACCGCGACACCAGTACGGTCCAGGGCGCCCTGTACTCGGGCCGCCGCGCCGCCCACGCGATCCTCTCCGACCTGGGCCGCGCTGCGGAACCAGAGGTTCCGGCGATGGGGGCGGCGGCGTAGCGCTGCGCTGGCCGGGCCAGGTATCCGGCTGCGGACCGTGCTGGGTTGCGCGCGCAGTTCCCACCGGCCCGCAGCCAAGCGACAACGCACCCCACCCCGTGGGCGCCCCGCACTACCCGAGCGCCGCGACCCGGTCGCGATACGTTCGGACGGCCGCCGCGTCGCGGTACGGCTCAAGCCGGCGCTCGAAGTCGCGTACATACTCCGTCGCCCGAACCGACCGCATCTCACTCGCCTGCTGCGCAGCCTCCGCGGCAAGCGCGCAGGCCTGGTCGAGTTCGCCAAGCCCGAGCCGGGCAGAGGCGAGTACCACCCGGCAGAACAACCGCGAGCGGGCGTACGCGGGCGCGCGCAGCTGCAATGAGCGCTCCGCGTGCTGCGCGGCCGCCCGGTACTGCTGAAGATCCCGGTGGCAGTGCCCGAACTCGTCGGCCAGCTGCGCCTCGTCGAAGAACCGCGCCCAGTGCGGCACATCGTCGCCCGGCCGGGCCGTCTCCATCGCCCGTTCCGCCCGCACCAGCGAGGCCGTGCAGGCCCGGATCTCGCCGAGCACCCCGTGCCCGCGCGCCTCCACGGAGTTGAGCATCGCCTGCACCACCGGCGGCGCCGACGAGCCGACGCCCTGCTGGGCGACCCGCGCCAGCTGGACCGCCTCCCGGCCGTGGCCCAGGTAGACGGCCTGTCGGCTCATCGTGACCAGCACGTACGACCCGTACGCCCGGTCCCCCGCCGCCTGCGCCAGGCGCAGCGCCTGCACGAAGTAGCGCTGGGCCAGACCGTGCGCCGCGATGTCGTACGAGGTCCAGCCCGCGAGCCGGGTCAGGTCGGCGGCCGCCGCGAAGAGCCTGCGGCCGGTGGTCTCCCCGTACGAGCCGCGCAGCATCGGCTCGGCCTCGTGCTCCAGGTAGCGCACCAGCGCCTGGCGCGCGTGGCCGCCGCCGTAGGCGTGGTCCAGGGTGCGGAAGAGCTCGCCGACGGATCGCAGGGCCGCGATGTCGCCGCTGGTCACGCGCTGTCCGGGGCCCCGGTCGGAGCTCCGCTGGCGCGGCACGCCGGGCCGCCCCTGGCTGGGGATGCGGGGGCCCGGGGCGGCCGCCTCGCCCCCCGCGAAGCGCGGGGACGGGTCGCCGTGGCCGACCCGCTCGTCGGCCCGCCCGATCAGCCAGTCCCGGCTCGGGACGACCAGACCGGCCGGGGTGAACGCGATCTTGCGCAGCTCGATATGGCTGCCGGAGTCCTTGCGCCACAGACCGCTGACGATGTCGACGGCCTCCTCCGGTGTCGCGGCGAACTCCAGGCCCGCGTAGACCGGGGCGCAGGCGTCGAGCCCCAGGTCCTGGGCCGATAGTCGGCGCCCGAGGCGCCGGGTGAACACCTCGGCGATCAGCGCCGGCGTGGTGCCGCGTGGCTGCTGCCCGCGCAGCCACCTCGTCACCGACGTCTTGTCGTACCGCAGATCCAGGCCGTGCTCAAGGCCGAGCTGGTCCACACGGCGGGCCAGGCCCGCGTTCGAGAACCCGGCCTCCGCGATGAGCGCGGCGAGCTGGCGGTTGGGGGTGCGCTGCGCGGGTCGTTCCGTCATCAGCTGTGCGTTCTCCTGCCTTCCGGGCCAAGCGGGCAGCCCTCATGGAACGGGGGGAATTTAGCGGCCGATACCGCCCTGACCACCACCTACGCCCCGCATTCATCCGATCGTGTGAGGAGGTGCCGTTTCTGCCCGGCTCCCGGTGCCATCGAACGCGGTCGTACAGTGGCTGGGGCGCATGTAGTGCACTGGGTGAGGAGCCGGACGTGAACGAGCTGCGATTTGTCCGACTGGGTTTCGGCGACGAGGCGGTCGAATACCAGGAGGCGTGGGACGAGCAGCGGCGGGTGCACGCGGCCCGGTTCGCGGACGAGCTCCCGGACACCTGTCTGCTCGTTGAGCACCCGCCGGTGTACACGGCGGGCCGGCGCACGGACCCCAGCGAGCGCCCCCTGGACGGCACCCCGGTCGTCGACGTCGACCGCGGCGGCAAGATCACCTGGCACGGCCCGGGCCAGCTGGTCGGCTACCCGATCCAGAAGCTCCCGCGCCCGGTGGACGTGGTCGCGCACGTGCGCCGCCTGGAGGAGGCCCTGATCCGTACGGCCGCCGAGTTCGGCCTGGAGACCACCCGGGTCGAGGGCCGCAGCGGCGTGTGGGTGCTCGGCGACCCGGTCGAGCAGCGCCCCAAGCTCGGCGGTCTCGCCCTCGACTTCGACCCCCGGCTCACCGACGAGGAGTTCGACCCGCGGCTGAACGGCCCGGAGTACGCGCCCTCCAACGCGGGCCAGCGCCGCGAGGACCGCAAGCTCGCGGCGATCGGCATCCGCGTCGCCAAGGGCGTGACGATGCACGGCTTCGCGCTGAACGTGAACCCGGACAACACCTGGTTCGACAAGATCGTGCCGTGCGGCATCCGCGACGCGGGCGTGACATCGCTCTCGTACGAACTGGGCCGCGAGATCACGATCCCCGAGGTCCTGCCGGTGATCGAGAAGCACCTCAAGGACATCCTGGAGAACGCGGAACTGGCGCCCAGGGAGATCGAGCCCGCCACCGCCTAGTACGCCCCGGGCGCACCGGGAACGGGAATGCGCCCCGCTGGCCACGGGTTGGCCAGACGTAATGCCACGCAAATAACGGGCGTACCCTGGTGTCCGCCGAAGAATCGAAGTCATAGGGAGCACGTCGTGTCCGCAGTCGCACCCGACGGACGCAAGATGCTGCGCCTGGAGGTCCGGAACAGCCAGACCCCCATCGAGCGCAAGCCCGAGTGGATCAAGACCCGGGCGAAGATGGGCCCCGAGTACAACAAGCTCCAGAGCCTCGTGAAGAGCGAGGGCCTGCACACGGTCTGCCAGGAGGCGGGCTGTCCCAACATCTTCGAGTGCTGGGAGGACCGCGAGGCCACGTTCCTCATCGGCGGCGACCAGTGCACGCGGCGCTGTGACTTCTGCCAGATCGACACCGGCAAGCCCGAGGCGCTGGACCGCGACGAGCCGCGCCGCGTCGGCGAGTCCGTCGTCACGATGGACCTGAACTACGCCACGATCACCGGCGTCGCCCGCGACGACCTGGCCGACGGCGGCGCCTGGCTGTACGCGGAGACCGTGCGCCAGATCCACGCGCAGACCGAGGGCCGCGCCGAGGGCCGCACCAAGGTGGAGCTCCTGGCGCCCGACTTCAACGCGGTCCCCGAGCAGCTGGCCGAGGTCTTCTCGTCCCGCCCCGAGGTCTTCGCGCACAACGTCGAGACGGTGCCGCGGATCTTCAAGCGGATCCGCCCGGGCTTCCGTTACGAGCGCTCCCTTGAGGTCATCACCAAGGCCCGCGACTACGGCCTGGTGACCAAGTCGAACCTCATCCTCGGCATGGGCGAGACCCGCGAGGAGGTCAGCGAGGCGCTGCAGCACCTGCACGACGCGGGCTGCGAGCTGATCACCATCACGCAGTACCTGCGCCCGTCGGTGCGCCACCACCCCGTGGAGCGCTGGGTCAAGCCGCAGGAGTTCGTGGAGCTCAAGGAGGAGGCCGACGAGATCGGCTTCTCCGGTGTGATGTCCGGGCCGCTGGTCCGCTCCTCGTACCGCGCCGGACGGCTGTTCCAGCAGGCGATGGAGCGGCGTGGGGAGACCGCGGCGGCACCGCTCGCGTGACAGTCCGCACCGCATAGCGGAACGCCTGGCGGCGGCAGCGTGTGAATTCGCGCACAAGCGCCTACCGGCCGGTAATGGCCGATTCGACGCGGCTCGTACATCCTTCGCAGGTAGGAGGTGTGTGCGGGCCGCGTCAGCGTTTTACCGAGGAGCGTCAAGGTTTCATAGGTGTTTGACCGCTCGGACACGCCCTGGTAACACCAATCAGTGACCCTGGCTTTACGCACCGCTCATGCTCCACCGCGCACGCCCCTCGGCGCACACCCCGATGTGCGCACGCCCCCTGTCCCTCGTACTAGGGAGGAACCGCCACCATGCAGGCCGCGACGACCGTACGCGCCACCGCGCTCCCGTCCGTGACCGACGCACTGCGGGCCATGGAGTCCTTCCTGATGGCCGCGGGCCAGCGCACCGCCCGCCGCAACGCCTGGACGGCGGTCCTTGAGGACCGACGCCGGGCCAAGGACCGCACCGAGGCCCTGCACGTACTGGAGGCCGTGGCTACCCGTCCCTCCTAGGGCACGTAAACTCGGGTTCATGGCGAGGAAGGAAAACGCAGACAACACTGCGAACCCCGGGCGACTCAAGCAGATCGCCCTGACGTACAAGATGACCCGCAAGGCTGACCCGGTGGTCGGTCTCGTCGTCGCGGCAGTGGGAATCGTCACCTTCGGTGCTTTCCTCGCGTTCGGCTTCTGGCTCGGTCACCCCATCTACCTGGGCATTCTCGGCTTCCTGCTGGCCTTCCTCGCCATGGCGATCGTCTTTGGACGCCGTGCCGAGCGCGCTGCCTTCGGGCAGATGGAAGGCCAGCCGGGGGCCGCGGCCGCGGTGCTCCAGAACATCGGCCGCGGCTGGACGACGACTCCGGCGGTGGCGATGAACCGCAGCCAGGACGTCGTGCACCGCGCGGTCGGCAAGGCCGGCATCGTGCTGGTGGCCGAGGGCAACCCGAACCGGGTGAAGTCGCTGCTGGCGGCCGAGAAGAAGAAGATGGCCCGGATCGTGGTGGACGTGCCCGTCCACGACGTCATGGTCGGCGACGGCGAGGGCCAGGTGCCGCTCAAGAAGCTCCGCACCACCCTGCTGAAGCTCCCGCGCGTCCTGCCGGGCCCGCAGGTGACGGCGGCCAACGACCGGCTGCGCGCGATGGGCGATCTGATGAGCAACATGCCGCTTCCCAAGGGGCCGATGCCCAAGGGGATGCGGATGCCGCGCGGCGGAAAGGCGCGCTAGGTTTTTTTGCCTGTACGTGTACGTACGAGAGGGGCGGTCCGGACCTGAGTGGTCGGACCGCCCCTTCTCGTACGTGCGCGTACGCCACTGACGTGCGTTGCTCCCGCGGGTGTGCATTTCGGCTGCGGGTTGCGGTGGGCGCGGGTTGCGGTGGGCTGGTCGCGCAGTTCCCCGCGCCCCTTGGAAGCGCCCCTGCGGGGCGCCCCTTGGGGAGCCGTCCCCTGGGGGTTGCTCAGATGGCGGGTCTAGATCCTGACCTGGATCGCTCTCGCCAGGCGGTCGTGGAGGCCGCGGCCGTCTCGGTCCCAGATCAGTGCGGGGAGGGCGAGGCAGAGCAGGACGCTGCGCAGGGTGGAGCGGAGGAAGCCGAGGCGGCCGCCGCCCTCGGCGATCAGGCGCAGGCCCATGATGCGCTTGCCGGGCGTGAAGCCGACCGTGCCGACGGTCAGGACGCTCAGCACCAGGAAGACGACGAGCGCCCAGTTGTTGGTGAGGTGGATGTCGCGGTGCGCGATGAGCCCGTATGCGATCAGGGCGCACAGCGTCCAGTCGATGAAGATGGCGCCGAAGCGCCGCCCCAGGGGGGCGATGGCGCCCGGCCCCTCCTCCGGCAGACCGAGCTGCTCACCCCGGTAACCGAAGTCGACGCCCATCTCCTCGGCCGCCGCCTTGGGCCCGGAGAGCCACGATCCCATTGCTTGCCTCTTGTCCACCCCTCCACGGTACCGGCCGGTGTTTCGTGGGCGGCCCCCGGGATGGGACAGTGGACCCGATTTATCCTATTTATACGGGTCTTGATGCGCCGCCTACCCCGGCCCCGGTTAACTTGGGCGAAACAAACGGGTCACGCTTGAGAAATCCCGTCTGCCTATGGTCGGGTCGAGCGTGTGCCACCGCACTGGCCGCACGACCGAGCTGCAACCCCGCCCTCCCCCGGGTGGGAGTAGGAGGAGTTGGATGTTCCAGAACGCCGACGACGCGAAGAAGTTCATCGCGGACGAGGACGTGAAGTTCGTAGACGTCCGTTTCTGCGACCTTCCGGGCGTGATGCAGCACTTCACGATCCCCGCGAAGGCGTTCGACCCGGCCGAGGAGCTGGCGTTCGACGGCTCCTCGATCCGCGGCTTCCAGGCCATCCACGAGTCCGACATGGCGCTGCGCGCGGACCTGTCGACGGCCCGTCTGGACCCCTTCCGTCGCGACAAGACGCTGAACATCAACTTCTTCATCCACGACCCGATCACGGGTGAGCAGTACAGCCGCGACCCGCGCAACATCGCCAAGAAGGCCGAGGCCTACCTCGCGTCGACCGGCATCGCGGACACCGCGTACTTCGGCCCCGAGGCGGAGTTCTACGTCTTCGACTCGGTGCGCTTCGAGACCTCCGCGAACCAGGGCTTCTACCACATCGACTCCGAGGCCGGCGCCTGGAACACCGGTGCGGAGAACGACAACCGCGGCTACAAGGTCCGCTACAAGGGCGGCTACTTCCCGGCCCCGCCGGTCGACCACTTCGCCGACCTGCGCGCCGAGATCTCCCTGGAGCTGGAGGCGTCCGGCCTCCAGGTCGAGCGCCAGCACCACGAGGTGGGCACGGCCGGCCAGGCGGAGATCAACTACAAGTTCAACACGCTGCTGGCCGCGGCCGACGACCTGATGCTCTTCAAGTACATCGTGAAGAACGTCGCCTGGCGCAACGGCAAGACCGCGACCTTCATGCCGAAGCCGATCTTCGGCGACAACGGCTCGGGCATGCACGTCCACCAGTCCCTGTGGACCGGCGGCGAGCCGCTCTTCTACGACGAGCAGGGCTACGCGGGCCTGTCGGACACCGCGCGCTACTACATCGGCGGCATCCTCAAGCACGCCCCGTCGCTGCTGGCCTTCACCAACCCGACGGTGAACTCGTACCACCGCCTGGTCCCCGGCTTCGAGGCCCCGGTCAACCTGGTCTACTCGCAGCGCAACCGCTCCGCCGCGATGCGCATCCCGATCACGGGCTCGAACCCGAAGGCCAAGCGCGTCGAGTTCCGCGCGCCCGACCCGTCCTCGAACCCGTACCTCGCCTTCTCGGCGCTGCTGCTCGCGGGCCTCGACGGCATCAAGAACAAGATCGAGCCGGCCGAGCCGATCGACAAGGACCTCTACGAGCTCGCCCCCGAGGAGCACGCGGGCGTCCCCCAGGTCCCGACCTCCCTCCCGGCGGTACTGGAGGCCCTGGAGGCCGACAACGAGTACCTCCAGGCGGGCGGCGTCTTCACGTCCGACCTGATCGAGACGTGGATCGACTACAAGCGCACGGCGGAGATCGCCCCGATCCAGCTCCGTCCGCACCCGCACGAGTTCGAGCTTTACTTCGACATTTAGTAGGACCCCAGGTCGGAGCGCCTTTGCGCTCACCTGGGCCGCTTGTGGGCCGTCGGCCGTGTCTTCCACCGTCCAGGTGGGGCACGGTCGGCGGTTTTCTTCTTTCCTGAACTGCTCCCATGCTTGCCGTGTCCCGCTAGCCTCACGCCATGACAGCCACGGGGGCGTGGGGAACGCCGATCCCACCAATGCTTAGCGAGTGCCCACACTGCGATAAGCCCGTTCTAGCTCATGTTCAGGGCACATACGTCGAGCACCCGTACCAAATCGAGGGTGGCGGCCCTGAAGTCCTCCACTCTCTCGTTAGATGTGACGACTGCGGCTCGGCCATGCTGCTCGGACAGGAGGGGACAGGAAACGGGTGGACCCCTCCCGAACGACTATGGCCGGTTGCTGGACGTCCACTCAGCTTCTTCGTCCCAGCAGAGCTCCGTAGCGAGCATGAGGAGGCACGAGCTTGCTTCAGAGCTCGTGCGTACACCGCCACAGCTGTGATGGTTCGGCGCACGCTTGAAGGCGTATGCCAGGAACAAGGCATCACGAGGAGGCAGCCACTCGCAGCGTCGCTCAAGCAGCTTCGTGACGATGGCAAGATCGAAGGGCGGCTCCTCGAGTGGGCCGAGGCGTTGCGATTCCTGGGCAACCAGGGTGCGCACTACACGGGTACGCCCGTAAGCCGCGAGGATGCGGCGGATGCACTGGCATTTCCAGAAGCGCTGTTGGACTACATGTACGTCCTAACCGCCCAGTACGAGAAGTTCCAACAGCGTCGTGCTGGGGTGACCTCCGACGCTGGAGAGCATCGGCCGTCACCGTAAGCAGTGAAATCGCCCACGGCCGCCCGCTGCCCTGGCTCCGAGCGGGTCAACGTGGAGCAGAGGCTGTCAGGCTACGACGCCCACTTCACGGCCGGGATCTGCACCTGCGCCGAACGCTGGCGGACTGTGGTCAGCAGTGATCAGCTGACGTGTCACCGACCGGGACGGCGTCCTGCTTCCGGAGGTGCTTGACCATGACCGCGTACAGCGGGGAGTCTGCGAACGGCCGTTGGTCACCGACCCTGGCGTACCCCCATGACTCGTACAGCGCTTGCACCTTGGGGTGTGTCACGTCGACCAAGAGGACGGCGAGGTCCTCCGTGCGCTCCTTCAGCAGCGCTTCGTGCAGCCGATCGGCGATGCCCTGCTTGCGCCACCGGGGGCGCACCATGACCTCGGATACCGCGTACGTGGCGGTGCGGCCGCCGTTCGGCTCGTAGTCGGTGGAACGCCACCACTCCCGGCCCGACGCGAGCGGAGCGCCGTAGGCGAAGCCGACCGGCTCGTCCGCGTCGTAGGCCACGACGCAGGAGAAGCCCTCCATCACTGTCCAGTGGTCGACGAACCATGGGAAGCGCTGATGGAACGGGTCGTCCATCTGGTCGGCGTAAGCATCGGCGTGCACGTCGATCAGCACTTGCCTGAAGCCCCCGGGAAGATTTCCGTGCTGGAAATGACGCAGGTCGATCACGCTCGGCTCCATTCGACTCGCATGCGGTCCGCCCACTCTCGTGCGTAGGCGGTGGACGGGGCCAGGACGAACAGGTCCCGGTGGAAGTCGCCGATCAAAGTCCGCATCCGGCCGGGGAGGGGAGTGCCGTCCATGATCGTGAAGACTTCGACGGCGGTGGCTGTGGCCTGTTCGGCGTCTCCCTGGTGGAGCTGCGCGAGGGCGAGTTGGGCGGTCGCCAGCGCCCTGTTGCGGCGGAAGGCGGGCGGGATCCTGGCGAGCGCGCGGTGCGCCATGGCTTCGGCGTGGGCGAAGCGTTCGGTGTTGTTGTGGACCACGGCGGCGAGGTGGTCGAGTTCGGCCCTGCCGTAGAACGCCGTCCAACGGGGGCGCTCCAGCTCCGGCGCCTTGGTGAAGGAGTCCTGGGCGGATCCAAGAGCCCGCAAGGCGCCGCGACCGTCACCGAGGGTCGCGTAGGCGAGAGCGACCCGGACCCGGCCCAGAGAGTCGAAGAACGGATCCTTGCGAGCCGCCGAGGAGGCTTGTGCGGCTTGGGCCGCCGCCAGGGCTTCGGGCCAGTTCCTGCGCTGGTAGGCCAGCATCGAGAGATTGACCCACACGCGCATTTCCGTTGGGCCGTCCTGGGAGAGACCGGCGTACGTGGTGGATTCGTTGAGGTACTGCTGCGCCTGATCGAGGTTGCGGGCATCGATGCAGGACCAGGCGGCGACGGTCGTGTACTCGGCGGCGAGGGCGTAGAGGGCTCGGCGGACGCGTTCGCCGGCGTTTCGCTGCTGCAGCTCCAGCACACTGCTGCGGCCTCTGATGGCCTCCTTCTCCAGCTTCGCGTGCCCGCCCAGGCGATCGTCGGCTGCGACAAGTGCGTTCATTCCGGCGGAGGCCCGAGCCACGTCCGACATGCCGACCGCGCGACGTTGGGCAACCAAGGGAACGGCGGCGGCTGCGGTCCCAGTGGCCGAAGTGATGAAGGTGCGACGCCGCACGGGATCCTCCTGCGGGTGTTGCGTGGGGCGTGGTGTGCTGAACCCTAGGTCCTCGACAGGGCAGCCGAACACCCGCTCCAGAGCCACGCACGTACGCCCGATGGGGCGACGGGATGTGCCGTTCAGCAGGTTGCGGATCGTGCGGGCCGAGACGTCGCCGGGCCTTCCGGTGATCTCTGCCAGCGCAGCGTTCATCCGACCAGCCAATTCGTCCTGGGTGAGCCCGAGTTCGTCCATCCGGCTCTTGAGGATGGCGTTCGCTGCCATGGCATCGACCGTAGCTCTGCGGTCACGCAGGGGGCCAGACCTCGCATCACGAGCAGGCAAAGTCTTCCGGTTCGGCGTCGCCAGTCAAGGCGGGACCTTTCCTGTCCCCCGGAGGCCACTGGTCGTTGACTCGTTGCCAGCCGTCGGAGAGGCGAAAGCTCCTGCTTCCCCGGCGCATGGAGGAGAGCCCGCCCCAGCGTCCCCCCGTCGCGGGGACGGGCGGCCTGCCACCGGAGGGATGACCCGTGACCACGACCGCCGCCAGACCTACAACTACAGGCGACCCGGGCTACAGCGAGACCATGCCGTGCGAGCCGGAATCCGCACGCCGCGCCCGCCTGCTCGTCTCTGCCGCCCTGGACGCCTGGGGAATAGGCGAGTTGGCCGATGCCGCAACACTGGTCGTCTCGGAACTGATCACCAACGCCATCAACCACACTCGGTGCCGAGTGGTCTGTGTCAGGGTCCAGCAGAAGCCGGACGGAGTGATCCGGATCGGCGTCGCCGACACAAGCCGTGACACCCCGGAAATGAATCGCTCTGGCGACGACTCCGAGGACGGCCGCGGCCTGGCCCTGGTGGCGGCCGCGAGCCAGCGCTGGGGCTACGACCTGCACCCCTGGGGCAAGCTCGTCTGGGCCGAGCTCCGGATGCCACTCACATGCTGACCCCGCATCTCACCTTACGGCTCTTGCCCCCCATAGGAGTTGATCGACGACCCGCACCCCGAATGTCGGGCGGGAGAACAAGTCACGTGAAAGACAGCACTTCCGGCAGAACAGAGAGGAAGACTCATGTTCAACCACATGGATCGCTTTCCCACGGGCAGTCCGCTTCCACAGGGACTCCGGACCGTCGCTCCTTGGGGTCTGCGCCGCATCTCCCCGTACCCGCCCTTCGAGGGGCACGACTACGCGACGGTGACGCTGGACCCGGCGACGCAGACCGCCCGGTATCTCGATGCCTCCGGGGCAGCGGCCTTGGCCCCGGGGCACGGCACCTCCTCCGGCACGAATCCCCCGACGGGCACCACAGGGCAGGGGGATCGCGCAGGCGGTGACGCTCCCGACAGCGACACGGGGAACGACACCGACCAGTGATGAAGGACGGACGTCCGGTCCTGGTCATCACGAATCTCGACGACCCGACCGCGGACTTCGTGATTGCCGAGCTGCACGGCCGGGGTGTCCCGGTCGTGCGGTTCGACTCCGGTGACTTCCCGGCCACCCTGTCGTGCTCGGCCTACATCGGCGAGACCGACGCGTGGCACGGAAGCGTGCAAACCCCGAGCAGGCGTGCCGATTTGGGATCGGTGCGCTCGGTGTACTACCGGCGTCCCTCCGGGTTCGCGTTCCCCCATCTCGACAAGCAGGACGCGCGCTTTGCCGTGGCCCAGGCCCGCTACGGGCTTGGCGGCATCTTGACCTCCCTGCCCGACTGTCTGTACGTCAACCACCCGAACCGCATCGGCGACGCCGAGTACAAGCCCGCAGGGCTCGCCGCCGCAGCGGCGGCCGGATTCGCCTTGCCGCCCACCTTGATCACGAACGTGCCGGACGACGCACGAGCCTTCGTCGAGGAGAACGGATCCGTCATCTTCAAGCCGCTGTCGGTCCCGCTCTACCTGGTCGACGGCAAAGCCCAGACGGTCCCGGTCGAGGAGGTGGCGGTCGACGAGATCGACGACTCAGTGGCCGGCACCATGCATCTCTTCCAGGCCCGCGTGGACAAGGCCGCCGACATTCGGGTCACGGTCATCGGCGATCGGACCTTCGCGGTGCGGATCGACTCCGGTCTCCTCGACTGGCGCACCGACTACAGCACCCATACGTACGCGCCCGTCACCGCACCGCCCGCAGTAGAAAGGGCGATGCGCGCCTACTTGAAGCACTTCGGGCTCGTCTTCGGGGCGTTCGACTTCGCTTTGGCCGAGTCCGAGGAGTGGATCTTCATGGAGTGCAACCCTTCCGGACAGTGGGCGTGGCTGGAGCCACCGACAGGTCTGCCCATGACCGCCGCACTCGCGGATCTTCTGGAAGGAGGGCCCCGTGATCACTGAGCCGGGTATTGAGAAGGCTGCGGCCGGCCTCCGGCGACAGCTCGCCGGACAGCTGGAAAAGGACGGCCAGCTGAGGTCGCCCCAGTGGCGAGCCGCCGTGGAGGCCGTGCCCCGCCACCTGTTCATCCCGTGCTTCTACCGCGAGAGCGACGCCCCCGGTGTCACCACGTATGAGCCGGTCACACCGGAGAGCGTCGGCCCCGAGGAATGGCTCCGGCTCGCCTACACCGACGAGACATGGATGACCCAGTTCGACGGCCGGGACATCGACTGGAACGACCCGCAGCCGATCAGCAACGCAGCCCCCACCTCATCGTCCACGCTCCCGAGCCTCGTCCTGCGGATGCTCGAAGATCTCGACGTGCAGGACGGTATGACCGTACTGGAGGTCGGCACAGGTACCGGCTACTCCACGGCGCTGATGTGCCACCGGCTCGGCAGTGAGCCGGTGACCTCCATCGAGACGGACGAGGGCGTGGCCCGCCGAGCCCGCGAAGCCCTCGCCCAGTGCGGCTACACCCCTCACCTGCTGGTGGCTGACGGCCGCGCCGGCCACCCGGAGAGGGCCCCGTACGACCGGCTGATCGCCACATGCGGCCTCCGCAACATCCCCCCGGCCTGGGTGGAGCAGGTGCGGCCGGGCGGTGTCATCCTCACCACCTTGCGCGGCTGGATGCGCTCGCTCGGCCTCGTCAAGCTCGTCGTCACCGGAGGCAGCGCGAGCGGGTGGTTCAGCGAGGACGACCCGAGCTTCATGATCGCCCGCCAGCAGGACGCGCCGGAAAACCTCGGTACGGTGCCAGGGCCTGACGACGGCATGAAGCGGAAGGCCACGTACGGACCGGAAGTCCTCACGGGTTCCGGTGCTGCCTTCATGGCGCAGCTCGCGGTGCCGGATGCCCGGTTCTTCTCCCTGCCAGTGGACGGCGGTCCGATCAGCACGTTCGTACTGGACAGCATCACCGGTTCGTTCGCGGCTCTCGCTCCTTCGGACAGCGGCTGGCAGGTTCGCCAAGGGGGCCCACGCCGACTGTGGGATGCCGTGGAATCTGCGGTTGCCACGTGGCAGGAGTACGGGTCACCGAGCCGTTCCTCGTTCGGCGTGACGGTCTCCCGCGATGCGCAGGTGGTCTGGCTCGGAAGCCCAGGCGGCCCCCGGTGGCCGCTACCCTCCAGAGACACCCACCGAGGTAAGGAACGGCAGGATGGACGACGAACCGCTGAAGGACTGGGCGGCGCGCCGTGACGCGAAGATCGGTCGACTTCGCGCCGTGCCCGTCGTCTCCGGCGACGGCCCGAAGGGCTCGCACCTGAGCCCGGACGCGCCACGCGCCATCGAGCGGTGGAACGGGCACACGTGGGAGCCCCACGGCCTCGTCGCCGGCCTGGCCGAAGCCAAGGCCGTCCTCTACCCGGAGGTCGGCGAACCTCCGACTCCGGGACCGGTACCGAAGCCGCTCGGCTCCGGCCGCGGCAAGCACAGGAAACCCCCGTCGCCCAGGCCGGACCGGCACTGAGCGACAGGGCACACGCCGACGGCGCCGCCACCACCCGCTGATGATCGCAAACGGTGCCGCGCCCCAACAACAGGCGCGGCACCGCCCCAGCGTCAGCGGCCGTAGCGGATCAGGGCCCGGACCATCCGGCACGTCGTGTCGGACGGGGGGTGGACTCCGATCAGCTCCGCCGTCGTGCGTATCTTGCGGTTGGGGGCCTGCTCGGGCTGGTACACGCCGGTGTCGAGCAGGGCGATGGCCAGGCGCATCGCCTTGAGGCGCCTGTTGTGCGTCTCGTACCACACACGCGGACGCCCGGCGGGCAGCGGCACCTTTTTCAGGGACAGCAGGGACAGCTGTTGCGGGGTGTGCGAAGTGAGTACGGCAGCGGCCATGGGCATCCTCCTGGGCAGTCGGGAACCCTCACGAACTGCCTCAATTTTACTGCCCACCACTGACAATCGGCCTGGCCCGAACGGCCGTTGGGATCGGCGTTCTCGCTGGCCAGGTGGGTTGGGAGGGGGTGGCGGGACCCTCGGGGCGGTACGTTGTCCGGCATGGAGATCTGGATCAACCCCGCCTGTTCCAAGTGCCGCAGCGCCGTCCAGCTGCTCGACGCCGAGGGCGCCTCGTACACCGTCCGCCGCTATCTCGACGACGTACCGTCCGAGGACGAGATCCGCGCCGTACTCGACCGGCTCGGGCTCGAACCGTGGGACATCACGCGTACGCAGGAGGCCGAGGCCAAGGAGCTCGGGGTGAAGGAGTGGGCGCGTGACGCGGGGGCGCGCGAGCGCTGGATCGCGGCGCTCGCCGCGCACCCCAAGCTCATCCAGCGCCCGATCATCACGGCGGACGACGGTACGGCGGTGGTCGCCCGCACGGACGACGCCGTGCGGGACGCGCTCTCCCGGTAGTCGGCCCCCGGGTGCCTCCCCCGGTCGCCGCCCCCTCAGTAACCGCCTCCCGGCAGCCGCCTCCGGGTAATCGCCCCCACCAGCCGCCCCGGAGGCCGTCAGCGGACTCGTTCGTCCGTGCCCGCGACCTTGCGCGCGGTCACGTTCAGCCGGTTCCACGTGTTGATCGTGAAGATCAGCGCGAGCAGCCCGCCGAGCTCCTGCTCGCTGAACTCCTCGGCCGCCTCCTCGAACACCTCGTCCTCCACACCCCCGTCGGCTATCAGCGTGACCGCCTCGGTGAGGGCGAGGGCCGCGCGCTCCTGCGGCGTGAAGAAGTGCGGGGCCTCGCGCCACACGCCGACCATGTGCAGCCGCTCCGGGTCCTCGCCCGCCTTGCGCGCGTCGCTGACGTGCATGTGAAGGCAGTACGCGCAGCTGTTGAGCTGCGAGGCGCGGATCTGCACCAGCTCCACCAGGGCCGGGTCGAGGTGCTCGGTGGCCGCCGCGTTCAGGGCGATGATCGCCTTGAACGCCTTCGGGTTCGCCTTGGCGAAGTCGATACGGATCGGGGTCTCGGCCGCCGCGCGGGCCACGGCCCCGGTGATCGTCGCGGTCATGGCCTCGGTCGTGGTCGTCGTCATGGTCTGCGTGTTCTGCGTCGTCGTCATGATCATGAATCTACGGGAGCATGCGACCCGCCCACAGGTGCATTTCCGATGCGGAAACGTGGGTCAATTCAAGGGTCGATTCTGCGGGCCCCCGAGCCCCGCCCCTCTCCCCCGGTTGTCATCCTTTCGGTCAGATCAACCAGTACTCAACGCGGACGATCCGGGTGAAAACTGCTCCTACCGTGGAGCCCATGCAGAAGAACTGGCTGTTCGGCGGCGTGTACGGGACCGTGCTCAGCAGCGCGCTGCTCGCGGCGCTGCACAGCGAGGGCACCCCGTACACGCCGTATTACAACGCCGCCTGGATCCTGGTGACCGCCGGCACCGCCGCGCTCGCCCACGCGTACGCGCATCACATGTCGTGCCATCGGCAGGACAGCGGCGGCCACCGGTGGCGGCGGCTCGCGGTGGCCGTGTCCGACGAGTGGCCGGTGATCATCGCGTGTATGCCGACCGTGCTGCTGCTCATCGCCTCCGGCCCCCTGGGCTGGCGCGAAAGTGACGTCACCACCGCCGGGCTGGCCCTCAACGCGGCCCTGCTGTTCGGCTGGGGCACCTTCGCCGCCCTGCGGGTGGGCTACCGGCGCCGGGCCGCCACGCTCATCGGCGGCGCCGACGCGGCGATCGGCGTGCTCATCGCCGGAGCGAATGCGGTCATCAAGTGACAGAAGAGACAAGAAGACAACAGGCCGTGGCCAAACCCGAGTAACACCGGGTTCACAAACGGGCAACGGACGGGAAATGCGCAGATGTGAAGCTGCCCGCACCGGCGACCCCCCACACCGCCGGGACCCCGCACCGCCGGACCCGCCACAGCGCCGGGCCCCGCACCCCGCAGCTCCCGCAAAGGATGGCTTCCGTGACGTTCAAGGCCGAGTACATCTGGATCGACGGCACCGAGCCGACCGCCAAGCTCCGCTCCAAGACCAAGATCATCGCGGGTGCGCCCACCGACGCCGAGCTGCCCGTGTGGGGCTTCGACGGGTCCTCCACCAACCAGGCCCAGGGGCACGCCTCCGACCGTGTCCTCAAGCCGGTCTTCTCCTGTCCGGACCCGATCCGGGGCGGCGACGACGTACTCGTCCTGTGCGAGGTCCTGGACATCGACGGCACGCCGCACGCGTCCAACACGCGCGCGCTGCTGCGTCCGCTCGCCGAGCGGTTCGCCGCCCAGGAGCCGATCTTCGGCATCGAGCAGGAGTACACCTTCTTCGACGGCACCCGTCCGCTCGGCTTCCCGGTCGGCGGCTTCCCGGCCGCCCAGGGCGGCTACTACTGCGGTGTCGGCGCCGACGAGATCTTCGGCCGCGAGATCGTCGAGAAGCACCTCGACCACTGCCTCGCCGCGGGTCTGAGCATCTCCGGCATCAACGCCGAGGTCATGCCGGGCCAGTGGGAGTTCCAGGTCGGCCCGGTCGGCCCGCTGGAGGTCTCCGACCAGCTGTGGATCGCGCGCTGGCTGCTCTACCGCACGGCCGAGGAGTTCAACGTCTCGGCGACCCTCGACCCGAAGCCGGTCAAGGGCGACTGGAACGGCGCGGGCGCCCACACCAACTTCTCCACCAAGGCCATGCGCGAGGGCTACGACGCGATCATCACCGCGTGCGAGGCGCTGGGCGAGGGCTCCAAGCCGATGGACCACGTCAAGAACTACGGCGCGGGCATCGACGACCGCCTCACCGGGCTGCACGAGACCGCCCCGTGGAACGAGTACTCGTACGGCGTCTCCGACCGCGGCGCCTCGGTGCGCATCCCGTGGCAGGTCGAGGTGGACAAGAAGGGCTACATCGAGGACCGCCGCCCCAACGCCAACGTCGACCCGTACGTCGTCACGCGGCTCATCGTCGAGACCTGCTGCACCGGGCTTGAGAAGGCCGGACAGGTCTGAGCCGAGCGAGCCGGAGTTTCGGCCACGGTTCTCCGGAGGGCGTTCACCGCGTACGTGCGGTGGGCGCCCTCCGGCGCTCCCTTCGGCGTTCCCTCCGGTGCTTGCTCCGGCGCTCCCTCCCGCCTCCCCTCCGGCCTTTCCGGCGGCGGGATTTGGCCACCCCGTGCCAAGGATCCGTATCAGCACGTGGGAGGCGCTGGGCGGGTCCAGACCTATCTGGTTGAATGGCCCCATGGCCAGCTTCCCGAACCCCGCTACAGGTCGCAGCGACCTTGAGCCGTTCTGGCCGTCCCGTCAGGACCACGACTTCGACCGGGTGTGTTGCCGCGCGACGAACGCGCCGGCCCTCTAAAGCCTCCCTTCTCCGAAGGCCTTCGGCCCGCGCGCACGACGTACGTCCCTGACGACTCCGCGCGAAAGAGCTGACCTCTCATGGCGAACACCCGTACTTTCTCCGCCTCCGCTGCGACCGCCGCCCACCCCGGTCCCGTACCCCTGGGACGCCATCGACTCCGTGCCGTCGACCGTGACGAGGTGGCCGCCACCGGCACCGTCGTCGACTTCCTTCCGCCCGGCGCCACTTGGCTGCCCGCGCCCCAGCACACCCTGCCCGCCCTGCCCGGACGGCCGCCGATGATCGGATATCTGGTGCTCGTCCCGGCCGACCAGCAGCCGCCACTCGCGGCCGCGCCCGAACCGCTCGTCCAGGTGCCGGAGCCGGTGACCGGCGACGAGCTCGTACGGATCGACGCGGTGCGCCGGACCGCCGAGGTCGACGGGCGGATCCTTGACCTCACGTATCTGGAGTTCGAGCTGCTGGCCCATCTGGTGGCGCACCCGCAGCGGGTGCACACCCGGGACCAGCTGGTGACCACGGTCTGGGGGTACGGCCACGTCGGCGACGGCCGGACCGTGGACGTCCATGTCGCCCGGCTGCGCCGCAAGCTCGGCGCCGAGAACCGGCACGCGATCCAGACGGTCCGGCGGGTCGGGTACAAGTACGCGCCCTGATCCGCCCGTTGGCCCCGCACCGGGCGCCCCCGGCACGCTTCTCCCGCGCCGGGGGCGCTCTCATGTCAGGGGGTGTTGCCAGGTACACCCCGGCTGGGGGGACCGGCCCCGTGACCGCACCCGTGCGGCACGGCGAGACTGGGGTCCGCAAGCGCATGGGGCCCACGAAGGGGGACGACGACGATGGTGAAGAAGATACGGGCGGGACTGCTCGCCGGTGGCCGGGGGTTCGGCCTGGCGACGAGCGGCATGGCCGTCGGGATCCTCCTGTTCACCCTGGCCGTCGTGTCGATCGGCCTGATCCCGATCGGCATCGGTGTGCTCACCACCCCCGCCGCGCTCGACGCGGTACGGGTGTACGCCAACCGGCGCCGCGCCCTGGCCCATGAATGGCTCGGGATGGAGATCGCGGTGCCCTATCGCGCGCTTCCCCGCCAGCAGCGGGCGGGGCTGCTCGGCACGGCCGAGCGGTGCGGGCTGCTCCTGAAGGACCCGGCGACCTGGCGCGATCTGGAGTGGCTGCTCGCCGACATGACGGCGGGCGCCGTCGTCGCCTTCCTGGCGCCCTGCCTGCTGCTCTACAGCGTGTGGGGCACGGTGCTCGCGGCGGGCGTCTGGAAGCCGATCGACAACGCGGGCGGCGGCCTGTGGTTCACCTTCGTCCACATCACCTCGCAGTCGACGGCCAATCTGGCGGCCGTCCTCGGCTTCGTGTACGCCGTCCTCGGTCTCTTCGTGAACCCGCAGCTGGTACGGGCCAACTTCGCCATCGCCAAGTCGCTGCTCTCCCCCACCCGCGAGCAGGCGCTCGCCCTGCGGGTGGAGCGCCTGACCGAGACGCGGCACGACGCGGTGGACAGCTCGGCCGCCGAACTGCGCCGGATCGAGCGCGATCTGCACGACGGGGCGCAGGCCCGGCTGGTCGCCATGGGCATGAGCCTCGGCACGATCGAGGCGCTGATCGAGAAGGACCCCGAGCAGGCCAAGGCGCTGCTCGCCAAGGCCCGTGAGTCCTCGGCCGAGGCGCTGACCGAACTGCGCGACCTGGTCCGGGGCATCCACCCGCCGGTCCTCGCCGAACGCGGCCTGGGCGACGCGGTACGCGCCCTCGCGCTGCGCATGCCGCTGGCGGTGGAGGTCGATGTGGAGCTGCCGGCCGGGCGCGCCGAGGCACCGGTCGAGTCGGCCGCGTACTTCGCGGTCAGCGAGCTGCTCACCAACGCGGTCAAGCACGCCGAGGCCGACCGGATCTGGATCGACCTCTCGTACGGCGGCGGGGCGTTGCGCCTGTCGGTCACCGACAACGGGCGCGGCGGGGCGCGCGTGGGCGCCGGGTCCGGGCTGAGCGGGGTGGAGCGCCGACTGGGTACATTCGACGGCGTCCTGGCCGTCAGCAGTCCCGTGGGCGGCCCCACCATGGTGACCGTGGAGATTCCTTGCGCGTTGTCCTAGCCGAAGACCTGTTCCTGCTCCGCGACGGTCTGGTGCGGCTGCTTGAGGCGTACGACTTCGAGATCCTCGCGGCGGTCGAGAGCGGGCCCGAACTGTCGCGTGCGCTGGCCGAGTTGGACCCGGAGGTGGCGATCGTCGACGTACGGCTGCCGCCGACGCACACCGACGAGGGATTGCAGTGCGCGCTCGCCGCGCGGCGGGCGCGGCCGGGGCTTCCGGTGCTGGTCCTGTCGCAGCATGTCGAGCAGCTGTACGCGCGTGAGCTGCTGGCCGACGGGAACGGTGGCGTCGGGTATCTCTTGAAGGACCGGGTCTTCGACGCCGGGCAGTTCGTCGACGCGGTGCGGCGGGTGGCGGGCGGGGGCACCGCGATGGACCCCCAGGTGATCTCGCAGCTGCTGTCCCGGCAGGTGCGGGACTCTCCCGTCGGGGGGCTCACTCCGCGTGAGCGGGAGGTCATGGAGCTGGTCGCCCAGGGGCGGTCCAATGCGGCGATCGCTCAGCAGCTGGTGGTGACGGAGCGGGCCGTCGCGAAGCACACGTCCAACATCTTCGCGAAGCTGGGGTTGCCGGTGTCTGACGATGACAATCGGCGGGTGTTGGCTGTTTTGGCCTATCTGGAGCGAGGATAAGCCGTTTGCGCTCCGCGCGGGGTTTTCTTTCGGCTGCGGACCGTAGGGGCGCCCCCTATATAGGACGGTGGTTCGGTGCGGGTCGGCTGTGGCTGGGCGCGCAGTTCCCCGCGCCCCTCTAGGTCGCCCCGGACCGCATGTGGCCGCCGCGAAGGGCCCGCCCACGTGTGAATGGCGTGGGCACCCGCCCCGCGCGGGTTAGCCTGGCGGGACCATGAACCGCATGATCACGCCCTGGGGCGAGTACGAGCTGACCCGATTTCCCGAGGACCCGCGCGACCAGCTGCGGGCCTGGGACGCCGCCGACGAGTATCTGCTGCGGCATCTGGAGGACACGGGCACCGATCTCTCGGGGGCCGTGGTCGCGCTGGGTGACCGGTGGGGGGCCTTGACCACCGTCCTCGCCGGGCGGGGGGCGGGCTCGGTCGTCCAGATCAGCGAGTCGTTCCTGGGCCAGGAAGCGACCCGGGCGAACCTCGCGCGGGCCGGGGTGCCGCTCGACGCCGTCACGCTGCTCTCGACCCACGACGAGCCGCCCGCCCGGGTGGACGTGCTGCTCGTCCGGGTGCCGAAGAGCCTGGCCCTCCTGGAGGACCAGCTGCACCGGCTCGCCCCGGCCGTGCACGCGGACACCGTGGTCGTCGGCACCGGCATGGTGAAGGACATCCACACCTCCACCCTGAAGCTGTTCGAAAAGCTGCTCGGCCCGACCAAGACGTCGCTGGCCGAGAAGAAGGCCCGGCTGATCTTCTGCGAGCCGGATCCCGAGCTGGCCCGGCCGGTGAACCCGTGGCCGCTGACGTACTCCCTTGAGATGGGCATCGGCCCGGCCTCGGGGCTCGCCGTCACCAACTACGCGGGCGTGTTCTGCGGCGACCGCCTCGACATGGGCACCCGCTTCCTGCTCCAGCACATGCCCACGCGTACGGGCCCGGACCGGGTCGTCGACCTCGGCTGCGGCAACGGCATCGTGGGTACGGCGGCGGCGCTCGCCAACCCCGAGGCGACCGTGGTGTTCACGGACGAGTCGCATCAGGCCATCGCCTCGGCGCGGGCGACGTTCCGGCTCTGCGCGGGCGCGGCCCGCGAGGGGAGCGCCGAGTTCCGGTTGGGCGACGGGCTGAGCGGGTTCCCGCCGGGCAGCGCCGATCTGGTGCTCAACAACCCGCCGTTCCACACCCATCAGGCGACGACCGACCGTACGTCGACCCGGATGTTCACGGACGCGCGCGAGGCGCTGCGCGAGGGCGGCGAGCTGTGGGTGGTCGGCAACCGGCACCTGGGCTACCACCTCAAGCTCCAGCGGCTCTTCGGCAACAGTGAACTCGTCGCCAGCGACCCGAAGTTCGTGGTGCTGCGCGCGGTCAAGCACTGACGGTCGGTCACCGGGGCGGCCCGTGCGCCCCGGTGTTCCTGGAGATACCTACGAAATAGCCGGGGCGTTGAACGCCCCATGAGCCACATCCGTATGGAACGACGCGCTGCTTCAAGCGAAGGAGTTCCATGCGACGCTCATCAGGCTCATCACGAAAACGCTCGACACTGGCCGGCCGTATGGCGATTGCCTCGGTCGCCCTGATCCTGGGCGGGGGTGGGCTGGTCGCGGTCAATGTGTATGCCTCTGCCAATGAGGGCCAGTCCGGTCCGCCGGGATCGGGCCAGAATTCCGGGCAGTTGAATATCGGTCAGCAGATGTCGACCATCAGCTGTCCGGATGTGACCAACAGCCTGCCGGACGTACCCGATCAGGCCCGGCCACAAGTCGACCGCGAACTGGCCGGCATTGATACGCAGATCACCGACGCGTACGAGAAGTTCGCCTCGAACAAGGACAAGGTCGCCCGGGATCCGGGCTGGGCGGACCGGTCCGTCCTGGCGCCGCTGAAGGACAGCCGGGCGGCCGCCATCGACCGGATCGGCGCCGCCATCGGGCGCGGCGGCGGACAGCGGCCCCAGGGGCTCCAGGGGCTCGCGCCGTGCAGCCTGCGCGCCGACGACAACGGCGGCGCGGCCTCGGCCAACGGGCAGCAGGCTCAGGGCCAGGGCCAGTGGCAGGGCCAAACCCCAGGTCAGGGCCAAGGCCAGGGTCAGGCCCAGACCGGCGGGCAGGGGCAGGGCCAGGGGCAGAACGTCGGCGGTCAGGGGCAGGGCTCGCTCGGGAACGGGCCCTCGAAGAACGACTTCGTCGACATCCGGTCCGTCCAGCCCAATGTGCGCACCCCGCGCGCCCAGCGCGGCGGCTCGACCGGTCTGTTCACCAGTAATTGCGGCGTCAACCAGAATGCCAAACGCAACCCCGACAACGTCATCGTCGCACCCGGCGTGAGCAACGGCGCCCACCATATGCACGACTACGTGGGCAATCAGGCCACCGACGCCTTCTCCAGCGACACCGATCTGGCCAACGGCGGCACCAGCTGCAGTAATCAGGGCGACAAGTCCACGTATTACTGGCCGGTGCTGCGGCTGCAGAACGGGCAGAACGAGAACGACGCCAACGCGGACGGCGGCGGCAAGGACCAGAACGTCGGCAAGATTCAGACGCCGGTCCAGGTCACCATCAAGCTCGCCGGAAGTCCGGTCAGCAAGGTCACCGCGATGCCGCGTTTTCTGCGGATCATCACCGGTGACGCGAAGGCGTTCACCAACGGTAACGCCAATGCCAACGCGTCGTGGAGCTGCACCGGTTTCGAGAACCGCCAGCTCAAGGACAAATACCCGATCTGCCCGCAGGGCAGCAACGTGGTCCGCACCTTCAAATTCCAGAGCTGCTGGGACGGAAAGAACACGGACAGCGCGAACCACCGGACGCATGTCGCCTTCGCCCTCAAGAACGGCGCCTGCCCGGCCGGATTCAAGGCGATCCCGCAATTGCAGCAGCGGATCGTGTATTCCGTGCCGCCCGGTCCCGGATTCGCCGTCGACTCGTTCCCCGAGCAGCTCCACAAGCCTGTCACCGATCACGGTGATTTCATCGACGTCTTCAGCGACTCGCTGATGAGGAAGGTGGTGAACTGCATCAATACGGGGCGCAGTTGCGCCTGACCCACAAGGCGCGCACGCGCCGGCAGTACCGCTCCCCCTGACAGCTCCCCCCGGGCTTGTGGGCCCGGGGGGAGCACCCGCTGCGCGGTCAGCTCATGTGGTGGTGTCCGGAATGGTTGGTCCCGGTCTCGACACTGCCACCGAGCCGGCCGCGCAGCGCGTTGACCACGGTCTCGTCGCCGACGGCGACCCATTTGCGGCCCACCAGATAGGCGCCGCCGTAGTCCTTGGCCTCGTTGATCCACTCCCGCTGGCCCCGGTCCGTGGCGAAGGTCGCCAGGACGTAGCGCCCGTCCGAAGTGGTGCAGTTGGCCTGCCGCAGCTCCGTCGCATTCGTGGAGATCTTCGGCTTGCACATGGCTTTCGCCGCGATTTCCTCAAGTGTTCCGCTGGTCGCCTCGGGCGCGTCATCACCGTGTGATCCGCAGCCCGCCGCCAAGGTCATCAATGCCGCCGCCAGGGCCGCTCGTACGAGTTTGCGCATTCTCTTATCGTGCCCTCAACCACCCCTTGCCCGTGGGTATTCGGCCATATCGGTGAACTCATTTACCGGTCACCCGCACCTTTTGGTTACCGTGCGCTGCGCACGCGCCTGTTGTCACCGCGACAACACGAGGAGCGAGGAGCGCAGAGCCGATGACAGCCGACTTTTCGAGACGCGCATTGCTGGGGACCACCGCCGCGATGGGGACGACCGCCGCAGTGGGGACGACCGCCGCGATCGGGGCCGGGTCGGCGCTCGGGGCCCCGGCACACGCCGCGAGCCCCACCGAAGACACCCCCGGCCCCGCCCGCGCCGCCCTCACCCGTCTCCTCCCCCACCACGCCGACCAGATCGCCCTCGTCCCGCTGCCCGCCGACGGCCCCGACCGCTTCCGGGTCACGGGCGGCACCGGACGTATCCAGATCGCCGCCACCGGCCCGGCCACCGCCCTCACCGGTCTGCACTGGTACCTCAAGTACACCTGCAAGGCCCATCTGACCTGGGCGGGAAGCCAGTTGGACCTGCCCCGAAGGCTGCCCGCGCCCGCCCGGCCCGTGGTGCGCGCCGCCACCGTCCCGCACCGGTTCGTCTGCAACGACACCCACGACGGCTACACCGGCCCGTACGCCGACTGGCCGCGCTGGGAGCGGCTGATCGACGTCCTGGCGCTGCACGGCTGCAACGAGGTCCTGGTGACTCCCGGCCAAGAGGCCGTCTACCACCGGCTGCTGCTCGACTTCGGGTACCGGGACGACGAGGCGCGCGCGTGGCTGCCCGCGCCCTCGCACCAGCCGTGGTGGCTGCTCCAGAACATGAGCGGGTACGGCGGTCCGCCCTCGCCCGCGCTGATCGAGCGCCGCGCCGCGCTGGGCGCGCGGATCACCGCGCGGCTGCGGGAGCTGGGGATGCGGCCGGTGCTGCCCGGCTACTTCGGGACCGTCCCGGACGGCTTCGCGGATCGCCATCCCGGCGCCCGGGTCGTTCCGCAGGGCAGCTGGAACGGGTTGCGGCGGCCCGACTGGCTCGATCCGCGCACCGAGGCGTTCCCCCGGGTCGCCGCCGCCTTCTACCGCCACCAGGCCGAACTGCTCGGCGAGGCGCGGTACTTCAAGATGGATCTGCTGCACGAGGGCGGCACCCCGGGCGACGTTCCGGTCGCCGACGCGGCCAGGGCCGTCGAGCGGGCCCTGCACACCGCCCGGCCCGGCGCGACCTGGGTGATACTCGGCTGGCAGACCAACCCGCGCCGGGCCGTCCTGGACGCCGTGGACCGGTCCCGGGTGCTGGTCGTCGACGGCCTCTCGGACCTCGCCACGGTCACCGACCGCGAGAGCGACTGGAACGGCACGCCGTACGCGTTCGGCACCATCCCGAACTTCGGCGGCCGCACCACGATCGGCGCCAACACCCATCACTGGGCGGCCAAGTTCACCGAGTGGCGCGACCGGCCGGGCAGCGCGCTGGCCGGTACCGCGTACATGCCGGAGGCCGCCGAGCGCGATCCGGCCGCCTTCGAGCTGTTCAGCGAGCTCGCCTGGCGGACCGAGGCGGTGGACCGGGAGGCGTGGTTCCGTTCGTACGCGGACCTCCGGTACGGCGGCGAGGACGGGCACGCGCGCGAGGCGTTCGCCGCGCTCGCCGCCACCGCGTACCGGCTGACGACCGCCGACGGCCGGCCCGTCGACTCGCTCTTCACCCGCCGCCCGTCCCTCACCGCGGCCGCCGTCACGGCCTTCGACCCGCCCCTGTTCGACCGCGCGTTCGCCCAACTGCTGGCCGTACGACGTGAGTTGCGCGACTCGGACGCGTACGCCCACGACCTCACCGACCTGGCCCGCCAGTCGCTCGCGAACCGCTCCCGGCTGCTGCTGCCACGGCTGCGGCTCGCCCACGAGGAGCGGGACCGGGCCGCCTTCCGCGCCCTGAGCAGGCTCTGGCTCAGGCTGATGCGGCTCGCCGACGAGATGTCCGGCTGCCATCGGGCGTTCCTGCTCGGCCCCTGGATCGAGGACGCGAAACGGTTCGCGACGAGCGCCGATGAGGCGGTGCGCCTGGAGTGGACGGCCCGTACGCTCATCACCACCTGGGCGGACCGCTCGGCGGCCGACGACCTGAGCAACTACGCGGACCGCGACTGGCAGGGCCTGCTGGCGGATCTCCATCTTCCGCAGTGGCGGGCCTACTTGGACGAGATCGGCGACGCCCTGGCCGAGAACCGGCCGCCCCGGACCTTCGACTGGTACCCGGGCGAACAGGCGTGGACGCGGGAGCGGGCCGCGTATCCGGTGCGGGCGACGGGTGACCCGTACCGCACCGCCCGGCGCGTGCACGACACCCTGGCGGGCGCGCCCTACCAGGGAACCGTCGCCGTCGCCGCCGACCCGGTGAGCTTCACCCCGGGCTCCACGGGTACGGTCACGGCCGTCTTCCGCAATCTCAACGGACTGCGGGCGACGGGCCGCGTCGACTTCGCGCTGACCGGCCTCGACGCCCGGCCGGAGGGCGACACGTTCCTGCGGCGGGTCCCGGCGGCGGGCGTGGGGGCGGTGCGCTGGCGGGTCACCGCACCCGCCGAGCCGCTGACCGTACCGCTGGCGCCGATGCCGTACGAGCTGAGCACGCGGTACGGGCCGGACGGCGCGGACCGGGTGACCGCCGTCCAGCGCTCCGCCCTCTGCCTGGCCGCGCCGCTGAGCAGCCGGTGGCGGACGTTCACCAGCAACGACGCGGTCTTCGGTGAACTCGGCGACCGGCTCGCGATCAACGGCGGCGGCCATGACCTGTGGAAGGGCGTGTCGCAGTTCGGCGCGGCGTACCGGCCGGGGGCGATGGTGGCGGGAACGGTGGTGACCGTGCGCGTCGACTCCCAGGAGGACACGGGCAGTTGGGCCCGCTGCGGAATCGTCGCGCGCAATGGTTTGGCCGTGCAGGGGGCCGCCGGTTTCGTCAATCTGGCGGTGACGCCGGGGCAGGGCGTGGTGCTCTCGTACGACGCGGACGGCGACGGACTGCTCGACACCTACCGGCGCCTGACGGGCGTGCGGGCGCCGGTGCTGCTGCGGCTGAGCCGGGGCCCGGCGGCCGGGTCGTTCACCGGCGCCTGCTCGACCGACGGCGGCGCGACCTGGCGGACCGTGGCCACCGCGACCGTCCCGGCGACGTCCGCCGTCCAGGACGCCGGCCTGTTCATGACGGCGGCGAACGGGGCCGACGGGGTGCGCGGGACGGCGGAGTTCAGCGGGTGGTCGGCAGGGGCGGCGGGGGACGCTGTGCCGCGTTGACGGATGATGTCGCCATGGATGCCCCTGTGCTCGCACCCGTGTACGTCGGCGGAGTCCAGCTCGGCGCGTACGCCGCCCGGGAACTGCTCGACGCCCCCGCCCGTGAGGACCTGCTGCGCGCCTGCTCCACCAACGTCGACAACCTGAGCGCGGGCCGCTGGCAAACGCTCGGGCTGAGCGCGCTGGTGGTCGAGGAACCGATGGAACTCCCGTACGCCCTGCTGCTGCTCGCGGTCCTCGGATACGCCGAGTACGCGCGCGGTGCCTGGTGGACGGCCGGGGTGTTCCTGCTCGGCCACGTCGGCGCGACGCTGCTCGTGTACGGGGGTCTCGTGGCCTCCCGCCCGTCCCCGGCGACCCGGTCGGCGCTCGACGTCGGCACGAGCTACGGCTACAACGCGGTGGCGGGCGCCCTGACGGGCACCCTGCCGCGCGGGCCATGGCGCACAGGCGCCCGGCTCGCGCTCCTCGCGCTGGGCGCACGCCCGCTGCTGCGCCGCGAGCGCACGTTCACGGACGCGGGGCACATGGTGGCGCTGTGTCTGGGGATGGGGGTGTCGTGGGTGGGTCGACGGTAAGGGCTGGGAGTCAGGGTTACATTTCTGACTGAACCGGGGCACATATGGACGAGCCCATGTCGTTCCGTCCCATGCAGGAGCCCGTTCGCCCATGACCGCGATCCCCGCCACCACTGTCGCCAACCTCCGCGATCTGGGCGGCACGCCGCTCGCCGGGGGCCGTACGGTCCGGTCCGGCCTGGTCTTCCGGGCCGGGGCGCTCGACCGCTACGACCCCGGCGGCGACCCGGGTGTGGCGGCGCTCGGGATCCGTACGGTGGTCGACCTCCGTACGAACGCGGAGCGCGCAGAGCGGCCCGACCGGCTGCCGGACGGGGCGCGGCTCGTCGTCGCGGACGCGCTGGCGGACGCGGTGAGCGCGGACGGGGCACCGGCGGTGGCCGCGCAGCTGCGGCACGTCCTGGCCGACCCCGTCACCGCCGAACAGCGCCTGGGCCGGGGCCGGGCCCAGGAGCTGTTCGCCGAGACCTACCGGGGCCTGGTGTCCTCGCCCTCCGCCCGCGCCGCGTACCGCACGCTGCTGCTCGAACTGGGCGCCGAGGACGCCGGCCCGCTGCTCTTCCACTGCACGGCGGGCAAGGACCGCACGGGGTGGGGCACGACGGTCGTCCTCTCGCTGCTGGACGCGGAGGCATCGGCGATCGAGCGGGAGTACCTGTCGGTGAACAGCGCGGTCCGCCAGGCGTTCGCGCCCCTGATCGAGGGCTTCACCGCCCAGGGCGGCGACCCGGAGATCGCCCTGGCGGTGATCGGCGTGGTCCCGGAGTACCTGACGGCGGCACTGGAGGAGGTGTCGCTGCGGTACGGGTCGATGGAGGAGTACGTACGGGAGGGGTTGGGCGTGGGGGACGAGGTGGTGGAGCGGGTCCGGGGGCGGGTGGTGGGGTGAGGGGGAGCGGGCGTGCGGCGGGCGGGTGACCATCTCACCATTCGCTCGTTTTGCTGAACGTGGCCCCGCCCCAGGACATCCTCAACCGCCCCAACCCCATCGGTATCGAGCAGGCCGAAGCGGCCCTGGTCGAGCACTATCCTCGGCTGACCCGGCTCGCCTATCTCGTGCTGCCGCCCTCCCTCGGGCGCAACCGGCGCGTGGTGACCGCGCACGCGCTGGTGCAGAGGTCGCTGCCCCGGGGGCGTGGTGCCGGGGAGGGGCCCATTCCGGCGCCCCGGCGGGAGGACCCGGGGTACGGGTTCGTGCGGCGGCAGGTCGTGCGGCAGGCGTTGGAGGCCGGGCTGCCGTTGCGGCGGCGGGCGTGGCCCAAGCGGGCGCAGTTGCCGCCGGTGCTGCCGCAGGTGTGGGGGCTGCGGCTGTTCCCCCGGTCCGGCGGGGCCGATGAACTCGCCCTTGACCAGCGGCTCTCCGCGCTCAGCGGGCCCGGCCGGGCCGCGTACGTGCTGCGCGGGCTCGACGGTCTCGGCGACGCCGAGCTGCGCCGCGAGCTCGCCGCCGTGGGGGTCGAGGACCCCGCCGCCGCCGTCGCGGAGGCCGGCGCCCCGGACGCCTCGGCCGCCCTGCTCGCCTCCGCCGAGTTCGACCCCTGCTCGCTCCAGGCCCGCCCCACCGACCTGATGCGCCGCCGCCAGCACGCGCGCGCAGCCCTCGTCGCCACCGCCGCCGTCGTCGTCTGCGGCGCGCTCCTCGGGCTGCCCGGGGACGGCTGGGGCCCGGACGGCGCCGCCGCGCCCTCGTACGCGCGCAATCCAGCCGCCGAGGCGGCCCTCGACCCGGCCCAGGTCGTCCGGGTGCGGAGCGCGGCCTGGCGGACCTCGGCCCGTACCGACTTCTCCGTATGGCCCGCCCGGGGCGCGCTCACCGGCGACAGCGAGCTGCTGCGGCGGGCGCTCGCCGTCTGGGCCCGGCCGGGGAAGTCCGTGCACGTCTCGGCGACACCGGGAACGCCGTCCGGGCCCCCGATGGGCGCGCCCCAACTGCTGTACGCGGGGCGGGTGGACGGCGCCCGCATCGTGCTCTTCTACGACGGCATGCGGATCGCCCGGTACGCGGAGCCGCTGGACGGCCAGTCCGGCGCGGCCCTCGACTTCGCGCGCGTGGACGGCGCCGACGCGGCGTCCGCCGAGGCCCTGGTGGTGGGCCGCACCGACGGCAACGTCCGCTATCTGACCGCCCCTTGGGTGCGCGAGGCGGCCGTGCGCGACCTGCTCGACCCGTCGGCCGCGCCCCGCCCGCTGCACCGCGACGCGGACGGCGTGACCGCCCCGCTCGTCTCGCCCGCCCAGGCCCGCGACTGCACCTCCTGGGACGTGCTCCAGCTGCGCGACGACTCGGGGGCGGCGCTGCTCACCGACCTCGGCGAGCTGGCGCCCGCCCGGCTGACCTGGGGAGCGCCGGACGCGCCGAAGGACATCACCAGCGCCGCCGCGCGCGAGGCCTGGGCCAGGACCGCCTGTCTGCTGCCGACGGTCCGCTCGCACGGCGTGCGCACCGTGAACTCCTGGCAGTTCGCCAAGCAGACGCTCCCCGAGACCGGTGGCACGGCCGCCTGGCTCTGCACCCGGGCCGACACCTGGTCCGGCACGGACGGCCAGGTGCTCGCCCAGTTCCAGGCCCCCGCGCCCAGGCCCGGCACGGCGGGCGCGGTCGCCGCGCGCGCCGAGAACACGGCCGCCTGCGGGCCGCGCCAGCCGCATGTGCTGGCCGGGGTGCTCTGGAAGTCCCACGGCGGGCACTGGTACGTGCTGGCCGCGGGCAGCGAGGACCTGGCCCGGGTCGGTGTCACCGGCGGCGTCGAGGCCGAGGAGCACGGCCATCTGCTCGCCGTGCGCACCCAGGAGGGCGCCCGGGCCCAGCTCACCGGCCGCCTCGCGGACGGCACGACGGTCAACGCCTTGCGCTGAGAAACGGCTGAGGGACGGCGGCGAGAAACGACGGACGGACGAACAACTCCTCGCACACCCCTGTTGCGCGGCGTCTACCCGTCAGTACATTGACGCCATGTCTAATACGCCGCAGCCCGCTCCGGTGGTCTCGGAGCACATAGAGCTCAAGGCCCGGAACGTCTCGTTCGAGTGGGAGAAGACGCCCCTGCACTGGGTCCCCGGCGACCCGTTCACCGGCCACACCATCAATGTGCTGCATCTGCTGCTCCCGGCCGGTGAGCGCTGGTTCGTGCAGGTGTACAAGCAGGTCCTGCCGTACATCCGCGACGAGCGGCTGCGCGAGGACGTCATCGGGTTCATCGGGCAGGAGGCCACCCACTCCGCGGCCCACGACGACGTGCTCCCCCATCTCAAGGCGCTCGGCCTGGACCCCACCCCGTACACCGCGCAGGTCGACTGGCTCTTCGAGAAGCTGCTCGGGGACCGGACGCTGCCGCCGGGGCGGGCGCGCGAGTGGTGGCTGATGGAGCGGGTCGCGACCATCGCGGCGATCGAGCACTACACGGCGTTCCTGGGCGACTGGATCCTCAACGCCGACGCCCTGGACCGGCGCGGCGCCGACCCGACCATGCTGGATCTGCTGCGCTGGCACGGCGCCGAGGAGGTCGAGCACCGCTCCGTCGCGTTCGACCTGTTCATGCACGTCGACGGCGGCTACCGGCGCCGGGCGCGGACCTGGGCGACCGCGTTCACCGCGCTCGTCTTCCTCTGGCAGCGCGGCGCCCGCTTCTTCATGGCGAACGACCCGACCCTGCTCGACGGCAAGGCGAGCTTCCGGGACTTCGTACGCGCCGGACGCCAGGGCACACTGCCCGCGCCGACCGCGATGCTGCGCTCGATCCCGCGCTATCTGAGCCGTACGTACCACCCTTCGCAGGAAGGCTCCACCGAGCAGGCCGTGGCCTATCTGGCGAGTTCGCCCGGCGCGGGCGGTGGTCGCTGACATGCCCCGCACCCGGTCCGTGGTCCTTCTCGCGGGGGCCGCGCTGCTCACCCGGCGGGCGCTGCGCCGCCGCATCGCCGCGTCCCCGCTGTGGCCGCTGCCCGCCCTCGACGCGCCGATCTCGGGGCAGGGCACCCGCCGCGCCCCCTCGATGCGGCTCACCGTCGCCGAACGGACCGCCCCCGCCGAGGGCGTGGCGCTGCTGCGGCTCGAAGCGCCGACGGGCACCCCGCTGCCCGCCTGGGAACCGGGCGCGCACCTCGATCTGGTGCTGCCGTCCGGCCTGATCCGCCAGTACTCGCTCTGCGGCGACCCCGCCGACCGCGCCGCGTACACGGTCGCGACCCGGCTGATCGAGGACGGGCGGGGCGGCTCCCGCGAGGTCCACGAGCAGCTGCGCGAAGGCGCCGAACTCGTCGTACGCGGGCCGCGCAACCGGTTCGCGCTGGCCGAGGCGCCCTCGTACGCGTTCGTGGCGGGCGGGATCGGGATCACGCCCATCCTGCCCATGCTGCGGGCGGTCGCGGCGGCCGGGGGCGAGTGGCGGCTGCTGTACGGCGGGCGCTCGCGCGCCACCATGCCGTTCCTGGACGAGATCGAGAAGCTGGGCACCGAGGGCTCGCGGGTCACGGTGGTGCCCGAGGACGAGGCGGGACTGCCCGATGTGGGCGCCTTCCTGGCCGGTACGGACGAGGGCGCGGCGGTGTACTGCTGCGGTCCCGAGCCGCTGATGGACGCCGTGGGCGCGCGCGTGCCCGAGGGGCGCACCCTGCATCTGGAGCGGTTCACGCCGGGCGCGAGCACCGCGCAGCTGGGCACCTTCGAGGTCGAACTGCGGCGTACGGGCCGCACCCTCACGGTCGAGGCGGGCACCTCCGTGCTCGCCACCGTCCGCGCGGAGCTGCCGGACCTCGCGTACTCCTGCGAGCAGGGCTTCTGCGGAACCTGTCAACAGCGGGTCCTGGAAGGGGAGATCGACCACCAGGACGAGCTCCTGACCGACGCCGAGCGCGAGGACTCGATGCTGATCTGCGTATCTCGCTGCCGGGGAGCGAAAATCGTCCTCGACCTGTAGGTACTCTGTTCGCATGACGACCGGGGTACGGCGCAGGATGGGCGTCGAAGAGCGCAGGCGGCAGCTGATCGGGGTCGCGCTGGAGCTGTTCAGCCACCGCTCCCCCGACGACGTCTCCATCGACGAGATAGCGGCGGCCGCCGGGATATCGCGGCCGCTCGTCTATCACTACTTCCCCGGCAAGCAGAGTCTGTACGAGGCCGCGCTGCGCAGGGCCGCCGACGATCTGGCCGGACGGTTCGTGGAGCCGCGCGAAGGGCCGCTCGGGGCGCGGCTGCTGCGGGTGATGGGACGGTTCTTCGACTTCGTCGAAGGGCACGGGCCCGGCTTCTCCGCGCTGATGCGGGGCGGCCCGGCGGCCTCGGCGGTCGGCTCGACCTCCGCCAACGCGATGATCGACGAGGTGCGGCACGCGGCCTACCTCCAGATCCTCGCCCATCTGGACGTCCAGGACCCGCCCGCGCGCCTTGAGTTGGTCGTACGGTCGTGGGTCTCGCTGGCCGAGTCGACCGCCCTGATCTGGCTGGACGGCCGCCGGATCCCGCGCGCGGAGCTGGAGTTGCAGCTGGTGCACGACTTCGCGGCGCTGGCGGCGGTGAGCGCCGCGTACGACGCGGAGATGGCGGCGGTGGTGCTGCGGATCATCGCCGACGAGCCCACGGACGGGCCGTTCGGCGATCTGCTCGCCCGCCTCACGGCCTTGGCACCGGCCACCGACAGCTGATCGCCGCGCACCTGCCCGTACCGTGATCACCATGACGACACCGATCGACAAGCTCTCCTTCCGGCTCGCCGACGAGGGCGATCTCGCCGTCCTGGTCGGCCTGTACGACGCGGCCGCGCACCGGATGCGGGGCAGCGGGATCGACCAGTGGCGGCCCGGCGACAAGGACGCGGCGCACTTCCGGCGGCGGATCGCGGAGGGCGAGGTCTGGCTGGCCGTGCTCGACGGCCGGGTGGCCGGGGCGTACGAGCTGTGGTGGCACGACGAGCCGGCCTGGGGGGTGCGCCCGCCCGAGGCGGGCTATGTGCACCGGCTGATGACGGACCCCGAGGTCGCGCCCGCGGGCACCGGCCGGGCCCTGCTCGCTCACGCCGAGCGGCGGATCGCGGCCGCCGGACGCGCGCTGGCCCGCCTGGACTTCAAGGCGTCGAGCCCGGGGCTGCGGGCGTACTACGAGCGGGCCGGGTACGCGGTGGCGGGCGAGCAGCCGTTCAAGGAGGGCGACGGCAGCAACTACGCGGTGGTGCTGATGGAGAAGCGGCTCGGCTGAACCGTCACGCCATTCCCGTGAGCCGTAGCGCAAGGAGCGCCACATCGTCCTCGCGGCTGCCGAAGGAGCTCAGGAGGGTGTCGCAGAGGTCGGCCGTGCCGTGCGGGGCCAGGGCCGCGATGCGGCGCAGCCGCTCCATGGAGTCGGCGAGGTCGGTGCCGCGTGTCTCGATCAGGCCGTCCGTCACCATCAACAGCAGGTCGGTCGGCCGCAGTCGGCAGGGCGCCGCGTCGGGGCGGTCGAGGCCGAGCCCGAGCAGCGGGCCGTGCACGTCGAGGTAGGCCGCCTCGCCGTGGGCGGGGATGCGCAGCGGCGGTATATGGCCCGCGTTGGCGATCCGGGCGATGCCGCGCAGCGGGTCGATCAGCGCGAGGCAGAGGGTGGCGGTGGCCTCGGGGTGGTAGAGCTGGAGCATCCGGTCGAGGCGGCGCGCGAGGACGGCCGGGTCGCGCTCGTCGGTCGCGTACGCCCGTAGCGCGTGGCGCAGTTCGACCATGACGGTGGCCGCGTCGAGCGAGTGGCCGACGACGTCGCCGACGCCGACGAGCAGCCCGTCGGGGGTGGGCAAGGCGGTGTAGAAGTCGCCGCCGATCTCGGCGCGGGGCGAGGCCGGCACATAGCGTACGGCGACGTCCGCGCCGGGCACCCGGGGCTGGTGCTGCGGCAGGAAGCTGCGCTGGAGGGTGAGCGCCACGTGCCGTTCCTCGGCGGCGATGCGCAGCGACTCGGCGGCCTGCGCGGTGGCCTCGGCGAGGTGGCCGAGCAGGGCCCGGGTGTCCTGGTCCTCGGCGGCGCGCACGGGGGCGGCCAGACAGACCGGCGGCTGGTCGGCGCGGGTGCGGGCCAGCACCAGGCGCACCTCGCCGCGCCCCGGGCCCGCCCACAGGATGCCGGGCGGCCACAGGGGGTCGGGGGCGGGCAGCGAGCACACGCCGACGCGGCCCGCCATGGACCGCTGGAGCAGCACGGACAGCGCGGCGGCGGTGCCGATCCGCCGGCGCGGCGGGCCGCCCGCGTACAGCGTGCCGTCGGTGCCGAAGACGAGGGCGGCGGCCGGGCAGCGCACCAGGGCGGCGGTCGCGGCGGCGGCCGTGTCGGCGAGCTCCTGCGGGCAGCTCGCCGCGTGGAGTTCGGCGGTGGCGGTGGCGAGCCGGGCGAGCCGGCCCGCGCGGGCGTCGGCGTCGTGGCGGAACCTGGCCCCGCGCAGCGCGGCCCGCACCACGGCCTGGATCTCCTCGGGCTCCACGGGCACCGCGAGATACGCCTCGGCGCCCGCGTCCAGGCCCCGGGTGCGGTCGCGCGGGGTGCCGGCGGCGGCCGAGAAGTGCACCACGGGCATCAGGGCGATCTCGGGGTGCGCCTTGATGCGGCGGCAGAGTTCGATGCCGTCCATGTCGGGCAGGCCCACGTCGACCAGGGCCGCATCGGGCAGCGCGCCGTTCCTGACCCGCAGGTCGAGCTCGACCAGGGTCGCCGACGCGGTGGCCAGCGGCACCACCCGGTGGCCCGCCCGGCGCAGGACCGCGCCCATGGCGTAGCGGTTGGCGTCGATGTCGTCGACGACCAGCACGGTGGTGTCGTGTGACGGGTTCACTGCGAGTCCCCCGTGGGGCGGGCCCCGGTGGGCGGTGGTGCGGACGGGTCGGTCGTACGGGTCGTTTGTACGGACGGTTGGGCGAGTACGCACTCACCGTAGCCGCGTGAACCGGCCACCGGGGAAGAACGTCAACTCCCCTGTGCGAAATCACCCTTGAGGGCGTAGCTGAGTCCCTGGTCGAGGCCGGTGCTCATCCCCCGGCGGAACGCGCTGTCGTACGCGCGGTCCCCGAGCGTCGCCCGCGCCCGGCGCTCGCACTCCTCGCGCAGGGCGGTCAGCCGGGGCGCTCCCATCTGCGCTTTTCCGACGGTACGCCAGCACTCCTGGCCGATGCCGAGCACCAGGGCGCCGTCCTCGCCCTCGCCCTGGGCGGCCAGCGCGCAGGCGAGCAGGTCGAGGCCGAGCGCGATGCCGAAGCTGTCGTGGAGCAGCCGCTTGCCGGCGAGCATCGCGCGCGCGTGCTCGGCGGCCTCGTCGGGCCGGCCGAGCGCCAGCGCGGTGACGGCGATCATGTAGTCGGCGTAGGCCCGCATCCAGCGCTCGCCGCGTGCGGCGCACTGGTCGCGCAGCCAGATCGCCTCGGCGGCGGCCTCGGGGTAGCGGGCGAGATTGGTGAGGGCGTAGATCCGGGCGAGCACGCACAGGGCGAGGCCGGACGAGAAGTCGATGTCGGCCGCGTCGATGGCCGGGGTGCACACCTCAAGCGCGCCCTCGGGGTCGCCCGGCATCAGGATGGCCCCGCCGAGCAGATAGGCGGCGCGCAGCCGGGACTCGGTGTCGGCGGCGGCCTCGGCGCACCGCCGACCGAGCCGCAGGGCGGTCTCCATGTCGCCCTGGAGGAACGCGGTCATGCCGAGCGCCCACAGCGCCCGGTCGCGGGCCGGGCCGGGTTCGGGGGCAAGCGCCAGGGCGCGCTCCAGGTGGTCGCGGCCCTCGCGCAGGTGCCCGCAGCAGAACCAGAAGAACCAGAGCGAGGCCGCCATGTCGAGTGCATCGGCCGGGTCGGTGGCGAGCAGATGCTCCAACGCGGTGCGCAGATCGGCGTGTTCGGCGGTGAGCCGTTCGTACCACTCCAGCTGGTCCGGGCCCATCCAGCCCGCCTCGGCCGCGTGCGCGAGGCGGCGGCAGCGCTCGGCGTGCCGACGGGCGACCTCGTCCTCCTCGCCGAGCTCGCGCAGCCACTGGCGGCCGTACTCGCGGATGGTGTCCAGCATCCGGTAGCCGGAGCGTCCGCAGTGCGCCCTGGCGCGTACGACGGACTTGGCGTCCAGGCCCGTGAGCGCCGCGGCCACGTCGTCGGGGCGCAGCGGACCGCCCGCGGCGACGTCCCGGGCGGCCGCCAGGTCGAAGCCTCCGGCGAACACGGAGAGCCGGGCCCACAGCAGGCGTTCGAGCGGCGCGCACAGCTCGTGGCTCCAGCCGATGGTGGTGCGCATGGTCTGGTGGCGCGGCAGCCGGGCGGCCCCGGTGTCGGCCAGGACCTCGAACCGTGAGTCGAGCCGTTCGGCCAGCTGCTCCACGGTCCACAACCGCAGCCGGGCGCCCGCGAGTTCGATGGCCAGCGGGATGCCGTCGAGTCTGCGGCAGACGGCGACGGCCGCCGCCGCGCGGGCCGGGGAGTCGAAGGAGCCGGGCGAGAGGTGCGGGACCGCTTCGGCGGCGCGCTGTTTGAAGAGGGTGAGCGCCGCGCCCTCGGGCGGCAGCGGGCTCAGCGAGAAGACACGTTCCTCCGGGCGGCCGAGCCGCTGCCGGCTGGTGACCAGGACGGTGAGCCCGGGTGAGGTCTGCAGGAGCTCGCCGATCAGGTGGCCGCTGGCCGAGACCAGGTGCTCGCAGGTGTCCAGGACCAGCAGGAGCTGTTTGTCGCCGAGCCACCCGCACAGCGCCTCGGCGGCGGTGCGGGTGCTCTGTTCGGCGACGGGCAGCCGGTCGGCGACGGTGGCGGCGAGCAGCGCGGGATCGCACAGCGGGGACAGTTCCACCCACCACACCCCGTCGCGGCAGTACTCCAGGCGCTCGCGCGCGGCCCGCAGCGCGAGCCGGGACTTGCCGACACCGCCCGGTCCGGTGACCGTGACCAGCCGGTTGCGGCGCAAAAGCCCGTCCAGGGTAGCCAGTTCCACCGACCGGCCGACAAAACTCGTGGTCTCCGCTGGAAGATTCCCCAACACGGGCACAGTGTGGACCAGAGGATGACCGGGTCCCGCCCCCATCGCACGCTTCAACCGAAAACGGCCACAAAGAGACCAGGAGCGGTCACCGAGCAGCTGATGACGATCGCCGATCCGCCATCAATGCAAGCCGCCTGCTCACTTCCGTACGCGTGCGGTGGAGCCGCGCACCACCAGCTCGGGCTGGAAGACGAACTCCGTGCGCTGGACCGGGTTTCCGTGGATCTCCTCAAGCAGCGCGCCGACCGCGGCCGTCGCCATCGCCTGGACGGGCTGGCGGACCGTGGTCAGCGGCGGGTCGGTGAAGGCGATCAGCTGGGAGTCGTCGAAGCCCACCACCGACACGTCGCCGGGCACCGCGAACCCGCGCTCGCGGGCCGCGCGGATCACCCCGAGCGCCATCATGTCGCTGGCGCAGACCACCCCCGTACAGCCCTGGTCGAGCAGCGCGCCCGCCGCCACCTGTCCGCCCTCGACGCTGAAGAGCGTGTGCCGGATGTATGCGGCGGCCTCCCCGCCGCGCAGCCCCAGGCGCTCCCCCAGCGCCGCCGTGAATCCCTCGGCCTTGCGCCGCGAGGGCACATAGCGCGGCGGGCCCGCCGCCAGACCGATCCGGGTGTGGCCGAGGTCCGCGAGATGGCGCACGGCCATCGCCATCGCCGCGTGGTCGTCGGGCGAGACGAAGGGCGCGGGGATCCGGTCGTTGTACCCGTTGACCAGCACGAACGGCACCTGGCGCTCGGCCAGCGCCAGATAGCGGGCGGGGTCGGTGGCGGTGTCGGCGTGCAGCCCCGAGAGGAACACGATGCCGTTGACCCCGCGCTCCTCCAGCTGCTCGACCAGCTCGTCCTCGGTCGCCCCGCCGGGCAGCTGGGTGCAGAGCACCGGGGTGTAGCCGTGCCCGGCGAGCACCTGCTCCACGGCCTGCGCGAAGGCCGGGAAGATCGGGTTGGTGAGCTCCGGGGTCACCAACCCGATCAGCCCGGCGCTGCGCCGGCGCAGCCGAGCGGGCCGCTCCCAGCCGAGCACGTCGAGCGCCGCGAGCACCCGCTGGCGGGTGGGGTCGGCGACACCCGGGCGCCCGTTGAGCACCCGGCTGACGGTGGCCTCGCTGACGGCCGCCTGGGCGGCGATGTCGGCGAGGCGCGGACCGGCCTCGGTCACATCGTCCACCACACCGTGGTGTCACCGGGAAGCTCGAACTCGCTCCCGTCCCGGACGACTTCACCGCTGGCGAGCAGGACGTCGCCGCGCACGGGCATCCGTACGGCGTCGGCCGTCAGATTGACCGTGCAGACGAACCCGTCCCGGGCGAAGGCCAGCACGCCCTCGGGCGCCTCCAGCCACTGGACGGCCGTGCCCCGGCCGAGCCCGGGGTGCGTGCGGCGGACGGCGAGGGCGGAGCGGTAGAGCTCCAGGGTGGAGGAGGAGTCGCCCTCCTGCGCCTCGACGCTCAGCTTCCCCCAGTCGGCGGGCTGCGGCAGCCAGCTGCCACCGCTCCCGAAGCCGTACGAGGACCCGTCGACGGTCCACGGGATCGGCACCCGGCACCCGTCCCGGAACCCGTCCTGCCCCTCCGCGCGGAAGAAGGAGGGGTCCTGGCGCACCTCGTCGGGCAGATCGGTGACGTCCGGGAGGCCCAGCTCCTCGCCCTGGTAGATATACGCGGATCCCGGCAGCGCCAGCATCAGAAGCGTGGCGGCCCGGGCTCGGCGCAGCCCGAGCGCGCGGTCACCGGGCGTACGCAACTGGGTGCCGAGCCCGCTCGGGTTGGCGAACCGGGTGGCGTGCCGGGTCACGTCATGGTTGGACAGCACCCAGGTGGCGGGAGCGCCGACGGGCAGCATGGCGGCGAGAGAGTCGTCGATGACCTCGCGCAGCGCCTCTGCGTCCCAAGGGGCGCCAAGGTACTGGAAGTTGAACGCCTGGTGGAGCTCGTCCGGGCGTACGTACAGGGCCGTGCGGTCGGCCGACGGCGTCCACGCCTCGGCGACGGCGATGCGCTCGCCCGGGTACTCGGCGAGGATGCGGCGCCAGGAGCGGTAGATCTCGTGGACGCCGTCCTGGTCGAAGAACGGCATGACATCGTTGCCCAGCAGCTTGAGCTGGTCGGCGCCGCCGATGTCGGGCAGCCCCGCCGCCTTCACCAGGCCGTGGGCGACGTCGACGCGGAACCCGTCCACGCCCATGTCCAGCCAGAACCGCAGGATCGAGCGGAACTCGTCGGCGACGGCGGGGTGCTCCCAGTTGAAGTCGGGCTGCTCCGGGGCGAAGAGGTGGAGGTACCACTCGCCGTCGGGACCGGACGTACGGGTCCAGGCGGGACCGCCGAAGATGGACTCCCAGTCATTGGGCGGCAGTTCGCCGTTCTCACCGCGCCCCGGCCGGAAGTGGTACCGCGCGCGCAGCGCCGATCCCGGCCCTTCCTTCAGCGCCCGCTTGAACCACTCGTGCTGGTCGGAGGAGTGGTTGGGCACCAGGTCCACGATGATCCGCAGCCCGAGCGCGTGCGCGTCGCGGATGAGGGCGTCGGCGTCGTGCAGGGTGCCGAACATCGGGTCGATGGCGCGGTAGTCGGCGACGTCGTAGCCGGCGTCGGCCTGCGGGGAGGCGTAGAAGGGGGAGAGCCAGACGGCGTCGACGCCGAGGTCGCGCAGATACGGCAGCCGCGACCGCACGCCTTCGAGGTCGCCCATGCCGTCCCCGTCGGCGTCGGCGAAGCTGCGCGGATAGACCTGGTAGATCACGGCGTCCTGCCACCAGGTGGTGTGGGTGTCGGCGGGGGCGGATGCGGTGAGGTGCGGGGTCATGGTTTCCCTGGGTCGGTGGTGGTTGGTGGTGTACGGGGGGGGCCGGGGGGTCCGGGGGGGCGACACCTGCGGCGGGCGGCCCCCACCCCGCCCCTTCCCGGCTGTGACATGTGCGGCTCCGCCGCGTGGCCTGGGCGGGCGGCCGGTTGATGGGCGGAGGCAGCTACCTGGGGGCTACACCCCCGGACCCCGAGCGGGACCTGCGGCCCCGCGCGGGCGATTCCCCCACCCCGCCCCTTCCCGAAAGCTCTGGGCGAGCGGCCGGGTGGTAGGCGGAGGCGGTTACCCGGGGGCTACGCCCCCGGACCCCCCGGCGGGGCCTGCGGCCCCTGCACCCCGCTGGAGTACGCGGTGCCGCGACCCTCATCCCCCAAGGGGCGCGGGGAACTGCGCGACCAGCCCCCACCGGCCCGCAGGCGGAAAACGACGCCTCCGGGGCGCAAGCCCCGCCGGGGAGCGGGGCGGAACCCCGGCGGGGAGTCTGGTGGGGGCCCGGGGCGGAGCCCCGTGGCGGGGTGCGGGGGCGGAGCCCCCGTCCGGGGGGGGCCGGGGCACAGCCCCAGGGAGACCCCCCACCCACCCTCGGAGAGTTAAGGGAACGGGCGGGGTGGGGGTCATCCCTTTGTGGCCCCCGCCGTCATCCCCGCCACCAAATGCTTCTGCGCGAACAGGAAGAACACCGCCGCCGGAATCGCGATCAGCACCGACGCCGCAGTCATCGGCCCCCAGTTCGCCGTGTACTGGGTGACGAACGTCTGCAACCCGCCCGCCAGCGTCAGATGCTCGTCCCCGACCATGAACGCCGACGCGTACGCGACCTCACCCCACGCCGTGATGAAGGAGTAGAACGCCGTCACCGCGAGCCCCGGCTTCGCGAGCGGCAGGATCAGCCGCCAGAACGTGCCGAACGGGTTCAGCCCGTCCACCCGCCCCGACTCGTCGATCTCCACCGGGATCCCGTCGAAGAACCCCTTCATCATCCACGCGCAGAACGGCACGGCGATCGTCAGATACGTGATGATCAGGCCCACCGGCTGGTTCAGCAGCCCCAGTTGGCCCATCAGGTTGTAGAGGGGGACGATCAGGATCGCCATCGGGAACATCTGCGTGATGAGCAGCGTCCACATCAGGGGCCGCATGCCGGGGAACTTGAAGCGGCTCACCGCGTACCCCGTCGTCGCGGAGATGAACACGCCGAGCACCGTCGTCACCCCGGCGATCAGCGCCGAGTTCCCGAACCAGGTGAAGAAGCTCGTCTTGTCCACCAGGTAGCGGTAGTTGTCGAGCGTCGTGTCCTTGAAGAAGTCCGTGGTCATCGCGTACTTCGCCGGCTTCAGCGAGGTCAGCAGCACCCACAGCACCGGGAAGACCGCGATGATCGAGGCGACGACGAGCGTCGCGTGCAGGCCGACGGAAGCCAGCGGCGACCGCTTGCCGCGCACCGCCCCGTCGCGTGCGGAACGTACGGAACGTCCTGAACGTCCGGACTTCATCGTCACCACACCTCACCCTGCTTGCGCAGCGACCGCCGGTACACCAGCGCGAAGATCATCAGAACCGCCAGGATCAGCACGCCCCACGTCGCCGACCCCGCGAAGTCGCGCGGGCTCTCCACGAACGCCTGCCGGAACGCCTGCGTCACCAGGATCTCGGTGGAGTCGCCTGGACCGCCCCGGGTGAGCAGGAAGATCACCGGGAACATGTTGAAGGTCCAGATCGTGGAGAGCAGGATCACCGTGGACGACACGCCCCGCAGACCCGGCACCGTGATGTGCACGAACCGCTTCCAGGGCCCGGCCCCGTCCATCTCCGCCGCCTCGTACAGCTCGCCGGGGATCGACTGGAGGCCGCCCAGGAGCGCCACCATCATGAAGGGCACGCCCAGCCAGACGTTGACCGCGATCACCGAGACCTTGGCCCACGTCGGGTCGTCCAGCCACGGGACGGCCGAGATGCCGCCGCCGTCGAGGACCTTGTTCAGCAGGCCGTTGTCCCGGTTGAACAGGAACCGCCAGGCGAACACCGAGACGAAGCCCGGCACCGCCCACGGCAGGATCAGCATCATCCGGTAGGCCGCGCGGCCCCGGAACTGCCGGTTGAGCATGTTCGCCAGGCCCAGGCCGAGCAGGAACGTGATGGAGACGCAGCACACCGTCCACACCACGGTCCACACGAGCCGCTGCACGAACACGGGGTCCTGCAGCACGCTCGCATAGTTGTCGAACCCGACGAACTTGTACGTCGCCGCGATGTGGTTGGCGCCGATCGTCCGGCCGACGTTGCGCTCGTTGGCGTCGGTCAGCGACAGGTAGACGCCCCGGCCGAGCGGCCAGCCGATGATCACCCCGAGGACGATCACCACGGGGGCGACCATCGTCCAGGCGTACCAGTGCGTCGAGAGCGCGCGCCGCAGCCGGCCCGGGCGCTCGCCGGTCGCACGGCCCCGGCCGCGGGCGCTCGCGCCCGCGGCCTTCGCCGTCGACCGGTCGGTGTGGACAGTCATGTCAGGGACTACCTATCTCCGTACCGTCTCCGTACCTGCCGGACCTGCCGACTCGCCTGTTACTTCCAGCCCTTGAGGATCTTGCGGAAGGCGTCGCCGGACGCCTTGGCCGCGTCCTCAGGCGACGAGGCGCCGGTGACGGCCTTGGTGTACTGGAGCTTCAGCGGCTCGAAGAGGGAGCCGTTCTCCGGGATCCAGGCGCGCTCGACGGCCTTGTCGACGGCCGGCTTGAAGAACTGGACCATCTCGTTGGACTTGACGTCCGGCTGGTCGTACGCGGCGGTCCGGGTCGGCAGCAGGCTGAGCGCCTTGGTGGTCTGCACCTGGACGTTCTGCGAGGTCAGGTAGTCGACGAAGGCGTGCGAGGCCGCGAGGTTCTTGGAGCCCGCGTAGACCGCGAGGTCGTGGCCGCCCTGCGGGGCGCCCTGGGCGGCGGAACCGGCCGGGACCGCGGCGATGCCGAGGTTGGACTTGTCCTTGAACTGGTCGCCGGCGTAGGCGTCGGCGACGGCCCAGGGGCCGTTGACCATCATGGCGACGTTGCCCGACTTGAAGGCGGTCTCCATGTTGTTCCAGCCGTCGGTGGCGTTGGTGATCGCGGCGCCGGAGGTGACCAGGTCACGGGCGGCCTTGAACGCCTTGACGCCGGTCGGGCCGTCGACGGTGACCTTCTTGTTCTTGGCGTCGACGAGGTCGCCGCCCTCGCCGTAGATGAACGGCAGGAACCAGTACGAGTCGTCGCCGCGCAGGTACAGACCCGTCTTGCCGGTCTTGGCCTTGATCGCGGCGGCCGCGGTCTTCACCTCGTCGAGCGTCTTGGGCGGCTGGACACCGGCGTCCTTGAGCATCTTCTTGTTGTAGAAGAGGCCGAGCGTGTCGATGACCTGCGGTACGGCGTACATCGTGCCGTCGTACTTGCCGCTGGCGGCGGCCTGCTTGAGGAACGCGGAGTCCACTTCCTTGGCCTTGGCGTCCGGGACCTTGTCCAGGTAGCCGAGGGAGGCGAAGTCGGCGACCCAGCCGACGTCGGCGCGGATGACGTCCGGCGCGTCCGAGCCGCTGCCGAAGGCGTTCTTGATCTTGTTCTGCGCGTCGCCGTACGGCACGTTGACGTACTTGACGGTGACCTTGGGGTGCTGCGCGTGGAAGTCCTCGGCGATCTTCTGGAACGTCGCCTTCTCAGTGTCGTTCGAGGTGTCCCACCAGGTCACGGTGCCGGAGAGCTCGCCCGAGCTCTTCTTGTCACCGCTGTCACTGCTGTCACTGCCGCCGCAAGCCGTCGCCGCGAGCGCCAGTGTCGCGACCAGCGCGGTGGCCGCTATGCCACGTCGCATGTGAACTCCTTCAACGGGTGCCGCGCCATCACGGCGCCGGGATCGCCAGGAACGTAACAAGGATGAAAGAAGACCGAAAGACCTTGCGAAGAATTTCTGCAAGGCGGGTCGATCGTTACATCCGCGTGTCCACACGGTTGCCGTCGCGCGCCTTGTCAGGGCGGCTCACGGCACTCCACGGGCACGACAGAGGGGTCGGCACCGGGCTTGCAAGACTTCCGCAAGACCTTGCAGAACTGTTACCTTCGCGGTGCAGCGGCGTTGATCCCGTAGGCGCAGGACACCGTTTCAGGCCACTGGAGAGGGACCCGTTTATGACGCAGGAGCTGACCACGCCCCCCGCCACCGCGGGCCGCACCCCCGACACCGACACCCCCGCCCCCGGCTGGTGGCGCGACGCCGTCATCTACCAGGTGTACGTCCGCTCCTTCGCGGACAGTGACGGCGACGGCATCGGCGACCTGCCCGGCATCCGGGCCCGCCTCCCGCACCTCGCGGCGCTCGGCGCGGACGCCGTCTGGCTCACCCCGTTCTACGCCTCCCCGCAGGCCGACGGCGGCTACGACGTGGCCGACTACCGGGCCGTCGACCCGCTCTTCGGCACCCTCCAGGACGCCGACGACCTGGTCCGCGAGGCCCACCGCCTCGGCCTGCGCGTCATCGTCGACATCGTCCCCAACCACACCTCCGACCAGCACGGCTGGTTCCGCGCGGCGCTCGCCGGCGGCCCCGAGCGCGACCGCTACCACTTCCACCCCGGCAAGCGCTCGGCCGTGCCCGCCCAGGGCCCCGCCGCGCCGCCCAACGACTGGGAGTCTGTCTTCGGCGGCCCCGCCTGGACCCGTACCGAGGACGGGGACTGGTATCTGCACCTGTTCGCGCCCGAGCAGCCCGACCTCAACTGGGAACACCCGGACGTCCGGGCCGAGTTCGAGTCCGTACTGCGGTTCTGGCTGGACCTCGGCGTCGACGGCTTCCGGATCGACGTGGCCCACGGCATGGTCAAGGCCGAGGGGCTGCCCGACATCGGCGCCCGCGAGCAGGCCAAGCTGATCGGCGCCCAGGAGCTGCCGTTCTTCGACCAGGACGGCGTCCACGAGATCCACCGCTCCTGGCGCCGCCTGCTCGACTCCTACGACGGACAGCGCATCGCGGTCGCCGAGGCATGGGCCCCCTCACCGGAGCGCCTGGCCCTGTACGTACGGCCGGACGAGCTGCACCAGGCGTTCAACTTCCAGTTCCTGAACTGCCCTTGGGACGCGGCCCGGATGCGGGAGGTCGTCGACGCCTCGCTCGCCGCGACCCGCTCGGTCGGCGCCCCCACCACCTGGGTGCTCTCCAACCACGACGTGGTGCGCCATCCGACCCGGTACGGCGGCGGCGAGCAGGGTCTGCGCCGAGCGCGGGCCGCGGCGCTGCTGATGCTGGCGCTGCCCGGGTCCGCGTACCTCTACCAGGGCGAGGAGCTGGGCCTGCCCGAGGTGACGGACCTGCCCGACGAGGTGCGCCAGGACCCCTCCTTCTTCCGGGCCGAGGGCCAGGACGGGTTCCGGGACGGGTGCCGGGTGCCGATCCCGTGGACCGCGGACGGGTCCTCGTACGGCTTCGGCAGCGGTGGCAGCTGGCTGCCCCAGCCCGCCGACTGGGCCGGGTTCAGCGTCGAGGCGCAGACCGGCGACCCGCGTTCCACCCTGGAGCTCTACCGCTCCGCGCTCGCCCTGCGCCGGCGGCTCCCGGGGCTCGGCGACGGCGAGATGGAGTGGCTGGACACGCCCGGGGACCTGCTGGCGTTCACCCGTACCGGGTTCGTGTGCACGGTCAACACCGGCGCCGAGGCGGCCGAACTGGCCGTCCCGGGACGGCCGCTGATCGCCACCGCTCCCCTGGAGTTCACCGGCGGTATTGTCACGATCCCCGCCGAATCCGCCGTCTGGTGGGCAATCTGACGTGCGACCGGTACAGTCCAACCCCGTGACCGCACGGCTTGCCGACATCGCAGCCCAGGCGGGGGTCAGCGAAGCCACAGTCAGCCGCGTGCTCAACGGCAAGCCCGGTGTGGCCGCGGGCACCCGCGAATCCGTGCTGGCCGCGCTCGACGTCCTCGGCTACGAACGGCCGGTGCGGCTGCGCCGCCGCAGCGCCGGTCTGGTCGGTCTGATAACGCCGGAGCTGGAGAACCCGATCTTCCCGGCGCTCGCCCAGGTCATCGGCCAGTCGCTCACCCGCCAGGGATACACCCCGGTCCTCGCGACCCAGACCCCCGGCGGCTCCACCGAGGACGAGCTCACCGAGATGCTGGTCGACCGGGGTGTCTCCGGCATCATCTTCGTCTCCGGTCTGCACGCCGACACCACGGCCGACATGGACCGCTACGAGCAACTGCGCGCCCAGGGCGTCCCGTACGTCCTGGTCGACGGCTTCTCGCCCAAGGTGCAGGCGCCGTTCATCTCGCCCGACGACCGGGCGGCGATGCGGCTGGCGGTGACGCATCTCGCCGCGCTCGGCCACACCCGGATCGGACTTGCGGTCGGGCCCAAGCGGTTCGTCCCCGTCCTGCGCAAGATCGAGGGGTTCACGGCGGCGATGGAGGACCGGCTCGGGCTCTCCCCCGCCGACGCCGAGTCGCTGGTGCAGCACTCGCTGTACACCCTGGAGGGCGGCCAGGCGGCGACCACCGCGCTCATCGCGCAGGGCTGCACCGCGATCGTCTGCGCCAGCGACATGATGGCGCTCGGCGCGATCCGCGCCGCCCGCCAGTCCGGGCTCGACGTACCGAGGGACATCTCGGTCGTCGGGTTCGACGACTCGCCCCTCATAGCGTTCACGGATCCACCGCTGACCACGATCCGCAAGCCGGTCACGGCCATGGGGCAGGCGGCCGTCCGCGCGCTCCTGGAGGAGATCGGCGGCACCCCCGCTCCGCACAGCGAGTTCGTGTTCATGCCGGAGCTGGTGGTTCGCGGTTCAACGGCCTCCGGTCCCACCACCAAGTAGGGCTCTTCCCACCGTCGAGCAGGGCTCGACTGGGCCTCTGAGAACGTCCGGAATAAACTCGGTGTAAGGGTCGGTCCGTCGTCCCTGGGGAGTAGGGATGCGGACCGAACCCGACCGGAGGATGATCGGCACGGGGTATGTCCGTCTGGCAGACTCTCTCGCTATGGGTGAAATGACCGTGAAGACACAGGAAGGTACGGCGGACACCCCGTCGACCGGCCCGTCGGCTGCGTCCACCCCATCCGTCCCGGACGACCCGTCGCCGCCGGTCCCGGCCTCCGCCCCCTCGCTGCTACGGCGCCTGCGCACCCCGCGCAGACCCCGTCTCTGGTTCGAAATCCTCTTGATCGCGGTGAGTTACTGGACGTACTCACTGATCCGCAACGCGGTCCCCGAACAAAAGTCGCAGGCACTCGACAACGCCGACTGGATCTGGTCGGTCGAGCGCCACCTCGGCATCGCGGTGGAGCAGTCCGTCAACCACGCCGTCAACTCGGCGACATGGCTCATCGTAGGGATGAACTACTACTACGCCACGCTCCACTTCGTGGTGACGATCGGCGTCCTGGTGTGGCTCTTCCGCTACCACCCCGGGCGCTACGCGGCGTCCCGGCTGATCCTCTTCGCCACCACGGGCGTCGCCCTCGTCGGCTACTACTTCTACCCGCTGGCGCCGCCCCGCCTGATGAACGGCGGCAGCTTCATCGACACCGTCCTGGTCCACCAGACCTGGGGCTCGATGGCGTCGGGCGACCTGAAGAACATGTCGAACCAGTACGCCGCGATGCCGTCGATGCACATCGGCTGGTCCCTGTGGTGCGGCCTGACGATCTTCGCACTGGCGAAGGCTCCCTGGGCGAAGATCCTGGGCCTGCTCTACCCCGCGGCGACCCTGCTGGTGATCGTCTCCACCGCCAACCACTTCTGGCTGGACGCGGTGGGCGGCGTCCTGTGCCTCTCGTTCGGCTTCCTGATCTCGTACGCCTGGTACGGCAAGCTCCCGCACCGCCTGTCGCAGCGCGTCCAGAACGCGCCACGCGGCCGCGTGGTGGCGGGCACCTCACGCGCGTAACCGGTTCTCACCAGGTCCCTCCCGGCCCGCTGCGGATAGGCTCGTCCTGAGCTTGATCCGGCGCGGAGCCGGGCACGGTGGCAGTGGGAGGCGGCGGGATGACGGCGGTGCCGGGGCGCAGAAGCAGCACCTTCACCAGGCTGCTGCGGTACGGCTTCACCGACCCGTCGGCGGCCGAGCGCCGCCTGGACGCCCCGGAGCTCGCCTCGGTGCGCACCGATCCGGTCCTCCTGGACGCGCTGGGCGCCACCGCCGACCCCGATCTGGCGCTCGCGGGCCTCGTACGGATCGTGGAGGCGCAGGATCCGGCCGAGCGGCGCACGCTCCTCGACACCCTGATCACCGCCAAGCCGCTGCGGGACCGCCTGCTCGGGGTCCTGGGGGCCTCCGAGGCGCTGGCCGACCATCTGGCCCGGCATCCGCACGACTGGCACGCCCTGGTCACCTATGAGGCGGCGGACCTGCATCCGGGCCTCGCCGAGTTCGAGCGGGGCCTGGCCGGGGCCGACGACCCGGTGACGCTGCGGATCGCCTACCGGCGGTGCCTGCTGGCCATAGCGGCCCGTGATGTGTGCGGGACCACCGATATGGCCGAGACGGCGGCCGAGCTCGCCGACCTCGCCACGGCCACCCTGCGCGCGGCCCTCGCCATCGCCCGGACCGCCGCCCCCGCCGACGCGGAGCTGTGCCGGCTCGCGGTGATAGCGATGGGCAAGTGCGGCGGCCATGAACTGAACTACGTCTCCGACGTAGACGTGATCTTCGTCGGGGAACCGGCCGAGGGCGCCGACGAGCGCAAGGCGGTCCAGGCCGCCACCCGGCTCGCCTCGCATCTGATGCGGATCTGCTCGGAGACCACCGTCGAGGGCACCATCTGGCCCGTGGACGCCAATCTGCGCCCCGAGGGCCGCAACGGGCCGCTGGTACGCACGCTCTCCTCGCATCTCGCGTACTACCAGCGCTGGGCGAAGACCTGGGAGTTCCAGGCACTGCTCAAGGCCCGCCCGGTGGCCGGTGACCCGGAGCTCGGCCTCGCCTACATCGAGGCGGTCTCCCCGCTGGTGTGGCAGGCCGCCGAGCGGGACAATTTCGTCAGCGACGTGCAGCGGATGCGCCGCCGGGTCGTCGACAACATCCCGGCCGCGCAGGTCGAGCGCGAGCTGAAGCTGGGGCCCGGCGGGCTGCGGGACGTCGAGTTCGCCGTCCAGCTGCTCCAGCTGGTGCACGGGCGCAGCGACGCGACTTTGCACAGCGGAACCACCCTGGACGCGCTCGGCGCGCTCGCGGCCGGCGGCTATGTGGGCCGCGCGGACGCCGCCCAGCTCGACGAGGCGTACCGCTTCCTGCGCGCGATGGAGCACCGCATCCAGCTGTACCGGCTGCGCCGCACGCATCTGGTGCCCGAGGACGAGGCAGATCTGCGGCGCCTGGGCCGTTCGCTGGGGCTGCGCACCGAGCCCGTGACCACCCTCAACCGGGAGTGGAAGAAGCACGCGGCCGTGGTGCGCCGGCTGCACGAGAAGCTGTTCTACCGGCCGCTGCTGGACGCCGTCGCCCAGCTCGCGCCCGGCGAGACCCGGCTCAGCCCGCGCGCGGCCGGCCAGCGCCTTGAGGCCCTGGGCTACGCGGACCCGGCGGCGGCGCTGCGGCACCTGGAGGCGCTGTCCTCGGGCGTCACGCGCAAGGCGGCCATCCAGCGCACCCTGCTGCCCGTGCTGCTCGGCTGGTTCGCCGACTCCGCCGACCCGGACGCGGGCCTGCTCGGCTTCCGCAAGGTGTCGGACGCGCTCGGCAAGACCCCGTGGTACCTGCGGCTGCTGCGCGACGAGGGCGCGGCCGCCGAGAACCTGGCCCGGGTGCTCTCGGCCGGCCGTCTCGCCCCCGACCTGCTGCTCCGCGCCCCCGAGGCGGTGGCGCTGCTCGGCGACCCGGAGGGCCTGAAGCCGCGCGGCCGCGAACATCTGGAGCAGGAGGTGCTGGCCGCCGTGGGCCGCGCCGAGACGGCCGAGGGCGCGGTCGCCGCGGCCCGTGGCGTACGGCGCAGAGAGCTGTTCCGGACAGCCGCCGCCGACCTCATCGGCTCGTACGGCACCGAGGACAGCCCCGCCGAGCCGGACCCGGGCGCGCTGGTCGACCGGGTCGGCAACGCGGTCACCGATCTGAACGCGGCGACGCTGGCGGGCGCGCTGCGGGCGGCCGTGCGGGCGGAGTGGGGCGAGACCCTGCCGACCCGGTTCGCGGTGATCGGCATGGGCCGCTTCGGCGGGCACGAGCTGGGCTACGGCTCGGACGCGGACGTGCTGTTCGTCCACGAGCCGCGCGAGTTCGTGGACGAGCAGGAGGCGTCGAAGACCGCCACCCGGGTCATCACCGAGATGCGCCGCCTGCTCCAACTCCCCACCGCCGACCCGCCGTTGCTGATAGACGCCGATCTGCGCCCCGAGGGCAAGAGCGGCCCGATGGCACGCACGCTCGGCTCGTACGCCGCGTACTACCGCCGCTGGTCGCTGGTGTGGGAGAGCCAGGCGCTGCTGCGCGCCGAGCCGATGGCGGGCGACGCGGAGCTGGGGCGCCGGTTCATCGAGCTGATCGACCCGCTGCGCTACCCGGCCGAGGGCCTGGGCGAGGACGCGGTACGGGAGATACGGCGGCTCAAGGCCCGGATGGAGTCGGAGCGCATGCCGCGCGGCGCCGACCCGACGCTGCACACCAAGCTCGGCCGGGGCGGGCTCTCGGACGTCGAGTGGACGGTCCAGCTGTTCCAGATGCAGCACGGCAGGGCCGAGCCCGGCCTGCGCACCACCCGCACCCGCGACGCCCTGTCGGCGGCGCACGCGGCGGGCCTGATCGCGACCGAGGACGCGGAGATACTGGACGAGGCGTGGGTGCTGGCGACGCGGGTGCGCAACGGGGTGATGCTGGTGCGGGGGCGTGCGGGCGACACGTTCCCGTCCGACGGCCGCGAGCTCGCGGCGGTCGGCCGCTACCTCGGCTACGAGCCGGGCCATGTCGGGGACATGCTGGACGACTACCGCCGGGTTACGCGGCGGGCGCGGGCGGTGGTGGAACGGTTGTTCTACGGGGCGTAGGGTTTTTGGCAGGGGCGGCTTCGGCTGCGGACCGTGCTGGGTTGCTCGCGCAGTTCCCCGCGCCCCTAACTACCTAGGGGCGCGGGGAACTGCGCGACCAGCCCAAGACGGCGCGCGGACAACGAACAACCCCAACCGTTCCCACTACCTTCACCCGCACGGATCTTCCCGTCTTCAACAGCCCGCCCTAACCTCTCGGTGCACCGCCCCCACATTCCCCCCTCACCGGAGGTACCGACGTGTCCGGCTGGTCCATACCCCGCCGCCGTACCCGCACCGCCCTCTTCTCAGCCGTCGGCCTCGTGGCCGCGTCCGCCGGCCTGTGGGCCGGGCTGGGCGGTACGTCCTCCGCACACGCGGCGGCGAGCGTCCCCACCCCCGACCACACGGTCGTCGTGGTCTTCGAGAACCACGCGTACAACCAGGTCATCGGAAGCTCCAGCGCCCCGTACATCAACTCGCTGAAGAGCGGCGGCGCCAACCTCTCGCAGACGTTCGCCGAGACGCACCCCAGCCAGCCCAACTACTACGCGATGTTCTCCGGCTCCACGCAGGGCATCACGGACGACAGCTGCGTCACCCCGGGCTTCTCCTCCGCGCCCAACCTGGCGTCCGAGGTGCTGGCCGCGGGCAAGACCTGGGCGAGCTACAACGAGTCGCTGCCGAGCCAGGGCTCGACCGTGTGCACCAGCGGCAAGTACGCGCAGAAGCACAACCCGTGGTTCGGCTTCTCCAACGTCCCGACGTCGAGCGCGAAGACGTTCACGCAGTTCCCGACGGACTACAGCACGCTGCCGACGGTCTCGTACGTGACGCCCAACCTGTGCAGCGACATGCACGACTGCTCGGTCTCGACCGGTGACACCTGGCTGAAGAACAACCTGGGCGCGTACGCGACCTGGGCCAAGACCCACAACAGCCTGCTCGTCGTCACCTTCGACGAGGACAACCGGCTGGCGGGCAACCGGATCCCGACCGTCCTGTACGGCCAGCCGGTGACGCCGGGCTCGTCGTCCTCGACGACGTACAACCACTACAACATCCTGCGCACGATCGAGGACATGTACGGCACCACGCACGCCGGCCAGGCCGCCAACGCCTCGGACATCACGGGCATCTGGGCTTCCTGACGTGTACGTAGCAGACAGCCGCAGCACCCCTGCGGCGGCCGCCGCCCGGCTCACCACCGGGCGGCGCTCCGCCGTGGCGCCCACGGTGCTCGCGCTCGGCGCGGTCAGCCTGATCACCGATGTCTCCTCCGAGATGGTCACGGCCGTCCTGCCGCTCTACCTGGTCACGGGCCTGGGCCTGACCCCGCTCGGCTTCGGCCTCCTGGACGGCGTCTACAACGGCTTCAGCGCGCTCGTCCGCCTGGTCGGCGGGCATCTGGCCGACCGGGGCGGGCGCCACAAGTCGGTCGCGGTGCTCGGCTACGGACTGTCGGCGGTGTGCAAACCCCTGCTGCTCGTGGCGGGTTCGCTGCCGGTGATCGGGGCGGTGCTCGCGGTCGACCGGACCGGCAAGGGGCTGCGCACGGCCCCGCGCGACGCGCTGATCTCGCTGGCGTCGGCGCCGGAGGCGCGCGGGCGGGCGTTCGGTGTGCACCGCGCGATGGACACGGCGGGCGCGCTGCTCGGCCCGCTGGCGGCGTTCCTGATCCTGCGTCAGGCGGTCGACGGCTATGACGCGGTGTTCACCGTGAGCTTCTGCGTGGCAGCGGTGGGCGTCCTCGTCCTGCTGCTCTTCGTGCCCGCGCGCACCGCCCCCGAGCGGGCGCCGGGCGCGCCGCGCCCGTCCCTGAAGGCGGCGCTCGCGCTCCTCGCCGAGCGGGACGTACGCCGACTGACCCTCTGCGCCCTGCTGTTGGGCCTGGCCACGGTCAGCGACTCGTTCGTCTATCTGCTGCTCCAGCGGCGCCTGGACGTGCCGGACCGCTGGTTCGCGCTGCTGCCGCTGGGCACGGCGGCCGCGTTCCTGCTGCTCGCGGTCCCGCTGGGCCGGCTCGCCGACCGGGTGGGCCGCTGGCGGGTCTTCCTCGGCGGCCACGCGGCCCTGCTGTGCGCGTACGGCCTGCTGCTGCCGGGCCGGCAGGGCGCGGCGCTGCCGTACGTCGTGCTCGCCCTGCACGGTCTGTTCTACGCGGCGACCGACGGCGTCCTGATGGCCGCGGCGGCGGGTGCGGTACCGGCCGAACTCCGTTCCAGCGGCCTCGCGTTGATCCAGACCGGCCAGGCGTCGGCCCGTTTCGTCTGCTCGATCGCGTTCGGGGCGGCGTGGACGGCGTGGGGCGACCGCACCGCGCTCTCCACGGCGGCGCTGGCCCTGACCGCGTGCGCGGCGGGGGCGATGCTGCTGCGGCCGACGGATGCGGCGGCTTCGACGCGGGAGGCGGCCGCGTGAGAGCGCACCCCGAGGCGGCGACCGCCCGTACGACCACGGCCGAGGAGCCCCCCGCATGACCCTGCGCAACAAGCTGCTGATCCTCGCGACGGCCCTGGTCGTCCTCGCGGGGGTGGCCGTCGCGTCCGTGCTGCACGCGTCGAGCCGGGCGGACCGCAAGAACCAGGTGCAGGCGGACGGCCCGCCGGTGAACGCCGGACAGGTGTCGCTCGCCCAGGACGCCGGGCGCCGGATCGTCTTCCGCAACATGGCCTGGGGCCCGCACCGCGACGAGCTCGCCACGGTCCCGGCAGGCGATCCGTCGGGGCCGCGCACCGCGTCCGGGGTGAAGTGCCTGCGCTTCTACGCGGCCGGCGGGACCGGGGTGTGCCTGCGGGCCGAGCGGGGCGCGGTGCAGACGACGTACCGCGCGGTGATCCTGGACGCGCGCCTCAAGGAGCGCGCGCACTACGACATCCCGGGCATTCCGACCCGGGCCCGCGTCTCGCCCTCGGGCCGGCTGGCCGCCTGGACGGTCTTCGTCGGCGGCGACTCGTACGCGGGCACCAACTTCTCGACCCGCACGGCGATCCTGGACACGAGGACGGGTCAACTCACCAAGACCCTGGAGGACTTCACGATCGAGCGCGACGGCAGGACGTACCACGCCTCGGACGTCAACTTCTGGGGCGTCACCTTCGCGTCCGACGACCGCCACTTCTACGCGACGATGGCGACGTCCGGCAAGACGTACCTGATCAGCGGCGATCTGGAGACCCGCCGGGTCACCACCTCGCGCACCAACCTGGAGTGCCCGTCCCTCTCCCCCGACGGCACCCGCCTGGCCTTCAAGAAGCGCGTCCCCGGCCTCCCGTCGGACGCGCCCTGGCGCCTGTACGTCCTGGACCTGGCGACGATGCGCGAGACGCCGCTGGCGGAGCCGCGCAGCGTGGACGACCAGCTGGTCTGGCAGGACGACAAGACGGTCACGTACTCCCTGCCGGGCGACTACGGCGCGGACCTCTACACCCTCCCGGCCGACGGCACGGGCCAGCCCCACCGCCTCCTGACGGCGGGGCTGGCCCCGGCGTATCTGGGCTGAGGCCGATCCCTAGTCCTTGTGGAACCGGTACGACGCCCGCTCCATCTCCCGGACCTCGACCGCGAGATGGAGCCGTCGGCCCGCCGGGGCCGTCACGTGCTTGCGGGCGATGTCCAGGACCGTCTCGCTCAGCTTCTCGCGGGCCTGCTGGGTGCGGCCGGTGAGGATCGAGAGCTGGATGAAGACCACGTCGAGGTCGTCGTCGCCCTCACCGAAGTACGCCTCCTCGATACGGCGGAAGCGGGACTTGAAGGCCGTGGCCGGGGCGTCGACGATGGCCGGCGCGGCGGTGTGCACCTCGTTCGCGAAGGCCCGGCGGTCGAAGGTCTCGGCGAGGCGGTCGGAGTACTCGACGGTGACGAACGGCATGCTCAATCCTCTTCTCGCACGGCGGAACCGGCCGGCTCCCGGCGGCCGCGACCGGCCGCCCCGCCAGGCAGTATCCCTGGGCCGTCCGAACGCCCGGACGCCGGGAGGCCCGCCCCGGCGCGGGGGCGGGCCTCCTGCCCGTACGAGGGGCGCGGCAGCCGTCAGGACGGCTGGACCAGTCCGATGACGTTGCCGTCGGCGTCCTTCACGGACGCGGTCCGCCGCCCGCCGCCGACGTCCTGGACGTCCTGCAGCGGCTGGGCCCCCGCGTCGAGCAGCGCCTTCACGCTCTTCTCGATGTCGTCGACGTGCCAGTACGGAACCGGCCCCGTCATCCCCTTGCCGTGCCCGTTGGGGTCGAGCCCCACTTCCTGACCGGCCGCGTTGAACTGCACGTAATACGGCTCGTCCATCACGGGATCGGCGCCCAGAAGCCCGCTGAACAGGGCCTTCGCGGCGGCGATGTCCTTGACGGGATAGATGATCGTCTTGAGGCCTTGGGTCATGGGGATGTACTCCTCGAAGTGCGCGTCACGGGGCGGCTTCGCGCCCGCCCCTGCCATGACACACCCCACCGCCCGAACCCGCCCGCCGGGAGCACCCGAATGCCCCCGCGGGAGCCGGACGAGCTCAGCTGCCCACGATGATGCCGGAGATTTCCTCCTGGCGTCGCTTCAGTTTCTCGTATGTGGCTATGACGTCCCGCTCGAATTCACGAGGCCAGTTCGTCCTTGAGTGCCACAGATAGGGGACGCCCTCTTGCTTCCAGCGCAGGTGGCTGACACGCCAGGAGTTGTGGTGGTCGATGAAGGCGAGATACGACGCGGGCATGCGCGGAGCATCAATGAGATGCGCTTTCGATGACAGCAGACCTTGAATCGCCGCGTTCCTGGGCATCAGGTCATTGTCGACCCAGAAGAGCCAGGTGTCGAGGTCTTCAGGGCTCATCGACGGACCTATGATGCCGATGTTGCGGCCGACCGTCTCCTTGAAATCCCTGAACGATGCCGTCCCCTCGTGCAGCAGGAAGAACAGCGGCCCGTAAAGGTCTTCGAGTTGTCTTTCGATGTGCGACAACTTGGCCTTGTGCCTGTTCCTGTTGCGCTCGGACCGTTCAGAAAGAATGTGATTGACCAGCCATCCGATAGCGGCAGCTGTCGCCGCGATGGTGGCGGCCGTGATGGTGCTGTCCATGAATCCCCCGATGTCCCCGTTTGCCTCTGCCGACGAATCGACTCATGCCCCTTGACCATGCCCATGGCCAGGCCGCTCCGAGCTGCAGGGTACCGATGACGCCTGTCGCGATGGATCAGCTCGATGGGCGAATCCTTGGGGAGCAAGGTTTTTCAGGTGGCGGGGAGTTGGTAGGCGAGGACGAAGGCGTCGGCGGCCTCGACCGGGCGGCCGTCGATCAGGTAGCGGCGGACTCGGTTGAGGCGGCGGTGCGCTGGATACAGCCAACCCAAGCCGAGGGCTCCCACCATTGTCACGGGCCGACCGTCGCGGGTTGCTCTGACCGACGACGAACCTGGATGGCGTGGCTGAGGCCGGTGCGGGGTGCAGCCAAACACACGCGCGCCAGGCCGGTCAGCGCAGCCGCCGTCACGGCTGGCTGTCGTCGGCTGGGGTTCACACGGACCCGTTGAGGCTGGCCGCGGTCGACCACGGCCGGATCATCAAGTCAGGCCCGGCGACTCACCACGTACGCGACAATCTCATACGAGCCACCAAGCGGTTGAAACCCGTATAGAGTCCCCCTGCACTTGTCCTATTTCAAAGGGGGGACCCTTTGCGTGCTCGTCTTGCCGTCTCAGCCATAGCTGTCGCCGTTGCCAGCGTCTTCTTCAGCGCATCGACCGCGTTCGCGGTGACGCTGCCATCCACCAACATCGCCCATCACTGCGTCTCCCACACCACGGGCCGGTGTGGCTGGACGCACCACCAAAAGCCCGGGGACAAGTACGAGACCGCGAAGTGCGTGGACGCCACACTGTCCTACTCACGGCACTCGCAGGGCACTTGCTCCCACCACCATGGGGTCCGCTACTGGTTCAAGTAGGCCGCCGAGCAAGCGCCGCAAGGGGCCGGGCACGAAGCGCGGGTGCGTGTCTAACTGCGTGAGAACGCAGACGAACAGCGGCGAACAACCGCGAACGTCTGCGGACCATCAGCCAAGGTGAGAGCCACAGCAGCCCAAGGCACCGCCCCCCCGCCCAAGTTACTTCGGGAGCATGCGGGCGCCGATCTCTTCGTCGAAGCGGTCGAGCCGGTGGCCGTTGTCCTCCAGGCGGGCGTAGATGCCGCCGGGGCCGGGGTTGGGTTCGGCGATGGGAGTGCCGCGTGTGATGTCGAGGGGGAGGTAGGAGGTCGCGTATTCGACCGGGCGGCACGAACCGCATCACCGACATCGTCAGGGCCGTCGTCGTCCTTCACCGCACCTCAACGGCAGGATGAAAAAGGCTCACTGCCCCGATTCCAAGCGGCAGCCCAAGCGAGGTTGGCACTGTTGCAGAAGATATCCTCAGCAGGGAGATTTCGCTCCTCCGAGTAGAGACTCCCGGGAGCAGATCACAGAACTACAACCTGCCAATCTGATCCACAACCTCATTTACCTTCGCCAGCGTGTCATCATTGCTGTCACCCGCAGCGATGACTTGTTGGTAGAAACTCCGGTCCGCGATCGGAAGATGCACGACCGATAGGCGGATTCCGGGGAGATCGCCCGCAACCTCGTCGTTGCTTACGACATTCTGGAACCCGAGGTTGTCCAGCACGATGTGGACGTTGTTTTTAAGTTGCTCAACATCGCCGAAGATCGCGCCGAGTTCCATTTGACGCGTGCGGATAAACAAGGCCATCACGCACCTCCAGTCCAGCTTTCGGGCCAGGACCGCGACTTGCGCCGCTCAGATTTCTGGTCTCACTGACCAATCATCGCCCTAGTCGTGGATGTCCAGCATGGCCCTCGCGCCCTCCCGTCGCCACCGGAGCGAGTTCGGCGGCGCACCAGCGGTCCTGAGAATGAGAATGACACCCACGCTGAGGAGGTGCTGTTGGGTACCGCGTAGAGGTTCGTGGCCGACCCGATGACAACGGCTTGATTCACCGGATCGGCGAGTTGGACACCTGGATCAAACTCGACCTGATCATTCGCTATAACCAGCAGGGCACCTGGCAGCTCCTCGTCAAGGACAAGACGCCGCAGGCGAAGCTGTTGGAGAAGAACTGGGGCACGGACGGGATGGCCGTATAACCCGCGAACGAGCAGTGGAAGGGCCGCGACCGGGACGCCCGCCCGATCGGTGAAGAGGCCGGCCAGGCCCTCTGGGTCGAGATGGACCTCGCCTTCGGCGCCCGCGGGCTGCCCGGCCGAAAGGCCCCCGGCGTCACCCTGCTCCCGCTCCCGGCCGCCGATCAGCCGGGAGTCCCCCGAAGATCGGCACCCAAGGTGGACGGCCCTGTCCGCTACGACAACCTGGGAACGCTCGCCGAGAAGTGGGCCGAGGAAGGCGGCATCGGCTACCGCCTCCTGGGCCCCGATGGCAAGAAGATCAAGCTGATCCGACCCGCGCGCTTACAGAACCGGCAGGTTCTTCCGCAGCTCGAAGGCGGTGACCTCGGAGCGGTATTCCTCCCACTCCTGCTTTTTGTTGCGCAGGAAGAAGTCGAAGACGTGCTCGCCGAGGGTCTCGGCCACCAGTTCGCTGCGTTCCATCAGCGTGATCGCCTCGCCGAGGTTCTGCGGCAGGGGCTCGATGCCCATCGCGCGGCGCTCGGAGTCGGAGAGGGCCCAGACGTCGTCGTCCGCGCCCGCCGGGAGTTCGTAGCCCTCCTCGATGCCCTTGAGGCCGGACGCGAGGAGCAGGGAGTACGCCAGGTAGGGGTTGCAGCCGGAGTCCAGGGAGCGGACCTCGACGCGGGAGGAGCCGGTCTTGCCGGGCTTGTACATCGGCACCCGGATCAGGGCCGAGCGGTTGTTGTGGCCCCAGCAGATGTACGAGGGGGCCTCGCCGCCCGCGCCCGCGGTGCGCTCCGAGCCGCCCCAGATGCGCTTGTAGGAGTTGACCCACTGGTTGGTGACCGCGGAGATCTCCGCCGCGTGCTTGAGCAGGCCCGCGATGAAGGAGCGGCCGACCTTGGAGAGCTGGTACTCGGCGCCCGACTCGTAGAACGCGTTGCGGTCGCCCTCGAAGAGGGAGAGGTGGGTGTGCATGCCGGAGCCGGGGAACTCCGAGAAGGGCTTGGGCATGAACGTCGCCTGGACGCCCTGCTCAAGCGCCACCTGCTTCATGACCAGGCGGAACGTCATGATGTTGTCCGCCGTGGAGAGCGCGTCCGCGTAGCGCAGGTCGATCTCCTGCTGGCCCGGCGCGCCCTCGTGGTGGCTGAACTCGACCGAGATGCCCATCGACTCCAGCATGGTGATCGCCTGGCGGCGGAAGTCCATGCCGACGTTCTGCGGGGTGTGGTCGAAGTAGCCGGAGTTGTCGGCGGGCACCGGGCGGGTGCCGTCCAGCGGCTTGTCCTTCAGCAGGAAGAACTCGATCTCGGGGTGGGTGTAGAAGGTGAATCCCAGGTCCGAGGTCTTGGCCAGGATCCGCTTGAGCACGAAGCGCGGGTCCGCGAAGGACGGCGAGCCGTCCGGCATCAGGATGTCGCAGAACATCCGCGCGGTGCCCGGGGCCTCCGCGCGCCACGGCAGGATCTGGAAGGTGCCCGGGTCCGGCTTGGCGATCATGTCCGACTCGTACACCCGGGCGAAGCCCTCGATGGCCGAGCCGTCGAAGCCGATGCCCTCGTCGAACGCCTGTTCAAGTTCGGCAGGAGCCACCGCGACCGACTTCAGGAAGCCGAGCACATCGGTGAACCACAAACGCACAAACCGGATGTCACGCTCTTCGAGAGTGCGGAGCACAAACTCCTGCTGCTTGTCCATAGCCACATCCTTGCAGTTCAGACGGTCTGTGCACCACCGCCCGGGCATGAGGGGGGAAGCATCAGTATCGAGGCCCGGGATTACCGACACATTACGCACCCGATATGACCTGCGGCACGTCACCTGCCCACAGTCGCACCAGGTGCCGTTCCCGGCGAGGGCGTGAGGGATACTCGCTCCTCGTTGCCCGCAGAACGACTTGGTACGGCTGACCTCCGTACCGCTATGGAGACCGCAGGATGACCGGCACCCAGATGGAGCCCCCGGATACCGTCACCACACCGCCCGCGCCGGCACCTGCCGCCGCGCGCTGGCGGGGCTGGCTGCTGGACGGGCTCTCCGAGCAGTCCGCACGCCACCAGGGACCGCACGGCACCCCGCCCGAGGAGCACAAGGGCCACAGCTGGTGGCGCGTCATGTGCCTCACCGGTGTCGACTACTTCTCGACGCTCGGCTACCAGCCGGGCATCGCGGCGCTCGCGGCCGGGCTGCTCTCGCCGATGGCCACGCTCGTCCTGATCGCCCTGACGCTGCTCGGCGCGCTGCCGGTGTACCGCCGGGTGGCCAAGGAGTCGCCGAACGGCGAGGGCTCCATCGCCATGCTGGAGCGGCTGCTGCCGTGGTGGGCGGGGAAGATCTTCGTCCTGGTGCTGCTCGGCTTCGCGGCCACCGACTTCATGATCACCATCACGCTGTCGGCGGCCGACGCCTCGGCGCATGTGGTGGAGAATCCTTTCGCCCCGAGCTGGCTGCACGGCTCCAACCTCTGGATCACGCTGGCCCTGGTCGCGTTGCTCGGCGCGGTCTTCCTCAAGGGGTTCAAGGAGGCCATCGGCGTCGCCGTGGTACTCGTCGCCGTCTATCTGACGCTGAACCTGGTGGTGCTCGCCACCGCCGTCGGGAAGATCGCCACCGAGCCCGTGGTGATCGACGACTGGTGGCACGCCGCCAGCGCCGCGCACTCCTCGCCGCTCGCGATGATCGGCGTGGCGCTCCTGGTCTTCCCCAAGCTCGCGCTCGGCATGTCCGGCTTCGAGACGGGCGTCGCGGTGATGCCGCAGATCACCGGGGACGCCTCCGACACGTACGCCAAGCCGCTCGGCCGCATCCGGGACACCCGCAAGCTGCTCACCACCGCCGCGATCGTCATGAGCGGCTTCCTGCTCGTCTCCAGCCTCGCCACGACGATCCTGATCCCGGAGGCGGAGTTCAAGGCGGGCGGCGACGCCAACGGCCGGGCGCTCGCCTTCCTCGCCCACCAGCAGCTCGGCGAGGCGTTCGGCACGGTCTACGACATCTCGACCATCGCCATCCTCTGGTTCGCCGGCGCCTCCGCGACGGCCGGACTGCTCAACCTGGTGCCGCGCTATCTGCCCCGCTACGGCATGGCCCCGGAGTGGACCCGCGCGGTGCGCCCGCTGGTGCTGCTCTTCACGGCGATCGCCTTCTTCATCACCTGGTGGTTCGACGCCGACGTCGACGCGCAGAGCGGCGCGTACGCGACCGGTGTGCTGGTCCTGATGCTCTCGGCGTCCTTCGCCTCCACCGTGGCCGTGCTGCACCGGGGCAAGCGGGCCGCGGCCCTCGGCTTCGGCGCGATCACCGCGGTGTTCGCGTACACCCTGGTCACCAATGTCATCGAGCGGCCCGACGGACTGAAGATCGCGCTGCTGTTCATCGTCGCGATCCTGCTGTCGTCGTTCGCCTCCCGGGTGCACCGGGCGTTCGAGCTGCGGGCCAAGGAGATCACCTTCGACGAGGCGGCGGCCCGGTTCATCGACGAGGCGGCCGCGAGCGGGCCGCTGCGGCTGATCGCCAACGAGCCGCAGGAGCACTCGACGGCCGAGTACCGCGCCAAGGAGTACAGCCAGCGCGAGGAGACGCACATCCCGGACGGGCGGCCGGTGCTGTTCCTTGAGGTGTTCGTGCGCAACTCCTCGGACTTCACCACCGAGCTCACCGTGCACGGCGACGAGAAGCACGGGGTGCGCAGGCTGCGGGTGGAGGGCGCCGTGGTGCCCAACACCATCGCGGCCGTGCTGCTGAACCTGCGCGACCGCACCGGGCAGGTGCCGCACGCGTACTTCAACTGGACCGAGGGCCATCCGCTCAGCCATCTGCTGCGCTTCCTGGTCTTCGGCGACGGCGAGGTCGCGCCGGTCACCCGTGAGGTGCTGCGGCGGGCCGAGTCGGACCGCGCCCGCCGGCCCCGCGTCCACGTCGGCTGATTCCGGCCGGTTGGCCTGATCTTGGCCGACCCCGCCCTGCCGCGCGTCGCGCTCCCTCCCTTACCATCTGCGCCTATGGGGGGAGTGCGACGCCTTCGGATCACGAGTCTCATGGCGCTGCTGAGCGCCATGGCGACGCTTCTCGCCGCCCTCTTCCTCTGTCTCACCGCGGGCGGCCGGGCGAGCGCCGACGCCGTTCCGGCGGCGCACCACATCACGCTCAGGACGGTCGCCGGTCCGGCGCGGTACAGCTGCCCGTACGACCGCGGCGACTGCGGGCTCTTCCCGCACGCCGACCCGGCCGTGCTCACCGCGCCGCCGCTGGACACCCCGGCGCCGGGCGCCGCCCACGCCGTACGGACGGCGGCAATGCGTCCCGCCGCGCCCCCGGTGCGCTCCGGCGCCCGGCCGCGCGCCCCCGATCTCCACGTTCTTCAAGTGCTACGGACCTAGGCGGAGCCGATCCACTCCGCTCACACCCCCCAACTCCCCCGTCACCAGAAGGACTTGAGCCATCATGGCCACCAAGGAATCGAACCGCTCGCGCCAGGCGCGGATAGCCGAGATGCGCCGCGCCGAGCAGGCCCGCGAGCGCCGCAACAAGATCGTCGCGATCACCGCGTCGGTGGCGATCGTCGCCGGGCTCGTGGGCGCCGGCGTGTATCTGCTCAACCGGGAGTCCGACAAGAAGGACCAGCAGCAGGCCGAGAAGGCCGCCGACGCCAAGGCGACCATCGCGGGCGAGAAGGACTGGGACCCGAAGAAGCTCGGCCGCAACCACGTCACCAAGACGGTGTCGTACCCGATGAAGCCGCCGGTCGGCGGTGACCACAACCCGGTCTGGATGAACTGCGGCGGCGTGGTCTACAAGAAGCCGATCCCGGACATGAACGCGGTGCACTCGCTGGAGCACGGCGCGGTCTGGGTGACGTACAACGACAAGGCGCCGGCCGGTGAGGTGCAGAAGCTCTCCGACAAGGTGTCCAAGACGCCGTACTCGCTGATGAGCCCGTTCCAGGACCAGGCCGGGGCGATCATGCTCAGCGCCTGGGGCAAGCAGGTCACCGTGACCAGCGCGGACGACCCCCGGGTCAACCAGTTCTTCAACAAGTACGTGCAGGGCCCGCAGACCCCGGAGCCGGGCGCGGCGTGCACGGGCGGACTGGACCAGAAGTGAACCGCACCTACTGGGCGTCCCTGGCCGCCGTAGTGGCGGCCCTGGTGTTCGCCACGGTGGCCACGGTCGCCAGCGCCACCGGCGACGACTCCCCCGCCGCGCCCCGCACGCCCGTCGCCACCTCGGCGGACGCGGGCTTCGCGCGGGACATGGCGGTCCACCACCAGCAGGCGGTGGAGATGTCGTTCATCGTGCGCGACCGCACCCAGGACGAGGAGGTGCGCCGGCTCGCCTACGACATCGCCAACACCCAGGCCAACCAGCGGGGCATGCTGCTCGGCTGGCTGGATCTGTGGAAGCTGTCGAAGTCCGAGCCGGACCAGCTGCCGATGGCGTGGATGGGGATGGGCACCGAGCCCGGCGCGGACGGCGCGCTGATGCCCGGCATGGCCACCAACACCGAGCTGGACCAGCTGCGCAAGGCCGACGGCAGGCAGGCCGAGATCCGCTACCTCCAGCTGATGACCGAGCACCACAAGGGCGGTATCCACATGGCCCAGGGGTGCGCCGAGAAGTGCGCCACCAAGGTGGAGCGCGACCTCGCCCAGGGCATGGTCGACTCGCAGCGCTCGGAGATCGATCTGATGGCCACCATGCTGACGGCGCGGGGGGCCAAGCCGCGTACGTGACCACGTACCCGGCGTCGCCCCGGATTACGTAAGGAATCCGCCCCAGTCCGGCTTTCGGCCATCAAAACGACCCAAGTCCCGCCACCTGGGCGGGACTTGGGTTTCTCTTGGGTTTCACATGCCCCCCGCATGAACCGTTCCTCACCAGAGTGACGCTGTGCATGTGCAGATCAAGTGCGCATGCCTCACAGGTGAAGAGCCTCAGCAGGGGGTCAAATGAGAACAAGCCGCACCAAGCGGCGCGTCGTGAGCATGGCAGCGACACTGCCTCTGTTCGCCGGCGCACTCGCTTTCGGCATACCGTCCGCCCACGCCGCGGACCCGGTGCCGTCCGGGCGGGCCGCCCTGACGGGCACCAAGCCCGCATGGGCGACCGGCGCCGCCGACCAGGGCGCCACGGCGAACACGAACAAGGTGAACGCGCGCGTCTACCTCGCGGGCCGCGACGCCAAGGGCCTCGCCGCGTATGCCGCGGCCGTGTCCGACCCGAAGTCGGACTCGTACGGCAAGTACCTGAGCCCCGCGCAGACGCAGCAGCGTTTCGGCGCGACCAAGGCGCAGGTCGCGGCGGTCACCAGCTGGCTGAAGTCGGCCGGCCTCACCGTCACGGGCGCCAACGAGCACTACATCTCGGTCTCCGGCGACGTCGCCGCGGCCGAGAAGGCGTTCGGCACCAAGCTGCACAACTTCAGCAAGGGCGGCCGGACCTACCGCGCCCCGGTGACGACCGCCTCCGCGCCGGGCGCGCTGGCCGACGCGGTGCTCACCGTGACCGGCCTGGACAACGCCCCGCACAAGGCGACCCACCAGGACACGCTGCCGGGCCCCGGCCCCGCGTTCAAGAACTCCGGGCCGTTCTCGACGTACTACGGCTCGAAGACCGCGACCACCCTGCCGGACGCGTACGGCACCAAGATCCCGTACGCGGTCCACGGGTACACGGGCAAGCAGCTGCGCGCGGCGTACGGCGCGGGCCGCTACACCGGCAAGGGCGTGACCGTCGCGATCACCGACGCGTTCGCCTCGCCGACCATGGCGAAGGACGCCCAGCAGTACGCGCTGCGCAACGGCGACAAGTCGTACAAGCACAACCAGTACAGCGAGGTCCGCCCCGCGGCCTTCAACAGCACCGAGGCGTGCGACGCGGCCGGCTGGTACGGCGAGGAGTCGCTGGACGTCGAGGCCGTGCACGCGGTCGCGCCGGACGCGGACATCGTCTACGTGGCGGGCGCGTCCTGCAACGACCCGGACCTGCTCGACGCGCTGAACAAGGTCGTCGACAGCCACCTGGCCGACATCGTCTCCAACTCGTGGGGCGACGTCGAGTCCAATGAGACGCCGGACATCGCGGCCGCCTACGACCAGACGTTCAAGCTCGGCGCGGTCGAGGGCATCGGCTTCTACTTCTCCTCCGGCGACGACGGCGACGAAGCCGCCAAGAGCGGCAAGAAGCAGGTCGGCACCCCCGCCAACTCGGCGTGGGCGACGGCCGTCGGCGGCACCTCGCTCGCGGTCGGCAAGGGCGACAAGTACCAGTTCGAGACCGGCTGGGGCACCCTGAAGTCCTCGCTGTCGGCGGACGGCAAGAGCTGGACGAACTTCCCGGGCGCGTTCACCTCCGGCGCGGGCGGCGGCACCAGCTCCTCCGTGAAGCAGCCGTTCTACCAGCACGGCATCGTGCCGGACGCGCTCGCCAAGGCGAACGGCGCGGACCGGATGCGCACGGTCCCGGACATCGCGGCCGTGGCCGACCCCAACACCGGCTTCCTGGTCGGCCAGACGCAGACCTTCCCCGACAAGTCGGTGAAGTACGACGAGTACCGCATCGGTGGTACGTCGCTGGCCGCCCCGGTCATCGCGGGTGTCCAGGCGCTGGCGCAGCAGGCCCGCAACTTCCCGATCGGGTTCGCGAACCCGTCGATCTACGCGCGGTACGGCTCGCCGCTGTTCCACGACGTGACCGACCACCCGCTGGGCAAGTCGCGTGAACTCGCGGTCGCCCGGGTGGACTTCGCGAACGGTGTCGACGCGTCGAAGGGGCTGCTCACGTCTGTGCGCACCCTGGGGCACGACAGCTCGCTGTCTGCCACGCGTGGGTACGACGACGTGACCGGTGTCGGTACCCCGGCCCCCGGCTACGTCGCGTCGTTCGCCTCGCGGTACCACCGCTAAGCGCTCCGCGCGGGAGTTGTTCGGCTGCGGACCGTGCGTGGCTGGTCGCGCAGTTCCCCGCGCCCCTGAAAACCCGCCCCGGGCCGTCATCTCGGCCCGGGGCGGGGCTTTTTTGTTCAGCCCAGGATCGCCTCTGCCACCGCCCCCGCGTTGTCCAGCATCACCAAATGGCCCGCCCCCTCCGCCACGTGGAAGTCCGCCTCCAAGTGGGTGGCCAGGTCGCGTTGGCGGTGGAGCCAGGAGGGGCCGCCCGCGCCGCCTGCCAGGACTCGGACCGGGGCTCCGGCGGGGAGGGGGAACTTGTCGCGGAGGGTGAGGAGTTCGGCCGCCACCGCGCGGTAGCGGGCGTTCTCCAGGATCACGCCCCGCCAGACCCGCGAGGTGCGGTAGCAGCGGTCGACCAGGGCGCGCGGGGCCGGGTCGGGGCCGCCGGTGCGGGACAGGCGGACCGTGGCGCGCCGCAGCAGCGGGCCGAGCGCCGCCGGCATCCCCGCCCCCGCGAACACCGCCCCGGCGACCCGCGCCGACACCACCCGGGCCCGGGGTGCGAGCGGCACCCGTGCGTCCGCCTCCACGCTGGAGTCGAGCAGCACGAGCGCGGCCGTGCGGTCCGGGTACAGCCGTGCGTACGCCTCCGCGTGGAACCCCGCGATCGAGTGGCCGACCACCGTCGCCCGGCCGCCCTGCCCCACCGCGTCCAGGACCGCCGCGATCCGGTGCGCCTCCCCCGAGGCCGTCGGCGGCGCGCAGGCGGGGCCGGACAGGCCGTGGCCGGGGCGGTCGAAGCGTACGACGGTGCGGTGCGGGGCGAGCAGCGCCGCCACCGGGTCCCAGTCGAACCACGCCATGCCCAGGCCCGCGCTGAGCACCACGGGCGGACCGCTGCCCTCCACCACCACGTGGTGCGGGACCCCGTCGATCCATACGATCGTCATACTCGATTCTCCCGCGCCACGGCGTGGGCGAGCACCCCCAGCCACACCGCGACCAGCAGCACCTGCGCGCGCTGCCCGGCCCCCAGCGACCAGGTGCCGCGCCCGGCCTCGAACGCGGCGATCGCGGCCAGCGTCCAGAGCGTGACGGTCAGTTCGAGGACGACCAGGACCGGGCCGACGCGGGCGAGCGGGGCCCAGCGGCCGTAGCGGCGGGCCGCGACCGTGAGCGCCACGATGCCGACGAGCGCGCCCGCCATCGCGAGGCTGCTGCTCACGGCGTGCGCGGTGTGCGTGGCCGGGACGAGACCGGCCGTCTCGCGGGCCGCGCACTCGGGGTCGACGGTCGGCGCGCAGCTGAGCGGGAGCCGCGAGTCGGCCACCGTCGACGCGCCGAACAGCACCAGGGCCGCCCAGCCGGTCACCGTCCAGGGCCGCCGCTCGCACCGCCACAGCGCCCACGCGGACCCGGCGAGGACCAGGACGCCCGCGGTGAGGTCGGTGGCCCTGAAGAGCCCGCCGAGCGGCTGGTCGACCGCGCCGAGCTCGCTCACATACGTCTGGACGGGGTCGAGCCCGGTGTGGAGCAGCACTTCGAGCACCCACGCGGTGTACGCGAGCGCGCCGAGCGTGAGCAGGACGACGGCGGGCCGGGCGGGGGTACCGGAGGGGGACATAGTGCTGGTGATGGTACTTACCGGGCGGCCCGTACCGGCGGAGCGCGGCGCCGCCCGGCTTGTTCACCCGACATCGCGTCGCTCTGACGATTACACTGGCCGGGTGCCTCAACTACGCCTCGCTCTGAATCAGATCGACTCGACCGTCGGCGACCTCACCGGCAATGCCGAGGCGATCGTGCACTGGACCCGGCACTCCGCCGAGCAGGGGGCGCATCTCGTCGCGTTCCCGGAGATGATGCTGACCGGCTACCCCGTCGAGGACCTGGCGCTTCGCCCGTCCTTCGTGGAGGCGTCCCGGGCCGCGCTGGACTCGCTGGCGACGCGGCTGGCCGCCGAGGGCCTGGGCGAGCTCCCGGTGATCGTCGGCTACCTCGACCGGTCCACGTCCGCCCAGGACCGCCTGGGCCAGCCCGCGGGCGCGCCGCGCAACGCGGGCGCGGTGCTGCACCGGGGCGCGGTGGCCTTGACGTACGCCAAGCACCACCTGCCCAACTACGGCGTCTTCGACGAGTTCCGCTACTTCGTGCCGGGCGACACCATGCCGGTCGTACGGGTCCACGGCGTCGACGTGGCGCTGGCGATCTGCGAGGACCTGTGGCAGGACGGCGGCCGCGTCCCGGCCGCCCGCTCCGCCGGGGCCGGGCTGCTGATCTCCATCAACGCCTCCCCGTACGAGCAGAACAAGGACGACACCCGCCTCGAACTGGTCCGCAAGCGGGCCCAGGAGGCGGGCTGCACCACCGCCTACCTCGCCATGGTGGGCGGCCAGGACGAGCTGGTCTTCGACGGCGACTCGATCGTGGTCGACCGCGACGGCGAGGTCGTCGCCCGCGCCCCGCAGTTCTCCGAGGGCTGTGTGCTGCTCGACCTGGAGCTCCCGGCCGCAGGTCCGGTGCCGTCGGGCACGGTCGACGACGGCTTGCGGATCGACCACGTGATCCTCTCCCAGGAGCCCGTCCCGGCGTACGAGCCGGAGCTCGCCGGGGGCTACAGCGACCGCCTCGACGACGACGAGGAGGTCTACTCGGCGCTGGTCGTGGGGCTGCGCGCGTACGTGGCCAAGAACGGCTTCCGGTCCGTCCTGATCGGCCTGTCCGGCGGCATCGACTCGGCCCTGGTCGCCGCGATCGCCTGCGACGCGGTCGGCGCGCAGAACGTGTACGGCGTGTCGATGCCCTCCAAGTACTCCTCCGAGCACTCCAAGGCCGACGCGGCCGAGCTGGCCCGGCGCGCGGGCCTGCACTTCCGGACCGTCTCCATCGAGCCGATGTTCGACGCGTACATGGGCTCGCTGGGTCTGACCGGGCTCGCCGAGGAGAACCTCCAGTCGCGGCTGCGCGGCACCATGCTGATGGCGATCTCCAACCAGGAGGGGCACATCGTCATGGCGCCGGGCAACAAGTCCGAGCTGGCGGTGGGGTATTCGACGCTCTACGGCGACTCGGTGGGCGCGTACGGCCCGATCAAGGACGTCTACAAGACGACCGTCTTCCGGCTCGCCAACTGGCGCAACAAGGCCGCCGAGGCGCGCGGCGAGGTGCCGCCGATCCCGGAGAACTCGATCGTCAAGCCGCCGAGCGCCGAGCTGCGCCCGGACCAGGTCGACACGGACTCGCTGCCGGACTACCCGGTCCTGGACGCGATCCTGGCCCGGTACGTCGACCGCGACCAGGGCCGCGAGGAGATCGTGGCGGCGGGCTACGACCCGGAGGTCGTGGCGAAGACCCTGCGCCTGGTGGACTCCGCCGAGTACAAGCGGCGCCAGTACCCGCCGGGCACCAAGATCTCGGCGAAGGGGTTCGGGAAGGACCGACGGCTGCCGATCACCAACCGGTGGCGCGAGACGGTCTGAGCCACGGGCTCTTCAACAGGGAGGGGGCCGGGGCATCGCCCCGGCTCCCTCCCCGCGTACGGCGGGAACCGCTCAGATCTTGAGCCGGGCCGCGATCGGCAGGTGGTCGCTCGCCGTCCTGCCCAGCGTCCACGACGACTTCGGCTCGACGCCCTTGACCATGATCTGGTCGATCCGGGCCATCGGGAACGACGCGGGCCAGGTGAAGCCGAAGCCGTTGCCCGCCGCGCCCTGGGTGGAGCGCATCTGCGAGGTGATGTTGTTCAGGGCGCGGTCGTTCATCGTGCCGTTGAGGTCGCCGAGCAGGACCACCTTCTTCAGCGGGTCGCCCGCGATCGCGTCGCCCAGGGCGTCCGCGCTGGCGTCGCGCTGGCGCGCGGTGAACCCGGCGCTGAGCTTCACCCGTACCGAGGGCATGTGCGCCACGTACACCTTCACCTGGCCGGCGGGCGCGTTCACGGTGGCCCGCATGGCGCGCGTCCAGCCCATCTTGATGTCGACCGGCTCGGCGTGGCTCAGCGGGTACTTGCTCCACAGGCCGACCGTGCCCTGGACCGAGTGGTGCGGAAACGCCCCGGCCAGCGCCTTCTCGTACGCAGGGACCTTGTCGCCCGGCAGTTCCTCCAGGGCCAGCACCTCGGCGCCGGAGGCGATGAGCTTGCGGGCGGTGCCGGCCGGGTCGGGGTTGTCGGCGTTGACGTTGTGGGTGGCGACGACGAGGTTGCCGCCCTTGCTCTCCTTGTCGGTGAGCAGCCCGCCGAAAAGATTCAGCCAGACCGTCGCGGGGAGCACCAGCGCGATCAGGGCGGTCGCCGAGCGGCGCCACAGGGCGAGGCCGAGCAGGACCGGGACGAAAAGACCGAGCCACGGCAGGAAGGTTTCGGTGAGGCTGCCCAGGTTGCCGATCCGGTTGGGGATCTGCGCGTGGACCAGCATGACCAGCGAGATCAGGACCGCGACCGCGGCCAGGACGATGCCGCGCCGCCAGATGCCGGGGTCGCCCCGCCAGCCGTCCAGCAGGCGCCGGACCCGGGATCCGGAGCGCTCACCCTCCGCGCTGCCGTTCCCCGTCTCCGTCATGTACGCCCGCGTCATACCGCTGCCCTCACTGCCTTGCGTCTCGCACACCCTCGCCCCGATGACCCTAGGCGATGACGGGTGGCTTTCCCTGTCGTCGTACTGCCGATGACGGCCAGGCGCGACCGGGGGTTCCAGAGGTCACGGCTGTGACGGCGGCTGTGACAAAACGCGCATATTTGCTGGCCACAGTGGTTTAAAGCTCACGCACTTATGTGACCGGGGCACCCACTTCCCGTCGACGGGGGCGGGATGCCACCATGGAAGTGGTCCGGAGACGCCGTCAGGGCGCTTCGAGATGACGAACAGGAGCCGTTGCGATGACGCAACAACTCAAGGCTGCGCAGAATCAGGCGGAACGTTCCGACAGCAGCAAGGCGCTGTACGGGGGCAAGTCGACGCGCCGCGTGTCCATCCACGACATCGCCGCCGCCAAGGCGCGCGGCGAGAAGTGGCCCATGCTCACCGCGTACGACGCGATGACCGCGTCCGTCTTCGACGAGGCCGGGATCCCGGTCCTCCTCGTCGGCGACTCGATGGGCAACTGCCACCTCGGCTACGAGACGACCGTGCCGGTCACGCTCGACGAGATCGCCATCCTCTCCGCCGCGGTCGTACGGGGCAGCAAGCGCGCCCTGGTCGTGGCGGACCTGCCGTTCGGCACCTACCAGGAGGGCCCGGTGCAGGCACTGCGCAGCGCCACCCGCCTGATCAAGGAGGCCGGCGTCGGGGCCGTCAAGCTGGAGGGCGGCGAGCGCTCGCTGGCCCAGACCGAACTGCTCGTGCAGTCCGGCATCCCGGTCATGTCCCACCTGGGCCTGACCCCGCAGTCCGTGAACGCGATGGGCTACCGGGTGCAGGGCCGCTCCGAGGAGGCCGCGCACCAGCTGCTGCGGGACGCCAAGGCGGCCCAGGACGCGGGCGCCTTCGCGGTGGTGCTCGAACTCGTACCGGCCGAGGTGGCCGCCGAGATCACCCGCTCGCTGCACATCCCGACCGTCGGGATCGGCGCGGGCGTGTCGTGCGACGCGCAGGTGCTCGTCTACACCGACATGGTCGGGCTGACCGGCGGGAAGGTGCCGCGCTTCACCAAGCAGTACGCCAATGTGCGCGGCGTGCTCGGCGACGCGGCGAAGGCTTTTGCCGATGAGGTTGTCGGCGCTCAGTTCCCTGCGGAGGAGCACACGTTCCACTAGACGTGAGCCACTGGAACGTGATCGTTCAGCTGCGGACCATGCGTGGCTGTTGATCGGCAGCTCGTCGGCCTCGTGTCGGCGGGCTGTCGGTCTTGTAGGTGGGCTGTCGGTGGATTGTCGGTGGCGGATGGCACCTTTGTGGTCATGACGCGAATCGACAAGAACCCCAAGGACGGCGCCGCCAACGCCGTCACGGTGCGGGGGCTGGTGAAGCACTTCGGCGACACCAAGGCGCTGGACGGCGTGGACCTGGACGTACGCGAGGGCACGGTCCTCGGCGTCCTCGGCCCCAACGGCGCCGGCAAGACCACCCTCGTCCGCTGTCTGTCCACCCTGATCGTGCCGGACTCCGGCACGGCCACCGTCGCCGGGTACGACGTGGTGCGCCAGCCGCGCCAGCTGCGCCGCACCATCGGCCTGACCGGGCAGTACGCCTCGGTCGACGAGAAGCTGTCCGGCCGGGAGAACCTGTACATGATCGGGCGGCTGCTCGATCTGTCCCGCAGGGACGCCCGCGCCCGCGCCGACGAGCTGCTTGAGCGCTTCTCGCTCACCGAGGCCGCCAACAAGGCCGCGATGAACTACTCCGGCGGTATGCGCCGCCGCCTCGACCTCGCGGCCTCGATGATCGGCAACCCGGCCGTGCTCTATCTCGACGAGCCCACCACCGGCCTCGACCCGCGCACCCGCAACGAGGTGTGGGACGAGGTCCAGCGGATGGTGGCCGAGGGCGCGACCGTGCTGCTCACCACCCAGTACATGGAAGAGGCCGAGCAGCTGGCGAACCAGCTGACCGTCATCGACCGCGGCAAGGTCATCGCCAACGGCGGTATCAACGAGCTGAAGGCGAAGGTCGGCGGCCGCACCCTGCAGATCCGGCCCACCGACCCGGACCAGCTGGGCGCGATGGCCCGGGCGATCGCCGAGGCCGGTCTGGACGGCGTGGCCGGCACCCAGGCGGTCCCGGACGAGGGCCTGCTGAACGTGCCGATCCTCAGCGACGAGCAACTGACGGCCGTGGTCGGCCTGTTGGGCGCCCGGGGCTTCGGCATCGCCCACATCGGCACCCATCTGCCCAGCCTGGACGAGGTGTTCCTGGCCATCACCGGCAAGAAGACCTCCGACTCGCAGGAATCCGACAGCAACCACACCATCGAGGAGGTCGCGGCATGAGCACCACCACCGCCACCGAGGCCGAGGCGACCTCCCGCCGGGCGCCCACCGGCATCCGTCCGCCCGTCGCCGACGCCGACGCCCGGATCGGCCTGCGGGCCAATCTGCGCCACATCGGCGCCCTGGCGCGCCGCAACGCGCTCCAGATCAAGCAGGACCCGGAGTCGATGTTCGACGCCGTGCTCATGCCGATCATCTTCACGCTGCTGTTCGTCTACGTCTTCGGCGGCGCGGTCTCCGGCAAGGGCAACCAGCACGAGTACGTGAACTACCTGATCCCGGGCCTGATGGCGATGCAGGGCCTGAACATCGCGATGGCGGTGGGGACCGGCATCAACGACGACTTCAAGAAGGGCGTCATGGACCGGTTCCGGACCATGCCGATAGCCCGGTCGTCGGTTCTCATCGCCAAGATCGTGGTCGAGATCGGCCGCATGATGGTCGCCACCACGATTCTGCTGGTCATGGGCTTCATCCTGGGCCTGTCCATCCACACCTCGGTGCTCGAACTGCTCGCGGCGGTCGGCCTGTCGCTGGTGTTCGGCGCCTCGCTGATGTGGATCTTCATTCTGCTGGGTCTCACCATGAAGACGGCGCAGGCCGTCCAGGGAGTGGCCATGCTGGTGCTGATGCCGTTGCAGTTCGGCTCGTCGATCTTCGCCAAGCCGACCACCATGCCGGGCTGGTTGCAGTCCTTCACCGACTACAACCCGCTCTCCAACCTCGCCGACGCGGCCCGCAACCTGGTCAACGGCGGCCCGGTCGCCGACTCGGTGTGGATGACGCTGGCCTGGTCGGTGGCGATCACCGCGGTGACGGCGCCGCTCGCGGTCGCCAAGTTCCGCAAGCGCACCTGATACCGGAGGCCGCGAAGGCGCGCCTGATTCCGGTCCACCTGATTCCGACGGGGTGTCAGGTACGGGGGTCCTGACCCCCTCGTCGTTCGCGTCGCGCGAGGGCGGCGGCCTCGTCCACATCGAGGCCGCCGCCTTCCGCGTACGCGGCCTCGTAGGCGGCGTCGTCCAGGAGCGGGCGGACCGCCGACTCGACGACGGCCCGCTGCTCCTTCTCCAGGGCCGTGGGGACGTGGACGGGCGGCAGCAGGGCGTCGTGCGCGCCGATCAGCCGGGCCGCGTCGAGCGCGACGTCGACGTCGGTGCCGGGCTCGGCGGGCCCCGCCAACGCCCAGGCGCAGCTGAGCAGATGCACCGGGATCATCTGCGGCGCGACCATCCGGGCCAGCGGGTCCAGGGCCCTGCCCAACGCTTCGCGAGCGTCCCGCAGGCCCTCGGCGAACAGCCCTTCGGCGTTGTTCAGCCAGGCCCGCACCCCGATGACGAAGCCCTCGAAGAGCGAGAGGTTGCTCGACCTGAACTCGTCCAGCATCACCGCGACCTGCTCGCGGGCCTCCGGGATCCGGCCGCTGCGGCCCAGCCACATCGCCAGGAACAGCCGGGCGGCGGGGAACGCCTCGTGCCCGGCCCGGCGGCCGGCGGCGACGATCTCGCGCAGCATCGCCTCCCCGCGCTCGGTCTCGCCCGTCTCCAGGAGCACCCCGGCGAGCCGCGCCTTGAGCAGCGACACCTGCCCCGGGGCGCCCAGGCGCTCCGCGTACCGCACGGCCTCGTCGTAGTCGACGGCCGCCGCCGGGTACTCGCCGCGTCGCTCGCGTGCCTCGCCGCGCGCGGACAGCGCCTCGGCCATGCCCCAGTCGTCGCCCAGGCGCCGGAAGATGTCCAGGGCGGCGTCGGCGTCACGGCCCGCGTCGCCGGCCCACTCGCCGCGGTTGGCCAGGACGTTGGCCCGCATCTGGAGGGCGTTGGCGAGGTCCCACTCGTACCCGAGCTCCGCACTGGCCTCCACCGTCGCGTTGAGCATGTCCTTCAGCCCGTCCGCGTCGCCGGTCAGCACGATCGTGAAGAACCAGAGCATGCCGGGCATCCGGCAGGTCTGCGGCAGCCCCGGCCGGTAGACGCTCGCGATGGCGCGCAGCCGCTCCTTGGCCTCGGGGGTCGTCCAGGTGTCGGTGTCGTGGTCCATGTCGGCGAGCATGATCAGCCGCACCCCGCGCCGGGCCTCCTGGAGCACTTCGTCCTCCATCGGCGGCGGGCTGTCGGTGCAGCGCGCGAAGACCGGGGGCGCGGGGGCGGCGGGCGGCGCGAACGGGTCGGGGCCGAGCCCGGCGGCGGCGTGCGCCCAGCGGCGCGCCTCGCCGCGCATGTCGCGCAGATGCCAGTACGTGGTGAGCGCGTGGACCAGGCACAGCGCCTCCTGCTCGTCCGCGAGGGCGACGGCCCGGCGCAGCGCGGTGCGCAGGTTCTCGTACTCCCGCTCGAAGAACGCGACGGCGGCGCGCTGGCCCCGGCCGCGCAGCCGGGGATCGGCGGCGCGGGCCAGCTCGCGGAAGTGCACCAGATGGCGGCGCTCGACCGCGCTCCGGTCCCCGGCGGCATCGAGCCGCTCGGCCGCGTACTCGCCGACGGTTTCGAGCAGCCGGTAGCGCATGCCGCCGTCGTCCCCGGGCGCGGCCACGACGAGCGACTTGTCGACGAGGGAGCCGAGCAGGACGGCGACGTCGACGGCGGGCACGGCCGGGTCACCGCAGGCGTCGCCACCGTCCGCGTCCGCGCAGACCTCCTCCGCCGCCGCCAGGTCGCAGCCGCCCGCGAAGACGGACAGACGGCGCAGGACCGTACGTTCGGACTCCTCAAGGAGGTCCCAGGACCAGTCGACGACCGCGCGCAGGGTCTGCTGGCGCGGCAGTACGGTCCGGCTGCCGCTGGTCAGCAGGCGGAACCGGTCGTCGAGCCGGTCCGCGATCTGACGGGGTGTCAACATCCGTAGCCGGGCCGCCGCGAGCTCCACCGCGAGCGGCAGACCGTCCAGGCGGCGGCAGATCTCGGCGGCGGCCTCGGGGTCGTCCTCGATCCGGAAGCCGGGCCGCGCGGAGGCGCCCCGGTCGGCGAGCAGCCGCAGCGCCACGGGCCCGGGCAGCGGTTCCACCGGCCGCACCAACTCGCCCGGCACGCCCAGCGGTTCCCGGCTGGTGGCGAGGACGGTCAGCCCGGGGCAGCGGGCCAGCAGATACGCGACGAGCTCGGCGGCCGCGCCGACCACGTGCTCGCAGTTGTCGAGCAGCAGCAGCATCCGGCGGCGCTCGCAGTACCCGGCGAGGTGCACCAGCGGGTCGGCGCCCGCGCGGTCGGCGGCCCGCAGCTCCTCGGCGCCCGCGCCGTGCAGCACGGTCTCGCGGGCGCCGACGGCGGTAAGGACGGCGGCGGGCACGGCCGCCGGGTCGGAAACCGGCGCGAGCTCCGCCAGCCACACCCCGTCGGGCCAGCCGTCCCCGGCCGCGTCGACGGCCTCGGCGGCCTCCTGGGAGAGCCGCGTCTTGCCGGCTCCGCCGGGCCCGAGCAGCGTCACCAGCCGCGCCCCGCCCAGATCCCGCCGGATCGTCTCGATGTCCGCCTCGCGCCCGACGAAGGAGGTGAGCCGGGCCCGGAGGTTGCCTGGGGGTCCCCCCTGCTCCTTGAGAGCTCGGGGGAGGGCGGGGCGCGGGGCGGGCTCCGGCGGCGCTTGCAGCAACTCCCCGTGCAACGCCCGCAGTTCGGGGCCCGGGTCGGCGCCCAGGCGGTCGGCGAGGGTGCGGCGGACGTCGTCGTACGCGGCCAGTGCCTCGGCCGTGCGGCCCGCCAGGCGCAGGGCGCGGATGCGCAGGGCGTGCAGCGGCTCGTCCAGGGGGTTCGCGGCGCAGAGCGCGGCCAGCTCGGGCAGCGTCTCGTCGGCCCGGCCGAGCGCGAGAGCGGCGGTGAGCCCGGCCCGGCGGGCGTCCAGGCGGCGGGCCTCCCAGCGGGCCGCCTCGGCCGCCCGGTCGGGCAGATCGTCGAGGACCGGCCCGGCCCACAGCGCCAGCGCGTCGTCGAGCAGGGCGATGGCCTTCGTCGGGTCGCCCTGCTCCAGGGCGCGCACGCCCTCCCCGGCCAGCCGCTCGAAGCGGTACAGATCGATGTCGTCCGGTTCGGCGTCCAGGCGGTAGCCGCTCTCGGCCGAGGCGACCGCCGTGTGCCCGGCGACCCGCCGCAGCCGGCCGACCAGCGCCTGGAGCGCACCGGCGGCGTCGGCGGGCGGCTCGCCGTTCCACACCTCGTCCACCAGCCGCGCGACCGGCACGGTCCGGCCGGGGCGCAGGGCGAGCACCGTCAACAGGGCGCGCAGTCGCGCCCCGCCGACGGCGACCGCCGTTCCTTCGGGGTTGAGCAGCTGGGTGGTGCCGATAATCCGGTAGCGCACGTGCCCATTCTCCGTGACCGCGCCGGCTCCCGACGCCCCCGCCCTCCAACACCCGCCGCCCACAAGGCGACCAGGGGCCGTATCGGACGGTGACGGGGGCCGTATCGGACGGTGACCGGGGGCGGAACTCGTACGGGATCGCCACACGTTCGACGGGTATCACCTGTACGGTCGGGCCCGTCCGATCGCACCTCCACCCCAGGAGCCCCGCACATGGCCACCGTCACCCCGCGCCGCAGCGACCGGAGGATCAGCCCGGTCTTCCTGGGGATCGTCGCCGTCATGGCGGTCAGCGGATGGGCGGTGTGGACGGGGTTCGCGAACAAGCCGGGCTTCGCCGTCTTCCTGTTCGTGACGTCCGCCTGGGTGGTCTCGCTGTGCCTGCACGAGTACGCGCACGCCCGCACCGCGCTGCACAGCGGCGACATCTCGGTCGGTGCCAAGGGCTATCTGACGCTGAACCCGCTGAGGTACACGCACGCGATGCTGTCGATCGTGCTGCCGGTCATCTTCGTGATCATGGGCGGTATCGGGCTGCCCGGCGGCGCGGTCTTCATCGAGCGCGGCCGGATCCGGGGCCGCTGGAAGCACAGCCTGGTCTCGGCGGCGGGCCCGCTCACCAATGTGCTGTTCGCCGTGGTCTGCACGGCGCCGTTCTGGCTGCACGCGCTGGACGGCGTGCCGACCGGGTTCCGCCTGGCGCTGGCGTTCCTGGCGCTGCTCCAGGTGACGGCCGCGATCCTGAACTTCCTGCCGGTCCCGGGCCTGGACGGGTACGGGGTGATCGAGCCCTGGCTCTCACCGGGCCTGCGCCGTCAGTTCGAGGCGATCGCGCCCTTCGGGCTGCTCGCGGTCTTCGCCTGCCTGTGGCTGCTGCCCGCGGTCAACCACGCGTTCTTCGACGCGATACACAGCGTCCTGCGCGCCCTCGGCGTCAGCGAGTACGACACGTACTGGGGCCAGCGCCTCTACCGCTTCTGGGAGCACACGTCCGACATCCCGTCGCTCACCGGCTGACGGCGGCGCGCTGCGCCTTGGCCTTGCGCAGGTAGTACCAGGCCATGTTGGAGGAGAGCCCGGCGAGCAGGATCCAGACGATCCCGGTCCAGTTGCCCTCGACGAAGGAGACCACGGCCGCGGCGACCGCGAGGACACAGACGGCGAGGGCGTACAGAGCGAGGCGGGGCATGGGGGTCGGCTCCTGTCCGGGTACGGCGCTGATGCCCGTCCAGTGTCCCCCATGCCCCGACCGGTGCGGGACGTAGGTCGCGTACGTCCTTATTGCGCCGGTCCCGGACGGTTGCTTCCGTCCTAGATGTCGGTCACGCGCAGGCCGGCGTGCGCCTTGTAGCGGCGGTTGACCGAGATCAGGTTGGCGACCAGCGACTCCACCTGGTGGGCGTTACGCAGGCGGCCCGCGAAGACCCCCCGCATCCCCGGGATCCGGGCGGCCAGCGCCTGGACCAGGTCGGTGTCGGCGCGGCTCTCGCCGAGCACCATCACATCGGTGTCGATCTCCTCGATCGAGGCGTCCTGGAGCAGGACGGCCGAGAGGTGGTGGAAGGCGGCGGTGACGCGCGAGTCGGGCAGCAGGGCGGCGGCCTGCTCGGCGGCGCTGCCCTCCTCGGGCTTGAGGGCGTACGCGCCCTTCTTGTCGAAGCCGAGCGGGTTGACGCAGTCGACGACGAGCTTGCCCGCCAGCTCCTCGCGCAGCGCCTCAAGGGTCTTGGCGTGCCCGTCCCACGGCACGGCGACGATCACGATGTCGCTGCGCCGGGCGCACTCGGCGTTGTCCGCGCCCTCGACGCCGAGGCCCAGCTCGTCGGCTGCGGCCCGGGCCCGCTCGGCGGCCCGCGAGCCGATGATCACCTTCTGGCCGGCCCGGGCCAGCCGGTAGGCGAGCCCGCGCCCCTGGTCACCGGTGCCACCGAGGACGCCGACGACCAGACCGGAGACGTCGGGCAGGTCCCACGGGTCCTTGGCGGCGGGCTTCGGGGCGTTCTCGGCGCTGTCACTGGAAGTCATGGAGCGACCTTACGCCGCGCCCCTGGTTGCCCGTTCGGGTGGCCGTGCGGCCGATGAGCCCCAACGGGGCGCGAGGTGCGGCAGGATGCCGGGCCATGGATGCCGTACGCGTCGCACTGTTACGGGAAGTCCTCGCCGGGACGGAGTGGCTGCGCGGCACCCGCCGGTTCGCCGGGGTGCTGCGGTCGTCCGTGGTGCCGCACGGCGGGGGGCTGCTGCTGGTCGGCACCGAGGAGTACGAGCCGTGGCATCTGGCGGCCCACCTCACCGACGAGGCCGCCTGGTCCGGGGTGGCGGAGCTGACCCCGACGCTGGTCCGCCACCACGTCGAGCCGGGCCGGGGACCCCATCTGTCGGTGGGCCTGGGCAGGCTGGAGGCGGCCGGGCGGGGCGAGACGCTGCTGGTGGTGGCGCCGGACCGGCCCGCGCCGGGTCTCCTGGAGCGGATGCACGACGCGCGGCGGGCCGGGGCGACCGTGCTGGCGCTCGACGGGGGCGACCGCGAGGTGCGGGGCCTGGTCCACGAGTCGCTGACGGTCGAGCCGGGCGGGGAGGTGGACCTCGACATGGTGCAGCACCTGGTGAGCGCGGCGGCGGGCGAGAACGGCCTGCCGGTGCAGCGCGGCCGCCGCCGCTTCCGCGACCGGCTGTCGCGCCTGGCGGACCAGCTGACGTCGCCGCCGCCGGCGCGGTGGTGATGGCCTCGCGCGTGCGGGCCTCACCTGACCGGGGCTGCGCCCCGAACCCCCTTTCGTCCGCGGACCGTGGGCCCGGGCGCCCACACGGACGGCGGGGCAGGCGGAGTCCAGGCGGACGGGCCGGGCCGGTCCGGGCTCAGTCGTCCCCCTGTTCCGGCGACTTGTCGTGCCATCTCGGGTCGTTCTCCCACTCCAGGTTGCGTTCCTGGGCGGACTGCATCGCGTGTTCCGCTTCCTCGCGGGTCCCGTACGGACCGAAGCGGTCCTTGGCCGGGCATTCCGGGCCTTCCTCGACCTTGTGGTGGACGAGGCAGTAGTACCACTCGCCCGGCTTGCCGACCGTGCGCTTCTTGAACAGGGCCATGACAGGCTCCTTCCTCGGGCCTTCTGGACCATGCTGCCCCAAGGGGGCTCGATAGACTCGCCGGTATGTCTGGCCAGTCGCTGCTCGTACCAGGGGAGCTCTCTCCCATCCGCTCCGTCCCGGGGAACATCCGGCGTCCCGAGTACGTCGGGAAGCCGATGCCCACGCCGTACACCGGCCCCGAGGTGCAGACCGCCGAAACGATTGAGCTGATGCGGATCGCGGGCCGCATCGCCGCGCGGGCGATGGAGGAGGCCGCCAAGCTCATCGCGCCCGGCGTGACCACCGACGAGCTCGACCGGGTCGCGCACGAGTACATGTGCGACCACGGCGCGTACCCCTCGACGCTCGGCTACCGGGGCTTCCCGAAGTCCCTGTGCAGCTCGGTCAACGAGGTCATCTGCCACGGCATCCCGGACTCGACCGTCCTGAACGACGGCGACATCGTGAACCTGGACGTCACCGCGTACATCGGCGGGGTGCACGGCGACAACAACGCCACGTACTTCTGCGGCGACGTCGACGAGGAGTCGAAGCTGCTGGTCGAGCGGACCCGTGAGTCGCTGAACCGCGCCATCAAGGCCGTCAAGCCGGGCCGCCAGATCAACATCATCGGCCGGGTCATCGAGTCGTACGCGAAGCGGTTCGGCTACGGCGTCGTGCGGGACTTCACCGGGCACGGCATCAGCACCGCCTTCCACTCCGGCCTGATCGTGCCGCACTACGACGCGCCGCACGCCACGACCGTGATCAAGCCGGGCATGACGTTCACCATCGAGCCGATGCTCACGCTCGGCACGCACGAGTACGACATGTGGGAGGACGGCTGGACGGTCGTCACCCGGGACCGCAAGCGGACCGCCCAGTTCGAGCACACACTGGTCGTGACCGAGACGGGCGCGGAGATTCTCACGCTGCCGTGACGCCGGGCCCGGCCCGTGTTGCCCCGGGTTGATCCGTGTTGTCCGGGCGGCTCAAAGGGGTACACCTTTACCGACAGGATGTCGGGAACCAGTTGACTTAGGTAAGCCTAAGTAGAAGGATCGGGCTGGTTCCCGTACCCCTCGGTCTCCGGAGGCACGCCTTGGACACGCCCTTCTCCACCCTCATCCGTACGGCGTCGCACGAGCAGCACACCGAGGCCGAGACCTCCCGCTTCATGAGCGACCTGCTGGGCGGGCGGCTCGGCGTGGAGGCGTACGCGCGCTACACCGAGCAGCTGTGGTTCGTGTACCAGGCCCTGGAGGAGGGCGCGGGGGCGCTGCGCCGGGACCCGGTCGCGGGCCCCTTCATCCACTCCGAGCTGATGCGTACGGAGTCGCTGGAGCGGGATCTGACGCATCTGCGGGGCGAGGGCTGGCGGCGATCCGCCGCCCCGCTCCCCTCCACCCGGGCCTACGCGGCCCGGGTGCGCGAGTGTGCCGTGACCTGGCCCGCCGGGTACGTGGCGCACCACTACACGCGGTACCTCGGCGACCTGTCCGGTGGCCAGATCATCCGCGACCGGGCGGAGCGGACGTGGGGGTTCGCGCGCAAGGGGGACGGCGTGCGGTTCTATGTGTTCGAGTCGATCGCGAACCCGGCGGCGTTCAAGCGGGGGTATCGGGAGTCGCTGGACGCGGTGGACGTCGACGAGCTGGAGAAGAAGCGGATGATTGATGAGTGCAAGCGGGCCTTTGCACTCAACAGTGCGGTGTTCTGGGAGCTGGGTGAGGAGTTCCCGCTCAGCGCGTGACGCTCCGCGGGGGCGTGGTGTGTTCGGCTGCGGACCGCGCCAGGTTGCTCGCGCAGTTCCCCGCGCCCCCAGAGGCCCCCGGTCAGGTGCGGCGCCGTTGTGGCTGGTCGCTCCCACAAGTTCTCGACTCCGCTCGAACAGGGGGGACCCCCATCGCGGCGGAGCCGCACATGTCACAGCCCCGCGCCCCTTGAAGGGCCCTGCGGGCCCCCAAGGACCGTACCCTCAGCGTGTGATCGTGTGCTCCAGCCGCACCCTGCCGCCCAGCTCTATCAGGTCGTCCGGGGCCGGGGCCGTGAGGAGTTGGGAGCCCTTGCCCTGGGTGATGTTCAGGGCCCGGCCCAGGTGGGACGTGAGGAGCAGGGCCGCCGCGCCCGTCGCCTCGTCCTCGGTTATGCCGTCGCCGCGGCCCGGGAACGCGCGGGCTCGGACGCGGCCGGCCGCCTCGTCCTCCCAGGCCCAGGCGTACACCCACTCCCCCGGCTCAGGCACGTCGAGCGCGTCCACCTCGGCGGCCGAGGCGTACTGGCGCAGTGTGCGCGGCGGGGCCCACCCGGCGCGGGCGGTGATCCAGGTGAACTCGCCGTCCTGGCGCGCGAAGATCTCGCCGACGGCCAGGTCGAGCACGTCGACGTCGAGCAGCCAGGCCGCCCCGACCAGCGGGTGGCCCGCGAACGGCAGCCGCACGCCCGGCGTGTAGATGTCGACCGCGCCGCGCTCGGGGTCGTCGACGAACACCGTCTCGCTGAAGCCGAGTTCCTTGGCCAGCGCCTGCCGCGCCGCCTCGTCGGGCAGCACGGATCCCTCGCGCACCACCCCGAGAGCGTTCCCGTGGTGGCCGTCGGGGCCGCAGAAGACCCTGAGTACGTCGATGAGTACGGCGGTTTCCCTCACGTACGCATTCAACCGCATTCAACAACCCGCGCGCGGACCGAGCACCCCTTGACCGTCCCTTGACCTCGTCATGGCCGTCCTGTGATTGGCCTGTTATCGATGGCTACAAGTGAGCACGTGGTGAGAGCTGAATCACGGACCCGGTGGGTATCGGTCAGGTAAGCCTCGGTTAAGTTAGGTCCGCCTCACCCACTGACCGAAACCAGCATGGAGCCCGCATGCGAGCCGTCCGCCTCTCCGTAGTCACCGCCGCCACGACCGTCGCGGCTCTGGCCGCCGTCACGGGCTGCTCCTCGAAGAGCGACTCCTCCGGCGCGGACGGCGCCATCAAGGTCACCGCGTCCGACAAGGCGTGCGAGGTCTCGAAGACCGAGTTCGCGGCCGGGCACGTCCAGCTGGCGATCGAGAACAAGGGCTCCAAGGTCACCGAGGTCTATCTGCTCTTCCCGGACGACCGCATCGTCGCCGAGCGCGAGAACATCGGCCCGGGCCTGAAGCAGAACCTCACCGCCGAGGTGAAGGCCGGCTCGTACGAGATCGCCTGCAAGCCCGGCATGAAGGGCGACGGCATCCGTCAGAAGATCACCGTCACCGGCGGCGCCGAGACCGCCAAGCGCGACCCGAAGCTGGACGCGGCGGTCGCCGCGTACCGCAAGTACGTGCAGCAGCAGGCGGACGAGACCCTGCCGAAGCTGAAGACGTTCACCGACGCCATCGCCGCCGGTGACGTCGAGGGCGCGAAGAAGGCGTACGCCCCGTCCCGGATCGGCTGGGAGCGCACCGAGCCGGTCGCCGAGTCGTTCGGTGACATCGACCCGAAGACCGACACCCGCGAGGACGGCCTGGAGAAGGGCCAGACGTGGACCGGCTGGCACCGCCTGGAGAAGGCGCTGTGGACCGACGGGAAGATCGGCGACGACGAGAAGAAGCTCGGCGTCCAGCTCGACAAGGACATCGCCGACTGGCACAAGCGCGTCGGCACCGCCGAGATCACGCCGACCTCCATGGCCAACGGCGCCAAGGAGCTCCTGGACGAGGTCGCCCGTAACAAGATCACCGGTGAGGAGGAGCGGTACAGCCACACCGACCTGGTCGACTTCAAGGCGAACGTCGAGGGCGCGCAGCAGGCGTACGAGCTCCTCAAGCCGGTCGCCGCCAAGAACGACCCGAAGCTGACGGCCGAGCTGGACAAGCAGTTCGCGGCGATCGAGGCCCAGCTCGACAAGTACCGCACCGACAAGAACTCCTACGACTTCACGTCGTACGACAAGGTCGGCGAGAGCGACCGCAAGCAGCTCTCCGACGGCGTGAACGCGCTGGGCGAGCCGCTGTCGAAGCTCGCCGCGGCCGTCGCCAAGTAATCCGGCACGCAGAGGAACAGGAGGGGAATCAGCCATGAGCGACACCACTGACGCGGGCACCACCACCGACGCCACCCAGGACGCCAAGTCCGCGGCCCCGTCCCGGCGTTCACTGCTGGGCTGGGGCGGTGCGGGGCTGGCCCTGGGGGCCGCGGCCGCCGGCGGCGCCGTCGCCGTCGTGCGCGGGGACGGCTCCGACGCGGTGCCCGCCGCCGACAGCGGCGCGGCCGTGCCGTTCTACGGCGCCCACCAGGCCGGTATCGCCACCGCCGTCCAGGACCGGCTGCACTTCGCCGCGTTCGACGTGACCACCAAGGACCGCGGCGAGCTGATCCAGCTCCTCAAGGACTGGACGGCTGCCGCCGCCCGGATGACCGCGGGCCAGACGGTCGGCGAGGGCGCGTACGGCGGGCTCGCGGAGGCGCCGCCGGACGACACCGGTGAGGCGCTGGGCCTCAAGCCGTCCCGGCTCACCCTGACCATCGGCTTCGGCCCCTCCCTGTTCGCCAAGGGCCGCTTCGGCCTGGAGGGCAAGCGGCCCGAGGCGCTGGTCGACATCGAGAAGTTCCCGCACGACAACCTCGACCCGGCCCGCAGCGACGGCGACCTGTGCGTCCAGGCGTGCGCGGACGACCCGCAGGTCGCGGTGCACGCGATCCGCAACCTGGCCCGTATCGGCATGGGCAAGGCCGCGGTGCGCTGGTCGCAGCTGGGCTTCGGCAAGACGTCGTCGACGACGCCCGACGCGCAGACGCCGCGCAACATGATGGGCTTCAAGGACGGCACCCGGAACGTCTCCGGCACCGACGCCGCCGCCCTCGACCAGCACGTCTGGGTCGGCGAGAAGGACGGCTCGCCCTGGATGACGGGCGGCTCCTACCTGGTGGCCCGGCGCATCCGGATGCACATCGAGGCCTGGGACCGCACGGGTCTGCAGGAGCAGGAGGACGTCTTCGGGCGCGACAAGGGCGAGGGCGCCCCGGTCGGCAAGGCCAAGGAGCGCGACGAGCCGTTCCTGAAGGCGATGAAGCCGACCGCGCACGTGCGCCTGGCGCACCCCGACTCCAACGACGGGGCGACGATCCTGCGCCGCGGCTACTCCTTCACCGACGGCACGGACGGCCTCGGCCGCCTGGACGCCGGTCTGTTCTTCCTCGCGTACCAGCGCGACGTCCGCAAGGGCTTCCTGCCGGTGCAGCGCAGCCTGGCGCGCAACGACGCGCTCAACGAGTACATCCAGCATGTGAGTTCGGCGATTTTCGCCGTCCCTCCGGGCGTCCGCGACAAGGGCGACTGGTGGGGCCGGGCACTGTTCAGCTGATCGGCCGAGGGCTGAGGGGAAACGAATGTTCGGCAATTATCTGATCGGCCTGCGCGAGGGTCTTGAGGCCAGCCTGGTCGTCTGCATCCTCGTCGCGTACCTGGTCAAGACCGGCCACCGCGAGGCGCTGCGGCCCATCTGGATCGGCATCGCCGTGGCCGTCCTGGTCGCGCTGGGCTTCGGCGCGGGCCTGGAGTTCGGCTCGCAGGAGATGACGTTCAAGGCACAGGAGGCGCTCGGCGGCTCGCTGTCGGTCGTCGCCGTCTGCCTGGTGACGTGGATGGTCTTCTGGATGCGGCGCACCGCGCGGTTCCTGAAGTCCGAGCTCCAGGGCAAGCTGGACGCGGCGCTGCGGCTCGGCACCGGCGCGCTCGTCGCCACCGCGTTCCTCGCGGTCGGCCGGGAGGGCCTGGAGACCTCGCTGTTCGTCTGGACGTCGGTGCACGCGGCCGGCTCCGACAGCGGCAACACCGACCCGCTGATCGGCGCGCTGCTGGGCCTCGGCACCGCGGTCTTCCTCGGCTGGCTCTTCTACCGGGGCGCGCTCAAGATCAACCTGGCGAAGTTCTTCACCTGGACCGGCGCGATGCTGGTCGTCGTGGCGGCGGGCGTGCTCGCGTACGGCGTGCACGACCTCCAGGAGGCCGACTTCATCCCCGGCATCAACAGCCTGGCGTTCGACATCAGTTCCACGATCCCGCCGGACAGCTGGTACGGCACGGTCCTCAAGGGCGTCCTGAACTTCCAGCCCGACCCGACCGTCCTCCAGGTCACGGTGTGGGCGCTGTACCTCATCCCCACGCTCGCCGTGTTCTTCGCCCCGGTAGGGTTCGCGAAGTCCTCGGGCGCCAAGAAGCCCGCGGACGTCAAGGGCGAGGGGCAGAAGGCAGTCCATGAGCAGGGTGAGTCGGCTGACGGCCGCGCTCGCGGCGGTGACCGTGCTGACGGTGACGGCGAGCGGCTGCGTGACGGTGCACGGCGAGCGGGAAGTAGTCCCGTCGGCGACCAGGGCTGAGGCCGCACAGGCGCTCAGGGACTTCACGGACGCGTACAACAGGGCCGACAAGGCCTATGACCCGGCCCTCGACGCGGGCCGGGTCTCCGGTCCGCTCGGGGCGATCAACCAGGCCGGGCTCAAGGCCCGCCGGGTGACGAACCCCGGCGGCAATCCGCAGCATGTGCCGCTGGCGCTGACGGACGCGAAGTACGCGATACCGAAGAAGGCCGGCTGGCCCCGGTGGTTCGTCGCGGACACCGACTCCAACCGCGACCAGGACACGGGCGCGGGCGACACGCGCTGGCTGCTCGTCTTCGTCCGCAGCGGGCCGCGGGACGTCTGGAAGGTGGCCCACCTGCTGGTGCTGGGCCCCAAGGAGATACCGGTCTTCGCCCTGGACAAGGACGGCTGGGCCGAGCCGGTACGGCCGGACGACACCGGGCTCGCGGTGGCCCCGAAGGATCTGAGCGGGCAGTACGCCTCGTACCTGCAGTCGGGCCGTCCCGAGAACTTCGCGCCCGGCCCGAACACCAGCGAGTGGCGCACGCTGCGCAAGAAGAACGCGACGCTGCCGGGTATGTCCACGCAGTACGTGGACCAGCCGCTCGACAGCGGCGACTTCGCCCCGCTGGCCCTGCGCACCCGCGACGGCGGCGCCCTCGCCTTCTTCGCCACCCGCCACTACGAACGCCAGACGGCGGCGAAGGGCGTCCGCCTGAACGTCAGCCCGGACGTACGCGCGCTGATGACCGGCGACGCGCGGTCGGCCCTGACGAAGGAGCGGGTCTCGGACGAGGCGGCGCGTGTCCCCGCGGGACAGGGTCCGGTCGTGGTGATCAACCGCTTGCAGGGGTTGACGTCGGCCAAGGGCGAGTAGCGCTTCGCTCCGGGTGCTTGTTGTTTGACTGCGGACCGGCCTCGGCTGGTCGCTCCCCCAAGCTCTCAAGGAGCAGGGGGACCCCCATCGCGGCGGAGCCGCAAATGTCACAGCCCCGCGCCCCTAAATGATTAAAGACTTGGCGCGCTCAGCGTCCCAAAGGCCATGCCACCGCGTGGGCGTCCCCGGTTCCCGCGTAGCGGCCGCACGCGTCCGTCAGTGTTTCCAGGAGCGTCAACGGGTCCGGCAGCTCATGCTCCGGGCCGCGTACCCACGTCACCTCGTGGTCGCCGGGGAGGCGGGCCGGGGGGATCAGGACGTAGCTGCCGCGGCAGTGCCAGCGCAGGCCGGGGTGTTCGTCCATCGTCTCGGGGTGGCAGTCCAGCTCGCACGGCCACCACTCGTCCTCGTCCTCCGGCGTCCCCCGCGTCGCCGTGAAGAACAGCATCCGGGCCTGGTCGCCGGTGCCGCCTGACTCGGCGACCGGGCCGACGTCGATGCCCTCGGCGAGCAGCCGCTCCAGGGCCTCGCGGCCCGCCTCAAGAGGTACGTCGAGCACGTCGTGGACCATGCCCGTCGCGGTGATGAAGTTCGCCTCGCTCTGGCCGAGCGCCCAGCGCTCGATCTGGGCGCGGTCGGTGGTCGACTGGGTCTGCCAGGCGAACGAGACCGGATGGCGCGCCGGAGTCGGACAGCCGACCCGCTCGCACGAACATCGATAACCGGCCGGATACGCGGCGGGCGCGATCGGCAGCTTCGCGGCGGCGACGGCCAACAGCTGCGCCAGGCGGTCCGCGTCGGCGCCGGGGGCGTCCTTGGGGCGCCTGCGCAGCCAGCGGGACAGCTTGCTCTGCGAGCTGCCGGAACGCCCGTACTCCGCGCCCATCTATCCCCTCACCTCACCGTTGCCCCGCGAGAACCTCCCCCCATGGTCCCACCATCGCGCCCGCGCCGAGGCCGTACCCCCCATCCCGGGGCCTCAGCGGGGGGCGAGTCCGCGCAGGGCGTATTCGACGACGGTGTCCGCGTAGGCGTGCGTGAGCGGGAGGGTACGCAGCAGCCAGCGGTGGGAAAGCGGCCCCACCAGCAGTTCCAGGGCCGTGCGCGGGTCGACGTCGGCCCGTACCTCGCCCGCGTCCTGGGCCGCCCGCAGCCGGTCGACGTACAGCCGGAGCTGGGGTTCGAGCAGTTGCTGCACGAACTGGGCGCCCAGTTCCGCGTCGACGACGCCCTCGGCGGCGAGCGCGCGGTACGGCGCCTCGGTCGCGGTGTCGTTGAGCTCGTCCACGGTGGCGCGCAGCACCAGCTTGAGGTCGGCCTCCAGGTCCCCGGTGTCGGGCAGCGACACCTCGCCCTGGACGGCCTGGTGGCTGAGGTCGACGAACGCTTCGAGGAGGACCGCCGCCTTCGAGGGCCACCAGCGGTAGATGGTCTGCTTGCCGACCCCGGCGCGGGCGGCGATGCCCTCGATGGTGGTCCTGGCGTATCCCGCCTCGCCCACGAGGGAGAGCGCGGCGTCGTAGATCGCGCGCCGCGAGCGCTCGCTGCGGCGGGCGGAGTCGGGCGCCTTGCCGGTCCCGGACCCGGTTCCGGACCCCGACCCGGTCCCGGTTCCCGTACGCGTCCCCGTCCCGGTCCCCGCCGTCGCCCCCGCCGTGGCCGCTGTCCCCGCCTGCGCCTTGTTCGCCATGGCGGGGATCCTAGCGCCATCGAGGCGAAACGTATCGTCTCCACCGTGGGGCTTTCGTCCGGATGTCAAGGGGCGCGCGCGGGGCAACAGCGCGTTACGCGGCGAAAAACACCCGGATGGATCACTGCGCGAACGCCCGTGACGACGCACCATGGGCTGACCACGCGCCGCGGCCGCGACGCGTGCGGCCGAAGTCGTCCGTGAGGAGCCCTCATTGCTCAGTGAGACCCGTGACCTCCGCGCACCCCGAGTCGCCAGACCCCGGCGCTATCTGATGTGCCCACCGGCACACTTCAAGGTCACGTACTCCATCAATCCCTGGATGGATCCCGCCAAGCCCGTCGATCTGCCGCTGGCCCTGGCCCAGTGGGAGGACCTGCGCGACCGCTACCGGGCGCTCGGCCACACCGTCGAGCTGCTCGACCCCCGCCCCGACCTGCCCGACATGGTCTTCGCCGCCAACGGGGCCACCGTCATCGACGGCCGGGTCCTGGGCGCCCGCTTCGCCCACCCGGAACGGGAGGCGGAGGCCGAGGCCCATCTGGACTGGTTCCGTACGCACGGCTTCACCGAGATCCACGAGCCGGCCCACATCAACGAGGGCGAGGGCGACTTCGCCGTCACCGCGTCCTATCTGCTGGCCGGGCGCGGCTTCCGGTCCAGCCCGCTCTCGCACGACGAGGCCCAGGAGTTCTTCGGGCGCCCGGTGATCGGGCTCGATCTCGTCGACCCGCGCTACTACCACCTGGACACGGCCCTGTGTGTGCTCGACGACTCGGCCGACGAGATCATGTACTACCCCGGCGCGTTCTCGCCCGGCAGCCGGGCCGTCCTCGCGCGGCTCTTCCCGGACGCGGTGATCGCCTCGCAGGAGGACGCGGGGGCGCTGGGGCTCAACGCGGTGAGTGACGGTCTTCATGTGCTGCTGCCGCAGGGCGCGGTGGGGTTGTTCTCGTCCCTGCGGGAGCGGGGCTTTGTTCCCGTGGGGATGGATCTGGGTGAGCTGCTCAAGGGCGGCGGCAGTGTGAAGTGCTGCACGCAGGAGCTGCGCGGCTAGCCGCTTCGCGTTCGGCTGCGGACCGTCTCGGGTTGCTCGCGCCCACGCGGCGGAGCCGCAAATGTCACAGCCCCGCGCCCCTTGATGGGCCCTTCGGGCCCTCCTTTAGGGGCGCGGGGAACTGCGCGACAAGCCCCCACCGGCCCGCAGCCGAAATACGCGGTCTACCCGGCCGGAGGCCACGCGTCGCCCCACTCCGCGTCCCGGGCGGCCCGGTACAGAACACCGTGGCGCTTCGTGACCGTCTCGCGCCGCAGGACCTCCTCCACCGTGCACAGGTCCAGCAACACCTGCCCCTTGCGGATCTGGGGCCGCCGCACGACCCGGTTCACGGCGGGCTCGGCCGCCCCCCGTACCGCCGCCACATAGCTGAACTTCTCGTCCTCGTACGCCAGCGATCCGCCCTTGACCTGGCGGTGCAGGGACGAGCGGCTGACCCGGGCCGAGAAGTGGCACCAGTCCGTGCCGGGCTCGATGGGGCAGGCGGCGCTGTGCGGGCAGGGCGCGGCGACGGTGAACCCGGCCGCGATCAGCCGGTCCCGGGCCTCGATGATCCGGGTGTAGCCGTCGGGGGTGCCGGGCTCGACGATGACCACGGCGCCGGTCGCGGCGCGCGCCGCGGCGTCCACGAGGGCCTGGCGGTCCTCGACGGTCAGCTCGTTCAGGACGTACGAGACGGTGATGAGGTCGGTCTCCGCCAGGTTCAGCGCCGTACCGATCCGGGCCCGCTCCCAGCGGACCGCGCGCAGCCCGGGGATCTGGGAGGACTCGGCGAGTTCGCGGCCGATCGCGAGCGCGGGCTCGGCCCAGTCGAGGACCGTCGTCGCGGTCTCCCACGCCTCGGCGACCGCCCAGCTCGCCGCGCCCGTGCCGCCGCCGATGTCGGTGTGGGTGGCCGGGGCCCAGTCCGGGGCCGCGTCCTGGAGGGCGGCGAGGGCGGACCGTACGGCCTCGAAGGTCGCGGGCATGCGGTACGCGGCGTACGCGGCCACGTCGGAGCGGTCGCGCAGCACCGGGGCGTGGGTCTGGGTGGCACCCCGGTAGTTGGCGATCAGCCGGTCGACGGCCCGCGCGGCCTGCGACGGCGGCAGTCCGTCGAGCAGTCCGGCGAGGGCGGAGCGCAGGGCTTCCGGGACGGGCACGTTCTCGTTCACCTGGGGATTCTACGGTCGCGGCGCGGCCTCGGCGGCGCGCCGCCAGGGGCGGCACAGCAGCAGGAAGCAGAGCAGCGCGGCGACGCCCGAGGCGAGTTGGACCACGGCCATCGGGACCGCCGTGGCCTCGCCCGCGATGCCGACCAGCGGGGACGCCACCGCGCCGATCAGGAACGAGGAGGTACCGAGCAGCGCGGACGCGGAGCCCGCCGCGTGCGGGGTGCGCATCAGGGCCTGGGCGGTGGTGTTGGGCGTGGCCATGCCCATCGCCGACATCAGCACGAACAGCCCGGCCGCGACCGGCGCGAGCCCGGGCCTCCCGAACACCCCGGACGTCATCACGAGCAGCGCCAGCGCCGCCAGCACGACCACGCTCAGGGCGCAGCCGAGCACCTTGTCCAGGCTGACCCGGCCGACCAGCAGCTTGCCGTTGATCTGCCCGGCGGCGACCAGGCCGACCGAGTTGAGCCCGAAGAGGAGGGAGAAGGTCTGCGGCGAGGCCCCGTAGATCTCCTGGATCACGAACGGGGAGGCCGAGATGTACGCGAAAAGCGCGGCGAAGGCGAGGCCGCCGGCCAGCATGTAGCCGGTGAAGACCCGGTCGCGCAGCAGCCCGCCCATGGTGCGCAGCGCCTCGCCGACCCCGCCCTCGTGCCGCCGCTCGGGCGGCAGCGTCTCGCCGAGGAACTTGCCTACGAAGAGGGTGAGCAGCAGTCCGACGACGGTCAGGACCACGAACACCCCGCGCCAGTCGGTCAGCCGCAGCACCTGACCACCGATGAGCGGGGCGACGACGGGGGCGGCGCCGGAGATCAGCATCAGGGTGGAGAAGAACCGGGCCATCTCCACGCCGTCGTACAGATCGCGCACCACGGCCCGCGCGATGACGATGCCCGCCGCGCCCGCCAGGCCCTGGAGCAACCGGAAGGCGATGAGCAGCCCGGCGTCCGGGGCGAACGCGCACACGGCGGTGGCCAGCACGTACACGACCATGCCGATGAGCAGCGGCCTGCGGCGCCCCCACTTGTCGCTCATCGGCCCGACCACCAGCTGACCGAGCGCCATGCCCGCCAGGCACGCGGTGAGGGTGAGCTGGACGGTGGCGGCGGGCGCGTGCAGCGCGCCGGTGACCTCCGGCAGGGCGGGCAGGTACATGTCCATGGAGAGCGGCGGGAGCGCGGTGAGCCCGCCGAGGACGAGGGTGACGAGGAGAGAGGCACGGCGGGCGGCGGCGCCCGCCGCGCTCGGAGCGGACGTGGGTGCCGGTATGTGTCCTTCGGTCGCCTGCCCGGGCTCCGCCATGGTGTCTCCTAGTTGCCGTTTCAAGTACCCATGCTCTCAGCCGGGCGGGGGTGCTCGACACCACGGCGTACGCGGTGGTGTTCGGCGGATGCCTGGCTTCGTCGCGCCCGCGCCCCCGCCCCGCTCACATCGCGGACGACACGGTCCGGTGCGCGGACCGCTCCCGTACGCTCGCGCCCATGAACGCATCCGCAGCGCGCAAGACCGCCGTCGTCACCGGCGCCGGCTCGGGCATCGGCCGCTCCGTGGCGCTCACCCTGGCCGCGGCGGGCTGGTCGGTGGCGCTCGCGGGCCGCCGGACCGAGACCCTGACCGAGACCGCCGAGCTGGCCGGCCCGGACGCGTCCGTCCTCGCGGTCCGCACCGACGTGACGTCCCCGGACGAGGTCGCGGCCCTGTTCACGGCCGTACGGGACCGGTTCGGGCGGCTCGACCTGCTCTTCAACAACGCGGGCACGTTCGGGCCCGGCGGGGTGGCGGTGGAGGACCTGGCGTACGAGGCGTGGCGACACGTCGTCGACACCAACCTCAACGGCGCGTTCCTGTGCGCGCAGGCGGCGTTCCGGCAGATGAAGGAGCAGGAGCCGCAGGGCGGCCGGATCATCAACAACGGGTCGATCTCGGCGCATGTGCCGCGCCCGCACTCGGTGGCGTACACGGCGACCAAGCACGCCATGACGGGCCTGACCAAGTCCCTGTCCCTGGACGGCCGCCCGTACCGGATCGCCGTCGGCCAGATCGACATCGGCAACGCGGCGACGGACATGACGGCCCGGATGACCACGGGGGTGCCGCAGGCCAACGGGTCGCTGGCGGTGGAGCCGGTGATGGACGCGGGGGATGTGGCGCGGACGGTGCTGCATATGGCGTCGCTGCCGCTGGAGGCGAATGTGCAGTTCGCGACGGTGATGGCTACGGCTATGCCCTACATCGGGCGGGGCTGAGCGCTTCGCTGGGGGTGTGGTGCTTTGGCTGCGGGCCGTGGGTGGCTGGTCGCTCCCCCAAGTTCTCGACTCCGCTCGAACAGGGGGGACCCCCATCGCGGCGGAGCCGCAAATGTCACAGCCCGCGCCCCTTAGCCCCGCCGTCGCTGTGGGCATGCGTGCCGCCGGGTCGGAGTGGGGGTTGCGCAGCCCGGCGGGACGGGGTTGCCGCTGTGCCCACCCGTGCCGCCCTGGCGGCACGCATGCCCACAGCGTCGGCGGAGGGGCACCGGGAATGCCCTGCCCCCACCCGGAGTTGAGCGGGGCATGACCAACGTACTGCGCTACACCGCCTTCTCCTCCGATCCGGCCGGAGGCAACCCCGCCGGGGTCGTTCTCGATGCGAGTGGGCTCGACCACGACGCCATGCTCGCGATCGCCGCCGAGCTGGGGTACAGCGAGTCCGCGTTCCTGAGCGCGCCGCCCGAGGGGCTCGGGGAGGCCGGGCGGGCGTTCACCATCCGGTACTTCAGCCCGAAGGCCGAGGTCCCCTTCTGCGGGCACGCCACCGTGGCGACGGCTGTGGCCCTGGGCGAGCGGGTCGGCCCGGGCGAGCTGGTCTTCGCGACCCGGGCCGGTACGGTCCCGGTGACCGTCACCGAGGACGGCGGCACCCTGCGCGCCACCCTCAGCAGCGTCGAGCCGCACACCGAGGACATCGCGCCCGACGACCTCGCCGAGGCGCTGGCCGCGCTCGACTGGCCCGCCGCCGACCTCGACCCGGCGCTGACGCCGCGCGTCGCGTACGCGGGCGCCCGGCACCTGGTGCTGGCCGCCGCCACCCGCGAACGCCTCGCGGACCTCGCGTACGACTTCGAACGGCTCGCCGCGCTGATGCGGCGGCTCGACCTCGTCACGGTGCAACTGGTGTGGCGCGCCTCGGACACGGTCTTCCACGTCCGCAACCCGTTCCCGGTCGGCGGGGTCGTCGAGGACCCGGCGACGGGCGCGGCGGCGGCCGCCTTCGGGGCGTATCTGCGCGAACTCGCCCTGGTTCCCGAGGAGTCGGTGCTGACCCTGCACCAGGGCGAGGACCTGGGCCGCCCCGGTGTCCTGACGGTGACGCTCCGCAAGGGCGACCCGCGCGTGCACGTCGGCGGCGCGGGCGCCCGTATCCCGGTGTGACCCGCGGCTACGCCTGGCCGGTCTCGAAGCGGCTGACCCGGCCGCCGTCGACGTCGAACCGCCAGGCCGTCCGCATCTCGCCCCAGGTGTCGTTGCGGTAGTTGGCGACCAGCGAGCGGCCGTCCGCCGTCTGCGACTCGATGTCCATGTGGCCGCCCGAGGAGAAGACCTCCCGCTCGGTCCAGTCGGCGACGTCCCGGTCCGACCCGTCGTCGGACATGGTGGCGCCGGGGCTGAGGGCGGCCGCGAAGGCGTCGCGGTCGCCCGCGTTGAGCGCGCTCACGAAGGCCCGGACGGCCGGGTCGTGGAGCTTGTCCAGCGCGATGGTCATGGGGGCTCTCCTTCGGCGCGGGCCCGTTCGTGACGGGGGTCCGTACGTGACGGGGATCCGCCCCTCTCCACGGGGCGAGGGGCACCCCCTCAGCTCACCGCATCCCCGCCCGGCCCGCCACCGGGCATGGCCCGCCACGACGGCGCGGCGCCGGTGGGTGGGGTGGTGGAGTGGCAGACGAGTCGGCCTGTACGCCGGGTTCTGTCGCCCGGTCGCCTCGCGGCGGCCGGGGAGACGGCCATCCATCTAGGACCGGCGTTGCCGCCGGCCTCGTGCGGTCTACCCGCGGACTCGGGCGGGCAGCCCTCGAACGTCCGCGCAGAAGCACCTGGGTGCTCCCTCTTGACCTTGCTCCGGGTGGGGTTTACCTAGCCGCCTGAGTCACCCCAGGCGCTGGTGGTCTCTTACACCACCGTTTCACCCTTACCGGGGACCGAGGTCCCCGGCGGTCTGTTCTCTGTGGCACTGTCCCGCGGGTCACCCCGGGTGGGCGTTACCCACCACCCTGCCCTGTGGAGCCCGGACGTTCCTCGGGAGGATCCGAGGATCCTCACGCGGCCGTCCGGCCGACTCGTCTGCCGTGGTGACCATGCTACCTGCCGGGCGGGACCGCTCGATCGTGCGCGTCGTGTCCGGGGCCGGTGCGTGTCTCGGGGGTCGCCCCGTCACGCCGGGGCGAACCGGACCTTCGACGTTCCCGGGTCGGCCTGGGTGAGGCGGACGCGCAGGCGCTCGCCCAGGGGCAGGGGCGCGGTGCCCGCCACCCGGGCCACCACCGCCGGGTCGGTCAAGTGGACGGTGCCGGTGGCCGGTTCGCCGTCCTTCACGTCCACCACCGTCGCGTCGAAGACCTCGCCCACGCGGTCCTTGAGGAGGGCCGCCTCGACGAGGTCGACGCATTCCCGCTCGACCGTGTTGGCCTTGCGGGCGCCCTCCGCCATCTCCTTCGGCAGGGCGTCCAGTGCCGCGAGGACCCAGTCGGGGACGTCGGCGGCGGCCACGGCGGCGAGGCAGATCTCGCTCGCGTAGCGGTCCACGAGGCGGCGCAGCGGCGCCGTGCAGTGGGTGTACTCGTCGGCGACGGCCGCGTGGACCGCCGGGTCGGGGACGCGGCCACCGGTGAACACCGTGTACCCGGCGCCCCGCAGCAGCGCCGTGCACTCCTGGAGGAAGGCCGCGTGGTGCGGTTCGCGCGGGTCGAGGGAGCGGACGACCTGGGCGTACGGGACGTGGTGCGGCCAGTCGACGCCCAGCGCCCGGGCCGAGCGCCGCAGCCGGGCCACCGCGCCGTCGGGGGCGCTCGGGAGCGTACGCAGGATGCCGGTGCCGTACGTCAGCATCAGGTCGGCCGCGGCCATGCCGGTGAGCAGGGAGATCTGGGCGTTCCAGCCCTCGGCGGGCAGCGGCGCGCGGTACTCCAGGCCGTACTGGCCGTCGCGCTCCACGATCTCCTGCTCGGGGACGTTGAGGGAGATCCCGCCCCGGGCGACCTCCTGCCGCTCGCGCACCAGCCCGACGTCCCTGAGCAGCGCGACCGGCTCCTCGGCGGTGCGGTCGTCGATGCGTCGCTGCACCGCGTCGTAGTCGAGCCTGGCGCGGCTGCGGACGAGGGCGCGTTCGACGTGGGTCGCGCCGCGGCGCCCGTCGGCGTCGAGGTCGATGGTCCACAGGACGGCGGGCCGCGTCTCGCCGGGCAGCAGACTGGCCGCGCCCTCGGACAGGACGGGCGGGTGCAGCGGGACGCGCTCGTCGGGGAAGTAGAGCGTGTTCACCCGACGGTGGGCCTCGGTGTCCAGGGCGCCGCCGGGGATGACGAACGCGGCGACGTCCGCGATCGCGTAGTGCACGCGGAAGCCGCCGTCGGGGCGGCGGGCCAGGTGCATGGCCTGGTCCAGGTCCATCGAGGTGGGTGGGTCGACCGTGAAGAACGGGACGTCTGTGGCGTCGCGGAGGGGGAGGCGGGGGGTTTTGGCCATGCGGTCGGCCTCGGCGAGGACGTCCGGGGGGAAGTCCTCGTCCACGCCGAGGCCTTCGCGGATGTCGCGCAGCGCGGCCCGCAGCGGGTCGGCTGCGCCGGTCATACGGAGATGACGGCGGGGCATGTGCCGAGCGTAGGCCGAGCGGTGACTTACCGCCTGCGGCGGGCATGTTCCCCATCCCGCCCCTTCCCGAAAGCCTCCGGCGGTGGTCGTTCGTCTGCGGCCCGGTGGGGGCTGGTCGCGCAGTTCCCCGCGCCCCTTAGATGGGCCCTTCGGGCCCTCCTTCAGGGGCGCGGGGCTGTGTCGATTTGCGGCTCCGCCGCGTGGGCGCGAGCAACCCAGCACGATCCGCAGACGAAAACGGGGTACTGGGGCGGAGCCCCGCATACCCACCCACCCCCGGAGGGTTAAGGGGACGGGCGGGGTGGGGGAATCACACCCCGTAATCTGGGCGGCGGGGCCGCACCCCCCTCCCCCGTACACACCCAAGGAGAACCCGTGCTCGTGCTGCTGCCGCCCTCCGAAGGCAAGGCCGACGGAGGGCGCGGGGCGCCGCTCAAGGCCGAGGGGCTGTCGCTGCCGGACCTGGCCGACGCCCGCGCCGCCGTCCTCGACGAGCTGGTCGAGCTGTGCCTCGCCGACGAGGACAAGGCCAAGGACGTACTCGGACTCAGCGAGGGACTGCGCGGCGAGGTCGCCAAGAACGCCCGGCTGCGGACCGCCGCCACCCGGCCCGCCGGGGAGATCTACACCGGCGTCCTCTACGACGCCCTCGGCCTCGCCACCCTCGACCCCGCCGCCAAGCGCCGCGCCGCCAAGTCGCTGCTCGTCTTCTCCGGGCTCTGGGGAGCCGTGCACACCGGCGACCGCATCCCCTCCTACCGCTGCTCGATGGGCGTGAAGCTGCCGGGCCTGGGCGCCCTCGGGACGTACTGGCGCGGTGTCATGGACCCGGTGATGACGGAGGCGGCCGGGACCGGGCTCGTCCTCGACCTGCGCTCCGCCGCGTACGCCGCCGCCTGGAAGCCCAAGGGCGAGGTGGCCGGGCGGACCGCGACCGTACGCGTACTGCACTCCCAGATCGTCGACGGCGTCGAGAAGCGCTCCGTCGTCAGCCACTTCAACAAGGCCACGAAGGGGCGGCTCGTACGGGACCTGCTGCTGGCCGGTGCGGCGCCCGCGGACCCGGCGGAGCTGGTGGAGGTCCTGCGCGGATTCGGCTACGTGGTGGAGTGCGCCGCCCCCGCCAAGGCGGGCAAGGCGTGGGCGTTGGATGTGGTTGTGGAGCAGATCCACTAGCCCCCGCAATAACCCCGTTGCACAGGGTGCAACAGTCGTTGCAGGGTGCGATCCCGCCCGGCAGGATGCCCGTATGACCTCCGTCCTGGACCTGGCCCCCGTCGTCCCCGTGGTCGTCCTGGACGACGCCGCCGACGCCGTACCGCTCGCGCGGGCACTGGTGGCGGGCGGGCTGCCGGCGATCGAGATCACCCTGCGCACGCCCGCCGCGCTGGACGCGATCCGGGCGATCGCGGCGGAGGTGCCGGGGGCCGTGGTCGGGGCGGGGACCGTCGTCTCGGCCGCCGGGGTCGCGGACGCCGTGGCCGCCGGGGCCCGTTTCCTGGTCAGCCCCGGCTGGACGGACGGCCTGCTGGACGCGATGGCGGCGTCCGGGGTGCCGTATCTGCCGGGGGTCTCCACCACCTCGGAGGTGGTGGCGCTGCTGGAGCGCGGGGTCGCGGAGATGAAGTTCTTCCCGGCCGAGGCGGCGGGCGGCACCGCCTACCTCAAGTCCCTCGCCGGGCCGCTCCCCGGCGCCCGGTTCTGCCCCACCGGCGGCATCTCGCTCGCCTCGGCCCCGGACTATCTGGCCCTGGCGAACGTGGGGTGCGTCGGCGGTACGTGGATGCTCCCCGCCGACGCGATCGCCTCGCGGGACTGGGGACGGGTCGAGACCCTGGCCCGGCGGGCGGCGCGGCTGCGGTAGCCCCTCGGGGCCGATCCCGCAGGCCGCGCCTCGGCCTCAGCGCCGGCCTCAGCGCAGATGCGACGTGTCGTTCAGCAGCCGCACCGACGCGTTGCCGTCCCCGTAATACGCCACCGCCGACACCGACGCCGCCGACAGTTCCATCCGGAACAGCGACTCCGGCGGAGCGCCAAGGGCGAGCCGGATCAGGGTCTTGACCGGGGTGACATGGGTGACCAGGAGCACCGTACGGCCCTCGTACGCCGACAGCAGCCGGTCCCGGGCGGAGGAGACCCGGCGCGCCACCGTCGCGAAGCTCTCGCCGTCGCCCGTGGGCGCGGCCTTCGGTGAGGCGAGCCAGGCGTCGAGGTCGTCGGGATGGCGCTCGCGGACCTCGGCGAAGGTCAGACCCTCCCACGCCCCGAAGTCCGTCTCGCGCAGACCGTCCTCGACCCGTACCTCCAGGCCGAGGCGCGCGGCGACCGCCGCCGCCGTCTCGCGGCAGCGGCGCAGCGGAGAGGACACGATCGCCTGGATCGTGCCCCGGGACGCCAGCGCGGCGGCCACCTGCTCGGCCTGTCGGCGACCTGCCGCCGACAGCTCGGGGTCGGTCCCGCCGCTGCCGGAGAACCGCTTCTCGGGGGTCAGCGCCGTCTCACCGTGCCGCAGCAGGACGAACGTGGTGGGCGTGCCCAGGTCGGGGGCGCTCCACCCGGCGGCCGGGGCCGCGCCCGAACTCCGGGCCGGAGCGGGCACGGTGGCGACCGGAGCGGCCGGAGCGGCCGGAGCGGCCGGAGCGGCCGGAGCGGCCGACGCCAGCGCCGCCCGCGCCTTCGCCGCACCCGCCGCCGCGTCCCCCACGACCCGGGCCGCGCCCGCGTCCGGGGCGGCGGCGGAACCCGCGTTCAGGGCCGCCATGGAAGCCGACGGCTCCCACTGCCTGCCCCGCTTGCCCGCGTCCATCGCCTCGTTGGCGAGCCGGTCCGCGTGCTTGTTCCGCTCGCGCGGGATCCACTCGTACGTGACCTGCCCGGGCGGCAGGATCCGCCCGGCCTCGGCGGCGAGCGGCTTCATATCGGGGTGCTTGATCTTCCAGCGGCCCGACATCTGCTCGACGACCAGCTTGGAGTCCATCCGGACCCGCACCTTCGCGTCCGGGTCCAGGGCCTTCGCCGCCTTGAGCCCGGCGATCAGGCCCTTGTACTCGGCGACGTTGTTGGTCGCGACGCCGATGTACTCCGCCGCCTCGGCCAGCGTCTCGCCCGTCGCCGGGTCGAGGACCACCGCGCCGTATCCGGCGGGGCCCGGGTTGCCCCGGGAGCCGCCGTCGGCCTCGACAACGAACTGCCGCACTACAGGCCCGACTCCGACGTACGGACCAGGATGCGGCTGCAGTTCTCGCACCGCAGCACGGTGTCCGGGGACGCCGCCCTGACCTCGGCGACCTCCGTGATGTTGAGCTCCAGGCGGCAGCCCTCGCACTTGCGCTGGTAGAGCCGGGCCGCGCCGACGCCGCCCTGCTTCTCGCGCAGCTTGTCGTAGAGCTTCAGCAGGTCGGCGGGGATCACCTCGGCGACGACCGCGCGCTCCTTGGCCACCTCGGCGGCCTCGGCGTCGATCTGCTGCGTCGCGGCGTCGCGGCGGGTGATCGCGTCGTCGGTCTTCGACTGGACGGAGGAGACCCGCTCGGTCAGCTCGGCGACCCGCTCCTGGGCGGACTCACGGCGCTCCATGACCTCCAGGACCACGTCCTCCAGGTCGCCCTGGCGCTTGGCCAGCGAGGCGATCTCGCGCTGGAGGGACTCCAGGTCCTTGGGGGACGAGACCGCGCCCGAGTCCAGGCGCTGCTGGTCGCGGGCGGCCCGCTGGCGGACCTGGTCGACGTCCTGCTCGGCCTTGGTCTGCTCGCGGGTGGTGTCGCTCTCCTCGGTCTGCGCGGCGACCAGCAGGTCGCGCAGCTGCGTCAGGTCCTTGGTGAGCGACTCGATCTCGGCGTGCTCGGGCAGCGACTTCCGCTTGTGGGCGAGCTGCGACAGGCGTACGTCGAGGGCCTGTACGTCGAGGAGGCGGATCTGATCGGCGGGCGCGGCGTTCAGTTGGGGGCTCCAGAAGAGTGGTGGGATGACCAGGGGTCGGTGACCGCCTTCGAGACGTGGACCCGCAGGTCCCAGCCATGGCGGTCGGAAATCTCGTCGAGCTGGGCGGCGGCCTGCTCGCACCAGGGCCACTCGGTGGCCCAGTGGGCGGCGTCGACCAGGCCCAACGGGGAGTGTTGGGTCGCCTCCGACACCGGGTGGTGGCGCAGGTCGGCCGTCAGGAAGGCGTCGGCTCCCGACGCCCGTACGGCGTCGAAGAGGCTGTCGCCCGAGCCGCCGCTGACCACGACCGTCTTGACCTGGGCCTCGACGTCGCCCGCGACCCGGACGCCCTGCGCGGTGGCGGGCAGCCGGGCGGCGGCGTGCGCGGCGAACTCTCGAAGCGTCATCGGGTGGTCGAGCTCGCAGATCCGGCCCAGGCCCCGACGGCCCGAGGGGTCGCCGGCGTCGGGCACGAGCGGGCCCACGACCCGGAGGTCCAGGGCGCCCGCGAGGGCGTCGGAGACGCCCGGGTCGGCGGTGTCGGCGTTGGTGTGGGCGACGTGCAGGGCGATGTCGTTCTTGATCAGGGTGTGCACGACCCGGCCCTTGAAATGGCCGGCCGCGACGGTCGTCGTCCCGCGCAGATAGAGCGGGTGATGGGTGACGATCAGGTCGGCGCCGAGCTTCACGGCCTCGTCCGCGATCTCCTGTACGGGGTCGACGGCGAACAGCACGCGCCGGATCTCCGTGTCGGGGTCACCGCAGACGGTGCCGACCGCGTCCCATCCCTCGGCCCGCTCGGGCGGCCAGAGGGCGTCGAGCGCGGCGATGACTTCAGACAGACGGGGCACGGGGACAGGTTACCCGCGCCGCGCCCCCGTCCCACCATGGCCAAGCGCTCCGCTGGACGTGGGGATATTCGGCTGCGGACCGTGGGTGGCCGGTCGCTCCCCCAAGCTCTCAAGGAGCAGGGGGGACCCCCATCGCGGCGGAGCCGCAAATGTCACAGCCCCGCGCCCCTTGAAGGACGCGGAACCGCATGCCCCCGCATGCCCCCGTACCCGCCTCCCCTTGCACACCCGCCGCCCGCCTCACGGCGAAATCGCCCGACGGCCATCCTTTGGTGTGAAGCCAGTGGTCTCCTGTTGTTCGGCTGGAAGTGCGAAAACTAGCTTCTTGGGCCGGAGGTGAGCCATCTCATGACTGCCTTGGCCATCGAGACCGCTGCCGGCGACGGCGCGGTCCGGCACACGGAGTTCACGATCACCGCGGACGGCTCGTACGCGGCCCGTCTCGTACGGGGAGAGGGCGCCGGGGACCGCTGGTTCCCGGAGCGGTGGACGCTGGACGGGCCCGAGCCGTACGCGGTGCCGCTGCCCGGCAACCAGCCGGAGGAGCCCGACGCCTCGGTGCTGCCGATGGCGGACGGGCGGGTCCTCATCCACCGCCGCGTCGCCGACCGCGACGCCTTCGCCCTGCTCTACCCGACCGGCCCCGGCACCGGCGAGCTCGCCCTCGGCGCGGTCACCCCCGACACGCCCGAGCAGCACCTCGCGCTGCTGCCGCCGTCCCCGGGCGGCAGCTGCGCGTACGCGCTCGCGGTAGGCCCGGACAGCACCGCGCTGTGGCTGGTGGCGGGCGGCTCGTTCGGCCCGGAGCGGGTGGCCGTCGTGAAGGGCCGCTGCTCGGGCGGCGTCTGGCTGGACCGTACGGGGCGGCTGCTCGCCCTGGACCGGGAGCTGGACGGGCGGACCAAGACGGTCGCGGTGGACCTCGAGCGCGGCGGCGAGGTGACCCCGCTGCTCCAGATCACCGAGGAGAGCGAGGACCGGCTGCTGCTCGCCGACCCGGACACCGGTCTGCTGCTGCTCCGCTCGGACGCCCCGGGCCACCACCGGCTCGGCTGGGGCGTGCTCGGCTCCACCCTGCCGGTGCGCTTCCCGGAGTGCCTGCGGCTGCCGGACGCGGCGGTGACGCCGTTCGCCGTGCAGCCCGGGCAGGTGCTGATGCCGGAGAGCTGTGCGGTGGCGCTGCGGATCGACGCGGCGGCCGGTACCTGGCTGGGGGTGTGGCGCCCGGCCGGGCGGCGGCTGCACCAACTGGCCGCACCCGAGGGGTGGTTGGCGGGCTCGGGGCTGTGGACCCGGGACGGGGTGCTGCGGCTGCCGTGCTCGACCGAGGCGGCGCCGTGCTCGGTCACCCGCGTCGCGGCGCCGCCGGACCTGCCGCGCCCCGCCCCCGTACCGCCGAAGCCGCAGGCCCCCCGGCCCGTACCGCTGGCGCAGTCACCGTTGACAGGCCGCGCGTAGCCCTTGATCGACGAGCGGGGTCTGCTGGTTAAAATCCACGGCGAACGCAACAGGCGATCTACAACGGGGTGACAGCACCACATGTCCGAGACACTGACCGCGTCCGCGGACGCGACGACGGACGACGACGGCCACGGCAAGCACCGGGGCGGGGCGGCGGCGACCGAGGAGTCGGCCACCGAGGCGCATGGCCGCCACCGGCGGCTGGATGCCGCCGGGAGCGACCGCGGCTGACGAAGGCTGACGGGGGCCGGGGGGCGGTGTTCGGCTGCGGACCGTGCGATGGGGGTCCCCCCTGCTCGAACGAAGTTGAGAGCTTGGGGGACGGTCACGCCCACGCGGCGGAGCCGCACAATGACACTGCCCCGCGCCCCCAACTCCTCAGCGGTACGTTTGGCTCAGCCCCGTTTCAGTCCCAGTACCTCCGCCGCCGCGAAAGTCTCGCCCTCGGGGCGGGTGGCGTAGTACGGGGAGATCAGCTCGTCCAGTTCCTCGTACGAGAAGGCCTCCTTCGCCGTGTCGAACTTGGCCGCCACCCTGGGGCGTTCCACGATCGCGACCATGCCGCCGTGCACGACCATCAGCTGGCCGTTGACCCGGGCGGCCGCCGGGGACGCCAGATAGCCGACGAGCGGCGCGACGTGCTCGGGCGCCAGCGGGTCCAGCTGCCCCTCCCCCGGCTCCGCGCTGCCTGGATTCGCTGAAATGGCCGCGAAGACGTCCTCGGTCATCCGGGTGCGGGCCCGGGGGCAGATCGCGTTGGCGGTGACCCCGTACTTGGCGAGCGCGAGGGCCGTGGAGGTGGTGAGCCCCACGATCCCGCCCTTCGCGGCGGCGTAGTTGGGCTGCCCGGCCGACCCCGCGAGGAACGCCTCCGACGAGGTGTTGACGATCCGGCCGTAGACCGGCCCGCCCGCCGCCTTGGAGCGCTCGCGCCAGTGCGCGGCCGCGAAGTGGGTGGTGTTGAAGTGGCCCTTGAGGTGGACGTGGATCACCGAGTCCCACTCGGACTCGCTCATCGAGAAGATCATCCGGTCCCGCAGGATGCCCGCGTTGTTGACCAGGATGTCCAGTTTGCCGTAGGTGCCGATCGCCAACTCGACGAGTTCGCGGGCCTGTTGGTGGTCGGCCACGTCTCCCGTGTGGGCGACGGCCCGGCCGCCCGCCGCGCGGATCTCGGCGGCGACCTCCTCGGCGGGGGCGGCCGACGCCTCGCCGGAGCCGTCCCGGCCCGGCTGCCCGAAGTCGTTGACGACCACGGACGCGCCGAGCCGGGCGAGTTCCAGCGCCTCGGCCCGGCCCAGGCCCCGCCCGGCGCCGGTGACGATCGCGGACAGGCCGTCAAGGGGCGGTACTGCCATGCCGGTCGGCTCCTCTCGGGGGTTCACAGGGTGATGCAGGTGCGCAGGGCCTCGCCCGTACGCATCTGGTCGAGCGCGTCGTTGATCGCGGCGAGCGGGACCCGGTGGGTGATCAGGCGCTCCAGGTCGATCCGGCCCGCCCGCCACAGCGCGATGGCCCGCTCGTAGGAGCGCAGCACGTCGCCGCCGCCGTACATCGACGGCAGGATCCGCTTCTCGTCGAAGAACAGCTCGAACATGTTGAGCTGGAAGAAGTCGTCCATGGCGCCCGCGCCGACCACGCACAGGGTGCCGCCGCGCCGGGTCGCGTCGTAGGCGGTGCGGGCGGTGGCGGACTTGCCGACGACCTCGAAGACGTAGTCGAAACCCTCGCCACCGGTGATCCGCGCCTTGGCGTCGTCGAGTTCGCTGGGCGAAAGAGCCTCGGTGGCGCCGAAGGCGAGGGCCGCCTCGCGCCGGGACGCCACCGGGTCGACGGCGACGATCTGTGCCGCGCCCTGCACCTTCGCCCCCTGGATCGCCGAGATGCCGACCCCGCCGCAGCCGATGACCGCGACCGACGAACCGGCCGCCACCCGCGCGGTGTTGATGGCCGCGCCGAGCCCGGTGGTCACCCCGCACCCGATGAGCGCGGCGATCTCGTACGGGACGTCCTCGGGGATCGGGACCGCGCACCCGGCGTCGACCACGACCTCCTCGGTGAAGGTCCCGGTGCCCGCGAAGCCGAACACGTCGCCGCCGGGGCGCTTGAAGTTGGGGGTGCCCGCGTTCATCAGCGAGGCGAGGCAGAGCTGGGTCTGGCCGCGCTTGCAGGACGGGCAGCTGCCGCACGCGGGCAGCCAGGAGACCAGGACGCGGTCGCCCGGGGCGAGCCCGGTGACGCCGTCGCCGACGTCGAGGATGTCGCCCGAGCCCTCGTGCCCGGGGACGAACGGCGCGGGCTGCGGCAGCACCCCGTTCATCGCCGAGATGTCGGAGTGGCACAGGCCGGTGGCCCGGATACGGATCTTGACCTTGCCCGGGCCGAAGCCCACCGCCTCGACGTCGTCGAGGACATCGAGTTTGTCCTGGCCGATCTCGTGCAGTACGGCTGCGCGCATGCTGCGGATCCCCTCTGATCAGGCAGTTCAGACGTGTTCGACGACCGTGTCGGAGAGCACCGGCGCGTCGTCCCGCTCGACGGCCGTCACCGACACCTGGACCCGGCCCGGCCCCTGCCACATCCGTACGCGCAGGGTCTCGCCGGGGAAGACGACCCCGGTGAACCGGGTGGTGTACGAGCGGACGCGGCCCACCTCGCCGTCGAGCAGCGTGTCGACGACGGCCTTCAGCGCGATGCCGTAGGTGCACAGCCCGTGCAGGATCGGCCGGTCGAACCCGGCGAGCTTGGCGAAGTCGGGGTCGGCGTGGAGCGGGTTCCAGTCGCCGGACAGCCGGTAGAGCAGCGCCTGGTCCTCGCGAACGGCCCGCTCGACGGTCCGGTCCGGCGCACGCTCGGGCTGCTCGACGCGTGCGGAGGGGCCCCGGTCGCCGCCGAAGCCGCCCTCGCCGCGTACGAAGATCTGGGCGTCGCTGGTCCACAGCGGCCCGTCCGCGTCGGCGACGTCGGTGCGCAGCACCAGGATCGCGGCCTTGCCCTTGTCGTACACGGCGGCCACCTTGGAGGTGGACACGGCCCGTCCGCGTACCGGGATCGGCCGGTGCAGCGTGATGCCCTGGCCGCCGTGCAGGACGGCCGCGAGGTCGACGTCGACGCCGGGCGCCGAGAGCCCGCCGACCACGCCCATACCGGCGCCCGCGACGGTGGCGAAGGAGGGCAGCACGTGCAGCCGGGACTCCAGTGTGTAGCGCAGCTCGTCGGGGTCGGTCGCCGGGACACCCGCCCCCAGGCCCAGGTGGTAGAGCTGGACGTCCTTGTGGTCCCAGGCGATCTCGGTGGACCGGGGCTCGGCGGCGAGCGCCTGCGCTGCGTCGATGGGCATACCGGGCTGCTCCTTGGAGGTGGGAAGACCTCGGCGCGGCCGTCCGCACCGTCGGCCGCACCGAGGCCGTACGGGACCGGCCCCGAGGCCGGTTCTAGAACGCGTTCTAGGGCTCGATGGCTCCCATGTATAACGCAGCACCAGATGATTGGGAACCCTACTGACGATCCGTCAGATACCAGATGCCCGCACCACTAGGGGCGCGGGGCTGTGACATGTGCGGCTCCGCCGCGATGGGGGTCCCCCCTGTTCGAGCGGAGTCGAGAACTTGGGGGAGCGACCAGCCCCCACCGGCCCGCAGCCGAAACCGCACCCCCGGAAGGGACCCGCCCCCACCGGCCCGCAGCGAACCAACGACCCGGGACATTTGTCCCACCGAACCCCGTACAAGAACATCTGCCCGACAGGGAGGCCCGCTTCGTACGGTCATCACCATGACGCAGACATCACCCGCCGCGGCGCACTTCACCGACGTGGCGAAGGCATTCGGCACAGTCAGGGCAGTCGACGGCATGGACCTCGACATCCGCCGAGGCGAGACCGTCGCCCTGCTCGGCCGCAACGGCGCCGGCAAGTCGACCACGATCGGCCTGCTGCTGGGGCTCGACGAGCCGGACGCGGGCGAGGTGCGGCTCTTCGGCCGCACCCCCGAGGAGGCCGTACGCGCCGGCCTGGTGGGCGCGATGCTCCAGGAGGGCCAACCGATCCCCCGCGTCACCGTCCGCGAGCTCGTCACGTTCGTCGCCTCGACCTACCCGGAGCCGATGTCCGCCGACGAGGCGCTGGCGCTGGCGGGGCTCACCGAGTTCGCGGACCGCCGGGTCGACCGGCTCTCCGGCGGCCAGGCCCAGCGCGTCCGCTTCGCGATGGCGCTCGCCGGGTCGCCCGCGCTGCTGGTCCTGGACGAGCCGACCGCCGCGCTCGACGTGGAGGCGCGCCGCGCGTTCTGGGAGTCGATGCGGGCGTACGCGGCCCGGGGCAACACCGTGCTGTTCTCCACCCACTATCTGGAGGAGGCGGACGACAACGCCGACCGGATCGTGGTCATCGACCAGGGCCGGATCGTCGCCGACGGCCCCGGCGAGCGGATCAAGCGGGCGGCGGGCGGCAGCCTGGTCTCCTTCGACCTGGCGGGCGGGTCCGGCGCGCATCTGCCGACGCTGCCCGGCGTGGTCAGCGTGGAGGTCCGCGGCGACCGCGCCCTGCTGCGTACGGACGACTCGGACGCCACAGTCGTGGAGCTGGCGCGCCTCGGCGCGATCCGCAACCTCGAAGTGGCCCCGGCGAGCCTGGAGGACGCGTTCCTCTCGCTGACCTCCGAGTTCGACTCCGACTCGCTGCGCCGCCTGCCTCCGCTCCTGTTCCGCGTCTGACCGCGTCTGACCGCGTCCGACCGCTGAGCACCCGAAAGCCCGAAAGCCTGAAAGCCTGAAAGCGAGAGCGTCCCATGCTCGACTACATCCTGCTCGAAGTGCGGCGGACCTTCCGCGATACCTCGTTCGTCGTCTTCGGTATCGGCATGCCCGTGCTGATGTACCTGCTCTTCACCAACATCGGCTCGGGGGACGGCGATTCGGCCGACTGGAAGGTCGCGTCGATGGTCGGGATGGCGGCGTACGGCGCGCTCGGCGCCTCCCTGAACGGCGGTGCGGGCGTCGCGGCCGACAAGCACTTCGGCTGGCTGCGGCAGCTGCGGATCACCCCGATCGCCCCCTCCAAGGTGGTGACCGGCCGGGCGATCAGCGCCTCGGCGACCGTACTGCCCGCGATCGCCGCGGTGTTCGCCGCGGGCGCGTTCGTCAACGGCGTACACCTGGCGCTGTGGCAGTGGGCGGCGCTCACGCTGCTGCTCTGGATCGGCGCCCTGCCCTTCACCTTCCTCGGGCTCGGCAACGGCTACCGGCTCACCCCGCAGGCCGTGGGCGTGATCAACCCTGCGTGTCTGGTGGGTCTCGCGGTGATCGGCGGACTGTGGTTCCCCGTCGACGCGTTCCCCGGCTGGCTCGCCTCCCTCGCCCGGTACACCCCGACCCACCGGTTCGCCGACCTCGGCTGGGCCGTCTCGCACGGCTCCGCGCCTGGCGCGGTCACGGTCGCGGTGCTCGGCGGCTGGCTGCTGGCGTTCGGCTCGTACGCCGTGTTCTCCTACCGACGGTCCGCAAGGACGGTATGAGCCAAATGAACGGGGAGAAGAAGACAGTGGCGAAACTCCTGCCGGGACTGCCGAGACTGCCGGAGCTGCCGGAGCGAGCGCCCAGGCGTCGCAGGGGCGAGTGCCGCCGGGACGACGATCTCGCGGGCCCCCCGGCCAACGGGTACGCGATGCTGCCCTGGCTGCTGATGGGCCTCGGCTCGTTCTCCAACCTGGTCAGCGGCGAGACCCCGAACCCGTGGATCGGCGGCGCGGGCCTGCTCGCCTTCAACTCCCTCTACATCTCGGTCGTCTTCCGCGCCTTCGACAAGGAACGCCGCGAGACCCGGCAGACCTACGCGGCCCTCGCCGCCATGGGCGTCATCACGTACGGCCTCGCCCTCGGCTACGGCGGCACCTGGCTGCTCTTCTTCCCGCTGCTCGCGCTCGCCTGCGGCGCGGTGCTGCGCAACCGGCGCCTCAGCGTCGTGATGGTCCTGCTGACCGTCTCGGTGAGCTCGATCTCCGGCATCCGCACGGGTGACCCGTGGGGCGACGTGACCATCGCGTACGGGACGTTCCTGTCCGGAATGGTGACGGCGGCGGTCCTCTCGCTCTCCCAGACCGTGCGCGAACTGCGCGACACCCGGCAGGAGCTGGCCCGCGCGGCGGTGGAGAAGGAACGTCTCCGCTTCTCCCGCGACCTGCACGACCTGCTCGGCCACACCCTTTCGGTGATCGTGGTGAAGTCGGAGGCGGCCCGCCGCCTCGCCCCCCGCGATCTGGACGCGGCGCTCGGCCAGGTCGCCGACATCGAGTCGGTCGGCCGCCAGGCGCTCACCGAGATCCGCGAGGCCGTCACCGGATACCGCGAGGGGAGCCTCGGCACCGAACTCGACCGGGCCCGCTCGGCGCTCATCGCGGCCGACATCGCCCCCGTCGTACGCCAGTCGGGCCCGCCGCTGGCCAAGCAGACCGAGGCGCTGCTCGGCTGGGTGGTGCGGGAGGCGGTGACCAACGTCGTACGGCACAGTGAGGCGACCCGGTGCGAGATCGTGGTCGACGGCGCGCCCGAACGCGTACGGCTGAAGATCACGGACAACGGACGCGGCGTACCATCCCAACAGCCCGCCACCACCGCTCCACTGATCGGCGGTACGGGCCTGAAGGGTCTCACCGAACGCCTCGCGGCGGCCGGCGGCTCCCTCGACGCGGGCCCCGGACCCCGCGGCGGCTTCCAGGTCGCCGCCGAACTCCCGGTCGACCCGCTCGACGCCGAGCTCGAAGCGGAGCTGGAGACGGAGCACGGGGCCGCACGGGGCTGACGGCCACCCGGGGACGATGGGGAGAACGGCATGATCAGAGTCCTGCTCGCGGAGGACCAGGGCATGATGCGCGGCGCTCTCGCCCTGCTGCTCGGTCTGGAGGAGGACATGGAGGTGGTCGCCCAGGTGGCGGCCGGGGACAAGATCGTGGAGGCGGCGCTCACCTCCCGTCCCGACGTCGCCCTCCTCGACATCGAACTCCCGGGCCTGAGCGGGCTGGACGCGGCGGCCCTGCTGCGCGAGGAGTGCCCGGAGTGCCGGGTGCTGATCCTCACCACGTTCGGGCGGCCCGGATATCTGCGCCGGGCGATGGAGGCGGGCGCGGCCGGGTTCCTCGTCAAGGACGGGCCGGTGGAGGACCTGGCCGAGGCGATCCGCCGGGCCCTGCGCGGTGAGACCGTGATCGACCCGGCGCTGGCCGCCGCCGCGCTCAGCGCGGGCGCCAACCCGCTGACCGCCCGCGAGGTCGACGTCCTGAACGCGTCGGTGGACGGCGCGACCGTCGCCGACATCGCGGGCAAGCTGCATCTGTCGGAGTCGACGGTGCGCAACTACCTCTCGTCGGCGATCGGCAAGACCCAGACCCGCAACCGCATGGAGGCGGTGCGGGCGGCGCGGCAGCAGGGCTGGCTCTAGGACCTACGGCTTGCGGGCCGTGCTCCTCGGCAGCCACACCAGCGCCACCACCATGCTGGCCATCAGCACGAACCCGCCGGTGCGGAAGGCGAGCGCGTAGCCGTCGGTGAGCGCGTCGGGGGTGAGCGAGGAGCCGGTGCGGGCGGCGGCGGCCGTCGACAGGGTGGCGAGGCCGAGCGCGCCGCCCATCGTGCGGGAGGTGTTGACGAGCCCGGAGACCAGTCCGGCCTCGCCGGGCGCGGCGCCGGAGGTGGCGAGGGCGGCGAGCGGGGTGGTGGCGAGCCCGGCGCCCGTCATCATCAGGATGCCGGGCACCAGGATCGACATCCAGTACGGGTCGTCCGCCTGCATCGTGGACTGCCAGCCGAACCCGGCGGCGGCGATCAGCAGGGCGATGACGGTGAGGTTGCGCGTGCCCGTCACCGGCATCAGGCGGGGGGCGATCTTCGCGCCGAGGACGATGCTCAACGAGCTGGGAATCAGGGCGAGTCCGGCGCCGAGCGGGGTGTAGCCGAGGACGTTCTGGGCGTACAGCGTCATGAAGTACCAGGTGCAGAAGGTCGCCGAACCGCAGGCGAACATCACGACGTTGGCGGACGAGACGGCTCTGATCCGCAGCAGCCGCAGCGGCATCAGCGGGGCCGCCGCGCGCGCCTCCACGGCGAGGAACGCGCCGAGCAGCGCGAGCCCGCCGAGGAGCGGGGCCAGCGTCCCGGGCGCGGTCCAGCCGGCCTGTTCGGTCTGGACGATGCCGTACGCGAGCACGGCGAGGCCGCCGGTGACCAGGACCGCGCCGGGCAGGTCGAGACGGTGGTGGGCACCCGCGCGGCTCTCGGTGATCCACAGGGCGGCGCCGGTGAGGACGAGGGCGCCGATGGGCACGTTGATGAGCAGCACCCAGCGCCAGGACAGGGTGTCGGTCAGGACGCCCCCGACCAGCCCGCCCGCCGCGCCGCCGCCTGCGCCGACCGCCGCCCAGGTCCCTATCGCCCGGGTGCGGGCGGCGCCTTCGGGGACGGCGGCGGTGAGGATGGTGAGCGTGGACGGCGCGAGCACGGCGGCGCCGAGGCCCTGCACGCCCCGGGCGAGCAGCAGTTGCCACCCCTCCTGTGCGAGCCCGCCGGCGAGGCTGGCGGCGGTGAACAGCCCGAGCCCGACGAGGAACATGCGCTTGCGCCCGAACAGATCTCCGGCGCGGCCGCCGAGGAGCATGAACCCGGCGTACGCGATGGAGTAGGCGTTGACCACCCATTGGAGCCCGGACGGGGTCATCCCCAGGCCGGTCCGCATGGAGGGGAGTGCGACGTTGACGACGGACACATCGAGGACGACGAGGAATTGCCCGGCGCAGGCGGCGAGGAGTACGAGCCAGGTTCGCGCGGCGGGGGTGCGGGTGGGTATCGCGGTGTCTGCGGGCGCTTGGACCATGCGGGCCATGCTCGCAGCCGGGGGGTTGTTTCCCCACCCCGCCCCTTCCTTTAACCCTCCGGGGATGGGCGGGAGTTGAGGAGGGTTTCCCGGGGGCCACGCCCCCGGACCCCGGGCGGGGGCTGCGCCCCCTGCACCCCGCTCTGTGGCTGCGCCCCTTCAGGGGCGGGGTGGGGGCTCACCTCCGTAGGAGCGTCAGCACCGCCGCCCCGCCCAGGCCGATGTTGTGCGTAAGCCCGACCCCCGCCCCCGGCACCTGCCGCACCCCCGCCTCCCCCCGCAGCTGCCACACCACCTCCGCCACCTGCGCCAGACCCGTCGCGCCCAGCGGATGGCCCTTGGAGATCAGGCCGCCCGAGGGGTTGACCACCCACCGGCCGCCGTACGTCGTCGCCCCGGAGTCGATCAGCTTCCCCGACTCCCCCTCCCCGCACATCCCCAACGCCTCGTACGTCAGCAGCTCGTTGATCGAGAAGCAGTCGTGCAGCTCGATCACATCGACGTCCTCGATGCCGAGGCCCGCCTGCGCGTACACCGCCCGCGCGGCCGAGCGCGTCATCCCGACCCCCACCACGTCGACGCACCGCCCGGACGCGAACGACTCCTCCGTGTCCGTCGTCATCGCCTGGGCGGCGATCTCCACCGCCCGGTCCGCCAGGCCGTGCGCGTCGGCGAAGCGTTCGGAGACGACCACGGCCGCCGCCGAGCCGTCGGACGTCGGGGAGCACTGGAACTTGGTCAGTGGACTGTGAACCACCGGCGCGGCCAGCACCTCCGTCGTCGAGCTCTCCCACTGGAACTGGGCGTTGGGGTTGCCCACCGAATGCCGGTGGTTCTTCGCGCCGACCGCCGCCAGCTGCGCCTCGGTGGTCCCGTACAGCTCCATGTGCTCACGCGCCGCGTTGCCGAAGATCTGGGCGGTGGGCGGGCTCATCGCGAAGCCGTGGGCGGCCGCCATCACCGCGTAGTGGCGCGCCACCGGCGAGGTGGAGAAGTCGCCGTCCGCGCCCCCGCCCAGCGCGCCCCGCTTCATCTTCTCGAACCCCAGCGCCAGCACGCACTCGCTCACCCCGCCCTCCACCAGCTGCCGCGCCAGCATCAGCGCGCTGGCGCCGGTCGCGCAGTTGTTGTTGACGTTGTGTACGGGGATGCCGGTCAACCCCAGTTCGTACGCGGCCCGTTGGCCCGCCGTCGACGGCTGGAAGCAGTACCCGGCCAGTACCTGCTCCACCTGCCCGTACGAGATCCGCGCGTCGGCGAGCGCCTTGGTGCCCGCCTCCCGCGCCATGTCCCAGTACTGCCACTCGCGCGACTCGGGCTTCTCGAACTTCGTCATGCCCACACCGGCCACAAAGCTCTTCACGCGTCCGCTCCTCCATCCCGGGGCAGGCCGAGGATCCGCTCGGCCACGACGTTCAGCTGGACCTGGGTGGTGCCGCCCGCGATGGTCAGACAGCGGGACATCAGGAAGCCGTGGACCGCCCGCTCCCCCTGGCCTTCGGCCACCGCGCCCGCCGGGCCCAGGAGTTCGAGGGCGAGCTCGGCCACCTTCTGCTGGTGCGCGGTCTGCACCAGCTTCCGTACGCTCGCGCCCGCCCCCGGCTCCAGGCCCGACACCTGCCGCATGGTCGTGCGCAGCCCGATACAGGCGAGCGCGTGCGCCTCGGCGGCCAGCGCGCCGATCCGGGCGCGGTACGAGCCGTCCAGGTCACCGGCGGCCGCGAGCAGCGCCTCCAGACCGGTGCCGAAGGTCAACTGGTCGGCCATGTGGACACGTTCGTTGCCCAGCGTGTTGCGCGCGACCCGCCAGCCGCCGCCCACCTCGCCGACGACCGCGTCGGGCGGCAGCAGCGCCCCGTCGAAGTACACCTCGTTGAAGAGGGAGTCGCCGGTCAGTTCACGGAGCGGGCGGACGTCGATTCCCGGGGTGTTCTTCATGTCGACCAGGAAGTACGTCAGGCCCTGGTGCTTGGGCGCGTCCGGGTCGGTTCGCGCCAGCAGGATGCCGTGGTCCGCCCACTGCGCCGCGCTCGTCCACACCTTCTGGCCGGTGATCCGCCAGCCCTCCTCGGTGCGCTCGGCCCGGGTGCGCAGCGCGGCCAGGTCGGATCCCGCCTCCGGTTCCGAGAACAGCTGGCACCAGAGCAGGTCGCCGCGCAGGGTCGGCGGCAGATAGCGCTCCTGCTGCGCGGGCGTGCCGTGGGCGAGCAGCGACGGCACCACCCAGGTGCCGATCCCCAGCTCGGCCACCACGACCCGGGCCCGCGCGAACTCCTCCTGCACGACGAGTTGGTGGACCGGATCCGCGCCCAGGCCGTACGGCGCGGGCAGATGCGGCGCCGCGTACCCGGTGGGGGCCAGCGCGCGCCGGGCCGCCGCCGGGTCGAGGCCGCGTACGGACTCGGCCGCCCGCCGCGCCGCCTTGCGGTACGCCCGCGCCCGCTCGGGCAGCTCCGTCCGCAGCGCCCGGCGCGCCCCGGCCCGGGCGAGCCGGACGGCCCGCTGCCGGTGGACGTCCCCGGCGCCGAGCAGCTGGCGCGCGACCAGGGCCCGGCGCAGATGGAGGTGGGCGTCGTGCTCCCAGGTGAAGCCGATCCCGCCGAGGATCTGGACGCAGTCCTTGGCGCAGGAGAACGCGGTGTCCAGGGCGGTGGCGGCCGCGAGCGCGGCGACCAGCCCTCGTACACCCGGGCCCAAGCCCGCCCTGCCCGAATCCGCACTGTCCGAATCCGCCCTGTCCGAGTCCGCCGCCCGCGCCGCGTCCCACACCAGCGCGCGGGACTGTTCGAGCCGGACGAGCATGTCGGCGCACAGGTGCTTGACCGCCTGGAACCGACCGATCGGCCGCCCGAACTGTTCGCGCACCTTGGCGTGCCGGACCGCCGTCTCCAGCGCCCAGGCGGCCGTGCCACACGCCTCGGCGGCGAACAGTACGGCGGCCAGGTCCCGCACCAGATCGTCGTCCACCGCGAGGACCCGGTCGGCGGGGACCACCACGCCGCGCGCCGCCACCTCGGCGGTGGGGCGGGTGGGGTCGGCGCTGTCGTGGGTCCGGATGTCGAGCGCGGACGCGTCCACGGCCAGCCAGACCGTGCTCTCCTCGCGTGCTGCCGCCAGGAGCAGCAGATCCGCCTGCCCGCCGGCGAGGACCGGCGGCGCGATCCCGTCGAGCCGTAAGCCCGCCGCGACGGGCTCGGCGGTCAGGGTCCCGGCGCCGAGCGCCACGGCGGCGGTGGTGGCGCCGGTCGCGATCGCGTCGGTGAGCGCGTCGTGCCCGGACCCGGCCCGCGCCAGGACCGCCGCCGCGAGCACCCCGGGCAGATACGGCCCCGGCAGCGCGCCCCGCCCGGCCTCCTCCAACACCACGGCGAGCTCCGCCAGGCCCCCGCCGCCGTGCCGCTCGCCGAGATGGACGCCGAGCAGGCCCTGTTCGGCCAGCGCGTCCCAGTAGGGCGGCCGCGACGCGGCCCCGGCCGGTGCGTCGAGCAGCTTGCGCACCTCCTCGACGGGCACGGCCCGCGCCAGCCAGCCGCGCACGGCCTCGGCCAGTTCCCGCTGCTCCCGCGTGATCCCGATGCCCATGCGCACTCCCCCGCCGCCCGGCCGCCGATGGAACGGCGACAGACTAGAACACGTTCCAATCTGACGGAAGGTCAGATGGGGACGGGATCAGGGGGATCAGGGGGATCGCACCGGACCGGTGCGTACGTCGCGGGGATTAGCATGTGGCGCCCAGCCACATACACCTCACGCATGTGGTGACCACCCACGTACGACTCCCGGGAGCCCTGCCATGGCGACACCCAAGCCGGAGATCCTCGCCGCCTTCGAGGCCGCCAAGGGCTTCATGCCCGTACGGGAAGGTCTGGCGCTCTACGACGCGGCGGTGGAGGCGGCGGCGCTCGGGCTTCCGCTGCTTGAGGTCGGCACCTACTGCGGGCGCTCCACGCTCCTGCTGGCCGACGCCGCCCGCGCCGCCGGGACCGTCGCCGTCACCGTCGACCACCACCGGGGCAGCGAGGAGCAGCAGCCCGGTTGGGAGTACCACGACCCGGAGACCGTCGACCCCGAGGTCGGCCTGATGGACACGCTGCCCACCTTCCGCCGCACCCTGCACAGAGCGGGCCTGGAGGAGCACGTCGTGGCCGTCGTCGGACGTTCGCCGCAGGTCGCGCGGGTGTGGGGCGGCGAGGTCGGGCTCGTCTTCATCGACGGCGGGCACACCGACGAGCACGCGAACGCGGACTACGAGGGGTGGGCCCCGCACGTCGCCGAGGGCGGGCTGCTGGTGATCCACGACGTCTTCCCGGACCCGGTCGACGAGTTCACCGGCCAGGCGCCGTACCGCGTCTATCTGCGGGCCCTCGCGTCCGGGGCCTTCACCGAGGTCTCGGCGACGGACTCGCTGCGCGTCCTGCGCCGCACGCGCGCCGGAGTGTGACGCCGCACCCCACGGCACGCGCCACGGCGCACTCCACGATGCACCCCTTCGCCGTACGCGGGGTGAGCGCCACCGATGGCCGTCCGGGCTAGCATCGCAGCGTGTCGTACGACAGCGAGTCCCCCACGCCCGGCCGCCGGCGACGCCTGCGCGGCAACCTCGTCATCGCCACCGCCGCACTGGTCCCGACCGCTCTGGCCGGGTGGCTGGTGTGGCAGGCCATGGGCGGCTCGGGCGGCCACGACGACAAGCCCGCGAAGGTGCTGCCGCTGCCGAGCCAGTCGGCGGCGCACACCTCCACCGACGACAAGCGACCGGCCACGAAGACGCCGACCGTGACCGTGACGGCGGCCCCGCCGGGCACCGGCGCGGCCCCGTCGCCGTCCACCCAGTCGGCACCGCCGGTCGGCCCGCTCTCCGGGAAGGTCGTGGTGATCGACCCCGGGCACAACCCGAAGAACTTCCAGCACCCGAACGAGATCAACCGTCAGGTCGATATCGGGACGAACAAGAAGGAATGCGACACCACCGGCACCGAGACCATCGGCGGGGACTACACCGAGGCCGAGTTCACCCTCGATGTGTCGCACCGGCTGCGGGCGATCCTGGAGAAGCTGGGCGCGACCGTCAAGTACACCCAGGACGGCGACCACGCGTGGGGCCCGTGCGTGGACGAGCGGGCGGCGATCGGCAACGCGGCGAAGGCGGACGCGGTCGTCTCGGTGCACGCCGACGGCTCGGCCGAGGGCAACCACGGCTTCCATGTGATCCTGCCTGCGCTCGTGAACGCGGGGAAGGCGAACACCGCCCCGATCGTGGCCCCGTCACGTGATCTGGGTGTGAGGATCGCGGGGAAGTTCGTCCACGCCACGGGCATGCCGGCTTCCAACTACATCGGCGACGGCACCGGGTTGGACGTCCGCAAGGACCTCGGCGGGCTCAATCTGTCCACCGTGCCGAAGGTGTTCATCGAGTGCGGGAACATGCAGGATTCCGGCGACGCCAAGCTTCTGACGAGTGGGGACTGGCGGCAGAAGGCCGCCCAGGGCATCGCCGACGGCATCGACAGTTTCCTGACGAAGTAGGGCACGCCCCCGACGGGTCGTCGGGCTGCGGGTCGGTCACGGTCTGACTACCGAGGGGACTTCCCGCCCGGTCAGACGATAGATTCTCCCCCGGGCGGGGAACCGCCCTCGTGCTTCGCGCCGTGTGCACGTACACCGGCGGCAGCGATGACCGCCCCGACGAGACGACCCAAAAGGACTATTACGTGAACATCCGCTCCCTCACGCGAGGCGACGGCGTGGTGATCGGAGCAGCGGTGGTGCTGTTCATCGCCTCGTTCCTCGATCTCTACTCGATCGACAATTCGTGCGTCGGCTCGTTCTGCTCCAAGGTCAACGTACCTAACGCCTGGGACGCGCTGGGCCTGCTGATGAGCATGTTCCTGGCCGGCATCATCGGGGCGGCCCTCATCGTCGTGGCCCGCGCGCTGCCGCAGCCGAAGAAGATCGCCGGGCTCGACCTGGCCCAGTTCGGCACCGCGTTCGCGATCTTCTCGGCGTGGACCGCGTTCTGGACCATCGTCGACATGAACAGCGCCGGCGCCGGCATGATCCTCGGCCTGATCGCGGCGCTCGTGCTCGCCGCGGGCGCCGTCGCCAGCCCGCTGGTCGCGGCCCTCAAGGCCCCGCTGATGGGCGCCCCGAACCCGGCCGTCGCCCAGCCGTACGGCGCGCAGCCCTACGGTGCCCAGCAGCCCGCGGGTGGCTACGGCTACCCGGCCGGTGCCCAGCAGCAGCCGTTCGGCGCCCAGCCCGCCGCGGGCCAGCCCGCCGCGCCCAGCCAGGGCGGCCAGACCCCGGCGCCCGCCGCCGCCCAGCCGCAGCCCGCCGCGGCCGGCGCCCCGGCCGGGGACTTCGCCCCGTTCTGGTTCGCGGTCCCGGTGGCCCGTCCGCTGTACCCGGAGGACGGCTCCCCGACGCCGATCGCGGAACTGGCCCCCGGCACCTGGTACCTGGCGGTCGAGCAGCGCGGCGCGGCCCTGGTCGCGCAGACGCAGGACGGCCGCCGCGGTGTCCTCCAGGACACCACCGGCATCCAGCGCGGCTGACGCCCCGCACCTCACGACGGCCCCTCACCCTTCCGGGCGGGGGGCCGTTGCCGTACCCTGACGCCCCGTCAGATCCACTGACCCCAGGGGGCGTCGCATGCGGCTAGGACTCGCACTCGGCTACTGGGGGCGCGGCCCCGACGCGGCGCATCTGGAGCTGGCCCGGGAAGCGGAACGGCTCGGCTACGACTCGGTCTGGACGGCCGAGGCCTGGGGTTCGGACGCGTTCACGCCCCTCACCTGGATCGCCGCGCACACCTCCCGTATCCGCCTGGGCACGGCGGTGGCGCAGATGGCGGCCCGCACCCCGACCGCGACCGCGATGCACGCGCTCACCCTCGACCACCTCTCCGGCGGCCGCATGTCGCTCGGCCTCGGCCTCTCGGGGCCGCAGGTGGTGGAGGGGTGGTACGGCCGCCCGTTCCCGTCGAGCCCGCTGACGGCGACACGGGAGTACGTGGACGTCATCCGCCAAGTGCTGCGGCGCGGCGGCCCGGTGGAACTGGACGGCCGCTTCCACCCGCACCCCTACCGGGGCCCCGACGGCACGGGCCTCGGCAAACCCCTCAAACCCATCACGCACCCGCTGCGGGCGGACCTGCCGCTGCTGCTCGGCGCCGAGGGCCCCAAGAACATCGCCCAGACGACCAGGATCGCGGACGGCTGGCTCCCGCTGTACTGGTCCCCGACCCGCCTCGACGTGTACGAGGCGTCACTCGGCGACCTGCGCGAGGGCTTCGTGGTGGCCCCGATGGTCCGCGCCCAGCTCTGCGACGACGTCTCCGACGGCCTGCTGCCGGTGAAGGCGATGCTCGGCTTCTACATCGGCGGAATGGGCCACGCGGCCCGCAACTTCCACGCGGACCTGATGTCCCGCATGGGTTACGAGGCAGCGGCCCACCGAATCCAGCACCTGTTCGCGAAGGGCCACCGCGAGGAGGCGATACGGGCGGTCCCCGACGCGTTCGCGGACGAGATCTCCCTGGTCGGCCCGCGCCAACGGATAGCGGAGAGACTGGAGTTGTGGCGCAAGGGCCCGGTGACGGACCTGCTGGTGACGTCACCGGACCACAAGACGCTGAGGGCTTTGGCAGAGCTGAACGGCTGATGCCTGGTCTTTCAGGGGCGCGGGGCTGTGCCGAGGCAGCCGCGTTACCGGGCGACCTAAACGGGCGCGGGGCTGTGACATGTGCGGCTCCGCCGCGATGGGGGTCCCCCCTGTTCGAGCGGAGTCGAGAACTTGGGGGAGCGACCAGCCACAACGGACCCGCACGTTCAAACCGCGCCCCGAAGGGGACTACCCGCCGTTCAGCTGACTGGCAGTCGGAACCTGATCCGTAACCGGCGCGCCAGCAGACTTCCCCGCGCCCTTGACCCCGCCGATCACGTTCTCGAACGAACCGATATCCGCATCCGTCGCATCCCCCTTCCGCAGCTTCGCCGGCAGGTTCTTCAGCGACTCGATGCCGGACGACAGCGGCGCGAGCGCCTTCGACAGCAGCGGATCGCCCTCCGCGTTCCGCACCGCCGCCTTCAGCCGGTTGTACGTGAACGCGCCCGCGACGCCCGCCTTGACGAGGGCCACGGTCCGCCCCTTCGTCCCCTTCTTGAACTTGCCCGCCTTGAACGGCTTCACGATCCACTGATAGGCCGCGCCCGCCGCGAGCCCCGCGTTCGCCACGAACCGGGTCTTCGCGAGCCGCTGGCGCTCGGCGGAGCTGGTCGGCGACGCGCTGCTCTCCGCCGCCGTAAGACTCTGGCTGTTGTTGGTCTTCGTCTCGCCACCACAGGCGGTCGTCGACACCAAGACGGTGCAGGACAGGACGACCGCCACGACTATGCGGCGGATCGGGAGCGTACTGGGCACGATGGACCTCCGGGTGGGATGTTCGGCCTCGGTGGCAGCCTCACCCGGCCCCCGTCGCTGCGCCACCCGGGCGACTCCGTACGGGTCTCGCCCACCGGCCGCACCCACCGGTTCACCCATCGGTTTCACGCCCCGCGATCGGGCTACTCGTCCGCCATGTCTCCTCGTCATCGCAGCGGCACGAACGAGGCCGCCAGGGTCGTCACCGCCGTGGCGGACGTCATGGCCTTCGTCATCGGCCTGTGGATCCTGATGTATCTGCTGGACGCCAACCGGGCCAACGACCTGGTGTCCTTCACCCAGCACACGGCCCGCTGGCTGGCCGCCTGGTCGTACGACCTGTTCACCTTCCACGACGCCTGGGCACGGGTCGTGGCGGGCTACGGCCTGGCCGCCGTGGTGTACCTGTTCGCCGGCCACGCCATCGCCAACCGGCTGCGCCGCTACTGACAGCGACGGCAGCCGGTCCCGCGGACCGAAAAGCGCGACCGACCAGCCCGACCGACAAACGCGCCGGACAGCTACCCGCAGCAGTCCGGCGCCAGCCCCCGCGGCAGCCGTTCGCCGCCGAAGACCGCGGTGGTCGCCTCGTCCCCGCCGAGCGCGGCCACCGCGAGCAGCAGCGAACCGGCCGTCCAGGTGGTGAGCTCCTCCGGCCACACGGCCCGGTCGCCCTCGAAGACGTAACCCGTCCAGTACATGCCCGACTCCGCGTCGCGCAGATGCTGGATGGACTGCAGGATCTCCAGGGCCCGGTCGGACTCCCCCATCACCCACAGGGCCAGGGCGAGTTCACAGCTCTCGCCGCCGGTGACCCACGGGTTGGGCAGCACGCAGCGGACCCCGAGCCCGGGCACCACGAAGTCGTCCCACATCGACTCGATACGGGCCTTCGCCTCGGGCCCGCTCACCGCGCCGCCGAGGACGGGGTAGTACCAGTCCATCGAGTAGCGGGACTTGTCGAGGAAGCGCTCGGGGTGGCTGCGCACGGCGTGCGCGAGCGCGCCGGTGGCCAGCTCCCAGTCCGGCTGCGGCTCCTCGCGCTGCTCGGCGACGGCCAGCGCGCACCGCAGCGCGTGATGGATCGACGAACTGCCGGTCAGCAGCGCGTCATCGACGGCCGTACCGTCCTCCTCGCGCTTCCAGCCGATCTGCCCGCCGGGCTGCTGGAGCCGCAGCACGAACTCGACGGCCGCGTACACCACCGGCCACATCCGGTCGAGGAAGGTGTCGTCGCCGGTGGCGAGGTAGTGGTGCCAGACGCCGACGGCCACGTACGCGGAGAAGTTGGTCTCGCGGCCCCGGTCGGTGATCCGCTCGAAGTCGCCGTCGTCGTAGGCCGCGTACCAGGAGCCGTCGGCGTTCTGGTGCCGCGCCAGCCACTCGTACGCGCGCGCCGCCGCCTCGTGCTCGCCCGCCGCGTCCAGCGCCATCGCGGCCTCGGTGTGGTCCCACGGGTCGAGGTGGTGCCCGCGGAACCACGGTATGGCGCCGTCCTCGCGCTGCCCGGCGAGGATGCCGTTCACCGTGGCCCGGGCCTGGTCGGCGGTGAGCACGCCCGGCAGGACCAGGTGCTCGGTCCGCTCCGGTGAGGTCACTTGGCCGCGGCCTTGTCCAGCGGCGCGAGGTGCGGCTTGGTCGCGTACGCCACGAAGCTCTTGCCCACGATCGGGTTGAGCGCCTGCTCCGCGAGCCGTGTGACCAGGGGCTTCTTCATGATGTCCCAGACCAGGAGCTTGTGGTACGCGCGGACCGGCAGCGCCTTGTCGTTGTCGACGCCGAAGGCGCACTTGAGCCACCAGTACGGCGAGTGCAGCGCGTGCGCGTGGTGCGTGCCGTAGGGCTTCAGGCCCGCTTCCTGCATCTTGCCGAGCAGCTCGTCCGCCTTGTAGATGCGGATGTGGCCGCCCTCGACCTCGTGGTACGCGTCGGAGAGCGCCCAGCAGACCTTCTCCGGCCCGTAGCGCGGCACGGTGACCGCGATGCGGCCGCCCGGCTTGAGCACCCGGACCATCTCGGCCAGCACGCCCTTGTCGTCCGGGATGTGCTCCATGACCTCGGAGATGATCACGACGTCGAAGGACTCGTCGGGGAACGGCAGGTTGAGCGCGTCACCCTCCATCGCGGTGGCGGTCGCCCCCGCGGGCGCCTCCCCGGCCTCCTTCATCGCCGCGAACCACTTGGCGACCTCGCGGATCTCCTCGCCGTTCTGGTCGAGGGCCACGACCTGCGCGCCGCGCCGGTAGCACTCGAACGCATGGCGTCCCGCCCCGCAGCCCAGGTCGAGCACGCGGTCGCCCGGGGCGAGCGGGAAGCGGGAGAAGTCGACGGTCAGCACGGGGTCTGCCCTTTCGGATGGAGATCTGCGGGGGCCGCGGAGCGGCCTGGTGTCTGGGGCGCGGAGCGGCGGGGGCCGGGGCGGGGGCGGGTCTGCGGGCGGTGCCGGGTCACCTGGTGGGCTTTCCGGCCGCGGAGCGGCCCCGCGCGGCGATCGCGGAGCGATAGAGCTCCACGGTGCCCTGGGCCGCCCGGGCCCAGGTGAACCGGTCGAGGACCCGCTCGCGCCCGGCCGTGCCGAGCCGCGCCCGCAGCTCCGGGTCGCCGAGCAGCCGTACGAGCCCGGCGGCCAGCGCTTCCGGGTCGCCCGGCGCCACCGCGAGGCAGGTCTCGCCGTCCGGCCCGGCCACCTCCGGGATCGCGCCTCCGGTGGTGGCGAGCAGCGGCGTGCCCGTCGCCATCGCCTCGGCGGCCGGCAGCGAGAACCCCTCGTACAGCGAAGGCACACAGCTGACCTGCGCGGACCGTACGAGGTCGACGAGCTCGGCGTCGGTGATGCCCTTGACGAACCGGATCGCGTCGCCGAGTCCGTACTTCTCGATGGCCTGCGCGACCGGCCCGTCCTCGGCGCGCTTGCCGACGACGACGAGATGCGCGTCCGGCCGCTCGGCCCGCACCTTGGCCAGCGCCTCGACGAGGAAGACGAGCCCCTTGAGCGGGACGTCCGCGCTGGAGGTGGTGACGATCCGGCCGGGGACCTCGGCCACCGACGGATCCGGCGACCACAGGTCGGTGTCGGCGCCGATGTGCACGACGCTGATGCGGTCCTCGCGCACCCCCAGGTGCTCGACGATCTCGCGCTGGGAGGACCCGGAGACGGTGAGCACGGACGGCAGCCGCCGCGCGACCCGCTTCTGCATCCTCGTGAACCCGTACCAGCGCCGCACCGAGGAGCGCCGCTTCCAGTCCTCGGCGGCGTCCAGCTCCAGCTGCCGGTCGACGGTGATGGGGTGGTGGATCGTGGTGACCAGGGGCGCTCCGAGGTCGCCGAGCAGGCCGTAGCCGAGCGTCTGGTTGTCGTGGACGACGTCGAACTCGCCCTTGCGGGCGGCGAGATGGCGCCGGGCCCGCAGCGAGAAGGTCAGCGGCTCGGGGAACCCGCCGGTCCACATGGTGGCGACCTCAAGGGCGTCGACCCAGTCCCGGTACTCGTCCTTCTTGGGCGTACGGAACGGGTCCGGTGAGCGGTACAGGTCCAGGCTGGCGAGCTCGGTCAGCGGCACACCCTCGTCCAGGACGGGGTACGGCTGGGCGCCGATGACCTCGACGCTGTGCCCGAGCCGGGCGAGTTCGCGGGAGAGGTGGCGCACATAGACGCCCTGGCCGCCGCAGAACGGATTGCCCTTGTACGTCAGGAGCGCGATCCGCAGGGGCTGCTCGCCCGCACGGGCCGACTCCCCTGGGCGGGGGCTTGCCTCTATGGCCTCAGCGGTCACTCGCGGCCCCTTCATCGCTGCGTTTCGCCGGAGCGTAACCGCTCACGCTAATCTAGAACAAGTTCCAGACTTGATCCTTCTTGATCACTCCGAGGAGCCTCAGGAAGCTTTGAATCTACCGGCAGGTAGCCCGCCTGTGACGGCCGGATCAGGTGATTCGCGCCACCACCGGAGCCCCTGCCATGCTGTGCCACCGGCAAACGGGACACCGGATTTCCGGACATCGGGACACCGGGGTCCAGGACATCGGGACGCCGGGAACCGGACGACGGAACGACGACGGAACGGGACAGATGACAGCGGAAGCAAAAGCGGCCATTCCGGCGTCCCCCGCTCTGACCGAGCGCCAGGAGGCCCGCCGCCGCCGCATCCTGCACGCGAGCGCCCAGCTGGCCAGCCGGGGCGGCTTCGACGCGGTCCAGATGCGCGAGGTGGCCGAGGCCGCGGGGGTCGCGCTCGGCACGCTCTACCGCTACTTCCCGTCCAAGATCCATCTGCTGGTCGCCACCATGCAGGACCAGCTCCAGCAGCTGCACGCCACGCTGCGCAAGCATCCGCCGTCCGGCGACTCGGCGGCGGACCGGGTCGCTCAGACCCTGATGCGGGCGTTCCGCGCGCTCCAGCGCGAGCCGCACCTCGCGGACGCGATGGTCCGGGCGCTCACCTTCGCCGACCGCTCGGTCAGCCCCGAGGTGGACACGGTGTCCCGGCAGACCACCGCGATCATCCTGGACGCGATGGGTCTGGACCACCCGACCCCGCGCCAGCTCTCGGCGGTGCGGGTGATCGAGCACACCTGGCACTCGGCACTGATCACCTGGCTGTCGGGGCGGGCCTCGATCGCCCAGGTGAAGATCGATATCGAGACGGTGTGCCGGCTGATCGACCTGACGGCGCCGGACGACACGTCCTCCGCCTGAATCGGTTCCGAACCTGCGCCCGGCGCGCACGCATGCCAGGTGGTACCGGTCCGCGCCCGCGCTGTGCGCCGTGCGCGCCCCCGTGCCACCCCATGGCCGATAATCCGGCTTCCCCTCTCCCGCCACGCCGATAGAAATGTTTCGCGTGCTGAAGGAAGGCAACCGGTAGGCGGGGAGCTGGAGGGGGCTGAAACGTGATCCGGGTACTTCTCGTGCACGATGCCTGTCTGATGCGGTCGGCTCTGGCCGACCGCCTGGCCCGGGAACCCGGTCTGGAGGTCCATCACGCGCCGTGGCGCTCGGCGCCCGCCCGCGCACGCGTCCTGCGGCCGGATGTGTGCGCCGTGGACCTGGACTGTTCCGACTCGTACGGCATCGCGCCCCTGGGCGAGTTACAGAGCCGGGGCCACGGCCTGGGCGGCACCCGGCTGGTGGTCCTGGCCAGCGCCAACCGGCCCGGGCCGCTGCGCCAGGCCGTGGAGGCGCACGCGCTCGGCTATGTCGACAAGGACGCCACCCCGGAGCGGCTGATCGCGGCGATACGGCAGGTCGCCGGCGGGCAGCGGTTCGTGGACGACTCGCTGGGCTGCGGCTTTCTGCGGGCGGCCGAAATGCCGCTGACAAGACGTGAACTGAGCGTGCTCTCACTCGCCGCCGAGGGCGCCTCGATCGCCGACATCGCGCACAGCCTCCATCTGTCCAACGGGACCGTGCGCAACTACATGGCGGCGATCACCCGTAAGACCGGAGCGCGCAACCGGGTCGACGCCATCCGCATCTCGCAGGGCGAGGGATGGGTGTGATCCGGTCAACTCCCGGTAGAAGGCGGACCGGTGGAGCAGTTCGTCGTGCGTACCGGCTTCGACGGCGGCGCCGTTGAGTACCAGCACCTGCCGGGCCCGCCGCGCCGAACCGATCCGGTGCGCCACCACGACCAGGGTGGTCCCGGGCCGCCGGGCGAACGCCCGCTCGGCGCGCGCCTCGGCCGCCGGGTCCAGATGGCAGGTCGCCTCGTCGAGCAGGACCAGCGGGGCGGGGGCCGCGTGGGCGCGGACGAGCGCGATCAACTGCCGCTCTCCCGCCGAGAGTTCACCCGGCCGGACGGTGGCGTCGAGCCCGCCGAGCCGGTCGACCAGAGCGCGGGCGCCCACGGCCGTGCAGGAGCCGAGCAGTGTGGCGTCACCGGGCGGCTCGCCGGGGCAGTGATGGGCGAGGTTGGCGCGGACCGTGTCGGTGAAGACGTACGCCTGCTGGGGTACGAGCACCCGGGCGACCTCCCGGGCGACCTCGCCGGAGTCCGCCGCCCGCACCCCGGCCATGAGCTCGGCCAGGGTGGACTTGCCGATCCCGCTGGGCCCGACGACGGCGAGGTGCCCGCCGAGCGGGACGGTGAGGTCGAGGCGGTCGACGACCGGGGCGGCGCCGGGCCCGTACGCGAAGGTGACCTCCCGCAGCCGCACGGCCTCACCGGGGCCGGGGCGCACAGCGGGTGCCGGGCTCCCGGACCCGACCGCCTCACCCCCCGCCCGCAGCCTCCGCAGCACCACGAACAACCGCGCCCCGGACGTGCCGAGCCCCTGGGTCAGGGACTGGAGGGCCGGGATCAGGGACTGGGTGAGATACGCGAGCGCGCCGACGAACGCGCCCGGGGTGACCCCGTGGTCGAGCAGCCACGGCGCGGTGGCGAGCAGCAGCACCACCGTCACGCGCCCCCCGACCCCCGCCGCCAGCGTCCGCAGCATGCCCCAGCGGGCCAGCGAGCGGGACGCGCGGTACTCGGCGTCGATCCGGGCCCGTACGTCGTGCGCCACCCGGTCCTCGGCCCCGGCCGCCGTGATGTCCCGCAACCCGCCCACCGCGAGGCCGAGTTCGCCGGACAGCGCCTCGTCCGCGACCAGGAACTCCTCCTGGCGCCGGGCCAGCGGCCGCAGGGTGGCCAGGAACAGCGCGAGCCCGGCGGCCAGCGGCAGCGCCACCACCGGCAGCAGCACCGGCGCCAGCGAGAAGAGTCCGATCAGCGCGCCCACCGCCGTGACCACGAAGGTCCGCGACACCATCACCAGCCCCGCGAGCGTGTCGCGGGCGATCTCCACCTGGTGGGTCAGCCGCGACACCGCCGCCCCGTCCGGCGCCCTGAGCGCCCGGCGCACCACGGTGCGTACGAGATCGTCCCGTACGGGTTCGACCAGCGCGGCGACGGCCAGATACACCCGGCCGGTACCGAAGGACCCGGCGACCACGCCGAGCGCGGCGAGCGCCAGCCAGCCGATGCCGACCGAGGTGTGCCCGGCGAGAAAGCCCCGGTCGAGGGCGCGGGCCAGCGCGTATCCCAGCAGGAACGTCTCCCCCGCCTCAAGCGCCGACCACGCCGCGAGCCGGAGCAGCACCCGCCAGCGGGGGCGCGCGAGCGCGAGCAACCGCTCAACCATCGACCGGCTCCTCTGGCTCGACCGATGCGTACGAGCCCTCCGCCTCTCCCGGCCCACCGGAATCCTCCGGCTCCTCCGACCCTTCCGGCTCCTCCGTGAACACCGCCCGGTACTCCGGGAGCCGCCACAGCTCCTCGTGCGGGGCCGTCGCGCGGACCGTGCCGCCGTCCAGCCAGACCACCAGATCGGCGCGGGCCGCCGTGCTCACCCGGTGGGCGACGACCAGGCGGGTGCCCGGGGCGAGGCCGTCGAGGAGCGCGCGGGACACCTTCAGCTCGGTCGCCGAGTCCAGGCTGGAGGTGGCGTCGTCCAGGATCAGCAGCCGCCCGCAGTGCGCGAACGCCCTTGCCAGCCCCAGGCGTTGGGCCTCGCCGCCGGACATCGGCGCCCGCTCGCAGGGCGTGTCGTAGCCGAGCGGAAGCCTGCGGACGAAGTCGTCGGCGCAGGCCGCCCGCGCGGCTGCCCGGACGGCCTGCGGCCCGGGTTCGTCGACCCCGAACGCGATGGTCCCGCCGACGGTCGCGCCAAGGAGCGCCGGGCGCGCGAAGGCGTGGCCGACCTCGCGGCGCAGCGCGTCCCGGGAGAGTTCGGGCAGCGGGACCCCGTCCACCAGGACCGTCCCCCGCTCGGGGTCCCCGAGCCGCCCCGCGACCGCCGCGAGGGCCGTCTTGCCGCTGCCGGAGCGCCCCACCACGGCGGCCACCGTCCCACCGGGCACGTACAGGTCGACATCGCGCAGCGGTCCGGCGGACACGCTCCGAAGCTCCAACGCCCCTTCACCCTCGGGCAGTTGACGGCTCCCGTACGTCATGACCGGCGCCTCAAGCGCCTGGGCGAGCCGGTCGGCGGCGGTGCGGCCGCGTACCAGGGTGTTGAGCTGGCCGACCAGGACGCCGGTGCCGGTGGCGAGGACCGCGTACCGCCAGGCCGCGAGCATCCCGCCGACGGTCAGCGCCCCGTCGGCGAGCCGCAGCCCGGCGACCGCGAGCACGATGAGCTGGAGCAGCGGGAGCAGGGCGGCGGCCTGGGCGGTGGAGCGGCCGGTGACGCGCCACATGCGGTGGCCCTGGGCGGAGAGTTCGGGCAGCGGGGCCAGGACCCGGGCCGCGTCCCGCTCGGCGGTCCCGGCGGCCGCGATCGTACGGGCGCCCTCGACGGCTTCGGTGAGCCGCCCGGCGATCTCGCCCTGGGCTCGCAGATAGGCGGCGTTGGTGTCGCCGGAGGTGTGCATGAACACCTTGAGCAGCAGCGCGAGTACGGGCATCCCGACGAGCAGCGCGAGCGCCGTCCACCAGTCGGTGAGCACCAGTGCCACCAGGGCGCCGACCGGGGTGAGCGCGGCGCCGAAGGTGGCCGCGAGGGTGGCGGGCACTGGCCCGGCCTGGGCCGCGTTGCCGACGAGCCGGGCCACCAGGTCGCCCTCGGCGGCCCCGGAGTCCGGACCGGCCGCGAGTACGTGCCGCAGCACCCGGTCCCGTATCCACGCGGTGCTGCGGGCGTTGGCGGTCGCGGTGACCAGGCCGTCGAGGGCGCCGAGCACGACGGTGAGTCCGGTGAGCGCCGCGCACAGCGCGAGCCAGGGTCCGGCGGCCGCGCGGTCGTCGCCGAGGAGCAGATCGAGGCTGTGGCCGAGTGCCCACGGGAAGGCGAGGCCCGCACCGGCGAGCGCGGTGGTCAGGACCAGGACGAGGGCGGCGGGGGCCGCGCCGTGCCGGACGGTCTCGCGCAGGAAGGGGCGCGGGGTCCTCGGTGCCCTGGGGCGCTGTGCCATGCGTGCCCTCCGGAGCGCGCGTACCCCGGACGGTTGAGCAGAACCGCCCGGGGCCGCTTCGCACACAGTGATCAGGATCGATCGGTGGAGCCGGATCGATCAGCGTTGATCAGGTCGATCGGATGGAACCGTTGGAACAGGGATCGATCACAGTGTCCGGTGTGCTCAGAGGCAGAGCAGGACGCTGGCCGTGCTGTCACAGAGAAGCAGGCTCACGCTGCTCTCGCCGCCGTGGCCGCCGTGGTCACCCTTGTCCTCGATGTCCATCTTCTGCAGGTCGAGAAGGGTCATTGCCATCTCCTTTTTCGTCGGGATCTTTCCGTGGGGACGGGTTCACCGTCCGGCCCCTCGCGGGGCCGTCTTGGGGGCCGCCGCAAGCGGCGGCAGGAAGGGCAGCCCGGCGGGCCGGCGGCGGGCCGAGGCGGCGCCGGGCAGCGAACCGACGGCGAGCAGACAGCCCGCCGTGCCGGTCGCGAGGTCCATCGAGAGCCGCATCATCTGGTTGCCGGGAAAGGCGAGATGGCCCTGGTAGGGCACGGCGTACCAGGCGAGCGCGGCGCTCTGCGCGGCCACGTCCTCGCGCGGGGCGCGGGTGCGGGCGAGGTGCAGGACCATGCCCGCGCGGCCGTTGAACAGCCCCGGCTGGGCGTAGTAGCGCTGCCGCGCGGTGGGCAGGATCGCGGCCCTGGCCCGCGCGAACTCCTCGTCGTCGCGGTGCGCCAGGAAGTCGTCGAGCACCATGGCGATGCCGACGCCGCCCGACCCGAGGTAGGGCATGGTGCGCACGCCCTCGTCGACCTGGAGGGCGCCCGACCGGTCGGGTACGCAGCGGGCGAGGTCGCGGCGCAGGAACTCGGCGGCGTGGTCGAGCAGCGCGGGCTCGCGGGTGTGCTCGTACAGCCGCAGGAAGAGCAGCGCGGGGCCGCTGGCTCCGTGCATCAGCCCGGCACGCACCCGCGTTCCGGCCTCGGGCGCCGGCTGCCCGGCGATGGTCCAGGCAGCTTCCAGGGCCCGGTCGCGCAGATCGCTCTCGCCGGTGGTGCGGCCGAGCGAGTCCAGGGCGAGCCCGAGCCCGGCCAGGCCTCCGTGCAGTGTGGGCGAGAGCCGCTGCCACTTCTCGTCGAGCACCCGGTCGACCAGGTCGAGGGCGCGGTCGGTGTGGCCGAGCCGGTCCAGGACGTACGCGACGCCGCTGAGCCCGTCGTAGAAGCCGAGCGGGGTTCCGGCGGGCGGCGGGTCGGTGTGCCGTAGGAGCCAGTCCTCGCCGTCGTGGTGGCGCCCGGCGCCGGTGGCGTCCAGCGCGTAGAGCACTCCGGCCGCGCCGTGCGCGACGCCGAGGCCGCCGCCGTCGGCGAACTGGGAGATGTCGCCGGGGAAGAGCCGGTCGTCGCGTTCGGGCGTCGCGGAGGCGAGGATCGCGCGGACCATGGACTCGCGCCCGGCGGGCCACTCGTCGGGCCGGGCGGGCAGATACGGCTTCCGCACGGGTGCATCGGCACCCCGGATGACCCGCACCGCCTCCTCGAAGAAACCTTTCGGCACCCCGGGGAACTGGCCGGCCGCGACCTCGGCCAGATGCGCCGCCTTCTCCCGGTCGACCACGAGCAGCGTCGTCATCGGCACGAAGAGCGCGAGCCGCAGACAGGCCAGCGCGTACGCGTCGACCTCGAAGCCGGTGCGGTCGCGGGGCGCCACGAACCCGGGGTGGGCCATGGTCTGCCCCCGGTGCTCGGCCAGCGGCACCGCGCCCTCGAAGTCGAGCAGCCGCACGGTCGGTTCGCCGTCCTCGTCCGGCCCGACCATCACGTTGAACATGTGCAGGTCGTTGCAGACGAGCCCGCGCGAGTGCACCGCCGCCACGGCCCGCTCCACCGCCCGGTGGATCCCGAGCGCCCAACTCGTGTACGAGGCCACCGCGTCCGGGTCCGGGTCGACGGCGAGCAGCGGGTGCCGCTCGGCGAAGAACGCGTTGAGGGTGCGCCCCTCAAGGAACTCCATGACGAGGAAGCGGTGTTCGCCGAGTTCGAACCAGTCGCGCACCTCGGGGGCGACACCGAGGCCGGAGATACGTTCCAGCGCGGCCTTCTCGCGCTCCAGGCGGGCCACCGCGTCACTGCCGTCGGCGGCGAGGCCCGCATGCGGCCGGGCTTCCTTCAGGACGACCTTGCTGCCGTCCCGGGTGTCCGTTCCGGCGTACACACCACCGCCGTTGGAGAAGTGCAGCGCCTTCTCGATGCGGTACGGAAGATCACTCACCGTCGTGGCGTTGCGGGCGTCCAGCTGCGGGCGCAGGAACGCGGGCAGCGCCACCCACTCGGGCACCTGGAAGGCGGGGTCCCTTCGGTCGGGGACCAGGACGCCCTGGGCGTTCTCGATCGCGGGGACGAGCGCGCCGTCCTCGTCCACGCAGTGCCGCTTGGCGAATCCCCCGTAACGCACGTACAGGGGGCCGGAGTTCCACCGCAGATCGGTGAGGATGTACGGCCCGGGCTCGCCCTCCAAGAGCTCGCCCAGCTCGTGCAGGATGCTCTCCAGCTCACCCTGGTCCGCCGGGTAGATCGTGGCGAACTTGCCGCTCGAACCGCGTCCGGCGTACTTGGAGTTGCGCAGGTGCAGCGGCTGGCGGCCGGGGACGAACTTGAACGGGATCGCCCGCGGGACGCAGTACTCCCACACCTGGGCCGCCATCTTCTCGGCGTTGTCCAGACACGCCGAGACATGGATCTTCCAGCCCTGCCGGGGTCTGCCCGGGCGCGGCTCGCCGGCCGCGTCCACCGGGCTGAAGTTGAGCCAGTCCCCGGAGAGGGAGGTCTGCCACCCCTCGGGGACCGGGCGTTTGGCGGCCTCGAAGAGCGTGACGGTCGCGTCGGTTCCGGCGAGCGCGGAGGAGGACAAACGGTCCGGAGTCTCGTAGAAATACCTGTCGGCCAGGCAGAAGACCTCGTACCGCTTGTCCATTGCTTCCCCCTCGGTGGCGTGGCAACGAAGGTGCCACGCCTGCCGGGGGCCGCACAGTCGCATGTGTCATGCGGTCACTGTGCGGTACTCATGCGTCAATCTGCGTTCGCAGGGGTTCGAACGGGGGGTCGTCTGCGGGCCGTGCGTGGCTGATCGCGCAGTTCCCCGCGCCCCTCCGGGGCACCCAGGGGACTGCCGACCGCACAGCCGGCGAAGCCCTCACTCCTCCGGAGGGAACACGGGCTCGCCCGAATCGCGCAGGGTGATGCCGATCGCCTCGACCGGGCACCCCTCCGCCGCGGCGAGCACGCGTTCGTCGGCGTCGGTCTCCGCGGCCCGCGGCCGCGACTGGCGGGCGGTGTCGAGCGCGAAGGATCCCGGCGCGGTGTTCACGCACATCCCGGAGCCGATGCACACGCTCCGGTCGACCTCGACGTGCCAGCGGTCGCCCATCACGCGTCACCGCCGTATCCGGCGGGCAGGTGGACCATCTTGTGCTCCAGGTACTCCCCGAACCCCTCGGGCCCGAACTCCCGCCCGAGCCCCGACTCCTTGTAGCCGCCGAACGGCCCCAGCATGTCGAGGCTGAAGGTGTTCACGTTGAACGTGCCGGTGCGCACCTGCCGGGCGAAGTCGATGCCGTGCTCGACGTCACCGGTCCACACACTGCCGCTGAGTCCGTACGGGGAGTCGTTGGCGATCCTCAGCGCCTCGGCCTCGTCGTCGTACGGGAGCAGACAGATCACCGGCCCGAAGATCTCCTCGCGGGCGATCCGCATGGAGTTGTCGACACCGCCGAAGAGCGTGGGCTCGACGTACCAGCCCTTGTCCCGCCCGGCCGGACGCCCGCCACCGGCCAGTATCTTGGCGCCCTCCTCCTGTCCGATGCGGATGTAGTCGAGCGAGCGCTGCTGCTGGCGTTTGGCGACCAGCGGGCCGACCTGGGTCGCCGCGTCGAGCGGGTCGCCGACGACGAGCTGACCCGCGGCGGCCGCGAACGCGTCGGCGAACTCGTCGTAACGGCTCGCGGGCGCCAGGATCCGGGTCTGGGCCACGCACGCCTGCCCGTTGTTCATCCACGCGGCCGGCACCACACCGGCGACGGTCGCGGCCAGATCGGCGTCGGGCAGGACCACGGCGGCGGACTTGCCGCCGAGTTCCAGCGTGACCCGGGTGAGGTTGCGCGCGGCGACCTCCATGACGCGCTTGCCGGCCGCGACCGACCCGGTGAACGACACCTTGTCGACCCCCGGGTGCCCGACCAGGTACTCGCTGACCTCGCGGTCGGCGGGCAGGATGGAGAGCACGCCCTCGGGCAGCCCGGCCTCCCGGGCGATCTCGCCGAGCAGATACGAGTCAAGGGGCGACTCGGGCGACGGCTTGAGCACCACCGCGCACCCGGCGAGCAGCGCGGGCGCGAGCTTGGCGGCGGCGACGAACTGCGGCACGTTCCACGGCACCACGGCCGCCACGACACCCACCGGCTCGCGCCGCACCAGGATCGGCCCGAGCACCCCGGCCCGCCGCTCCTCGTACGGGAAGTCGCGGGCCACGGTGATCGCCGAGTCCCAGACCATCATGGCCCCGAGCGCCTGCGCGAGCACGCTCCAGGAGTACGGCGACCCGTTCTGCGCGCTGATGGTCCGGGCGATCTCCTCGTGCCGTACCGCGATCGCGTCCTTGATACGGGTGACGACCTCGATGCGCTCGGCGAGCGGCAGCCGCGGCCAGGGCCCTTCGTCGAACGCCCGCCGCGCGACGGCCACGGCCCGGTCGACATCGGCCCGGGACGCGTGCGGCACGCGGCCGATGACCTGTTCGGTGTGGGGCGAGATGACTTCGATGGTGTCGGTGGAGTGCGGCTGGACCAACTCCCCACCGATGTACAGCTGTGCGTGTTCCACGAGATCGGACATGGCGCAACGCCTCCCGCAGGCCGGATTCCCGACGACTTTCCCGACGACATTCCTGACGACATTTCAGATATGCGGATCCGCAAGAACTGATACCAGTTCTAGTACGAGGAGTCCACGGGCCGGGAAGACGCCGGACGACCCTTGAGACCCGACTGAAACACGTTCTACTGTGACGTGAACGCCCGGTGCGGGGGCGGCGACCGACGGCGGAGGTGTCCGATGGGCGAGGCGACGACCGACCACGGCGGAGGCGTCCACTCCATCCGGGTGCCGATCCCCGACAACCCGCTGGGCCACACGCTGGTGTACGTGATCGAGACGGACGAGGGCCCGGCCCTGATAGACACGGGCTGGGACGACCCGCGGTCGTGGAACGAGCTCACCAGGGGCCTGACACACCTGGGTACGGATGTGATGGACATCGTCGGTGTGGTGCTGACCCACCACCACCCGGACCACCACGGCCTGTCGGCCCGCGTGCGGGAGGCGTCCGGGGCGTGGCTGGCGATGCACGCGGCGGACACGGCGGTGGTCCGCCGCACCCGAGAGTCCGAACCGGCCCTGTGGCTCGACTGCTTGATAGAGAAGCTGACGGCAGCAGGGGCGCCGGACGAGCACACGTCGCCGCTGCGGGAGGCGCGGGCGAAGGGGGGCGGGCGGAGCCTGCCGGGCCTGCGGGCGGCGCTGCCGGACCGCGAGATAGTCCCGGGCGACCTGCTCCCGCTCCCCGGCCGCCGACTGCGCGCGATCTGGACTCCCGGCCATACGCCCGGCCACGTCTGCCTGCACTTGGAAGAACGCCACCCGACAAACCGCCGCCCGGGCCACGGCCGCCTGTTCTCCGGTGACCACCTGCTGCCCGGCATCACCCCGCACATCGGCCTGTACGAGGACCCCGACGACACGACGGTGACGGACCCCCTGGGCGACTACCTCTCGTCCCTGGAACGGGTGGGCCGCCTGGGGGTGGCGGAGGTACTCCCGGCCCACCAGCACGCGTTCACGGACGCGGCGACCCGGGTGACGGAACTCCTGACCCACCACGACCACCGCCTCCAGTCGCTGCTCCACCTCCTCTCCACCCCCCAAACCCCCTGGCAACTGGCAGAACAAATGGAATGGAACCGCCCCTGGCCCGACATCCCCTACGCCTCCCGCAACATCGCGGTCTCGGAGGCGGAGGCCCACATCCGCCGCCTGATGAAGAGAGGCCTGGCGGAGCCGGTACCGGGGGACCCGGTGGCGTACAGGGCGGTGTGATCCCCCACCCCATCCCTTCCCGCTGTGACATGTGCGGCTCCGCCGCGTGGCCTCCGGGGGTGGGGTGGGGGTTGAGGGTGCTCTCCGGGGGGGGCTGCGCCCCTTCAGGGGCGCGGGGAACTGCGCGACCAGCCCCGCACGGCCCGCAGCCGAAAACGGACGCCGGGGGTCCGGGGGCGGAGCCCCCGAGGGGGTGCAGGGGCGCAGCCCCCCCCGGGGGTCCGGGGGCGGAGCCCCCGGGAGGCCACCCCCACCCTCCACCCGGCCGCCCGCCCAGGCCACGCGGCGGAGCCGCAAAATGTCGCAGCCGGGAAGGGGCGGGGTGGGGGCTCCCTGCCGGAGGCGGCAACCGGCATCGCCGCAACAAAAGCGCCCCCGGTACAGTGGGCCCGTCGTCCATGCCCGTACGGGGGAAAGCCGGTGCAAACCCGGCGCTGACCCGTCCCCAAGCTCTTAAGGAGCAGGGGAGACCCCAATCCGTGAACCGCCGCGAAATCGGCGGCAGCCGGACCGCCCCGGGCGGACATGAGCCGGCTCGGGTCACCGGCAATCACGCCAGTGACCGGCCCCGTCGAGGTACACGGAGCCGGAGCCAGCGCGTGCCCCGCGTGCGCCTGCCCGGCCCGCAGGAGAGGCACCGCCCGCCATGACCGCACGCCGCTGCGCCGCAGCGCTCGCCGCCGCCACCGCCGTCCTCGGCGGGGCCGCCCCGACCGCCTTCGCCGACGGCGTCGCGCCGTCCCCCTCCGCCTCGGTGACGATCCCGCAGGGCCTGTACGGCACCAAGGACCCGACGTACGACGGTGTCTGGCGCCAGTCGCTGGCTCTCCTCGCCCAGAGCACGGTCGGCGTGAAGCCCGCCGCGCAGGCGGTGAGCTGGCTCACCGCCCAGCAGTGCGAGAACGGCGCGTTCGCCTCGTACCGCCCCGACGCCACCAAGCCGTGCGACGCCAAGACGATGGCCGACACCAACGCCACCTCGGCCGCCGTCCAGGCCCTCGTCTCGCTCGGCGGGCAGCAGGACGCCGTGAAGAAGGGCGTCTCCTGGCTCAAGAGCGTGCAGAACGACGACGGCGGCTGGGCCTTCAACCCCGGCGCCAAGAGCGACGCCAACTCCACCTCGGTGGTCATCGGCGCGCTGGCCGCCGCCGGTGAGAAGCCCGCCGACGTCAAGTCCGCGAAGGGCGGCAAGTCGCCGCTGGACGCGCTCCTCACCTTCGCGCTGCCCTGCGACAGCTCGCCGGGCAGCGGCGCGTTCGCGTACCAGGGTGACCTGAAGACCGGAAAGCTGTACGCGAACGGTGACGCCAGCGCCGCCGCCGTCACCGCCGCCCACGGCAAGGGCCTCGCCGCCACCGCCGGCCGCCCCGACCCGAAGGGCACGGCGTGCGAGAAGGCGTCGACGCCGGAGCAGGCCGCGCACAACGGCGCCGCGTACCTCGCGAAGACCATGGCCAAGACGGGCCACCTCAACTCCGCGATGCCGGGCGCCGAGAGCCAGCCCGACTACGGCAACACCGCCGACGCCGTCGTCGCCCTGGCCACCGACGGCCTGGCGGACCAGGCCAAGCAGTCCCTCGCGTGGCTGGAGAAGAACACGGCCGCCTGGGCCAAGGACAACGGCCCGGCCGCGTACGCCCAGCTCGTCCTCGCCGCCAACGCCACCGGCACCGACCCGAAGAACTTCGGCGGCGCGGACCTGGTGAAGCAGCTGAACGCGACGGGCCCGACCCCGGCGGCGGACGAGTCCGCACAGCAGAAGCCGACAGCGGAGTCGTCGACGAAGAAGAAGGACTCGAACAGCTCCAGCACCTCGGTGTGGTGGATGGTCGGCGTGTTCTTCGTGGCGAGCGTAGGCGTGGGCTTCCTGGTGAGCTCGCGCAAGAAGAACCAGCGCCCGTGATGCCGTTCGTACGGCCCGTACGGCACTTCACCGCGGTGGCCGCGGCCGCCCTCACGCTGACGCTCGGCGTGGGGGCGGCGTCGGCCCAGGCGACCGGGTACCGCTACTGGTCGTTCTGGGACGGCCAGGGCTCGACCTGGACGTACGCCACCCAGGGCCCGGCCACCGCGCACCCCTCGGACGGCGACGTCGAGGGCTTCCGCTTCGCGGTGAGCGCGGACTCCAAGGACGCGTCGAAGCCGCGTTCGGCGCCGTCGTTCGACGCGGTGTGCGCGGCGACCCCGGCCGAGCCGGGCAGGAAGCGCGTCGCCCTGGTCCTCGACTTCGGCACCCCGCAGGACGCCCCGGGCGGCGAGACGCCCCCGGCGGCGCGTACGGCGTGCGCGCGCGTCCCCGAGGACGCGACCACGGCGGACGCCCTGGCCGCGGTGGCCAAGCCGCTCCGCTACAACAGCGCGGCGCTGCTGTGCGCGATAGCGGGCTACCCGAGGACGGGCTGCGGCGACCAGGTATCGGGCAAGCCCGCCACGACGCCCACGGACGACTCCGCCGCGGCGCCGAAGAACTCCTCCGACTCGGGCCCGTCGATGGGCCTGATAGCGGGCCTGGCGGCAGTCCTGACCCTGGCGGCAGCAGCAATCTGGCAATCCCGCCGCCGCAACCGATGACACGGCGTCGACAGATGTCCGAGGAAACCCCGGAACAGGCCCCGCAGCCGCCGACGGCGAGGGACCCCCACGAGGAAGCCCGCACCGACCCACTCACCGATACGGGCGGTGCGGGTGGGAGGACCGACCCGGCCGGAGGCCGGGTGCCCGCGCACGCCCCGCAGCCGCCGACGGCGAACACCCCCCACGGGGAGACCCGCACCGTCGCAACCCCCCGCACGGGCGGAGCGGGTGGGAACACCGACCCGGCCGGAGGTCCGGTGCCCGCTCACCGGCCCGCGGCCGAGCCACGACCCCAGGCGCCCAGAACACCCCGCACCCCACGGGCACCCCGCACCACCAGATCCAACGCCCTGCACCCCGCCGCCTGGTGGCTCTGGGCGCTGGGCCTGGCGACGGCCGCGTCCAGGACCACCAACCCCCTCCTCCTCGCCCTCATCGTCACCGTCGCCGGCTACGTCGTGGCCGCCCGCAAGACCGACGCCCCCTGGGCCCGCTCGTACACCGCCTTCGTCAAACTCGGCCTCGCCGTCGTAGCGATCCGTCTCGTATTCAACATCGCCCTCGGCTCCCCGATCCCCGGCACCCACACCCTCCTCACCCTCCCCGAGGCCCCCCTCCCCGACTGGGCGAAGGGGATCCGCATCGGCGGGCGCGTCACCGCCGAGGGCATGCTCTTCGCCCTCTACGACGGCGCCAAGCTCGCCGCCCTCCTCATCTGCGTCGGCGCCGCGAACGCCCTCGCCAACCCCGCCCGCCTCCTCAAGTCCCTCCCGGGCGCCCTGTACGAGGCGGGCGTGGCCGTGGTCGTCGCGATGACGTTCGCGCCGAACATGGTCGCCGACGTCGTACGCCTGCGGACCGCCCGCCGCCTGCGCGGCCGCCCCACCGGCGGCGTCAAGGCGATCCTCCAGATCGGCCTCCCGGTCCTGGAGGGCGCCCTCGAACGCTCGGTCGCCGTCGCCGCCTCCATGGACGCCCGCGGCTACGGCCGCACCGCGCACGTCCCGCCCGCCGTCCGCCGCGCCACCACCGTCCTCACCCTGGGCGGACTCCTCGGCGTCTGCGCCGGTACGTACGGACTGCTCGCCTCCGAAGGCGCGGGCTACGGCCTCCCCGTCCTGCTCACCGGCCTCGCCGCCGCCCTCGCGGGCTTGCGCCTGGGCGGCCGCCGCTCGGTCCGCACCCGCTACCGCCCCGACCGCTGGGGCGTCCGCGCCTGGCTGGTGTCCGGTTCCGGCGCGGCGGTGGCGGTACTGCTGATCTGGGCGGGTACGTACGCACCGGAGGCCCTGCACCCCGGCGTGATCCCCCTGACCGCCCCCACCCTCCCACTCTGGCCGGCGCTGTCGATCCTCCTGGGCCTGCTCCCCGCAGCGGTGGCCCCCGCCCCTCCCACCACCCCATCCACGGAGCCGAAATGATCACTTTCGAAGGGGTGTCGGTTACGTACGAGGGCGCCTCGGCCCCCACCCTCCACAATGCGCGACTCACCGTCCCCGAAGGCGAGTTGGTCCTCCTCGTCGGCCCATCGGGCGTCGGCAAGTCGACCCTCCTCGGTACGGTCTCGGGCCTCGTCCCCCACTTCACCGGCGGCACCCTGAGCGGCCGCGTCACGGTCGACGGCCGCGACACCCGTACCCACAGACCCCGCGAACTCGCCGACGTGGTCGGCACGGTGGGCCAGGACCCCCTCGCCCACTTCGTCACCGACACGGTCGAGGACGAACTCGCGTACGGCATGGAATCGCTGGGCCTCGCCCCCCACGTGATGCGCCGCCGCGTCGAGGAAACCCTCGACATCCTCGGCCTCGCCGACCTCCGCGACCGCCCGATCGCCACCCTCTCCGGCGGCCAGCAGCAGCGCGTGGCGATCGGCTCGGTCCTGACCCCGCACCCCAAGGTCCTGGTCCTGGACGAGCCGACGTCGGCGCTGGACCCGGCGGCGGCCGAGGAGGTCCTGTCCGTACTCCAGCGCCTCGTCCACGACCTCGGCACGACGGTCCTGATGGCCGAGCACCGCCTGGAGCGCGTGATCCAGTACGCGGACCGGGTGATCCTCCTCCCGTCCCGAGGCGAGCCCCCACTCCTGGGCACCCCCGCCGACATCATGACCACGTCCCCGGTCCACCCACCGGTAGTAGCCCTGGCCCACCTGGCCAACTGGACCCCGATCCCTCTCTCGGTCCGAGACGCCCGCCGCAGGGCGGCAGAGCTCCGAGCCGTTCTCTCCTCGCACGTCCCGCAGCCGCCGACGGCGGAGGCGCCCCACAGGGAGACCCGCGCCGTCGCAACCCCTCGCACGGGCGGTGCGGGTGGGAGCACCAACCCGGCCGAAGGCCGGGTGCCCACCGACCGCCCCGCACCGGAAAGCCGCCCCGCACGGGAAACCGGCCTCCGAGCCGCGCTGGGCCGCCTCCGGCGCCGAGGCACACAGCAAACGCCGGGCGCCACGCCCACCACCACCGTCACCCGCCTCAGCGTCCACAGAGACCGCATAGAGGCCCTACGCCACGTAGACCTCACCGTCACCCCCGGTGAAACAGTCGCCCTCATGGGCCGAAACGGCGCAGGAAAATCCACCCTCCTCAACACCCTCGTCGGCATGATCGAGCCCACCACCGGCACGGTGACGGTGAACGGCCACACCCCCCACCGCACACCCCCGCGCGACCTGATCCGCGAGGTCGGCCTCGTACCCCAGGAACCCCGCGACCTGCTGTACGCGGACACGGTCGCGGCCGAGTGCGCGACAGCCGACGCGGACGCCGCCGCAACCCCCGGCACCTGCCGCGACCTGGTCTCCGCCCTGCTCCCCGGCGTCCCCGACGACACCCACCCCCGCGACCTCTCCGAGGGCCAGCGCCTGGCGCTCGCGCTGGCGATCGTCCTGACGGGCCGCCCCCCGCTACTCCTCCTCGACGAGCCGACCCGAGGCCTGGACTACGCGGCGAAGGCCCGCCTCGCCGACGTCCTGCGCACGCTGGCGACCGAGGGCCACGCGATCATCCTGGCCACCCACGACGTGGAGCTGGCCGCCGAGATCGCCCACCGGGTGGTGATCCTGGCCGACGGCGAGGTGGTCGCGGACGGCCCGACGGCGGACGTAGTGGTCTCGTCCCCTTCCTTCGCCCCCCAGGTGGCGAAGATCCTGGCCCCGGAGCCGTGGCTAACGGTGTCGCAGGTAAGAAGGGCACTGTCATGACGGACGCGAGCATGACAGACGCACCCCACTCGCGAGCCCAGGACCGCCAGGTCACAGCAGTACGCCTCGGCCCCCGGGCAACCACGGCCCTCGCCCTCATCACAGCCATAGGCATCGCCGCCTTCGGCTGGCCCCTGCTCGCCGACGCGGACTCCGGCCTCGCCCACTCCCAGGACGCCCCCTGGCTCTTCGCCGCGCTGCTGCCCCTCCTCGTGGGTGTGGTGGTCGCCACGATCGCGGACGAGGACAACGGCATGGACGCCAAGGCCGTCGCGATGCTCGGCGTCCTCGCGGCGGTCGGCGCGGCGCTGCGCCCGCTGGGGGCGGGCACGGCGGGCCTGGAGCCGATGTTCTTCCTGATGGTCCTGAGCGGCAGGGTCCTCGGCCCGGGCTTCGGTTTCGTACTCGGCGCGGTGACGATGTTCGCGTCCGCCCTGCTCACCGGGGGTGTCGGCCCCTGGATGCCGTTCCAGATGCTGGCGATGGGCTGGTTCGCCATGGGCGCGGGCCTGCTGCCGGGGCGCCACCGCCTCCGGGGCCGGGCGGAACTGGCGCTGCTCGCCGCGTACGGCTTCGTGGCGTCGTTCGCGTACGGCACGGTCATGAACCTGCAGGGCTGGACGTACATCGGCGGGATGTCGTCCGGAATCTCCTTCCACCCCGGAGACCCGCTCACCGCGAACCTGCTGCGCTTCGCGGCGTACTGCGCGACCACCTCGCTCGGCTGGGACCTGGGCCGGGCGGTGCTCACGACGGTCCTCACGTTCGCACTCGGCTCGACCGTGCTGAAGGCACTGCGCAGGGCCACCCGGCGCGCCAACTTCGAGGCCCAGGTCACATTTAGGGGTTCCGAGGGGGGTCCCACGGGGTGAGGCCCCCCACAGGACCTTAGTCACATACGACCCGGAATAGTACTCTTTACGCCCCCCACACAAGCCCCAAAACACCCCACCTGACCAGCAAGTCCTCCCCTCGCCCTCCCCGGGCCGTGCTGCCCCCCGGTGCGAGGACGACTAGTAAGAGGGGTCGTTGCGGCGGGGTGCGCGGGTCGCTAAAACTGGTCCAGTCGCCGGGCACCGCCTGGCCCTTCACCGGGCCGCGGCAGCCCAGGCAGGACGAACCCCCGCTTCTCCCGAGGAGCATCCGCATGCTCTGAGGAGCTGCCGCCTGCCCGCGACGCCCATGTCCCCGAAGTTAGGTCGCTCTGTGTCGTTCGCCGCTCGTCTCGCCGCCCGTAAGAAGTCCATCGCCGCCGGTGCTGCCACACTGCTCGCCGCCGCCGGTGTCGCGGTGGCCGCCGTTCCCGCCCAGGCCGCTCCGACGGGTGCCCAGGACGTGGCCAAGCAGATGATCCCGAGCGCGGCCCAGTTCCAGTGCTTCAGCAACATCGTGAACCACGAGTCCGGCTGGAACGTCCACGCCTCGAACCCGTCCAGCGGTGCGTACGGCCTGGTCCAGGCGCTGCCCGGCTCCAAGATGGCCACCAAGGGCGCCGACTGGCAGACCAACCCCGCGACCCAGATCTCGTGGGGCCTGGACTACATGAACTCCCGCTACGGCAGCCCGTGCGCCGCCTGGAACTTCTGGCAGCAGAACAGCTGGTACTGAGCCGAGCCAAGGCTTGAGGGTGGCCGTGTTCGTCTGCGGGCCGGTGGGGGCTGGTCGCGCAGTTCCCCGCGCCCCTAAAGGAGGGCCCGAAGGGCCCATCCAAGGGGCGCGGGGAACTGCG
>NZ_JBICVJ010000004.1:0-8019 GCF_043198895.1 Streptomyces sp. NPDC048696 | reverse complement strand
ACCAGCCGGACCTCCCCCGCCCCACTCCGTGCGGCTCGCCGTGTTCGTCTGCGGGCCGGTGGGAACTGCGCGAGCAACCCAGCACGGTCCGCAGACGAAAGCGGGGTGCAGGGGCGCAGCCCCGCGTACCCACCCACCCGCAGGGGCCCGGGGCGAAGCCCCGAAGCGGGGTGCAGGGGCCGCAGGCCCCGCGAAGGGGTCCGGGGGCGTAGCCCCCGGGAGACCACCTACAAGCGCTGGAGGATCGTCGCCGTAGCGAGCGCACCCCCCGCACACATAGTCACCAACGCGAACTCCCGATCCCGCCGCTCCAGTTCATGCAGCGCCGTCGTGAGAAGCCGCGCCCCCGTCGCCCCCACCGGATGCCCGAGGGCGATCGCGCCCCCGTTGACGTTCACCTTCTCCAGGTCCTGGTCGAAGACCTGCGCCCAGGACAGCACCACGGACGCGAACGCCTCGTTGATCTCGACGAGGTCGATGTCCCGCAGCGACATCCCCGCCTTGCCGAGCACGGCCCGCGTCGCGTCGATCGGCCCGTCGAGATGGAAGTGCGGGTCGGCCCCCACCAGCGCCTGGGCCACGATCCGCGCCCGGGGCCGCAGCTTCAGCGCCCGCGCCATCCGTTTGGACGCCCACATGATCGCGGCCGCACCGTCCGAGATCTGCGACGAGTTCCCGGCCGTGTGCACCGCCGTCGGCATGACGGGCTTCAGCCGGGCCAGCGCCTCCGCGCTCGTGTCCCGCAACCCCTCGTCCCGGTCGACGAGCCGCCACATGCCCTGCCCGGCCGCCTGCTCCTCCTCGGTCGTCGGCACCTGCACCGCGAACGTCTCCCGCTTGAAGCGCTCCTCGCCCCACGCGACCGCCGCCCGCTCCTGCGACCGCAGCCCGAGCGAGTCGACGCGCTCCCGCGTCAGCCCCCGGTGCCGCGCGATCCGCTCGGCCGCCTCGAACTGGTTGGGCAGATCCACGTTCCACTCGTCCGGGAAGGGCTTCCCCGGCCCGTGCTTGGACCCCGACCCGAGCGGTACGCGCGACATGGCCTCGACGCCGCAGCTGATCCCGATGTCCACGACCCCCGCCGCGATCATGTTCGCGACCATATGGCTGGCCTGCTGCGACGACCCGCACTGGCAGTCCACGGTGGTCGCCGCCGTCTCGTACGGCAGCCCCATCGCCAGCCACGCGTTGCGCGCGGGGTTCATCGACTGCTCGCCGGCGTGGGTGACCGTACCGCCGACGATCTGCTCGACGCAGTCGGCGTGGATCCCGGTACGGCCGAGCAGTTCACGGTAGGTCTCGCCCAGCAGATAGGCGGGATGGAGATTGGCGAGCGCGCCCCCGCGCTTGCCGATCGGTGTGCGTACGGCTTCGACGATGACGGGTTCCGCGGCCATGAGCTCGTCCTCTCCTCGCACAGATTCCTTGCGCAGACTCCTCGCACAGTCGCCGGGGGCCTCCCGGAGCCGCCACAGCGAATGAACTAGTACGCGTTCTAGTTCTGAGTGCAGTCTGGTGAGACTTACCCCCGGTACGCAAGGGTTGTGCACGCACCGCACGCGCTCACACGCGCTCGCGCGCCCGCAACGGATCCCGCACCGCCCCTTGCGACTTGTAGAACCCGTTACTACCTTTCAGTCAAATTCTGATGGGTCGTCAGACACGGACAGACACGGACTTGTCTTCGTCAGACTCACACATGGAGTTGCCGATGCGCTGCCCCCACCTTCCCGAGGGATTCGACTTCACCGACCCCGACCTCCTCCAGGCCCGCGTCCCGTACCCGGAGTTCGCCGAGGCCCGGCAGACGGCCCCGGTCCTGTGGTGCCCGCAGCCGCACGGCCTCGCCGGCTTCGGCGACGACGGCTACTGGGTGGTGACACGGCACGCCGACGTCAAATACGTCTCCACGCACCCGGAGTTGTTCTCCTCCACCACCAACACGGCCGTCATACGCTTCAACCAGAACATCACCCGCGACCAGATCGAGGTCCAGCGGCTGATCATGCTGAACATGGACCCGCCGGAGCACACCCGGGTCCGCCAGATCGTCCAGCGCGGCTTCACCCCGCGCGCGATCCGCTCACTCGAAGGCGCCCTGCGCGACCGCGCGCACCGCATAGTCGACACGGCCCTCGCCGCCTCGAAGGGCCGCGACTCCTTCGACTTCGTCACCAACATCGCCGTGGAACTCCCGCTCCAGGCCATCGCCGAACTCATCGGCGTCCCGCAGGAGGACCGTACGAAGATCTTCGGCTGGTCCAACAAGATGGCGGCGTACGACGATCCCGAGTACGCCATCACCGAGGAGATCGGCGCCGAGGCGGCGATGGAGATCGTGTCGTACGCGATGAACCTCGCGGCCGCCCGCAAGGAGCGCCCCGCGAAGGACATCGTGTCGACGCTGGTCGCGGCGGAGGGCGAAGGCAACCTGCTGGCCGACGAGTTCGGCTTCTTCGTCATCCTGCTCGCCGTCGCGGGCAACGAGACGACCCGCAACGCGATCAGCCATGGCATGCACGCGTTCCTCACCCACCCCGACCAATGGGAACTCTACAAACGCGAACGCCCCGAGACGGCGGCCGAGGAGATCGTGCGCTGGGCGACCCCGGTGGTGTCCTTCCAGCGTACGGCGACGCAGGACACGGAGCTGGGCGGCCAGAAGATCAAGGCGGGCGACCGGGTCGGCCTCTTCTACTCATCGGCGAACAACGACCCCGAACTCTTCGACGAGCCCGAGAAGTTCGACATCCTCCGCGACCCGAACCCGCACCTCGGCTTCGGCGGCGGAGGTCCGCACTTCTGCCTCGGCAAGTCGCTGGCGGTCCTCGAAATCAACCTGATCTTCAACGCCATCGCCGACGCCCTCCCGAACCTGACGCTTGCGGGCGACCCGCGCCGCCTGCGCTCGGCATGGCTGAACGGCATCAAGGAACTTCAGGTCACGCCGTAACGGACCGCACGAAGGCGCCGAACGCGGCGGGAGTGAACATGATGGCCGGGCCGTCCGGATTCTTGGAGTCACGGACGGCTACGGCGTGGGGGAGGTCGGCGATCTGTATGCATTCGCCGCCCTGGTCGCTGCTGTGGCTTGACTTACGCCAGGCGGCGCCGTGGAGGGTGGCGCACTCTACGCATTCACCGCCCTGGTCGCCGCTGTGCGAGGACTTACGCCAGGCGGCGCCGTGGAGGGTTGCGCACTCGACGCAGTCGCCACCCATGTTGCCGCTGTAGCTGGATTTACGCCAACGGGCCTCCGCCAGCCGAGAGTTGCTGTTCCCCATAGCATTCCTCCATCACCCGACGGATCAGCTCTGCCGAGTCCCGGAGGGACAGGGCAGCCGCCTGCAGGTGATCGTAATAGAGGGAACAGTTCCTGACGACATCCGGATTAGCCGTGGGATGCGCGGTCCCATACCCCTCGGTGTAGACGATCGGCGAATCGTCCAAAAAGCGGTACAGGTTGAACGATCCCTGCAATCCAGCATGCGCCCCAACCGAGAACGGCAACACCTGGATATTCACGCTCGGGTTGTTCTCGTAACTCAACAGGCGAGCCAGTTGGCCACGCATGACCTCCGCCCCGCCGATGCCCTGGCGCAACGCCGCCTCGCCCAGGATCGCCCACAGCACCGGAAGCTTCTCCTTCTCCAGGATCCGCTGCCGAGCGAGCCGGACCGTCGTCCGGTCGTCTAGCTTGGCGGCGTCCACGGCACCGAGCACCGCACGTGCGTACCCCTTGGTCTGGAGCAGCCCGTGCACCATATGCGTCTGGAAGGTATAGATCTCGATCGCCCGCGACTCCAGCTCCGCAACCTGCTGAAACCACGCCGGAAGCTGGCTCCGCAGCACCAGCGGCAGCAGCCGGGACAGCAATCCACCGGTCCCCAGCGCGATGTCCGCACGCTCGCTGAAGTCCGCCGTCGGCAGCTTCCGTGCCGTCTCGATCTGGCCGATGAGCGAGCCGGTGTACGAGATGATCGCGCCCAGTTGCTTCTGGGTGAGCCCGACCGCCTCGCGGTAGCGGCGCAGCTCGTATCCGTAGTAGTCGAGCGGCGACGCGCTCGGGTCGAGGACGTTGATGTGGACCACGGCGGGTACCCCCTCGGGCTCAACTCCGCTTACTTCCAAGCGGGTTGCATTCGTTCCGTAGCCGAGCGTAGCCATCACGCGGCACGCTCGTACCGTGAACGACAATTCCCAGTACGGCATGCGCTTCACGGTCGGCGCGCACTCCGCCCGCCATGTACGCAGGATCGTCCGTACCCACCTGGACCAGTGGGCCATGTCCGAGGTGTCGGAGGCGGCGGAGCTCGCCGTGACCGAACTGCTCGCGAACGTGGTGCGCCATGTGCCCGACCGCTACTGCGTGTTGAAGCTCAGAAGGCAGCCCCACGGCGTACGGGCCGAGGTGTCGGACGGCTTCCCGCAACTCCCCCTCCCCCGCACCGCCTCGGACGACGACGAGTCGGGCCGGGGCCTCGTCCTGCTCGACGCGGTCGTCGACAAGTGGGGCGTCTCACCGGGGTTGACGAAGACCGGCAAGACCATCTGGTTCGAGTGCGGCACGGCCACGTCCGCGTCCGCCTCCGCACCCCGGACTCCGGCCCCGGCCGCTCCCTCCGACGTAGACCTTGATGATCCCCGTTACGACTGAAACAGTTGAGATCGAACATGATCTCAACTGGATCGGTGGGGGAATGAGCAAGCAGAAACAGAATCAGCACCTTGCGGTCACCGAGCGCACCCGGCATCGGCGGCTGCGGGAGCAGGGCAGTACCCGTGTCGCCGATCTCGACGCGGTACTCCGCGCCGGGTTCGTCTGCCATCTCGGTGTGGTGGTCGACGGGGTGCCGATGGTCGTGCCAACCGTGTACGGGGTCGACTTCGGCACCCGGACGCTGTACGTCCATGGGTCCGTGGCCAGCCGCAGCCTCGTACAGGCGCCGGAGACCACCGTCTGCGTCACCGTGACGCACATCGACGGGCTCGTCCTCGCCCGGTCCGTCTTCGAGCACGGGGTCAACTACCGCAGCGCCATGGTGTACGCCGTGCCCCGGCTGATCGATGACGGGGACGAGCTGCTGCACGGGCTGCGGGTCGTGACCGAGCAGTGCGCGCCGGGGCAGTGGGAGTACGCGCGCCGACCCAACCGCAAGGAGCTCGCGGCCACTTCGCTGCTGGCCCTCGCCCTCGACGAGGCGTCCGTCAAGACCGCGTCCGGCCCGCCCCAGGACGGGGACGGGCCGGACGGTGAACTCGGGCTGTGGGCCGGGGTGATACCGATGCGGAGCTACTTCGACGCGCCGGAGCCCGACCCGGCTCTGCCCGCCGGCATCGACTTGCCTCCCCATGTCGCGGCCCTGGGCCCCGGCAGGTCCGGCAGCTGAATCCCGCGCGGCCCGGCCAGTACATATACGAGGCCGAAGCCCGCGCCGACGACCGTCGCGCCGCCGATCGCGTCCAGCACCCAATGGTTGGCGGTGGCGATGATCGCGCAGACCGTGAAGAGGGGGTGGAGCATGCCGAGTGCCTTCATCCAGAGCTTCGGGGCCACCACCGCGATCACGATGCCGCACCACAGCGACCAGCCGAAGTGCAGGCTCGGCATCGCCGCGTACTGGTTGGTCACCTGCGTCAGCGGGCCGTAGTCCGGGTTGGCCAGGTCCTGCGGGCCGTGCACGGTGTCGATGAAGCCCATGCCCGGCATCAGGCGCGGCGGCGCCAGCGGGAAGAACCAGAAGCCGACCAGGCCGAGCAGCGTCGCGAAGCCGAGGGCCGAACGCGCCCAGCGGTAGTCCGCCGGGCGGCGCACGTACAGCACGCCCAGGACCGTCAGCGGGATGATGAAGTGGAACGTCTCGTAGTAGAAGTTGAAGAACGACAGCAGCCATTTCGCGTGCTGGATCGAGTGGTTGGCCCAGTGCTCGATGTCGATGTGGAGCGCGCGCTCGATCGACACGACGGTCCGGCCGTGCGCCTGTGCCGTCTCGCGCCCGGCGCTCGCGGCGAGGCGGATGTGCGAGTACGCGGAGTAGCCGACGCGGATGGCCAGCAGTTCCAACAGCAGGTTCGGGCGGCTCAGGACCCGGCGCCAGAAGGGGAGCAGTGGTATCCGGGCCCAGCGCGCCGGGGCCGACGTCCCGTACTTCGTGGGGACCGGCGCGCGGAAGTGCTCGGAGGTGCGCGGCAGGAACGGGACGGCGCACGCGGTGACGAGCGCTGTGAGGAGGGGAACGTTGTCACGTATCGGGTACATCGCCGCCATGTTGGGCAGCAGGACCGTGCCCGGCAGCGTCATGACGAGGACGACCACGGCGGGCCACACCAGCCGGTCGCGGACCTTGGTCCCGGCCCGGCCGACCATCGCGAGCAGCACCCAGAGCAGTTGGTGCTGCCAGGCGGTGGGCGAGACGGCGACGGCGACGCATCCGGTGAGGGCGACGGCGAGCAGGAGTTGGCCGTCGCGCGCGTAGCGGACGGCGCGGCGCAGCCCGAGGAAGATGACAGCGGCGGCGAGCACCAGGAAGAGCGCGATCTCCAGCGGCCCTTCCAGGCCGAGCCGGAGCAGGGCGCCGTGCAGCGACTGGTTGGCGAGGCTGTCGGCGCGCGCGCCGAGCCCCGCGCCCGCCACATGGTGGACCCAGTACGTCCAGGAGTCGTGCGGCATGAGCGCCCAGGTCAGGGCGGTGGCGGCGGCGAAGGTCCCGGCGGTGGTGACGGCCGCGCGTCTGCGCCCGGTGAGCCAGAGCAGCGGCACGAAGAGCAGCACGGTCGGCTGGAGGGCCGCGCCGATGCCGATGAGCGCCCCGGAACCGCGTTCCCCTCGTACGGCGAAACAGCCGAGCAGGACGAGAAGTACGGGGATGATGCTGGTCTGGCCGGTGGTGAGGGCGTTGCGGACGGGCAGCGAGACCATCAACAGGCTGATGGCGACGGGCGCGGCGAGCAGCGAACTGCGCCGCGAGATCGGTCCCGGCAGCGCGCGGGCGACGATCACGCCGATCACGGCGACGAGCAGCAGGGTCGAGAACGTCCAGGCGACGCCGAGCGCCTGCTCGGCGGAGTGGGTCAGGGGCTTGAGCACCAACCCGGCGAACGGGGTGCCGGTGAAATGCTCCTTGTCGTAGAGCGAGCCCTTCACATGTAAGACGCCATTGACGCCATTGACACCGTCGACGCTGTTGACGCCGGTCCAGGTCTCCAGGTCGGTGAGCCGTTGACCCGGTGGAAGCCGCAGCACGTGTGCCATCTGCCGTATCGCGAGCACTGCGGCGACCAGCCACAGGACCACACGGGCCATGCTCATCCTGGTGTCGGCGGACCCCGTGTCCACCGTGCTTCCGCGTCGGCCGTGCTCCGCATTCGCCACGCCCCGCCGAACCTCCTGGTCGCGTACCCGGCCGCCCCCGGCTCCGGGGCGGCATCCTTAGAGCCTCGCACCACCCCGATGAGAAGACTCAGGCAACCCCTATTTCGCCTGACTGTCATCGGTGTTTCGACCGAAATCACGTTTGCCGGAATCCGCGACGCACCGGCTGCCGCCGTATCGTGCGGTGCATGAGCATTGTGAAGATCAACGTCCTGACGGTCCCGAGCGAGCAGCGCGAGGTCCTTGAGCAGCGGTTCGCCGCGCGGGCCGGGGCGGTCGAGAACTCCGACGGTTTCGAGTGGTTCGAACTCCTGCGCCCGGTCGAGGGCACCGACCAGTACCTCGTGTACACGCGCTGGCGCAGCGAGGCGGACTTCGAGAAGTGGATGTCGACGACGATGAGGGGTTCGCACGGCGGCGGCGCCGGTAACGGCGCCAAGCCCGCCGCGACGGGTTCCACGCTGTGGTCCTTCGAGGTAGTCCAGCAGGCGTCCCCGAAGGCCTGACGCGTTCATTCGTCTGCGGGTGGGTGGAGGCTTGCTCGCGCAGTTCCCCGCGCCCCTAAAGGAGGGCCCGAAGGGCCCATCTAAGGGGCGCGGGGAACTGCGCGAGCAACCCGGCACGGTCCGCAGACGACAACTTCCCGC